>CAZQQI010000016.1:7641-44883 GCA_964595465.1 uncultured Planctomycetales bacterium | reverse complement strand
CAGTACGCTTTCTGATTCAACTGTATCCTTTAATTGGACACCCGGTGATGCCTCGGAATACTTCCTGGCAGTGGGGACCAGTCCGGATATGGTAAAGGCTGCCCCCTGGGGTGATATTTTCCGTCAAGGATGGAATACCCAAACATCTGCGGAAGTTAGCAATATCCCGCTTGACGGCAGTACGGTTTATGTCCGGCTGTATTACAGGATCAGCGGAATTCAATACCACAAAGATTACACCTTTTACACTGACACGGATTCTTTCCTGATCAATCTTGATAACATCCCGATGATACAGGTGGAAATTCCCGCAGATGAACCCTTGGAAGATTTCACCGGTCCTGCCGCCGCGCAGATGGTTCTCTCGTACATGTGGTGGAATAAATTGGAAAATCCGGACGGTCCGGTTGAACTCACCGATCCGCTCATCAGCGATCAGAAAGAACTCCTGGCCTACGGTCTGGCGGACAACTATCCGGTGAATTCCGATTCCGATAAACTTGACGCCCGCGGCATGTGGTCGATCTTACAAAACCTTGACCCGCCATATCAGCCATATCACTACAACTGGTCTGTCAAGCCCGCCGCAACGCAAGACGATTCGCTTAACACCATCTGCAAATGGATCGCCTACCCGGCCGGGGGAGGACAGGAGAACCCGGACGGCTATGGGGTCGACGGTTATCCCGTGCATATCCCGGTTGTTGTCCCCACTGGCGGGAATTACGACCGCTGGATGGTTATCAAAGGAATACGGACAACCGATGATCCCTGGACATCAGAAGATTACGGTGTTCACGGATTCTGGGTCAATGATCCGCATCCGTCCGGGATCGGAGAGAACACCTATATTACAGCAGAACAGTGGGCCAGCACCTACGGTGTCGCAATGACAGGTGTTGATCCAGAAGATCCGGTATACAACAAATGGGTAACGATTGCTGAACCGCCCAGAAAAGAAGGTACGACACATGTCATGAAGCAAAAGTCCCGTTTAAAACGGCCTGTGGATAACCGGTTCCAGCTCCAAAGCCTGTCCGTTGACGGGGCCGGCCAATGGGTCTATGCCCGGGACCAGCTTGATGATGACGCATTACTGATCGTCGAATCGGCTATCCAGGGAATTCAACAGGAACTGCTCCCGTATGATCAAGAGTTTGCCGCGGTCTTTGACGGCACGATAGCCCGCAAACCGATCTTTGTCAACGCTCCCAAAGGAGACTATTATCTTGTTCCGTTCGAACAGCCCATTAACAAGACCACAGGTTCAGGAGAAGAAGCCCGGACAGCGCAAATCCGCTTCCAGGATACTGACGGTGAAGATGTCAAGGTCCTGAGTCGCGAGGCCGGATACGAATACGTATCCCGCGCGGCCCGCAAACGGGCCCGGTTTAACCGAAAGAGAACCCTGATTATCGCGGTCATTGATGCCGAAACAGGAGTGTTCAGGGAGGCCACCTGGGTGAAAGACCCGATCGCTTACCTGCCCGTGCCAAAAAGGAAAGCCCTGCGTCTATTAATGAAACATCTTTCCAGGCGCAATACTCCAGCCCGGCGGATGCTGGACGGGGCGGAGATCGAGCTGATCCATAAGGAAGACAGTGTCTATTATCCGGCCTGGCGCATCATCTTCGAAGGAAATGAATACCGCGTCGATCAGGATAAAAAAGTCACTTGTATAGAGTAATCCGTTTTAAGAACAGCCTTTAAAAAGGGGTCTCCTGAAAAGGAGATCCCTTTTTCTATACAACAGGCAAAATCGTCATCTTCACGGATATTTCACGTTCTCTTCTCTCAAAATGCGCGTATAACAGCTAAACTTAAAATTGAAAACTTTATATTTTCCTGTCACGTATTGAATATTTACCCCACATTTCGCATAAAAAGGAGTTATTTTAATGTTCCGCAGTATCAAAGACTTTAAAAAATGTGCTTCTTTCAAGATCATTGCTTCAACACTGATTGTTAGCTATCTATTTACCTATATTATCGAACCTCCGTCCGCTCAGGCCCGGATGGTCCCGGTATCTTCGGGTTTGAGCCTGCCGGCGACCGGAACTATGGTCCCATTGACCCCCGCGTTTACACCCCTGCATATCAGCGGTCTGACCGTCTATCCAGAAAACCCCTTATCCCTGGATTTCATCATGGGGCAGGGAGACGCGGCATTTCAGACAAAAGACGACTATCACGAAGAAGCCCATAAACTGGTCAAATATTTCCTGACCTCGCTGACCGTTCCGGAAAATGACCTTTGGGTCAATCTCTCGCCCTATGAACAGGACCGCATCATCCCGGAATCTTTCATTCAAACAGATATGGGACGCGATACCCTGGCGCAGGACTATATACTCAAACAGCTGACCGCGTCTCTCATGTATCCGGAAAAAGACCTCGGCAAAAAACTGTGGACAAAAATTCACGCACGTATGGAGGAAAAATTTCCCGGGCAGGACTTCCCGGTCCATACCTTTAATAAGATCTGGATCGTACCGGACAAAGCCGTGGTCTTTCAAAAAGCAAATAATGTGTTCGTTGTGGAAAGCCGTTTGAAGGTTATGCTGGACCAGGATTATATTTCCCAGCAGAAGAACGCAGAAAAACACGGTTTCAAAAATACTGTTTTGACCAACAATTCTCCTAACGAGGATGAAGGGTTCGCTGAAATTGTCCGCAATGTTATGATCCCGGAGATTGAGCGTGAAGTTAACCACGGTAAGAATTTCGCACCGATCCGGCAGATCTATCACGCTTTGATCCTGGCTGATTGGTATAAAACCAATCTCCGGGAAAGCCTTTTGGGACAGGTCTACGTTGACCGAAAAAAGACACGCGGCATTGAAATTGATGACCCCGCGGTCAAAGAAAAGATCTACAGACAGTACATTGAATCTTTCCGCAAAGGTGTTTTTAATTTCGTCAAGGAAGATTACGATCCAGCCAGTCAACAGATCATCCCGCGCAAATATGTGTCAGGAGGGGTAGAGCTGGCTTTAAAAGTCGATCCCGAAATCATCAAAGATGAGGCACTGCTAACGTCGGAACAGCGAAATGCGCTCACCCGGCAGAAAAAAACAAACAAACTGGCCGTCCGACTCCTGGAATGGACGAAAAAAAACGCGGCTAAGACAGGGGCCCTTGCCCGCCGCGCTGCCGCAGACGGAAGAGAACGCTTGGCTGGATCATTTTCCCGCGCGGGCCGTTTCCTCGCCCGTATCCCGAAAGACTATCTGGTCGCAGGATTGGCTCTGGGCGCCCTGGCTGCGACAGAATTTCTTCTCTCATCACAAGGTTACGCTTCAGGAACAGAGGTCCATAAGGCCGGATTTCTGGGTTTTTTCAGCCTCGGAGGGTTCTGGCAGGCAGGCCACCCGTCCTACGCCCGTAAACAAATTACGGTTAAAGCCAACGGCTGGAAAGAACTCGGACGAAAAGCCGCAGTCTCCTTTACCGTATTGGGTTTCGCCATCTATTTTGCTATGCACCATAAAGACCTGTTTCCCGCCAAAACACCACCATTGAAGCAAAAAATTATTGCTGAAACATCCTATGAACGGCTGCAATCTCTGCAGAAGACAACGATTGAAATGCCGGACGGTTCTCTGCGTGCTCTCACACAAAAAGAAAAAATTGCGCTTGAAACCGCCTTCCAGAGATGGGCGCCCTGGCTCCAGCAGCAACAGGCCTTAATGGATCTGCACCGCCACCCGGACCGAAACGTCCGGGCCCAGGCTTTGGATTTTTTGCGAACACGTCCGGGACTCATTCCCGAACCCTTGACTTTTGAACATATTATCGAACAAACCGGCGAGGAACCCCGCGTATCCGAATCGGCCGCCCGTCTATTAGGCCGTGCCACGGACAATTTTATCAATCAGTCGGATACCTCATCCCAGATCAGTCCGGCAGAACAACTCACACCGGCACAAAAAAAACTGCTTAATATTCTGGACCGCCATGAAAACCTGGATCAAAAAAACCCTGAAATACATCCGCAGTCATTTCTGGATTCCCGTTTAATTGATGATGTTTATGTTCTGTCCCGTCAGGATCCCGCTTTCCGTTCGGAGATCCGGGCGGCAACGGTTAAAGCCGGCTTTGAAGAAGATTTTCTCAGTCTGCTTGACGATCTTCCGCCGGAATTCATCCATCTTGGTGTTGTCATTATTTTCACACTCCTTCTGGGACAGTTTGAAAAAAGGATACGCACATCAATCGAAGATTTTTCTAAAACGTATCGGATCCTCTTTGATGTTCTTTCCAAGATCACGTTCGCGTCTCTTGGTTTTATGGCGGCAATGTATACCCACGGCGGTGCTCAACATATCATTAACGATCCACAACCAATCTATTATCGTATGGAAGAGGGGAAGCTGAAACCCCCGGCTGATGAACGCGTCATAACCCGGGATATTGTCCATACGTTAAAAACTGAAACACCGCACTACAATGCCGCGGCCGGCATTCTGATTAACAGTGTGGCGCAAAATGGCGCTGATTCACACCCGCAATCTTTTCGTATTTTATCTGAGCTCTTTGATCACCGAACCAATGACATCACAGACGCCGATTTAAACAGCATTTATAAGTTCATTTTATCGCAACCGATATCGCGGCAGCGTTTTCAAAAATTTGTTGAACACGATGCCGAACGGATACAGGCCTTAATAGGCCATCCGGTATCAGCCGAGCTTGGTGGGGTTCAGCAGCTGGAATTGCCGACTAAGACCGCCCTGATTAAAGAATTCGTTGCTTATTTAATTCATACAGATAAAGATCAATATGACCCCGCACTCTACCGGGCCGCCATGCAGACTCTGTGGTTCATGCAGTGGAACCCTGTCGGAGATATAGAAGACATTCGACAGGACCCTCTTCAGACAACGGTTCTGAACCAATTCATACATTCAGACTCTTTTGCCGCAGACAAGGAATTTTCCGCTTCCATCCGGCAGGGGCTGGAGAGCGGCGAAATGATCCTGATCAAATTCCCCAAGGGGGGAAAAGAGTATCAGCTTCAGGCCATGAGAGAGATCTTTAAGGGATCAGATTTCTGGTATCAATTGCCTCCAATTTCACGGTCAAGTTCATTGCTGGCCGCTTTAACCGGTCTTAAGGTCGATGAGGTACAGGAACTCAAAAATGGCCGCTTTGTCATCATTAAGACCTCATCCATTGACGCTGTACGGAAATACGCCACATCGCTGTACAAAAAGACCGGAACAACGGTCATGCTGATACCTTCAAAAGGTTCCCAATTACAAGACTGGGAGGCCCTCTGGAAGATCAACCTCTTTTTAACCGGTCCGAACCCCTCGGTTTTGCAAGACAACACGGAACCCGGGCAAGAGGCCGGTTTTTTCAACACCTTTTTGCCCTTTTTTGCCGTTGGATCATTCTCACTAATCCCATTATGGTGGATGGCAAAATTAAAAAAACGCCGTTATGAACGCGAACAAGAGATCATCCGTTCCGGCAAAAAAGCCAAGATCGAATATGAAGGCCGTCCGGGAACGATCATCGGAATGATCTTTGCGAGTTCTGCTATCGTCGGTATGCTGACGCTCTGGATCGGAAATCACCAGCAGACCAAACTGGATCGGTCCACGGCACCTGATCCTGCCTATTATGAAACCATGACCCCGGAAACTTTTCTTCAAGCCGCGTCCGATCCCCTGACTCTGGACATGAGACGCAAGCTTATGGCACCGTATCCTAAAATAGCGGATATCCATTTGGCCGGTCAACTGGGCGACATCAGGCTTGTCCCGGAATTGGTCAAGATCAATCACCTGCATCAAGATGATTCAGTCCGCCAAGCCGCCGGAGACGCTCTTAAAGAAATTGAAACGCGTTTGCAGTCAGACCTTGAATCCCGTATTGAACAGTTGCGGTACGTCATGCAGGATCCTAAATTACAGGAATGGCAGACCGATCGAAATATTCAACGCCTGCAAAAGCTGGTTTCCACTCTGATCCGGCGTATACCGGCTGAAAGTGATCTTTTAGATGATCTTGTGGCCCTGCAGACCCAAATCGATCCGGATGATCTTAAAAAGACTTTGGATGAAATAGGCGGAACTGAGTCCGAAAAGGGTAAAGCAGTGATCGATGATCTCTGGGCGACTGTCCAAAACAATCCGGTGCCGGATGAAAACAGCCTGCTGCACGGTGTAAAACTTCTGCTTGAACAGAATTATTGGGGAACCCGTTTTAAAAAACCTCCGCTCGAACGCAATGAAAATATCCGCAAGCTTTTAGATGAATCTCATATCGCGGATGACCCGGATTATACAAGCCTCAAAGATCGTCAGAACGCACTTAAAAATGAGACGATCCGTAATTATGTGATCGTTCTGGGGCTGATCGTCGCGCTGTTACAGCTCAAATGGCTGCGTCAGTCGAATTCAAAAAAGGGGCTCCTGGAGATTGTCCGTTTCAACACTCCCGGTCCCAGGCGTTCACAATTCTGGCGCCAGGTCATTGACCTGAAAGAAACAAAGGAAGAACCGGACGTCACAAAAACCCTTCTTGAAACGGAAATCGTTCTGATAAAAAACGTAGAGTCCATAAGTTCCGAGATCACTGCCGCCGAAACACAAAGGCACGAAATCCAATACGGCAACTTCACAGAAAAGACCAAAAAGTCGAAAACCGCACAAATTAACGCGAGGATTATTAAGTACGAACACAAAAAAACTTCTCTCGAAAAATACATATCGGTTGTCAAAGAGGCCTTGACGGCCCGCTTCGAAAAAGGCACCACATCGACCGACACGTTCATCACGGCCTGGAGATCGCTGTTTGATGAATATCCCGGATTTTATGATGTTTTTCAGGAACAGGCTCTGCGTATACAGCCCCGGGATGCTAAAGATCATCCGCTTACCGCCATGGTCAAACGGTATAAAAAAGAGCTGTTCTCTGTTAAAGATGAAGATACCGGGGAGAAGATCATTGATCTCAAAAGCCGTTCCGGCATGCTGAAGGGCGCCATTGCTCTTCATGCATTAAGAGATATCATGGAACACGGACCGATCGAAGGACTGCAGGACGTTCAGGCTTCAGCCGCGAAAGAGGCCCGGAAGATCCTCGAACAATTTCTGGAATTCCGTTTCCCTGATGAACTCAAACCCGTTGAAGAAAAAGACGGAAAAGACCTGAAAAAGTGGCAAGTTGATGAGGAGGGTCTTGAACGTGTTTATTTCGAAAAACTCCCGGAAGATGAGAGCGTGGGGATCATTGAGAATAAAGGAGGATCTTTGGCCAGCAGTTTTGCCCGGCGTAACAAGTTCGCTGTTTACCGGATTTACCGCTATATGCGCGCACAGGCCCTGCTGGGTCTGGGCCGGCTGACTTTATCCGATTCATCACGTGCAGAAGCAGATACACCTGATGATGAGAACGACAACAGCGCAGAAAACAATCGAGACCACATGACCGATACCGATGAAGCCCTTCTTAGCTCTTCCAAACGGACCTTTTTGGGCGGTCTTGGTGTCGCAGTCATATTAACAGTGGCCGGTTGTACTTCCATCGGCAAAAGACCGGGCTCGTGGTATGAAGCCCCGCTCAGGATCAACAGTAATCACGTCGCCGCAATGGTCGATGACCTGCGGCTGAATCTTGGGAAGGATCAAAAGACAGCTAATGAGATCACCGCATTCACTGAACGTCTCAAGAGCGATCCTGATCTGATCAAAAGCGAAGGCCTGGAATCCGCAGCCTTTCTGGCCGACGCGGCAGCCTCCGGTCCGGAAACCGCCCGCGCTGTTAACACCGCTTTGGTTCTGATCCGCCAGGGCCTGAACAAAACGGAACAAAAAGATTTTGACCGCCGTATCCTTAACCATTTGACCGCTCTGGTCGGTCATCCCAATGAACAAAGCAGGACTGTTGCGCAGACGTGGCTGATCGGTAATACAGCCGCCGACGCCAAAGACAAACTCCTTACTCTCGTCAACTCATCAAATCCTTATATTTCTGCGTCCGCTGTCCGCATATTAGGTTTTCGCCATGACCAGGGCACCCTTATCCATATCGCCCGTCTCGCTGAGAAATCACAGACCACGGTTCAGCGGGAAGCTGCCCTGGACGCATTACAATTCAGCACCGGTCAGGTTAGATTCTTTACCGAAGATGATATCCGGACCATCATTGAAGTCATGCGCAGTTTCGGTCACTTGCCGGATAATGCCTTTGAACGTATTGACCATGCTATAGGTGTGAGAGGCAGTAATTACGGTTCACGGAAAAAATTTTGGGAGATCGGCGGGAGAGGCTGGGAGAGAGGTGAACGGGAACTCGACCAGGAATGGACCACGACCGAGCTGGTTGAAACAGAATGGTTCGGACAGACCATAGAAGAAGAAGTCGAGATCACGCATGAAATCACGAGATCACACTGGACACAACCGGATATGGAGGTGCGGATAGAGTTGGACCGCGGCATGTATCTTTTTCTTATTGATCTTATCCGCAACCCATTCGAAGATCACGCGCTTAACCATCTCATTGATATCGCGACCCTGTCAAATAACCCGCAGACCCGGATCGCCGCCCTGCAGCGTCTGGCCCGTCTGGACCAATCGAAAAAGGCCGTTGCCACACTGGTCCATCTTCTTCAGGATAAAGACCCTGCGGTCCGGTCCTACGCCCTGACCGCGCTGAAAGCAGTCAATAATCATAAACTGCTCCGTGAAACGTTATTCAAGCAGGAACGCGAACTCTCTCCGGACATCTTCAAACAGGCCGGTGACCGTCTGCTGGATGTCTTTATTAACGCCTGGGGGATATACGCGCAGCGCAACCTTATGGGACTGTACACGGCCCGAGATCAGCAGACCGCCGGTATTTATAAAGGACTTGGAACCACAGGAAATTTCCTTCAACGGGTCCATGCCGGGGATGATATTTTCTCTGCCGCCGTAGACACCGGAGCGGAATACTGGCTTTCAGAGCAGATCGCGGATTTTATGCGCACGGTCCCGCCGGGCCTGAAGCTGCCTATCGACATCTTCGCGGCCGAGATCGGAATTGAGTGGCGTAAAGATCAAATTAAAAAATACATGAGCCAGCGGGACCCGACCAATGCTTACCGGGCCATGGCCTATTTATTTACCCGGGCCGCGACCGAAAAGGACCTTTCGAAAATTCAGCGCCATCAATTACAAACGATCTTCCTGTCTATGCTGCACATGAAAGACCCGATCCTTCAGGATTTGGCCGGGCAGGGCCTCAAGAACCTTAATTACGAGTATAAGGTCAAGGCCCTTTCCGAACGCCTGCAGGATAAAGATCTGCAAAAATCCGCCCATGCCGTCATGCTGCTTGGAAAGGCCGGAACGAAAGACGCTGTATCCATTCTGGATTCTTTCTATACCAAGATAGAGAGTTATGAGCTCAAAAAGTCCGTGATCTCGGCGCTGGCGGATATTGTCCGTAACGGTGAAGCCGGCAACGCCGCCGCATCCGTTCTGCTGAGGCAAGGGAGGACCCTTCTTGAACTTAAGGGGGATCAACCTGATGGATTGCGACGGCATATCACAGAACAGATACAACATTCGGTCAGAAAGATCCGCGATGCCTATATTCAGGCTCAGATCAATCAGCTCCTTGAGCAGTATGGAGCGGATACCCGCTCATCAGCTGTTTCTCAAACGGACAATTTAAAAACCGTCCGCGCGCTCGGAGAAACGATTGATATTGAACATTGGCAGGGCCGTGCCCAGGATCTTGAGAAGATCTCTGAGGCACTTCGGGAAGCGCTATTCTCTGCCGACGCGCGGTCCGCAGACCGTCAGGCCATGTGGATCAATGTCCTGGAAAAGATCGCCCGTCAGAATGCCAAAGATATCCCGGCGGTTACCGAGCTGTTGAAAACAGCGGCAACCCGGGGCAACATCGCCATCCGCCTTCAGGCTCTTGAGGCCCTGGGAAATATTTCACCTCAAACATTCATCGGGATCTTCCCGCCGGCATATTATAAGGTATCTGATTACGCCCCCAACGCTCTCCGGTCGATCGAATTATGGCAGACCCGGCGCGTCTTTCTCAACGCGGACGGTAATCCGGTCAATTTTGATTCGCTGGTCCGCAGCGCACACCGTTCAAAAACCGTTCCCGCTGATCTGGTCTGGGCCGCTCGAAAAGGATGGGTATTAAAATTACAAATCGAGGCCATACAGGCTCTGGCAACCCTTCCGGGAAACCAGGCCGAACAGGCTCTGATCCAGATCGCTCAGGACCGCGATTCACTGGTCAGCGGGTATGCCACAGTCGCATTGATCAAAAGAAGTCAAACGATCAGCGGCAGCGACCGTATCCAGCGTCTGAACCGGATCGGGGCTGCCCTGAACAAAGCTCTCGAACATGATCACTGGGCTGTCCGCTGGCAAATTATCCGTGAACTGCAGGTCTTTTTAAATGAAAGGATCACACGTTTGAGCGAATTGGAAAAAGGCATGACGACGCAGACGGCCGAAGACTCCATGGACGAAGCCCGTGCCATACGAAGCCGTCTGCGTGATCTTTGGACCATTCTGCACAATTCGTTAGAAGACCGTTTCGATCCGGATGAAGAAGGCATTCCCGCAATTCGCACCACCGCCGCACATGTATTAGCCGGCCTGGAGCAAGGAGGAGGTATCCGGCCGTCCCAACGGCTGCAGCGGCGTACAGAAGTTGGACAGAGCCTGTTTGATGATCCCACTCTGGATCCGAAATACAGTATCGATCAAGAAATTATGAGCGAACCCATGCGGATCATACTCACGCAGGCTTTTCTGAGCGCAGCGATAAATAATAAAAATATTTTAAATCAGGCTCCAATTGAAAAAATGCTGGCTCACCAAAACCCGGATGTACGGATCATGTATATTCACGCCTTATATTTATCCGGGGAATGGGACGCCGCAGCTAAAAAGAAGGTCTTAGCCAGCCTGGATGAAGACCATCGCGATGTCCTGAAGGTCAAAATGGAGGCCCTCCTGGAAAAGGGCATGAACCCTCAGATCGTGAAACGCCGTCTGATCGATCTGAGCCGCACACATCCCACGGCAGCCTACGGGCTGGCTCAACTGATCGACGACCGGGAGATTCCCCGCGATGATCCAGAGGCCTTTTTCGCTTTTCTCCGGCTTCTGCAGGATCGTAATATCGAAACACAGGGACAAGGTGTTCGGGGACTGCAAAGGATGAACTTTCGTAATGATCCTGGTATTCTGGATAAATTCACCCGCGAACAACGCGAGTCGATCAAGTCTTATCTGAAAAATGTTAACAGCCTTTCCCGACCCATCACGGTAGAAGGCAAACAGCGTGTTCCTGAGGCGGAAATGCTCAAGGCCCTTTTACCGTTTGACCTGGTTGAAGGACAGAAGAATCAGCCAACCTTTAGGGATTTTCAAGCCGGCAGGGATTACGTCTTTACCCGTCTTGGGTTCTATCCTGAAAAAGACCGCCGTGCCCAGACACATGCCATTCAATATATGAATATGCCGGATGAAAAACACAGAAAGATGGGGTACGAGATGGCCCGTGACCTCATGCGTTTTGTACCGTCCTCCGTCGATACTCTGAAACTGGTCCCCCGGTTGATCGCCCGGGCCGGACGCGAGGCCGACCCCTGGGCCCGTCGCGAACTGTTCCGCACTCTTGGAGCATCCGGACTAAAGACCTCATGGAACGCGCTGGGGACCCAATTGTCTGAAGAAGATTTTAGCAATGTTTTAAAAGATACGATCACGGCACTGGACCAGGCGAACGTTGATGAAGGGGTCACCCTGATCAAATTAACCGGGGTTTCAATACAAGAGAATTTCAGCGGAACGCCGAATAAGAACGCGACTCTCGCTGAACTGTATCTTGCAGCCCTTGATTCATCCGACCGGCGGACCAGGATCCGCAAAGAAGGGCTGTTCCCGACCGTTTTCGCAAGGGCCGCTAACCATATTGATCTGATAAAAAAAGAAGCCGCTTCCGCTTCCACACCGAAAGAAAAACTTTATTGGGAAAAAATGTACCGTGAGTATAAACTTCGGCAGGAATCCATCCGCGTCGAGAATACAAAGGAAGCCCAAAAAGAAAAATACCGCGAACAGCGTGATTCACGCAAAAAAACCTCATCGGACGCGGATCCGGCGCTTCTCAATGACCGTTCCTCAGAAACAGAAACAGTCGGCGGTATCGATCTTTATTCTGAAGGGTTTGAGGTGCAGATCCTGCGCGACGGCAGCGGGTTTCCTTTACCCACAGAACAACAGCCTTTGCCGCAGCTGCGTCTGGACATAGAAGGATTCATCCCGGTTATTATTCACCAGACACCGGTTATGATCCCTCAACTGCTTGGTCTGCGTCAGGATCAGGATAAGATCAAAAGCGCCGAAAAACACAATTCATTAGATATCGTTCACGAAGTATCATGCCTTCAGTTATACGAAAAACCACGTCATTCGTCGTATCATCAGAAACGCCATCCCATGTTGCTGACCATGAATTTTTAAAAAATCTCTGATGAATTCCAGCGCTTTTTTCAGAGATTCCGGCTCCAGATCTTCTTAAAAAACAAAAGCGGCCCCTTTGGTTGACAATGTCAGGGGGGTTGGGTATAATTGAAACTCCGTCTCACATATATATACTTATTAGGAATTATCATACCGCAGATCGCTCATCCCCTGGATGCGGATCCCATAGATTTTCAATGATGACCTTGAGGAAGGATAAATATTATGGCAGATGATAAAAAAACGGTTGATGTGGAACAGAAACGCAAGGCCCTTGATTTGGCCCTGAACCAGATCGAAAAGCAATTCGGCAAGGGATCCATTATGAAGCTCGACGGGAGTGCCCGTCAGAACGTGCCCGCGATCTCAACGGGATCCCTGGAGCTGGACATCGCTCTGGGTGTCGGGGGATTTCCGCGCGGACGTGTGGTTGAGATCTACGGTCCGGAGGCCTCGGGAAAAACGACACTGACTTTGAGTGTCATCGCCCAGGCTCAAAAGGCCGGCGGCGTCGCGGCGTTCATTGACGCGGAACACGCGTTTGACCCGACCTATGCTCAAAAGGTAGGGGTCAAGCTGGAAGACCTGCTGATATCCCAGCCGGATACCGGAGAACAGGCGCTGGAGATTGCCGAGACCCTGGTCCGTTCTAACGCCGTGGACCTGGTGGTTATCGATTCGGTCGCCGCCTTAACACCCCGCGCTGAGATCGAAGGCGACATGGGCGACAGCCATATGGGACTGCAGGCCCGTCTCATGTCTCAGGCCCTGCGCAAACTCACGGCCGTTATCAGCCGGTCCAAAAGCACCGTGGTCTTCATTAACCAGATCCGCATGAAGATCGGTGTCATGTTCGGCAATCCCGAGACCACCACCGGCGGAAACGCACTCAAATTCTACTCATCGGTACGCATCGATCTGCGCCGGATCGAGACCATGAAAAAGGGTGAGGAATTTATCGGCAACCGGATCCGGGCTAAGATCGTAAAAAATAAAGTTGCGGCACCGTTCCGCAAAGCGGAATTTGAGATCTATTTCAATGAAGGGATTTCCCGGGCCAGCGATATCCTGAGTTTGGGGGTCAAGCATGACCTGATCCAAAAGGCCGGCTCCTGGTTCTCTCACGGGGAAGAGAAGATCGGACAGGGGAAAGACGCCGCGCGGCGCTATCTTCTGGATAACCCGAAAATGATGAAAGCCCTGGAAAAAGAGATCCGCCAGAAATCCGGTCTCCCGGCCTGACCGCCTTATGGCAGATCCGCTGAACCGCAACCCGTTCACCCGGGCCAAGACAGCTGTTTTCCGTTATCTGAAATACCGGCCCCGCAGTGAACAGGAGATCCGCCGGAAACTCGCTGAAAAAGACCTCTCGGCCGCGGTCATCGACCGGGCCGTCAGTTATTTTCGGGACCTGGGCCTGATCGATGATCAGAAATTCGCCATCGGTTGGGCCCGTTCCCGGCTGATCAAGCCTTTCGGCGTCAGCCGGATCAAACAGGAACTCCGGCAAAAAGGAATTTCTGATGATATCTGCACCCGGGCATTGACGGAAGTATTGCGGGATTATGAAGAATATGAAACAGTTACGGCATTAGCCGCACAGCGCGTCCGGCAATATCAAAAACTGGACACCCGGACAGGACGCCGCCGCCTTTATGGCTATTTAGCACGCCGAGGCTTCAGTATACGCAATGTGATCCGCGCCGTAAATTTTATTTATACGAATGAACAAAACGATGAGTGAACCGATGTCATCAGCCAATACGATACGCAAACAATTTCTGTCTTTTTTCGAATCCAAGGGGCACACTGTCGTCTCCAGTGATTCAGTCGTCCCCAAAGAGGATCCCACCGTCCTTTTTACCACCGCCGGAATGCAGCAATTCAAACGTCAGTTTCTGGGAAATGTCGATGAATACACCCGGGCGGCCAGCTCGCAAAAGTGCATCCGTACCGACGACCTTGATGAGGTCGGACAGACCAACTTCCACCACACCTTTTTTGAAATGCTGGGCAATTTTTCTTTCGGAGATTATTTTAAAAAAGACGCTATCCTATGGGCCTGGGAATTTCTCACCCGGGAACTCGGTATCCCGGAAGACCGTTTATGGGTTTCGGTCTATTATGACGATAAAGAAGCTTATCAGATCTGGCGTGAAACCATCGGCCTGCCGGAAGAGCGCATCTTCAAACTCGGCGACAAAAGCAATTTTTGGCCGTCCAACGCCAAACAGGACGGACCGAATGGTCCCTGCGGACCCTGTTCAGAAATTTTCTACGATTACCGCCCGGGCGATAAATCTGTGCCTGATGATCCCGATGATATTGAAGGGCGTTTCGCTGAGGTCTGGAACCTGGTCTTTACCCAATTTAACCGTAAAGAGGGCGGAGACCTTGAGCCCCTGCCTAACAAAAATATCGATACCGGTATGGGGTTGGAACGGCTGTGTGCCGTGATCCAGGGGGTGGAGAGCAATTTTGAAACCGATCTTTTTGTCCCGATCATCAAGGCGATCAAAAAAAACATCTCCGCAGACCTCTCATCAGCAGAACAGCGCATCATCGCTGACCATATCCGCGCCGCGGTCTTTGCCATCAGCGACGGGATTATCCCGTCCAATAAGGAACGCGGTTCTGTGGTCAAGACCCTGATCAACCGCAGCCTGAATATCATCCTTAAAAATAACGGTCTTCAGGAACCGCAGGTCTACAAACTGGTCAATACTGTGACCGATGTCATGGGTGACGCTTATCCTGATATCCGGGAAAAGGGCGAAACCATTGCCCGGCTCATTGAAAAGACGGAGGACGCATTTATCGCGGTATGGAAAACCAAGATCCCCGAACTCAAGACCATGATCCGGGAAACATCAGACAGGGAAGATTTTGCTGAACAGCTGGGGGAATACATCTTCGCCCTGCACGACACTCACGGACTGCCCTCCACGACCAGCTTTTCCATCGCAGATAAAGAACTGGGACCGGACCAATATGACCGCAGAAAGGCCGTCACGATCTTTAACGAACACATGACCCGGCAGAAGGAGCGCTCGCGCGCCTCAAGTAAGATGCTTGGTGATGTCTTTACAGAAACCGAGCTTGATCTCGATCTTCCCAAAACGCTTTTTCTCGGTTATGACACCCTGTCGGCGGAATCGAAAATTTTGCGGATCTTCAAAGACGCTCAAACTGTTTCTTCGGCTAAAGACGGGGATGACGTCCAGATCGTTCTGGAGGCGACCCCGTTTTATGCCGAAAGCGGGGGACAGATCGGGGACTCAGGGATTCTGCGTACCGGTACCGGCAAGATCAAGGTCCGGGAGACCCGCAAGATCGATGATGTCCATATCCACGAAGGAACGGTTACAGACGGCATGCTGCGAGAAGGGGAGAAGATCATCGCGGAAGTCGATGAAGAACGCCGTCTGGATGTCATGCGCAATCATACCGCTACGCATCTGCTTCAAGCGGCCTTGCGGCGCGTCCTGGGAAACCATGTTCAGCAGCAGGGCTCACTGGTCGATGATAAGCGTTTACGGTTCGATTTTACTCATCCACAGGCCGTCAAAGAAAAGCAGATCCGTGAGATCGAGATCGTTGTCAACAGCATGGTCCGGTCCTGCCGTACAGTAGATAAGACCTCCATGACTATGGAACAAGCGCGTAAAAAAGGCGCTCTGGCCTTTTTCGCGGAAAAATATGCAGAAACGGTACGGGTTGTGCATATTCCGGATTATTCCACTGAACTCTGCGGCGGCACGCATCTGGACGTAACCGGTCAGATCGGCCTGTTTAAGATCACCGGTGAAGGCGCTATTGCCCAGGGGATACGCCGTATCGAAGCGGTCACCGGACGTAATGCGATCGAACTGATCCACCGTGACGAACAGCTTCTTAAAGACAGTGCCGCCGTCGCCCGGGCCGAGGCCGCCGCCTTACCGGATCACATCAAAACGCAGGGGAAACGGATCAAACAGCTGGAAAAAGAACTGTTGAATTACCGGTTCAAGGCATTAGCGGCCGAACTAAACCAATTGATTGAAAACGCGGAAAAAGCCGGCACAACACGCGTTGTTACCCATGTTTTTCAGGATATTGATGTCGCGGTCCTGCGCAGATTATCGGACACCGTCAAACAAAAAGTCCCCAGCAGTGTCGTGGTCTTCGGCTCAAAGAATGGAAATCAAGCGGTTTTGATCGCGTCTGTCAGTGATGATCTTGTTAAAAAGGATCTGGGGGCTGACGCGATCATCGAGATGATCGCGCCGGTCATCAACGGCAGCGGCGGAGGGCGGCCGCAGTTCGCCCAGGCGGGAAGCAAGGACACCTCTCAGCTGAAGCAGGCTGTCCAGCAGGCACGGGAAATGGTATTTGGTGAATTGACTCCTTAACCACAGGCAGGAAACTATGCGCATTTTAAAAAAAGACGGCAACGGATTACAACGGCTTTATGACCGTAATCGTCATTTCCGCAAAAAAAGCATTGAAGAAAAAGTCCGCAGGATCATACAGGATATCGACGCCAACGGCGACGACGCGGTTCTCAAGTACACCCGCCGGTTCGACAATGTCCGGATGGAGGCCAAGGACCTGCGTGTCCCGGAATGCGAGATCAGCGGCGCCTTTCAGAACATCACCAGCGATTTCGTCGGATATTTAAAAATCATTATCCAGAATGTCACGGACTTCTATAAAGCGCAAAAACAGAAACCTGCCCGCATCAAAGATGATTCCGGTATTCTGCTCAAAGAACAGATCAAGCCGCTGGACAGCGTTGGCATTTACATTCCCGCCGGGACAGCTCCGCTGGTCTCGTCGGTCTATATGACAGCGATCCCGGCCAAGGTCGCCGGGGTTAAGCGTATCGTGATCGCCGCGCCGCCGAATGAGAACGGGTATATCAATCCCTATATCCTGGCTGTCGCACAGCTGCTCAAAGTCGATGAGATCTACAAAGTCGGCGGGGCGCAGGCCATCGCTGCCATGGCCCTGGGGACACGGCACATCCCCTGTGTCGATAAGATCGTCGGCCCCGGCAATATGTACGTGACTGAGGCCAAACGCCAGCTGTTCGGCTATGTGGACATCGATATGCTGGCCGGCCCGTCAGAACTCGTCGTCATTGCCAACCGCCACAGCAACCCGGACTTTGTCGTCGCGGAACTCGAGGGACAGGCGGAGCATCTGGGCGGGCTTTCGGTGCTGGTGACCACCTGCAAGAAACTGATCAAATATGTTAAGCCGCGCGTGCAGAACGGCTATATCGTCCATGCCAAAAATGTCAAGGAAATGGCTGATATCACCAATAAGATCGCCCCGGAACATCTGCAGATCCTGACCAATAATCCCCGCACGATCCTGAAAGATATCAAACACGCGGGGGCCATCTTTCTGGGACAATATTCTCCCACCGCCCTGGGCGACTACGGCGCCGGACCAAGCCATGTTCTGCCGACACTGGGCAGCGCGCGTTTCTTTTCCGGATTGTGTCTTTCGGATTTTACCAAGAAAAGCCATGTGATCTCGTATTCCAAACGGGCTCTGGAAAAGATCCGTGAACCGATCGAACACGTCGCCCAGCTGGAAGGCCTGCAGAAACATTATGAATCAATCAAAGTCAGATTTGAATAACTCATCGAGAATGGAAAATAGGAAATAGCAAATAAAAAATCGTAACCAGCGAACAGACGCTCCACCATTCACTATTCACAAGTAACCATTCGCAATTTTAAAAGGACAATATTATGGAATCACGCACCGCCACCATTGAACGCAAAAGCCGGGAGACCGAGATCACCGCAACCGTGAACATCGACGGAACCGGCAAAACAGCGATCAAAACCCAGATCGGTTTTCTCGATCACATGCTGGAACTATTCGCCTTTCACGGTTGTTTCGACCTGGATCTGAAAGTCAAAAAAGCGGACCTGGAAATAGACCCGCATCACACCAATGAAGATATCGGTATTGTCCTGGGTAAGGTGTTCAAAAAAGCTCTTGATGAAAAACAGGGCATACGCCGCTTCGGTTCGGATCATGCCCCGATGGAATCCACTGTCGGACTGACCGTGATCGACATCAGCGGACGGGGATATATGACGCTGGACATGGGGGGAAAAGATCAGCTGGAGCAGGAAGGGTATAAAGCCGCTTATCTGGAGCACATCCTGGAATCGTTCGCCCACACTCTCGGCGCCACGATGTATGTGGAGATCAAAAACGCCAGCGATGATCTGCACACCAACCTGGAAGCCGTTTTTAAATCATTCGGCTTGGCCCTGATGCAGGCTGTCGGAATAAATCCCCGGCGTCAGGGAGAAGTCCCTTCTACCAAAGGGATCATTGACTAACCCGTTACACGGCTGTCCGCCCCAAGATTATCGGGGAGCTAGGAAACACATATGATCGCGATCATTGACTACGGTATGGGCAATTTACGCTCGGTGCAGAAGGCACTGGAGACTGCCGGCGCCGCTGACGCCACTATCACCCAGAAGCCTCAGGATATCGCGAAGGCAGAAAAAATCGTCCTTCCCGGAGTGGGGGCTATTGCTCCGGCCATGGACCGCCTCACTGATCTGGGTCTGATAGATGTGATCCTGACGGAGATCGAAAAGAAAAAGCCCTTCCTGGGGATCTGCCTGGGGTTTCAGCTTTTGTTCGAGAAGAGTTCGGAATTCGGAGAAAGCCGCGGTCTGGGCATTCTCCCCGGACATGTCGAGCGTTTTCCTGATGGACTTAAGATTCCGCAGATGGGCTGGAACAGCCTTAATATGAAGCCCTGCCCGCTTTGGGACGGCCTTGAAGACGGCATAGACGTTTATTTCTGCCACTCCTTTTACGCACGCCCGGCTCACCCCGGGGATACCGCAGCGATAACGGATTACGGCATCAAATACTGCTCAGCGGTCCATCGAAACAATATTTACGGGGTTCAATTTCACCCGGAAAAAAGCCAGACCGCCGGATTGAAGATATTGGAAAACTTTATTAATTTAGAAATTAATAACGGCAAATAGCGAATAGGGAATAGGGAATAGAAAATAAAGTATACAAAATAAGAAATAGTAACTGGTGCAATGCCCTGAGATAATATTGGCCCCATACAATTAAGTATTTACTATTAGCTATTGTCCATTCGCTATTAAGTATTTACTATTAGCTATTGTCCATTCGCTATTATCTATTTTCTGTTCGCTCTTTACAATTTGCTTTACTTAATAACCAGAGGACACACAATGATCATTTTTCCCGCTATCGATATCAAAGACGGAAGTGTGGTGCGCCTGGCTCAGGGGCATTTTAATGAAGTGACGAAATACGGCCAGGACCCGGCCGCCATGGCCCGCCAATGGGTCAGCCAGGGGGCGGAACACCTGCATATTGTTGATTTGGACGGCGCGCAGCAGGGACGTATCGCCAATTGGCCCATGCTGAAGAAGATCGCCAAGAGCGTAACGGTACCGCTGCAGGTCGGCGGAGGCGTGCGGACAGAGGAAGATATCGCGAAACTCCTGGAGATCGGATATGAGCGCATTATCCTGGGGACCCGGGCGGTCAATGACCCGGAGTTTCTTGAATCAGTGATCAAGCGTTGGCCGGAAAACATCGCGGTCAGTGTGGACGCCAAGAACGGCATCGTCACCCGTCTGGGATGGACAGAAATGACCAAAATTCGCGCGGTCGATTTTATCCGGAAACTTAAAGACATCGGCTTGAAATGTGTGATCTTTACCGATGTGGCCTGTGACGGCATGCTGTGCGGTCCAAATATGAACAGCCTGAACAAGATCCTGGACGCCGTTCATATTCCGTTGATCGCTTCCGGCGGCATTTCCAGCATGGAAGATATTAAGAACCTGAAAGCTTTGGAAACGAAAGGCCTGATCGGGGCGATCACCGGAAAAGCTTTATATGAAGGGACACTCGACTTGAGGGAAGCGATCGCGGCATAGTGAAGAAAATCGGAAATAACAAAGGCGATTTACCATTCGCCATTCGCTATTTACCATTCCCTATTCACTATTTACCATTTGCTATTCACACCAATTTTAATTTTTAACTTTATTTGTTGATTTTTATGTTAAAAAAGCGTATTATTCCTTGTTTAGATGTCAAAGACGGCCGGGTCGTCAAGGGCGTGAACTTCGTGGAACTGCGTGATGCCGGAGATCCCGTAGAGACCGCCAAGACCTATGACCAGGCCTGTGCCGATGAGATCGTTTTTCTGGATATTACCGCCAGCCATGAGCGGCGCGGGATCTTTCTGGACGTGGTGCGTTCGACCGCTGAACAGGTCTTTATGCCTTTGACTGTAGGCGGAGGGATCACTACCGTAGAGGATATCCGTGACCTGCTCAACGCCGGGGCGGATAAAGTATCGATCAATTCCGCCGCGGTCAAAGATCCTTCTTTGGTCAAAAGCGCTGCCGAACGTTTCGGCAGCCAATGTATTGTGGTCGCGGTCGACGCAAAAAAAACCGGCGCCAGCTGGAACGTGTACATCCACGGCGGGCGTATCGATACCGGCCGTGATGCGATCGAATGGGTCCGGGAGGTCTGTGATCTGGGAGCCGGAGAGATCCTCTTAACAAGTATGGATGCGGACGGGACCAAGGACGGCTACGATCTCGCGCTGACCCGCGCGGTCTGTGACACTGTTGCCGTCCCGGTCATTGCTTCCGGCGGGGCGGGCGCGTTCGACCATTTCAGCGATGTTTTTCTTAAAGCCGGAGCGGACGCGGCGTTGGCGGCGTCTGTTTTTCATTACGGCGAAATGACTGTTGCTGATGTAAAACAGCATTTACAGAAGAAAGGTGTTGAGGTCCGATTATGAGTCAAAAGCAGAAAATTGAAGATATTGAGATCACCAAACGCACTGTGCATAAACTGCGTTTTAATAAAGACGGTTTGATCCCGGCAATCGTCCAGGATGATAAGACCAAAGATGTCTTGATGATGGCCTACATGAATATCGATTCCCTAAAGGCCACACTGAAGACCGGCAAGGCAAGCTATTGGTCACGTTCGCGGCAGACATTCTGGGTGAAGGGAGAAACCTCCGGTCATGTGCAGTATGTTAAGGGAATCTGGTTCGACTGTGACTGCGACACACTGCTTATCAAGGTCCGTCAGCTGGGAGCGGCGTGTCACACGTTCAAAAAAAGCTGTTTTTACCGGAAGATACGAGATAAGAAAAGCGGATAGAGAATAGCTTGCTATTTTTCTTAATCCTTTGCCATCCGCAATTCATCTTTTGAAAATGACTTAACAGGAGGAAAGAATGGAAGTTCGAATTCGTTTACAGAAATCCGATACCACCGCGCAGGGACGCTATACGTACCGTATTGTCGCGATCCCGCGTGAAGACAAACGTCAGGGACGCGCTCTGGAATTTCTGGGCTGGTA
Organism: uncultured Planctomycetales bacterium; assembly: GCA_964595465.1. Classification (GTDB taxonomy): domain Bacteria; phylum Omnitrophota; class Gorgyraeia; order Zapsychrales; family JANLHA01; genus JAKLFA01. The sequence goes on along the minus strand of CAZQQI010000016.1, from coordinate 22,972 downwards.
TGACGCTGCCAAAAAGCCTGCTCAATACCAAATCGACCTGGAAAAGCTGGATAAGTGGCTGGAAAAAGGGGCCCGCATGACTGATACGGTCAAAAGCCTGGCTAATAAGCAGAGAAAAGCTGCGAAATAAAAGTGAATGCAAAATAGCGAATAGCGAATAGATAATAGCGAATGGATAATAGCGAATAGATAATAGTGAATGGTGAAGAATCCATCATCACTTGCGCTCTTCGCGAAAGAAGACAAACCGAAAAATCATTTCCAATTGTCTATCCGCTATTTACCCTAAAAGAAAGGCACATTATGCCCCAAGGTAATCCGCTCATGCAGCTGATCCCTTTTCTACTTGTTTTCGGGATCTTTTATCTTCTGGTTATCAAACCGGAAAAGAAAAAACAGCAGGAACACAAAAAACGGCTGGAAGCCCTGCAGAAAAACGATCGCGTGGTAACGGCCGGAGGCGCACACGGGACTGTGGTCAATGTCAAAGACACGACCGTGATCCTCCGTCTGGATGACAGCGTACGGGTCGAGTTCGACAAAGACGCCATCAGCCGAGTCAATGACTGATCGTGCACAAAATAGACAATGGCAATCGATCCATTCGCCATTATCTATTCGCTATTTGCCTTGATAAATAAGAAGGAGGGGGCATGACCAAAAATATCAAGATCCGCTTGCTGGTTATTTTTGCGGTGCTGGCCGCGGCAGTTTTCTTCGCATTCCCGGTAGAAAAACGTATTAACCTGGGACTCGACCTGAAAGGAGGGATGCATCTTATCCTCAAGGTCGAGACCGAAAAGCTTGATGCCAATGCCCGCACTGATGCCGTATCGCGCGCGATCGAGATCATCCGTAACCGTATTGACAGCCTGGGGGTTGCCGAACCGGTGATCCAGCAGCAGGGAAACGATCAGATCATTATCCAGCTGCCCGGTGTCACAGACCGGGATAAGGCGTTGGAGGTTATCGGTAAGGTCGCTCAACTGCAGTTCGCCCTGGTCAATGATGATCCGGCCCTCTATAAACAGGCCCTTGAAGAAAATGTGCCCGAGGGCTACCGTTTCCTTCCGGTCAAGGGAAGTGAGCGTAAGATTCTGGTTCAGGAAAAAGTCCTGCTTAAGGGTGAGCAGATCGCTGACGCCAAGGTTGATTTTGACACGCAGGGTTTCGGAGAGCCGCGGGTCAGCCTGAGCTTTAAATCTGAAGGCGCCCGCAAATTCGCCGATATCACCCGGGAACATACCAATCAAAAACTGGCCATTATCGTGGATGATGTGGTCCAGTCCGCCCCCAATATCAACGAACCGATCTTGAGCGGACGGGCAGAGATTTCCGGCAGTTTTTCTTTTGAAGAAGCATCCCTGCTCGCCCTGAGCCTGCGTTCCGGTTCTCTGCCGGCTCCCATGCGGGTGGAAGAAGAACGCACAGTCGGCCCTCTTCTGGGACAGGAATCGATCCGCGCCGGAATACAGGCCACGATTTTCGGCGGAGTGCTGGTCCTGGTGTTCATGGTGTTCTATTACCTCTATGCCGGGATTATTGCTTCTCTGGCCCTGCTTATGAACATTCTGCTGATCCTGGGGATCATGGGATCATTAAAATTTCTGCTGGGAGCGCCGGCAACATTAACCCTGCCGGGGATCGCCGGTATTATCCTTACCCTGGGGATGGCTGTCGACGCCAATGTGCTGATCAATGAGCGTATCCGCGAAGAAGTCGATAACGGCCGTCCGCTGGGCGCTGCCGTATCCAACGGGTTCAGCAAGGCCTTCAAGGCCATTGTGGACTCCAACGTCACGACTCTGATCGCGGCGTTTATGCTCTTTCAGTTCGGGTCCGGACCCATAAAGGGGTTCGCCGTAACGCTGTCTATCGGTCTGATCGCCAGTCTATTCACCGCATTATTCGTGACCCGGACGATCTTTATGGCCCTGATCCAGACAGACATGCTCAAACGCCTGCCCATGCTCCGGATCCTCAGCAATACCCGTTTTAATTTCGTTAAACTGCGTTATTTCGCGATCGCCTTATCCGCGATCCTTATCGCCGTGGGCATGACCTCCTTTTTTCAAAGACAGGATCAGATGTACGGGATTGATTTTGCCGGGGGGCAGGTTCAGGAATACCGTTTTGAACAGCCGGTCGCTGCGGAAGATGTCCGCTCCGCGCTGAACAAACAGGGTGTTGAAGATTTTGTGATCCAGACCTTTGCAGAGACTCCGGAGGATGTGATCATCCGCACGCCGGATGATTCTTATGACGCTGTCCAAGCATCTCTGCAGACAAATTTTCCTGAAAATGAATACAGTATCATGCGGGTCGAAAAGGTCGGCCCGGTCGTGGGGAACGAATTACGGAAGAAAGCGATCCTGGCCGTTGTTTTCGCTTTGACCGGGATCCTGATCTTTGTCGGATTCCGTTTCCACCACTTTGATTTCGCCACAGCCGGCGTGATCGCCCTGCTGCATGACGTTATTATCACCGTCGGATTTCTGGCTTTAATGGGACGGCAGATCGACCTGCTGGTCGTGACAGCCCTGCTGACCATTGCCGGTTACTCGATCAATGATACCATCGTGATCTATGACCGGGTCCGGGAAAATTTTACCCGTATGCGTAAATCGTCCTTAAGTGAGATCATTAATGTCAGCATCAATCAGACCCTGGGACGCACCATCCTGACGACGGTCACGACCCTGCTGGTCGTGATCTCTCTGTTCCTTAAAGGCGGTGAGGTGCTCAATACCTTCGCCCTGTGCCTGATCATCGGTTTTATCGCGGGGACCTATTCTACGGTGTTTATCGCCGCTCCGCTGGTCCTGGCCTGGGGAGGGAAGAAGGCCAAGTAAACCGCATCCTGGCGCACATTGTAATTCTGACGGCCCGTCACGAACTGGATCATTACAGAAATTTCCGTAATGACCCAGCCTTGGCGGGCTTTTTGCTGATGGTTTTTATTTGCGGTGCGGCCGTTAAGACCGGCCCCTTGTTATTTATAGATCCTGCTTTATAATTTACCTATGTTTAAATCCCTTAAAATTTATGCCGGTCAGACCATTGATCATGATGCGCTCATCCGTGATCTGACAGTGTTCCGCTATGAAAAGGCGCACAAGGTCTTTAAGGAAGGGGAATTTGCCCGCCGGGGAGAAGTCATTGATATCTTTCCGGTAAATTTTGAGAACCCGATCCGCGTGGCCTTTGATTTTGACCGGATCGCCTCGATCGAAAGTCTGAATATACGTTCGGACCACCCAATCGGTGATCATCAGATCGCGATCATTCTGCCCCGCAAAAAACCCCGTAAAGAGACCTATCATGAGGAAACCCCGCTGGATAATTTTGTGGATATCGATGACGGGGATTATGTGGTTCACTCCAATCACGGCATCGGCCGCTTTCTCGGTATTGAGCCGGTCGAGATCGACGCGCAGACCCGTGAACATATCATTATTGAATACCGTGACGGGGATAAACTTCTGGTCCCGAAAAATGATCTGCACCTCATTCAGAAGTATGCCGGGTTTTCGAAAAAACCGCCCCGTAAGCACAAGCTGGGCGGGAAAGAATGGAAACGGGTCAAAGACCAGGTCCGCCGTAAAGTCCAGAAAATGGCCGCTGAAATGCTGCGCCTGCAGGCCCTGCGGGCCAGTCTCAAGGGGTTTTCTTATTCCCGGGACACGCCCTGGCAAAAGGAGTTTGAGAAGGCATTCCCTTTTGAAGAGACCCCTGACCAGAATGAAGCGATCCTGCGTGTGAAAAAAGATATGGAATCGCCGTCACCTATGGACCGCTTACTGTGCGGAGATGTGGGTTTCGGCAAGACCGAGGTGGCTATCCGCGCGGCCTTTAAGGCGGTTATGGATAATAAACAGGCAGCGATCCTGGTGCCGACCACCATCCTGGCTGAACAGCATTATTATAACTTTACCGAAAGGATGAAAGACTATCCGGTGTCTGTGGCTATGCTCAGCCGGTTCCGCACGCGCTCTGAACAGGCTGCGATCGTCAAGGACCTTGCCGCGGGGAAAGTGGATATTGTGATCGGCACACACCGTCTGCTGTCGAAAGATATCGCCTTTAAAGACCTCGGTCTGATCATTATTGATGAAGAACAGCGTTTCGGTGTGCGCAGTAAGGAAAAGCTGAAATATTTGAGGGTTCTGGCCGATGTCCTGACTATGACCGCTACCCCGATCCCGCGGACCCTGTACATGGCCCTGTCCGGGGCCAAAGATATGTCGGTCATTTCCACACCGCCCCAAAACCGCATCCCGATCAAAACCGAGATCGCTCAATTCAGCAAACCCCTTATCCAGCGGGCGCTTCGTTATGAGGTCGAACGCGGCGGCCAGGCTTTCTTTCTGCATAACCGTGTGGAGGACATCGACCGTATGGCGCGCATGATCGAAAAACTCGTTCCTCAGGCCCGGGTGGCCTACGCACATGGACAAATGCCGGGAAGACTTTTAGAAAAAATTATGTTAAAATTCCTGAAACACGAGATCGATGTGCTGGTCTGTACCACGATCATTGAATCGGGGATCGATATCCCGAACGCCAATACACTGCTGATCAACCGTGCCGACCGTTTCGGTCTGGCTGACCTGCATCAGCTGCGCGGACGGGTAGGGCGGTTTACCAACCAGGCCTACGCGTATTTTTTGATCCCGTCCGAACAGGGCCTGGCACACAAGTCCCGCATGCGCCTGCAGGCTTTGGAAAAATACGGAGAACTGGGCGCGGGGTTTCAGATCGCATTTGAAGACCTGCAGATCCGCGGAGCCGGGAATCTGCTGGGGGACCAGCAAAGCGGTTATATCGCGGCGGTCGGTTTTGATATGTACTGCCGTCTGCTGAAGGAATCGGTCGAATGGCTTAAACAACATGAAATCGGAAAAGGAGTCCATCCATGAATGCTGTAAGATTTGTTTCCGCACTATTTCTTATCCTGACATTTTCGTTCGCGGCTATGGCCGGTCCGGCTGCAGCTATGGAGGACGCGATCATCGCTGTGGTCAATGATGATGTGATCACACTGAAAGACCTGAAAGACTATATTCATACTGTTTATAATCAGCTTCGCGCCCAGGGCATGTCCGGCACGCAGCTGGAGGCCTTTATGGAACGGGTGAAGACCGAGGGGCTTGACCGTCTGATCGAAGACCGTCTCGTCCTCAGTGCGGCCAATAAAATGGGATTTGAGGCCAGCCCGGCGGCAGTTGATGAAGAATTGGCAAAAATGAAGCAGCCCTACCCAGATGAACAGGCTTTTGTGGAAGACCTGACCTCGCGCGGTCTGACCGTTTCTGACCTGCGCGCCCAGATCGAGGACCGTTTAAAGGGAAAAGCGTTTATCAATCAAGTGATCCGGCCGCGTGTCCGGGTCAGACCGCAGGATATCACGGAGTATTACCAGCAGAACACCAAGCAGTTCCAGGTTCCGGAACGGGTCGATCTGGACTCGATCTTTATCCGTTCTGATGAGGGCGCGGATAAGGCCGGGCAGCAGGCCGAAGAGGCCATAAAGAGAATCGAGGCAGGAGAGGATTTCCGTACTGTCGCCTTGGAGTATTCAAAACTTCCGCCGTTAGGGATGGTGGTCCGCGGCCAGCTTAAGCCGGAAATTGAACAGCGTGTTTTTGCTCTGGATGAAGGGGAGGTCTCGCAGCCTATTGAGCAGAATGACGGGATCTTTATTTTTAAAGTCCGTGAAAAATTTCCGGCTGCTGTTGCGCCGCTCAATGAGGTCAAGGAGGATGTCAGCCGGTTTCTTTTTGAAAAACGTTTGAAAGATGAAATGAAATCATGGCTGGCCGAGCAGAAAAAAGACGCGTATATTGAGGTCAAGGAAGCACCGGAATTATAGAGGAGTTTTATGTCATTTGAAAAACCTGTTATCGGAATCACCATGGGCGATCCGGCCGGGATCGGTCCGGAGATCTTAAGTAAGGCACTGCGTCAGGATGAGACCGCTCAAATGGCGGATTTTCTGATCATCGGCGACCGTTCGGTTTATGACCGCTATGACGGGCCGGTCGGAAAAACACTGCGGTTCCGTGACCTGCAGAAGATCGATCCCGCTCAGCTTGTGATCGGCGCGGATAATGCTTACGGCGGACGGGCTGCGTACGCTTATCTGCAGGAGGCTGTCCGTCTTCTTAAGTCCGGAGAGATCCAGGGCCTGGCGACTGCTCCGTTAAGCAAGAGCGCGATCATGGCCGCAGGGATCGACAATTTTACCGGTCACACGGAAATGCTCGCCCGGGCCTTTGATGTCAGCGAATATGAAATGATGTTCGCCGGCGGGCCTTTCAAAACGATCATCGCCACGCGTCATATCCCCCTGCGGGATGTTCCGCAGGCGGTGACCGCCGATAAACTTTTTTCGACGATCCGTCTGGCTGATAAGACCCTGAGGTCGATTTTTAAAATTTCCGCCCCCCGGATCGCCCTGTGCGGCATCAATCCGCATGCCGGGGAGGGAGGCAAGATCGGTGATGATGAAAAACACGCGGTCATCCCGGCGGTCGAGCGGGCACGCCGCGAAGGCATCAACGCCGAAGGGCCTTTTGCCGCTGACACACTGTTTATTCCGGCGAACGCGCAGAATTATGACCTGGTCATTGCCATGTACCATGATCAGGGGCTGGCCCCGATCAAGGCACTGTATTTTACGCAATTGGTCAATCTGACGATCGGTCTGCCGTTTATCCGCACCTCGACAGCGCACGGCACTGCCTTCAACATTGCCGGCCAGGACCGCGCTGATCCGTCTTCGATGATCGCAGCGGTCCGCATGGCGGTGGAATTGACAGAAAAGAGAATAGACACTGGAGAACAGTAAAATGAAAGAAGGCCTGTATGTATGAAAATGATACTTTTGTTGAACGCCCCTGGGGGAAATATTTCAAACTTTACCAGGAATCCGGCGTCTGGGTCAAACGCGTTGAGGTCAACCCGGGCGGCCGGATCAGTCTGCAGAAACATGATAAGCGCTCGGAAAAATGGATTATTGTCAAGGGCGTCGGTAAAGCGGTCCTGGACAAAAAAGAGTTTGAGCTGACCGCGGGGGACGTGATTGAAGTTCCCGTGCTGAGCGAACACCGCATGATCAACCCGAGTGGAGAAGCGCCTCTGGTTTTTATCGAGGTAGCAACGGGGTCTTACCTGGGGGAAGATGATATTACCCGTATTCAGGATGATTACGCACGGTAAGTTTGAACATACAGCACTGTGTTATTTTTTCCGCAAGTGGCTGGGGAGGATGTTGAGCTGTTTGCGGTATTTGCTGATCGTGCGCCGCGCGACTTTGATGTCACTCCTGGCAAGGACCGCCTGAATGTCCATATCAGACAACGGCCTGGTCTTGTCTTCGCTGTCCACAATATTCTGGATCTCTTCTTTAATACTTCTGCTGGCAACTCCGAAATTTTTGTAACCGTCATTCCCTACGGCCTGGGAAAAGAAATACTTGAAAGGGTAGAGGCCCTGCGGGGTGTCGAGATATTTGTTCTGAACGGCACGGCAAATCGTCGATTCATTGCGTCCCAGGGCGCCGGCAACATCCCGCAGACTCATGGGCTGCAGACCTGAAGGACCTTCCAAAAAGAAATCCCGCTGACGCTGAAGGATAAATTCCGCGATTTGTTTCAGTGTTTGACCGCGCTGGCCGATGCTTTTCATGAATGTCAGGGCGTTATTAAGTTTTTCTTTAAGAAAGGCGCGTTCTTCGGCGTTGAGGTCGGTGCGTTCCAGCATGCGGCGGTATTGAGGGCTGACGCGCAGTGCCGTTGTGCCCGTGCGGTTAAGGTCGGCTTCAAAATGCTTATTAGGATCGTCCCGGTCAATATCCGCGCGGATGATCACGTCCGGTTTAACATAAAAATGGGGATTAATAGGGCGTTCGTTACGGGCCGGGCGGGGTTCGAGTTCGCCGATCAATTCCGCGCTTTGCTGAACCGCAGCAACCGAAATATCAAGAGCGCGGGCGATGACCTGATACCGTTTATTGCCCAGATCGTCCAGGTGGTCCTGAATGATCTTCATAATGATCCGTGCGTGACCGTTAAACAGGGCCTTGGCCTGGATCAGCAGGCATTCCCTCAGGTCCCGAGCCGCGACACCCAGCGGTTCATAGCTCTGCACGACGATAAGGACCGATTCGACCAGAGAAAGGTCATCGGTTTCCGCCACCTTGGCAATCTCTTCGACCGTGGCGTCAAGGAACCCATCTTCATTGAGATTACCGATGATCAATTCTCCGATCAGGCGGCGGAGAGGATCGTTGAATTCCACATGCAATTGTGTCAGCAAGGCTTCTTCCAGCGAGCGGCCCTTCGGGATCGGGCGGGCATCCGGCTGGTCATCATCAGGCTCATAATTGGTGTGGGTGACACGGGGCGCTTCCAGCACACTCCTTATCTGATCAGCCACGGTCTCGAAAGAATCGTCTTCGTTTGAAGCAGGATTGTCGTCCTGAAGACTTTCCTGCTCCTTTTCCAGAAGGGGGTTGGCCTCCAGTTCCTGCTCAATCGCCTGCTCAAGCTCAAGGGCCGGAAGCATAAGGATTTCGATCGACTGCTGCATGACCGGAGCCAATATCTGCTTCTGCACCTGGTTTTGAGTTTGACGTAGGCTCATAAGAAAAAGGAAATGTTAGGTATTGTTAATGCAAAAAGTATACCATATTCTTATATTAAAAAACAAACGTGACGGCTTCTAAAAATAGACTTTTTCCCACCAAAGGAGTCCTTTAAACATGAAAAATGGCAAAAAATAAGAATTAGACATTTCATAAAGCACTATGTTACAATGCTTTATAAATGAACCCTAGACAGTCTGAGACAATGGTGTTCATTCCTTTAAACATTCTGTCAAACAAGGAAATAATTGCCCTTTCAGGACAAAATTATTGCAATGAAATGCGGTTATTCTGTTAATAATTGCCAATTTATTGAATTTTCTTGGCACAGTGCTTGCTTCATCACACGGAAAGGCCAAACCGCTGTAAGCAGCAAAGAAGGAGAAGGCACTGTGAAAAAGAGAATGACCATTACAGAGATCGCCGACGAGATCGGCGTAACACCCAAGACCCTCACCCGCTGGGAAAAAAGTGGTAAAATTAAAAAACCCCTTCGGGACTGGCGCGGCTGGCGTGTTTATTCAGACGAAGATCTCCGTTCGATCCGTCAATTTCACGAAGCACTCTTCGAAACGACCCAATAATTTTGCGTCTGTCAGGAGGCGAACATGACTTTTAATACCTTTTTTCGTTTTCAAATGAATCCACCTAAAAAACGAGCGCTCATTGTTTTCACAGCGGCAATAATGTTTTTGGGGATCTCGCCCGCGTGTGCGCAGAATTTCGCCGATTGGACCCCGGAAACCGAACCGGCAAAAACCGAGCCGGCACCCGACACACCCGTCAACCGTGACGCCATGATCACCGAAAAAAACGTAGAAGAGCTTTCTCTCGACGAGATCCGCATGCTTTCCGAAACTCAGCCGACTATCGAAAACCCTGCGATCGACCGAAAGTACACCCTGGGCCCGACCGACGTCATCGAGATCACTGTCCTGCGTCACCCCGAGGTCAGCGGCGAGTACGACATCAACAAGGCAGGCTACATTCAGTATGAATTCGTCGGCGACATTCAGATCTCCGGACTCGAAAAAAAAGAAGCCGAAAACGTCATTGCCGAGCACCTTTCAGAATTCATCGTTTCGCCGGAAGTCACCATTAAGATCACAGAGTACAACAGCAAGATCGTCTACGTCGTCGGAGAAGTCTTCCGCCCGGGGAAAATTTATATGCGCGGCGATACCATTACCGTGCGCGAAGCCCTCATGCAGGCCGGACTGCCGCGTCTCAGCGGCGTCACCAAAAAAAGCCGCCTGATCACCCCGTCGGAGAACGGCAAGCCCGAACGCGAAAACATCAATGTTTACGCTTTGCTGTACGAAGGAGACCTGCGCCAAAACGAGATCATGAAACCTGGCGATGTTCTCTATATTCCCGCGACATTCCTGACCAAAACCATGCGGGCTATTTCCCCGATCACCGCACCGATCGGACAGGCCGCCGGAGCACGCGTCGGAGTCGACCGGCTGGGAGCACCTCAGACCCAATACTAAAACACGATCGGACCAGCCCGCAGACATATTTGAGAAAGGAACACGAATGGCATTGCCCAGCAGCAACAACAACCTTCAGCTGATGAGTTATTTAAAGATGATCTTCCGACGCAAAGAGATCCTGATCGTCTGCTCCCTGATCGGCCTGACCGTCGGCATCTGTGCCGGCATCCTGATGCCCAAGCAGTATCAATCCTCCACCGTCATCCTGGTTAAAGAAGGCAAAAGCGACAACCCGCTGTTCGAACAGCTTGCCGTCTCCACCACCGTCCGCGAACGCCTGACCACGATCCAGGAATCCATGCTGGGATGGAGCAGCCTGGTCAAACTCGTCGAACGCCTCGGCCTGGACAAAAACATCAAGACCAAACAACAGTTCGAAAATTTGATCCAGGGCATCCGCCGGCGCATCGACATCCGCATGCGCGGACACAACGTTTTGTACCTGTCCTATACCGGTGATGACCCCGTCGAAACACAGTCCGTCGTTAAAAACATCACCGACATCTTCATCGAGCGCAACGTCAACATCCAAAACCAGGAGACGACCGACGCCATCGCCTTTATCGAAGAACAACTCAAAGTCTATAAAGGCAAGATCAAATCCGCCGAGATCGCCAAACTTCAGGACCGCCTCGACGAACTTTTAGTCGACTCGACCGAAAAACATCCACTGGTCAAACAGCTGCGCGAACAGATCGACCGTAAAAAAGAAGAACTGCGTAAAGAAAACCTTCCGTTCACCCATGCCGAACGGCTCAAAGCAGATAAAGACACATCCTTGATCAGCAGTATTCAAGGCGCCCTAGAGACCCTCGAACAGCCGACCAAAACACCTACACCAGACGAGAAAAGCGACCTTTACAAGCTCATGCTCATTGACAAGCTTGGCTCGGTCGTCGCCCGCGATTCAGAAGTGAACGAAAAAATATACAACCAACTGCTTAACCGCCTCGAGACCGCCAAGATCACCCAGCGTCTGCAGTCCTCAAAAGAAGGGACCCATTACACTATCGTCGATCCGCCGCGCGTCCCCTTGATCCCGTCCAAGCCCAACCGCCTTCTTATCGCCGTTATAGGCTTTTTTGCCGGACTGGCCGTCGGAGCCGGTATTATCTTTCTTATGGAATTTCTTGACCGATCATTTATCGACGTCGAAGACGCCAAAGATTATCTCGGGGCCCCGTTACTCGGCGCCATTTCTAAACTCACCACCGCCCAGGAGATTGCGCGGAACCGCGACCGCAAGCGGTGGCTTTATGTCCTGACCATATTAGGCTGTATCGTAGCCATTCTCGGCGCAGTCACACTGAGCACGGCCATCTAAACAGCCTGCAGGAAAAGGGGAACTATGTATCACGCGTACTATGGACTAAAAGAAACACCGTTCAACATCACCCCCAACTCGCGCTTCTTCTACCGCAGTTCACGGCATACCGAAGCGCTGAGCATCCTGCAGTACGCCATCCAGCAGCGTAAAGGCTTTATCGTCATCACCGGCGATATCGGCTCCGGTAAAACCACCGTCTGCCGCACCCTGCTCAACAGCCTCGACCCTGATACAGAAAGCGCCCTGATCACCAACACCCACATCAGCGGCAAAGACCTTCTGGCGTCGATCCTCGAAGACCTCGAGGTTGAATACAACCCCGGCTCCAAATCCCAGCTCTTGAGCCAGCTCAACATGTACCTGATCGAGCAGCTGCGCAATGACCATAACGTCGTCCTCGTCATTGACGAAGCCCAAAACTTAAAGCCCGCGGTCCTCGAAGAAATCCGCATGCTTTCTAATCTCGAAACCGAAAGCGAAAAACTCATACAGATCATCTTCCTGGGCCAGCCCGAACTGCGCAAAAAGCTCGCTCTGCCCAGGCTCGAACAACTGCGCCAGCGCGTCGCCATCTATTATCACCTGACACCGTTAAGCCGAAATGACAGCATCGACTACATCCGTCACCGGCTCAAGATCGCCAGCGGAAGCGGCCGCCAATATTTCGACCAGGACGCCCTTAGCCTCATCGCAGAATTTTCCGGCGGCGTCCCGCGCGTCATCAACCAGATCTGCGACAGCGCGCTGTTAACCGGATATGTCAAAGAAAAAGAAACCATCGACCAGGACTTAATAAGAGAAGTCATCGCCGAGTCACCGATGATACAGTTGAAGACATAAAAAAGCGGCGTATTTGTCATTAACCATAAAGGGGTACACAATGGGAAAGATCACCGACGCACTAAAAAAAGCAGCCGACGACCGCGTCGAGCATATGGAAAAAGTCAACCGCATCAAACGCCATGACTCCTACGTCGTGCGCCAGATGGAAGACTCCAAAATCGACCCCCGCATCATCAGCTACTTCGACCCCAAAGCGACCGTCAGCGAACAGTACAAGATCCTGCGCACCAACGTCCTTTCATTAAGCAAAAAAGACAAACCGCACAAAGCCCTCGTCATCACCAGTTCAAACAGAGGAGAAGGCAAGACCATCACCACCATCAACCTGGCCATCTCCATGATCCGCTCACGCGCCAATATGAAAATTTTGGTCATCGACGCCGACATGCGCCGCGGGCGTGTCGACAAATATCTCGGTCTGGACCAAGAGATCGGACTGGCCCAAGTTCTCAGCGGAGACGCCGCCGTCGAAGAAGCCCTCTTCAGCATTGACGTCCCCAACTTAACCTTTATGGCCGCCGGCCAGATTCCGGAAAACCCGGTCGAACTGCTCGCCTCACGCAACATGAGCCAGCTCATCAGCACTCTGCGCAAAGAATACGACCTGATTCTCATCGACACTCCGCCGGTCATCCCCGTCACCGACGCCAGCATCATCAGCGATATGGCCGACGGCGTGCTTATGGTCATCCAGGCCGGCAAGACCCAGCGCGGACTGGTCAAGCGTGCTGAAGAACTGCTTTACCAGGCCCACGCCAAGATCCTGGGCCACGTCTTGACCAACATCGAATACCATCTGCCGGAGTATATATATAGGTATTTATAGCAGTTAGCAGCTAGCAGTTAGCAGTTAGCAGCTAGCAGTTAGCAGCTAGCATTTAGCAGTTAGCAGCTAGCATTTGCAATTAGCATCTGATAAATTAACACCCCTTAACCAATCCCCTCATGGAGAAAGACAATGAAAGGGAGAAGGGTAAGGTATCGAGATCTAACAGTCTGGCAAAAAGCCCATGAAATCGCAAAATTCATTTATATTTGTTCGCGTTTATTCCCAAAAGAAGATCTGTACGGAATAACGTCTCAAGTAAGACGCGCTTCTCTTTCTGTTCCGACCAATATTGTTGAAGGATATTCCCGGCGGTCAGACAAAGAGTTTTTGAATTTTTTAAATATTGCTTACGGATCATTAGCTGAAACCGAATATTTAATATCTTTTTGTCATGAATTAAAATTCCTTAGGCAAGAAGATTATGACCATTTATCCAGACTCATGAAAGAAACAGGAGCTCTCTTGTGGAAATTCATGCAAACGATAAAAGCCAGCTGCTAATTGCTAAATGCTAGCTGCTAACTGCTAAATGCTAACTGCTAACTGCGAGGCACACCATGACAATCTTACTCACAGGCGGTGCCGGCTACATCGGCTCACATACCGCTGTCGCCCTTAAAGAGGCCGGACACCGGCCCGTCATCATCGACAACTACAGCAATTCCCGTCCCGAAGCGCTCGACGGACTGCGCGCCATACTCGGCACAGATATCACCGCCCACAAAGGCGACTGCCGCGACGCCGCCTTTCTGGACCGTGTCTTTAAAGAAGAAGGCCCCATACACGGTGTTATCCACTTCGCCGCGCTCAAAGCCGTGGGCGAATCCCTGGAAAAACCCGACCTCTACCGCGACAATAACAACGGATCCCTGGCCGCCTTGATCAAAGCCATGGCCGATAACAATTGCCCGCATCTGGTCTTTTCCTCATCAGCCTGCGTCTACGGCGTGCCCGAGACACTGCCCGTAACCGAAGAAACCCCGCTGCAGCCGCCCGAATCAACTTACGGAGAGACCAAGCAAACAGGGGAGAAAATGACCCGCGAAGCTGTCGAAACCGGAAAAATCAAAAAAGCCGTATCACTCAGATATTTCAACCCGGTCGGGGCGCACCCCAGCGGAAAGATCGGCGAATACCCCATCGGCACGCCCAACAACCTGATCCCGCTCGTCACCCAGACCGCCGCCGGCTGGCATGACCAGCTGACCATTTTCGGTAATGACTGGAATACACCAGATGGCACCCCGATCCGTGACTATATCCACGTCATGGACCTGGCCCGCGCGCACGTCATGGCCCTGGACTTTCTAGCACCTGGCAATTCGCACCCAGCACCTAGCCCGAGTTCCGACCCCGCTAACCGCCAAATGCCGACTGCGAAATGCCATATCCCGGATGCTAAATGCCAGATGCCAGATGCTAATTTCCCTCCCCCCCCTAGTGGGGAAGGCCAGCACTTTAATTCCCCTCCCCCTAGTGGGGAGGACCAGGGAGGGGGAACACCTAAATGCCAAATGCCAAATGCCAAATGCTATTCTATCTTCAACCTCGGCACCGGCCAGGGCAACAGCGTCCTGGAAGTCGTCAAAACATTCGAAAAAGTCAATAATGTTAAAGTCCCGTACACCATAGGAGAGAGGCGCCCCGGCGACATCGAAAGCCTGTACGCCAACGCCGACCTGGCCGAACGCGAAATAGGCTGGAAAGCCCAAAAAACCATCGCCGACGCCCTGCGCGATTCCTGGCGCTGGCAATGCACACTAACAGCACCCGGCAGCTAGCTGCTAATTGCTAACTGCTAATTGCTAACTGCTGGCTACTATCACCATGTTCTATATCTTCCTCACAACCACACTCATCTACGCCCTGGGCATCCTCTGGGCCTCGATTCAACCGGAAACATTACCGCTGATCCCCGATAAGATCTACACACTGGGAGACGCCTTCCGCAACTTTCTCCACATCCCGGCCTATTTCGGTCTGGCCGCTTTGCTCTTCACCACCATGAAACATTACAAAGGCCGCGCCGGAGGACTGATCCCCGACCATATCGCCCGCTGGTCCTTTTGGATCCCGGTCTGCTACGGCATCATCAACGAATTCGTCCAGTCCCACGTTCCGGGCCGGACGTTCTCAATAGGAGACATGCTGCGCAACGCCCTGGGCGCCTTCTTAGCCGTCTGGGTTTT
>CAZQQI010000016.1:0-7541 GCA_964595465.1 uncultured Planctomycetales bacterium | reverse complement strand
TACATGTCATTCCTGCGTATGCAGGAATCTCATTGAGAAAAGGTCGCCGTCACCTTTTTACACCATTTCATTTGACATTTTAAATCGTGAATATTATACTCTCATTATATTGATTAATTTTACTCAATGGAGTGAGCAAAATGTATGAACGCAAACATGTTCAGTTGATCACAAAACGTTTGACCGAAAAACGTCAATTTATTCAGGTTATTCTGGGCCCGCGGCAGGTTGGAAAAACGACCGCGATACAGCAGGTCATGCGGCACTTGTCTTGTGACACGCATTACGCGGCTGCGGACCTTCCGGCGCCGCCTCAGCCTCAATGGATCGCTGATCAATGGGAGATCGCGCGGCTTAAGGCGGCCGGGAAAAAGATTATTTTGGTCCTGGATGAGATCCAGAAGATCGAACGCTGGTCAGAAGAGGTCAAACGCCTTTGGGATGAGGATACCCGGCGCGGGATCGATATTTCGCTGGTCATTTTAGGGTCATCATCCTTGCTCGTTCAGAAGGGATTGAGCGAAAGCCTGGCAGGCCGTTTTGAGCTGATCCGTTTTGCGCACTGGTCATGGGAGGAATGCCGGGAGGCGTTTGGTATGCGACTGGATGAATATGTGTATTTCGGCGGTTATCCGGGTGGGGCCGCG
Organism: uncultured Planctomycetales bacterium; assembly: GCA_964595465.1. Lineage (GTDB taxonomy): Bacteria > Omnitrophota > Gorgyraeia > Zapsychrales > JANLHA01 > JAKLFA01. Next base: position 6,894 of record CAZQQI010000016.1, on the reverse strand, counting down.
CTGCGGCATGACCATCTAAGGTGGCAGCATTATATCAGGGATTCGCTGATCGAGACGGCGATATCCAAAGATATTTTGATGATGACAAAAGTCGCCAAGCCGGCTTTACTGCGTCAGCTTTTTGTTCTGGCGTGCGAGTACGGCGGCCAGGTCTTGTCTTATCAGAAAATATTAGGGCAGATCCAGGATGCCGGCAACACAACGACATTGGCACATTATCAGCATTTATTTGAGGCGTCGTTTTTGATAGCCGGCCTTCAGAAATATTCCGGCAAGGCTGTCCGTAAGAGGGGGTCAAGCCCCAAATGGCTTCCGCTTAATACCGGATTAATGACGGCCCTGATGAATGACCCGTTAGAAAAAACGCGCACGGACCCGCAATTATGGGGAAGACTGGTGGAAGTGGCGGTTGGAGCGCATTTGGTCAATCAGGCGCAGGAGGCCGGAGCCGCGATCTATTATTGGCGGCATGTGAACCATGAGATCGATTATATCATCTGCCGCGCAAAATCGTTGGTGGCCATCGAGGTTAAAAGCGGGCGGCATAAGCGGTCTGTACCGGGATTTGAACAGTTTAAGAAAGAATTTAAGACGATTCGTAACATTCTGGTTGGGCAGAACGGGCTCGGGTTAAAAGATCTTTTAAGCATGAGTATTGATGATATCTTTGCTAGGGAGTAAGCATGCAGGAATCTCATATTTGTACATGTCATTCCTGCGTATGCAGGAATCTCGTACCTGTCATTCCGGCCGAAGTGCCGGAATCTGAAAAAAGGTCGCCGTCACCTTTTTTATTTTCTTTTTTACACATGTCATTCCTGCGCATGCAGGAATCTCGTACAAACAGCCGTTGTTAGCCTTTTGCTAACAATACTTAAATTGTATTAACTTGACAATACAACATATATATTGTATTCTTAACCTATGAATAGACCTAATACAAAATTCCAACAAAAAATTTTGACCTCCCTGTCTGAAAAGGCCAATCCATATTATCTGGCAGGAGGCACAGCCCTGTCCTTATTCTATTTAGGGCACCGCGCGTCCTATGACCTGGACTTTTTTACCCAGACCATTGACTACAGCGCTGCTGATACAATATTAGAACACATACAGCACAGCCTGTCCGTCACCGCCCAATTGGCGGCAGAACAACGCCGGCCCGAGCTGGTCCCCATGCGCGTCTACCATCTTCAGGACCCCAAAACAAAAGAAAACTGCAAGATCGACTTCGTGCAGGATCCGGTCCGCCTACTCAGCGCTCCTGACCGCATCAATGGTATAGACATCCTTTCCAAAGAAGACATCTATTACCGCAAGATCTACACCGTTTCCGGCGCCTCTTCCGAGCAGAACATCACCGGCAAAGACATACGCGTCGGCGGACGCCAGGAAGCCAAAGACTTTTTTGACCTCTACTTTTTGTCAACCGTTTTCATACCCTTATCAGAATTTATAACCCGCTATGCCGATTTTTCCATGGTCGAAGGACTGATCTACTGGTACCGCACCTTTGATCGGACACAGATGAAGACCGATCTTCTGGAACTCATCACCGCGCACACCGTCGACTTTCGCGAAATGGACCGCCATATCCACGACGAGATTCAGCGCCTGATCAGAGAACAGATCAAGGAGAAAGAAGAATGAACAATACCGAATGGCTTTGGGATATTAAATTAGACGAATCCGAAGCACGCGCCATATTAAAAGACCCAGACAATAAACGTTTTGTCACCACCGCGGCGCGCCTGTTCGCCCGGACCGGAGATCCCAAAAAAGCCTTTGATCTGATCGACAAAACCGACTTTGTTCAAAACTGGACCCGCATCAAAAAACGTCTGCGCTCAGATAAATGGTCCGCTCAGCGCCTGGAATTCTGGCAATCCGTCTATGAAGTTATTGCCGAAGACCTGAAAAAGAGCGGATTATCCCTGCGCCAGGCCGATACAAAGATCGCCGGAGAACTTTGCGCCCAAATCGGGGACAAATTGCGCACCCGCCGCAAACAGCTTGGCCTGACCCAGCGTCAGCTGGCCGAAAAACTCGGTGTGTCCCAGCAGGTCGTTTCCCATGTGGAAAACGGAAAAGACAACATTTCAGTATTAACATTAAAACGCTTCGCCGACGCGCTCAACTCCCGCGTCAGCATAGCAATAAACTAAATCAGGAAAGGAGACAGCTAACACCTGTCATTCCTGCGCCATTATCATTCCGGCCGAAGTGCCGGAATCTCGTACCTGTCATTCCGGCCGAAGTGCCGGAATCTCGTACTTTTGTCATTCCGGCCGAAGTGCCGGAATCTGAGAAAAGGTCGCCGTCACCTTTTTTTTACCTTTTTTTGAGAAAAGGTCGCCGTAACCTTTATGAACATTGACATGCACCGTCATTTGTTATATTCTATGTACTAAATACCGGATTTAAACCGATAAACAAAACAATAAACATAATGAAAACCCATTCCCACAAAACGCTCGGCCCGGTCAGCTCAAAGCTCATCACCACCCTGTTAAAGGAAGGACAGGTTTTTTTCCGACTGGCCGATGTTCAGCGCATCCTGAATAAGACCGAACGCGCCTCTGCCGATCTCATCAGTGAACTGGTCAAACGCCGTATCGCTGCCCGCCTGAAACCCGGCCTGTTTTTGATCATCCCGCTGGAGGCCGACCGCAATTACCGCGGTAATCTCCTGCTGACCGCCGCCGAACTGGCGCATCCACATCCGTATTACATCGCCTATTACAGCGCCATGGCCGTGCACGGCATGACCACACACCCCGTCAAAGACATCTTTATCGCGTCCACCGCCCGCCGCAAAAACCGGCAGATCGGCCCGGCCGTGTTCTTGTTTCAGTACACACAGAAAAAACGCCTCTTCGGTCTGACCGACCATTGGGCCACGCCGGACCGTACCGTCAAGATCAGCGACCCCGAGCGGACAATCATTGACGCCCTGGCGCGTCCCGAACTCTGCGGCGGCATCAGCGAGATCACCAAAGGCCTCTGGATCCGGCGCAAAAACATCGACCTGGACAGCCTCTGCCGTTATACGAAAAAATTACAGATCCACGCCGTCACCAAACGGCTCGGCTTTTTACTGGAACACCTCAAGATCGCCGATCAAAAGACACTCACCCGTCTTCAGCGGCGGGCCGCACGCAGTCAGGCCTACGTCCCGCTGGAACCAGGCGGAGACAACAGCGGACGCCACATCTCCCGCTGGAAACTGCGCATAAATATCCCGATTAAAGAAATCGAACAAACCCTCTGGCATTAACAATATGATACGTTTCGACGAACTCCAAAACCTGGCCTCAGACTGGCAGATCCCCATTGAGACCGCAGAAAAAGACTACTGTCTGACCTGGCTGCTCATCGGCTTGGCGCAAACCCCCCTGCGGGAAACGTTCGTGTTCTACGGCGGAACCGCGCTGAAAAAAATGTGGTTTCCCGATTACCGCTTCAGCGAAGACCTGGACTTTATGATCCGCTATCCGCTGGACCGCCCGCAGCTCACAGCGCGCATCACCGAGGCCCTGCAAACCGCCTCGCAGAATATCAACATCACCTTTGACCTGGATAAAGACACCACAATATTCCGCGAGGACCGCTGGCAGGGATTCATCACCTATAGCGGATACGGCGAGATCAGCGCGATCAAACAGATCAAGATCGATATCCTGCAGGAATATGACCGGGCCCAGCCCCCGCTGAAGCGTCCGGTCCTAAGCCCTTATCGCGATACCCGAAACATGTCCGCACAGTTGGACGTCTGCACCCTGGAGACCATATTCAGCGATAAACTCGCGACATTGATCTCCCCGACCCGGACCGAACCGCGCGATGTCTACGATCTCTGGGCCCTGAGCGCGGGGGAGAAGATCGATACCAAGCAGATAAAAGAAAATTTCAAATATACCACTGGTTATTATCCGGACTGGCCCATGATCAAATCCAGCTTAAATAACCCGCTGTACGCCGAACGCTGGAACATCCGGCTCAAGCATCAAATCCCGGACCTCCCGGATTACAGTACAATACTCATAGAAATCACGTCCAGACTAAAAAATATGTTTAATAAATTATAAATAGAGGGGAAAATCAGGGGCGGCAGGCATACCTGTCATTCCGGCCGTTTAGCTTGTCATTCCTGCGCCCATTGTCATTCCGGCCGAAGTGCCGGAATCTCATATAACTTTTTTACATTTCCCTCCCCCTCGTGGGGAGGGCCAATACACCCGATTCCCTCCCCCTCGTGGGGAGGGCCAGGGAGGGGGGAAACCCGCCTCACCAACTGTTGAAACGGAAAACTGCTAAACCAGGAACTCGTCAACGCCGGCCTGGCGGAGAAAGTGGAGCGATGAAATAAATGAATTTTTCCTTTTCGATGCAAGAGATCGCACATTTAGCTGCTAAAGCCGAAGATGCCGGACACCATTTTTATCACCGCATGGCTGATACCGCCAAAGATCCCAAAGTGAAACAGATCTGTTTATTTTTTGCCAATGAAGAAAACGAGCATAGAGCAACATTTGCGGCTATTGCCCGGGACCCGCAGGCAAAAACCAAACGGAATTTTTCTGCGGATATCCCAGCCTTAATGAAACAGGGTATTGAGAAACTCAAACAAAGCGGATTTCAGTCTGAAGATATTGATTTTTCGCACATCAATTTTAAACAATGCCTTGAACTGGCACTGGATATTGAATTAGAAAGCATCGCAATATATGAAGACGTCCGAAAGAGAATGGAAAAGAATTACGACAGTATTCTTTATAGTATCATTCGTGAGGAACACAAGCATGTCGAAACCATAGAAAATGTTCTGCACCGGCAGGACCCACGCTACAAAGCAAATAAAAAAGTGGCCAAAATCATTAAACCGGATACGATCGTTGTGCGAAAACGCAAAGTATCCAGCAACACTCAGGACCTCATTAATATCATAATCATTTTTTTATGTTTTGTCGGCTTAATTCTGGCCATGATCGGCCCAAAGCACCTTTCCTACATCATTGATGCTCTCATCGCAGGATAAAAATAAATGGTATCAGAAGACAATAACTGATCGGAAATAAATGGCAGCGAAAGACGACAACCGATTGCAAATAAAAAAGACATGTCTGTCAGAGTCTGTCATTCCGGCCGAAGTGCTTGTCATTCCTGCGCATGCAGGAATCTCGTTGAGAAAAGGTCGCTGTCACCTTTTTTGGCCGAAGTGCTTGTCATTCCTGCGCATGCAGGAATCTCGTTGAGAAAAGGTCGCTGTCACCTTTTTCTCGAGAAAAGGTCGCTGTCACCTTTTTCACAGGCAGGCATTCTTTAAACCATTGCATTAACTTAACAGATATGTTAAACTATCGTTATGAAGTATGAAAATTTTCTTAAAAAAGTAAATAATTTACCTATTATTGAATCTGAAATTTTTTTAGCCGGGGAAGCCAATCCCAAGACTCTTAAAGTTCAGTTCAGCCGTTGGGTTAATTCCGGAAAATTGATCCAGCTCAGGAGAGGTGTTTACGCGTTGCCGGAAATTTATACGAACAAGCCGCACTGCGCTTTTTATGCGGCCAATCTTATTAAAAGGCCGTCCTATATTAGCCTGGAAAAGGCTATGGAGTTTTATGGGCTTATTCCCGAAGCTGTTAACGTCTATACTTCTGTCACAAGCAAGCGGGCAGGGCATTTCCATAATGAGGTGGGAGATTTTTATTACCGCCATATTCATGCTGATTTATTTTGGGGGTATCGATCAATTATGATCGAAGGTCAGCATGTTTTTATGGCAAGGCCTGAAAAAGCCCTATTGGATTTTATTTATCTCAATCATATTGATGTCTCGCGTGAATTTCTGGATGAATTACGTCTGCAAAATACGGATGTTCTTAGCGGGCATCAGTTGATGGAAGATGCGAAACGATTCAAAAAACCGGTCATGCTGAAACGCGCAAGAATTCTGACGGCATATATTCAAGATGTGCAAAAAGAGGAAAAGAAGCTATGAAGGATTATGCGGTCTCATTAACAAAAGAAAAAGAAGGCGCTGATCAGAAGCGCAATATTTTAAGGGAATATATTCAATCGTATGTCTTATCATTGCTGCAGAAAGAAGGTGTTTTTCAGGCTTGGGCGTTTGTCGGCGGTACAGCGTTACGATTTCTGCATGATCTTCCGCGTTTTTCAGAAGATCTGGATTTTTCACTGGAAAAAAAATACGATAAGACGTTTGAAGATATTTTAAGGTCTTTGAGAGGAGAGTTGCGTGCGTCCGGATACAGCATCGATGTGACCTTTAATGATCAAAAAAACGTTCAGTCATCGATGCTGAAATTTCAAGACATTCTGTATGAAGCCGGCATTTCGCCGCTGAAGGATCAAAAACTTTCGATCAAGCTTGAAATTGATACCAAACCTCCGGCGGGTGCTGATAGTGAAACAAAGATCGTGAACACGTATATGCCGATCTCTTTTTTGTCTTATGATATTTCATCATTGTTCGCCGGAAAACTGCACGCAATGTTAAGCCGTCCTTATATTAAAGCAAGAGATTTTTATGACCTGTGCTGGTATTTGTCGAAATTTAAAGATCTGACGCCTAATATTGGTTTTTTGCAGAATGCGCTAAAGCAGACGGGCTGGGAAAAAGAACTGCCGACGAAGGAGAATTGGAAAAGATATATTGCAGAGGTTTGCAGGCACGCGGATTGGGATGCGATCACGAGGGACGTTATGCCTTTTTTAGAACGTTCCGGGGATATGGATGTGTTTACAAAGGAAACTGCGTTGAGCTTGCTTCAGGATTAGAAAATAGGGAAAATAGAGCGCCGGCCCCTATTTAGTGTCATTCCGGCCGAAGTGCCGGAATCTCATATAACTTTTTTACATTTCCCTCCC
>CAZQQI010000015.1:0-45285 GCA_964595465.1 uncultured Planctomycetales bacterium | reverse complement strand
CCTGTCAAAGAATTTTCGCTCGAAAAAAATCTGCTCTGTGCTAAGATAGGTCCGTATATAGCCGGGTCCGGATGAATTCAGAAAAACCATAGAGCAGGAGAAAGCGCATGAGCATTGAGATTAACAGTGTTATTATCGGCGGAAACCTGACCCGGGATGTCCAGCTGAAGGAACTCTCTTCCGGCAGTAAAGTGGCTGTGTTTACTGTAGCGACCAACCGTACCTATATTAGTCAGGGACAGAAAAATCAGGAAACGGCCTTTATTGATGTCGATGTGTGGGGGAGAATGGCGGAGACTTGCGCACAATACCTTTCCAAAGGCCGGGCTGTGGTTGTGACCGGCCGTCTGAAGCAGGATCAATGGGAAAACGAGCAGGGACAAAAACGCAGCCGTCTTAAAGTGGTCGCGCAGAATGTTCAGTTTATGCCTACCGGCGGATCCCGGGAAAATCGTGTCGCCGAGGAAGAATCGTCTTACGGCTCTGTTTCCTGGGAAGATTGACCGGCCGTAAAGCTGATGAAATGAAGGAGACCGTACTGTGTCTTCGGCAACAGATCCGCTCTCACCAAAATCTTTAACAGATATCGTTACCCGGTTATCTCTGGCCGGAATTCTCGCCGGTATTGTCACAAAAATTCATCTGGCTTTTCAATTGAATATTCACTGGGATGAGTTTTATTTTCTCTCCAGGATATATGAATATTTAAGGGGAGGCCCGGTGGGTGTATTTCAGACATTTCATGTTCATCTTTTTTCCTGGCTGACCGCGCTGCCTTTTTATGAATCCGGTCAGGTCGTGGCGGGCCGAATGGTCATGGTGGTTCTCGCGGTCCTTTCGTCCGGGCTGATTTACCGGATCGGCCGGATCTATTTGAACAGGGCCGGCGCGTTTTTCAGCGTGTTATGTTATTTCGCGTTTTCCAATATTCTGGTGCATGGCGCATCTTTTCGGGCTGATCCGTTAGGGGTTTTTCTGTTTTTGGCCGCCGCCGGCTGTCGCACGGCAGTGATTTTCAATCACTCGAGGCGTATAAGACGATTCTGGCTGTCCGCGGGCCGGACATTCCGATAGCCCGTCATGTTCGGGATCGCGTGCGTCTGCTGGATATTTATGCCACTGTTCTGGACAGTCTTGATCTGGACGCCCCTCAAAATATTGATTCCCGCAGTCTTCTTCCGCTGATCATGGATCCACAGCGTTCGCTGCGCACGGTCTTTGCTGAAACCGGCTATAGTCTGAATTTCGAATATCAGCGTGATCTTTATGAGCAGGGGCGTCAGACTAGAAAGGAACTGAAGAGATTCAAGGTTGACCCGCGGACAGGATATGTTTTTATCAAAGATCAGGATTATGGAGAAATTCTCCAGCAGAAACAATATATGCTTGTTGAAGGAAAGCATCGTTTTGTCCGGCACCCTTTGAGCGGGAAGAGTGTGCTGTATGATATGAAGGGAGCGGTTCTGCAGGATCCTGTGGTTCATAGAGAGATGTCAGCGAGGATCGAAAAGATCCTGTCCGGCGGGTATTTGTCCAAAACAAGGTCATTATTAAAATTTAAAAATAGATGAAGAAAGGAAAGACGATATATGTCATTTAAAGAGACTGCGGTCAAAGCGGCGCGGGCGGCGGCAGAGATCCATCAGCAGCATTTTCGCAAGGATGTCGATGTTCAGCAAAAAAGCACGTCGTATAATCTGGTGACTGAGGCAGATACGGCATCTGAAAAAGAGATCATTGCGGTCATTAAAGAGAATTATCCTGAGCATGGCATCATGACCGAAGAAGGGGGTTCTGAAACCTCAGCGTCGCCCTTTACCTGGGTCATTGATCCTTTAGACGGGACCAATAATTATGCCAGCGGGATACCGTTTTTCTGTACGTCCGTTGCTCTGGCCCATGAAGGCCGTCCGGTGCTGGGAGTGATCTATGATGTGATCCACGACGAAATGTTTTATGCCGAAAAGGGTGAAGGCGCGTTTTTGAACGATCAGCCGATCTGTGTGAATGATGTCCGGGACATGGCCGAGGCCCTGTTGATTACGGGATTTTATTATGACCGCGGAGAGGAAATGCTGAAGACCCTGGATAATATGCGGAAATTTTTTGAGCAGGATATCATGGGCCTGCGCCGTTTCGGCGCTGCGGCTCTTGATCTCTGTTATGTCGCCTGCGGACGAGCTGCCGGATTTTGGGAATATAAACTGAATCCCTGGGATTTTGCTGCGGCCATGCTGATTCTCCAGGAAGCCGGCGGGCGGATCACGGATCAGCAGGGCCGAGATGTTCCCCTCGAAGCGTCCTATGTTGTCGCGTCCAACAGTTATATTCATGACAAAATGCTTAAAACCCTGGCCGGGTAGTTTCAGATAAAAGCGGTTTAATAAGCGGAATGAAGTAGATAATCTGTAGACCCTTCTCCGGAAAACCGCTGTAATCATGGGTATAATAAAATGTGACTCTTTGAAAAAATAAATGGGTATAACGGATACGATAATACGTTCGTGTGCGGTTTTACAGCCGAATGGCTATGAAGATCGTGAGGGACGCGTTCGTTCAAACAATCTCCCGAACGTTTTTATAATGAATCGTTCGGTTCGGAACTCGCTCTGCGCGACCCCATTATCTTTTGTTTTGCCCACGCAAAAGTTTATAGAGCCTAAAATATTTTCTTATGGAGAAGCTATAGGAGGGCTGGAAATATGACGGATAAAAAAAGCAATAAAGCATCGGAAGATTCTCCGGAATTTCCGCCTCAACATCAGGAGCGTAAGCCGGGTCTTGAGAAAGACATGCATCCCAAACCGCTGTGTGAAGGAAAATGGTATAAAGGCAGCGGTAAGCTGAAAAATAAAGTCGCTATTATCAGCGGCGGTGACAGCGGGATCGGGCGGGCTGTGGCGGTATTTTTCGCCCGTGAAGGTTGCGATGTTGCGGTCATTTATCTGGATGAGCATGATGACGCTAAGAAGACCCGCCGGCTGGTAGAAAAAGAAGGCCGCAGGTGCCTGCTTATGGCCGGAGATGCGGGGGAAAGCTGTTTTTGCGATGAGGCCGTTAAAAGAACGGTTGAGGATCTGGGCGGTCTGAATATTGTGGTCAACAATGCCTCATATCAGCCGTTTCAGGATGACCTGCAGAGTCTGACCGATGAACAGCTTGAGCGCACGTTTAGAAGCAACGTTTTTTCTTATTTCTATCTGGCCCGCGCCGCGATGCCGCATTTGAAAGAAGGGGATAGCATCATTAACACCACTTCGGTGACCGCGTATCGCGGCAGCAGTCATCTGCTGGATTATTCAACGAGCAAGGCCGCGGAAGTTGGCTTTACCCGTTCGCTGTCCCGGACTTTGGCCGCGACCGGCATCCGTGTCAACGCGGTGGCGCCCGGGCCGATCTGGACACCGCTGGCGCCGTCGACATTTCCCGCGGAATATATGAAAAGTTTCGGGCGGCAGACGGAGATGGACCGTGCCGGGCATCCGGAGGAATGTGCTCCGAGCTATGTTTTTCTGGCTAGTCGGGACGCCTCCTACATGACCGGACAGGTCCTGCATCCCAATGGAGGAGAGATTATAAATACGTAGTACGGGAAACCTGATACGGGAAATGAAGCATGAGAGAAGGGAAGGCGTTGTGATACCCAGGCGTCTTGTATGTATGTCTAACGATCAATCCAAGGAGATCTTATGACCGAACACGTCCACACATGCCCGACCTGCAAGAAAGGTACCGCGGGAGAAGGACACATGTGTATCCCCCTCGACGCATCGGATAAAAAATGTTCCTGGTGCGGGGCCGTGATCCCCAATGAACGGCATCTATGCAACCAAAAGGTGAAGGAGTTATCTTATATTTGTAACAGCTGCGGCCGGACAGCCGTGAGCGCAGAGCATCTTTGTGATCCGCGTGAGATTACGTAGATGATCCTGCCGCTGGCCAGGAGGAGCCCGTGCGATATTTTCGTATACACAAAAGAATATGCACTGTTCTTTCGGTTGTCATTCTTTGTATCGGTTACCCCGGCCGGGCGTCTACGCTCAATTCTTCCTTAACGGTCGACATTCATTTTGACGAAACACGAATCGCCCCGGGGGAACCGCTTCGCGGCAGTGTGATCGTCGACAGCAGTATTCCGGCGGCCTATCCGGCTGCGTTTATTGTTCAGCTATTCCGTAATGGAACCAAGCAAAAGCAGTATCTGGTCAATATTCAAAAGGTCTTTCCCGGGAAGACGGAATATGGATTGGATACCTTCGGAATCACAGGTTTGAACAGCGGTCCGGATGCTGTCGGGAAATGGCGGATCGTGATGATTCGTCATGGGTCGGAGGGCATCACGGCCGAGGCGGATGTTGTTATTTCCGCGGATACCGGAGGGACAGGATCAGAGCGAGAGCAGGATGTCGATCACGATCGCGATCAGCGAGAGTATGAATAAACTCAGATAATTCAGGTTTTCCCGCGACCGGTTGATCGATGTCAGCAGGTAGAGCAGGGCGTCCCGGTCCTGCGGGGCCAAGGGCTGGCCGGTTTGTAATTTTTGGCTGATGACTGTGCTGTTGACCGCGCGTTTGCGTTTTAACGCGATATGATAACGGAACAGGAAAAAAATGATATTGGTAATGACGGCCAGATACCAAAAGATCCGGACCCATGCAGGATGAAAGTGCTGAACGATAATAATGATACGGAAAGAGATCGCGGAGATCAGGCCGATCAGGAAGAACATGGTCGCGACGGGTTTGGGAAAGGCTTTGGGCATAATGGAATTTATTAAATGAATAATGAATGGCAAATAGCGAATAGCAATGCGTTCATAATTATGCACTATTTTCTATTGATCATTTTCTATCCTTAATTTTTCCTTTTCTATGCGTTTTCTGTTATTCGTAGGTTTTTCCCGGCACCATAGGGACAAAACGTACTGGAGCCAGACTCCGCTGTTCAATGCCGTCTGTGGTTTTGCGTATCAGCAGAAGTTCCTGCGACGAAAAACCTTCTGTCGTACCGACCGGGATGACCATTTTCCCTCCGATCTTAAGCTGTTTGATGAGGGCCTCGGGGACTGTCGGAGGGGCGGCGGTGACGATGATCTTATCGAAAGGCGCGTGTTCCGTCCATCCTTGATATCCGTCTCCCAGGCGCACAGTGATATTTCCATAGCCCAGATCATTGAGCTTGTCGCGCGCGGTTTCAGCCAATTCCGGAATGATCTCTATGGTATAGACCTGGCTGACGATCTCGGCGAGAACAGCAGCTTGATAACCGCAGCCGGTACCGATCTCCAGGACACGGTCATCGGGTTGAGGGTCCAGCAGCTGGGTCATGTGGGCGACGATGAACGGTTGAGAAATGGTCTGATTATGGGCTATAGGCAGGGGTTGATCAGTGTAGGCCAGGTGTTTCAGAGCAGGGGAGACAAAACGGTGGCGTTCAACGCTGCTCATGGCTTCGAGAACGGCCGGATCCGTGATGCCGCGGTCCTTGATCTGTTCCTGGACCATGGTTTTTCTTGCTTCTGTCATAGTGATGTCGTCTCCTCGGGTGAATAACCAGGTTGATAAAAGGACGAGTGATGCCGCAAGCAAAATGCCGGCGGATTGTAAGAGCCTGATTTTCATAATGTTAGTTTATCAAGTCGGGGAGGAAATGTAAATGCTGTAATGGGTTGTGCGAACTATGTCCAAAAAAGCAAGAATGCTGTCATGGCGCCGCCGTTGTATACAAATACAATATAGACTCTATGAAGTTATGAGTGGCAAAATTAAAGGATACGGTGCTGTTGTCGCGCTCAAACATTCTTCGCCCGAATGGCGTTACAGAAGAGAGTGAGGGGCTCGCAGAGCGAGTTCCGAGCCGAACGATTTATAATAAAAACGTTCGGGGAGGCTGTTTGAGCGAACGAGTCCCTCACTCTCTTCATAGACATTCGGTTGTGGAATTGCTCGCGACAACAGCACCGTATCCTTTTTGACTGCTCATTTTTCCAAAGACCACAAGATAAAACAAGGAGGCGGCTATGGCAGTATTAGGAGCGAAAGATTTTATTGATAAAATGCAGAAGGATCAGGCCTTTCGTGAAGAAGTCCTGCATGCCGGCAGCGGGAACACGGCCAGTGACCGTCTGCGCCGGGCGGGGTATTATTTTACCCGGGATGAATTTGAAAATGCCCGGCAGGATTGGGTCAACGCGCATTTTCAGCAGACCCATGAGGGCGCAACCCGTCAGCCGCTGGAAGAGCATGAATGGATCAATACGCCGTATTATACGCATGAATGATCTGCAGCGTTTCGATAGACAGCGCTTATGAAAATATTTTTGAAGCTGTTTTTAAGGGTTCTTTATGAGTAGCGCCGTTAAGTCCGCAGTTTATAACCGATTTTAAAAAGATACACAGTAAGTGAGAAGATCAGCACCGCGAAGACCGCGGCGAATCCGGCTGAGAATCCTATTGATGTCTGGGCTGTGTCGGTGACCGCGTAACGGACACCGGATACCAAATAGAACATGGGGTTGAAGCGGGAGATATTCTGAATGATTTCGGGGAGGATCTCGACGGGATGGAATACCCCTCCCAGCATGACCAGAGGCACGATCACGTAGGTATTCCAGAGGGTCAGCATATTAAAATCTTCCGCCCAGAGCGCCGCCAGCATTCCTGCGCAGGAAAAAATGATAGTGATCAGGATCAGAAAATACGCCAGGATGCCGGGATGCGCGATTCCCGCCCGGGAAAAAAACAGCGAGACCAGAAATACGCCGATCGACACCATGAGTCCGCGCGCCACGCCTCCCACCAGCAGACCCAGAACCATCTCTAAATATGAGAGCGGAGAAAGCAGGATCTCCTGGATATGATTGTGCCAGCGTCCGATGAACAGAGAAGAGCTGGTGTTTTCATATGCGCTGGAGATCGCGTGCATGGTCATCAGGCCCGGGACCAGAAAGGTGAAATAGGTCCAGCCGGTTTCACTGAAGTCGATGCGGCCGCCTATGGCGATCCCGAAAATAAACATGAACAGGGCCGAGGAGATCAGCGGGGGGAAAAGGGTCTGCGTCGCTACCGTCAGGAAGCGGACGATCTCGCGTTTCATCAAACTTAGCAGGCCGGTCAGGTTATTGATCATGCCATCATCTTTCTTTTGCCGTGACTTCTAAAAAGACATCCTGCAGGGATTTATCCTTAAGGACCTGATCTTTACTCCCGATGCGTACAATGCGGCCGTGATTGACGATGCCGATGGTGCGGCATAGCAGTTCGGCTTCTTCCATATAGTGGGTGGTCAGGAATATGGTTTTACCTTCGGCGTTGAGTTGGCGGAGGTAATCCCAGATCATAAGTTTAAGCTCCAGGTCGCATCCCGCGCTGGGTTCATCGAGGATCAGGATCTCCGGGTCATGGATCAATCCCCGGCAGAGCAGGAGGCGTTTTTTCATGCCTCCTGACAGGGCGCGGTGGCGGACATTGCGTTTCTCGGTCAATTGAAAGCGCTTGAGCAGATCCTGTGTGCGCTGAAAGGCGATATCCCGCGGGATGCCGAAATATCCGGCCTGATAGATCAGCATTTGTTCAACAGTTAAGAAGGGGTCAAAATTGAATTCCTGCGCGCAGAGTCCGATCAGGCGGCGGGCCCGGGTGTATTCTTTTCGGTTGTCATAGCCGAAGATACGGGCGGTGCCGCTGGAATAATTGGACAGACCGGTCAGGACATTGATCGTGGTGGTCTTGCCCGCGCCGTTGGGCCCGAGAAAGCCGAAGAATTCTCCCCGTTTGACTTCAAACGAAATGTCTCTGAGAGCCTGCAGTTTCCCGTAGAATTTGCTGATGTGCTCAATCTTGATCGCAGTTTGAGAATCCCGCACTGATAAATCCTTTTCCTGTAATGCGTATGAAAGTTTCCGCATTATAGCAAAACCCGCCCTGTTTCACAATCGCAGGGTAGAGAAGATGATAAGAAAAGTAGAATCATCTCTAAAATTCAGGGAAGGCGGTAAGGTGAGAGACGCTAAATTTAGTTAATATGTTACCATATTCAAAAAATCTAATAAAATTGAGGAGGGTATATGAGATATTGGGTATTCATTACAGCATTTTTATGGCTGATGGCGACACCAGCGTTTGCTGATGATGCCAATGATTGGCAGTTCTGGAACACGGAATCCGCTGAAGTTCATTTGGAGGAAAAATACTATGGCACAGTTGAGCAGGAATTCCGTTTTGGAGATGATTTCAGCAACTTTTATTACACCCATACGGATGGCGGGGTTATTCATAAAACCTATGACTGGCTTCATCTGGGGGCAAATTTTCGCTTTATTGTCCGGGAAAAGGACGATGAATGGGAACGGGAATACCGTCCGCATGTCAATGCCACGTTATTGGGCGAATGGCAAGCTCTCAATTTTTCCAACCGCAGCCGTTTCGAATTCCGGATGTTGAGCGACACCAAAGATAATTGGCGTTACCGCAATAAGATCCGTATCGATACGGATCTGCAGGTCGCCGATCATACGGTCACTCCCTATGTCGCTGATGAATATTTCGCTGACCTGGATGACTCTTCGTTTAATTTTAACCGGTTTTCCACAGGCATTGAAATGGCATTGACCAAAAGGGTTACGGGTGATCTGTATTATCTCTGGCAGGATGAGGAAGGCCGGGGAACAGAATCCGCTTCGCATGTTATCGGACTGAATTTTCACTGGGAGTTCTAATGAAAGTCATAAAACGGGCAATATTCGGGATGATCGGTCTCTTGTGTCTGTCCTTTTTGGTATCATGCACGGCCGGGAAGCAAGATATTAAGAGGGATCATGAATACCGTTACGGCAGAGCGGCCATAGAGGCTATGGACATTCGTAAGGTCGAGCAAAACGGCTATCAGCTAGAGGTGTCTCTTACGGCCAGGCTGCCGGATGCCTGTACTCAGCTTGATCAGGTTATTCTGAATCGCGACAAGACCGGGATCAACATATTGTTAACAACACGGCGTCCCGCAGAGCGCATGTGCGCGCAGGTTGTCCGGCAGGTTCAAAAAAATATTCTGATCGATATCCCACCGGATGCCGCCAGCCCCTATACCGTGTCCGCACAGGGACAAAGCCGGCGTGTTATCATTCAATGAGCAGAACGGTAAGGACTGTTGTCCATTTGAACGCGGTTTGTTTTGACGCCGGTCTGCTATTCCTTTATAATATGTCATTCCTGTTGAGTGAATGAAAAAAGAAAGAGGGGACATGGCCGGATCTGCACGAAAGACAAAACTACAAGAGCCGCAACGGGTTATTATCGAAAAGGTGTCTCCCGAAATTGACGGCGGACTGTTTCCGATCAAGCGTACACCCGGGGAAACGGTTGATGTCTATGCCAGCGTCTTTGCGGACGGACATGAAGAGGTATCCGCAGTTCTCCTTTACCGGTCTGTAGATCAGCCGGATTGGCAAAAGATTTCGATGACTTTTTTAGGAAATGACCGCTGGGCTGGACGGTTCAAGATCAGCGCCTATACCCCGTATATCTATACTGTGCAGGGATATATGGCGGAATTCCGTTCCTGGCGGCATGATCTGGAAAAGAAGACGGCGGCCGGTCAGGATGTTGCGGTTGATCTGCAGATCGGGGCAGAAGTTGTGCAGCAGACCGCAGTCCGTTTGAAAGGGGACCGCCGCAATGTTCTTGAAGATTATGCCGCAAAAATGTGTGACAATTCTGACACTCAGACCGGGACCGCGGCTGCTATGTCCGAAGAACTGTTTCAGATCATGGAAGCGAGCCCTGACCCGCAAAAGATCGCGGTTTACGGCAAGGAACTTCGGGTCAATGTGGAACGGGAGCTTGCCCGCTACAGCAGCTGGTATGAATTTTTTCCCCGGTCAAAATTTCTTCCCGGCTATGGAGGCGGCAATCTGAAAGAGAGTGCCGGACTTCTTCCGGAGATCGCCCGTATGGGATTTAATGTGGTCTATTTGCCGCCGATTTTTCCCATCGGCGCAGCTCACCGCAAAGGGAAAAATAACGCAACCCAGTGCGAACCCGGGGATCCGGGCTGTCCCTGGGCTATCGGTTCTGCAGAAGGCGGGCATAAAAGTGTCAATCCTGAATTGGGGACGGTAGAAGATCTGGAGTCTCTGATCAAAGAGGCCGCTGAATACAATATTGATGTGGCGCTGGATATGGCCTATCAGTGTTCTCCCGATCACCCCTATGTGAAGGAGCATCCGCAATGGTTCAAATGGCGGCCGGACGGGACTGTTCAGTACGCGGAAAACCCTCCCAAAAAATATGAAGATGTCCTGCCGGTCAATTTTGAAACAGATGACCGCCAAGCCTTATGGCAGGAATTAAAGAGCATCATGCTTTTTTGGATTGACAAAGGGGTGAGGATTTTCCGTGTGGATAATCCGCATACGAAACCTTTTCTATTTTGGGATTGGCTGATCGCCGGGATCCGCCGGGATCATCCGGATATTATCTTTTTGGCCGAAGCCTTTACCCGCCCGCATGTCATGTCCCGCCTGGCCAAGGGAGGATTCAGTCAATCGTATACCTATTTCACCTGGCGCAATACTAAACAAGAATTTATGGAATATATGACTGAATTGACCCGGAGCGAGACCGCGGAATATCTGCGGCCCAATTTTTGGCCCAATACCCCGGATATTCTTCCTGAACAACTGCAGTTCGGCGGGCGGCCCGCGTTTTTGATGCGCGCTGTTCTGGCCGCGACCTTATCTTCAAACTGGGGGATATACGGTCCGGCGTTTGAATTATGCGAAGCCGCTGCGATCCCGAATAAAGAAGAATACGCGGATTCGGAAAAATATGAGATCAAGCAATGGGATTGGGACCGGGCGGGAAATCTGAAAGATTTTATCGCCTTGCTGAACCGAATCCGTCGGGAAAATCCGGCTTTGCAGTTCACCCGGAATATCCGTTTCTGCGAGATCAACAACGGACAGCTGCTGGCGTATTACAAGATCGATGAGCATGCGGCGAACATCATGCTGGTTGTGGTCAATCTTGACCCGTATCACCGTCAGAGCGGCTGGCTGGAACTGCCGACCCACGAGTTCGGCGTGGATCCTAACCGGCCGTATCTCGCGCATGATCTGCTGACCAATGATAAATATATCTGGCAGGGCACCCGGGCTTATGTTGAACTTGACCCTCATTTTACCCCGGCGCATATTATGCGTATTCGTCCGCATCTCCGCCGGGAGAAAGATTTTGATTATTATATGTAGTTATAGCTGTCTAAATTAGGATCTCCGTCCCCCTAAAAGGAAAGAGATATACTCTTGAGGATTTTTTTTGAAATTATTGAACACGTAATAATGGAGCACTGAAAATTACTATGGCGAAAGTCAAAAGTCAACTTGAGAATGATCCGTTATGGTACAAGGATGCTGTCATTTATCAGCTGCATGTTAAGACGTTTTACGACAGCGACAATGACGGGATCGGAGATATTAAAGGTCTGACCTGCAAGCTGGATTATCTCAAGAATCTCGGTGTGACCGCTATTTGGCTGCTGCCGTTTTATCCGTCCCCTCTGCGCGATGACGGCTATGATATCGCGGACTACTATTCTATCCATCCCCAATACGGCACCCTGCGGGATTTTAAAGAATTTTTAAGGGAAGCGCATAAGCATGGATTACGGGTGATCACTGAGCTGGTCATCAACCATACGTCGGACCAGCACCCCTGGTTTCAGCGGGCCCGTAAGGCCAAACCCGGTTCCCGTCACCGTGATTATTATGTCTGGAGCGAAACGCCGGAGAAATACAAAGACGCGCGGATCATCTTTCAGGATTTTGAGCAATCAAATTGGGCCTGGGATGATGAGGCCCAGGCCTATTATTGGCACCGGTTTTATTCCCACCAGCCGGACTTGAATTTTGATAATCCCAGCGTTCAGCGGGAGATCTTTAAGATCATGGATTTCTGGTTCGCCATGGGCGTTGACGGTCTGCGCCTGGACGCGGTGCCCTACCTTTTTGAGAGGGAGGGGACCAATTGTGAAAATCTGCCCGAGACGTATGCCTTTCTCAAAAAGCTGCGCCGCCATATTGATTCCAAATTTAGAAACCGCATGCTCCTGGCCGAGGCCAATCAATGGCCCGAGGATGCTGTGGCCTATTTCGGTAAAGGCGATGAATGTCATATGGCCTTTCATTTTCCGCTGATGCCGCGCATGTATATGAGTCTGCAGATGGAGGACCGTTTCCCGATCTATGATATTCTGGACCAGACACCGGCGATCCCCAAGTCTTGCCAATGGGCGATCTTTTTGAGGAACCATGATGAGCTGACCCTGGAGATGGTCACCGATGAAGAGCGGGATTATATGTACCGGGCTTATGCCAAGGATGTCCGTTCGCGCATTAACCTGGGCATCCGCCGCCGGTTGCTGCCGCTTTTGGGCAATAACCGGCGCAAGGTTGAATTGATGAATATTATGCTGCTGTCTTTGCCGGGGACGCCTATTATTTATTACGGTGATGAGATCGGCATGGGCGACAATCATTTTCTCGGAGACCGTGACGGGGTCCGCACGCCTATGCAGTGGAGTCCGGACCGCAATGCGGGGTTTTCCCGCGCCAATTCCCAGCAGCTGTTCCTTCCGGTGATTATTGATTCGGAGTATCACTATACCGCCGTCAATGTGGAGACCCAGGACCACAATCTTTCGTCCATGCTCTGGTGGATGAAAAGGGTGATCGCTATGCGGAAAAAATTTAAGGCCTTCAGTCAGGGGGAGATAAAGTTTCTTCTGCCGGAGAATGCAAAGGTCTTGAGTTTTATCCGCCGGCATCAGGATGAGCATGTTCTGGTCGTGATCAATTTATCCCGTTTTTCTCAGCCGGTGGCGCTGGATCTCCGTGAATATGAAGGCTATGTCCCTGAAGAGGTCTTCAGTCAGAATGATTTTCCGGTAATCCAGAACACGCCGTATGTTCTGACCCTGGGGGCGCACAATCATTTCTGGTTTTTATTAAAGAAACCGCGGACCCTGCAAAGGAAGAGCACCAAAAAAATGCTGCGTATGAATGTCGACGAAACCTGGGAAGAGGTTCTGGATGCGAAACATATTAAAAAGCTGGAATCTCATATCCTGCCGTCATTTCTGGTCAAAAGCCGTTGGTTCGGCGGAAAATCCAAGACCATCCGGCAGGCCAGGGTCCATGAAACGATCTTCATCCAGGGACGGGAAAAACGGTTCTATCTTTTAATTCTTCAGGTCAGTTATACCTTCGGCATGGCTGAAACCTATCTTTTACCGCTTACTTTTTCGGATTCTGCGGAGGATAAGCTGTTCTTACGGCATTATGAGGCCGGGGTGATCTGCCAGCTTCATGTCGGGGAGAATGAAGGACTGCTGTTCGACGCAAGTTATGATAAAAAATTTCACGCGGCGTTGTTCGATCTGATCGCGCGCAAGCGCACGATCCGGTCCGGAGAAGGGCAGTTGATCGGTTACTCCGGCCGTATGCTTAAGAAATTGATCGACATGAAAGAGACCGAACTGGATTCCCAGGTTCTCAAGGCGGAACAGAGCAACACCTCGATCATTTATAATGACCGTCTGTTTTTAAAGCTGTTCCGCAAGCTGGAAGAAGGGGTGAACCCTGATGTCGAGATCGGGCAGTACCTTACTGAGAAAAAGAAATTTCAAAGCGTGCCGCCTTATGCCGGGCATATCCGCTACGCCCGGCCGAAACAGGAACCGGTGTATCTGTCGATCATTCAGGGCTGTGTTCCGAACCAGTCCGACGCCTGGCAGTATACGCTGGACCGTGTCAAAACCTATTATGACGCTGTTTTGGCCCGGGTGAAAGAGTCGTTGCCGGAAGAAGAGCAGTCTAAGGTCGAGGCCAACCAGGAGGCGGTGAAGACCCTGGAGACGTATGAGTTGATCGACGGATTTTATCTGGACATGGTCCGTCTGCTGGGGCAGAGGACAGGAGAGATGCATCTAGCCCTGGCCGGTGCCTCGGATGACCGCGACTTTAAACCGGAATCCTTTACCACGCTGTACCAGCGTTCGGTTTATCAGGCCATGGGCAGTCAGGCACGGTATGTGATGCGTCTATTGAAGAACAATCTGGCCAAATTACCGGTGGAGATGCAGGGGGAGGCGGCTCCGATTGTCGAGGTGGAGAGGAAGATCATGGAGCGTTTTAAAACGATTCTGCGGGGAAAATATTCTGCCCGCACCATGCGCATCCATGGGGATTTTCATCTTGGCCAGGTCCTGTTTACCGGAAAAGATTTTGTTATTATCGATTTTGAAGGGGAGCCGGCCCGTCCGTTGACCGAACGGCGCCTGAAGCGGTCCGCCCTGCGGGATATCGCCGGCATGATCCGTTCTTTTCATTATGCGGCTTATGCGGCATTGTTTCTGAATACATCTATGCGCTATGAAGACATTGCCGCGCTGGAACCCGCAGCCGAAGCCTGGTACGACATTGTGAGCCGCGCTTTTGTGGAATCCTATTATGAGACCATCGGCAAGGCCGGGTTTTTGCCGCGTAAGAAGAAAGAACTGGATGACCTCCTGCAGATCTATTTGCTGGATAAGGCCATGTATGAATTAGGATATGAATTGAATAACCGTCCCGATTGGGTGGTGATCCCGCTGAGAGGGATCCGCAATATTATCAAACAATCCGAGCAGCAGAAAAAAGACCGCCGGCGGAAATCAAAACGATAAGGATGGGAACGATGGATAGCAAGCAAGCCAGGAATATGACCGGTGACGTACAGCACGGTGTCAGCCGGTTTACTGATGAGGACATTTATTTATTTCGCGAAGGAAATCATTTCCGTCTTTATGATCATTTAGGGTCGCACCTGATGGAGCATGACGGCAAGCGCGGCACATATTTCGCGGTCTGGGCTCCGAATGCTAAGCAGGTCAGCGTGATGGGAGATTTTAACGGCTGGAACCGGACCCTGCATCCTCTGGCCGCCCGGTGGGACGGCTCAGGGATCTGGGAAGGCTTTATTCCCGGGATCGGCAACGGCGAGGTCTATAAATATTATATCGTGTCACAGCACCGTAAATATACGACCGAACGCCGGGATCCGTTCGCGTTTTATTCTGAAGTTCCGCCAAGGACCGCGTCGATCGTCTGGGATCTGGATCACCAATGGGGTGATCAGCAGTGGATGGATAAGCGCGGCCGTCATAATGATCTCAATGCTCCGGTTTCTGTGTATGAAGTCCACCTGGGGTCCTGGCGGCGGTCTCCGGATGACCCTGAACGGATTCTGACCTGTCCGGAGGTGGGCGACGATCTGGTAAAATATCTGAAAGATATGAATTATACCCATGTTGAGTTTCTTCCTCTGATGGAGCATCCGTTTTACGGGTCATGGGGGTATCAGACCATCGGGTATTTCGCGCCGAGCAGCCGCTACGGCACACCGCAGGATTTTATGGGGCTGGTTCAGAAGCTGCATGATAATGATATCGGTGTGATCCTGGATTGGGTGCCGTCCCATTTCCCCTCAGACGGGCACGGCCTGGCGTATTTTGACGGGACCAACCTCTATGAGCATTCCGACCCGCGCAAAGGCTTTCACCCTGACTGGAAAAGCTATATCTTCAATTACGGACGCAATGAGACCCGCGCGTTTTTGATCAGCAGTGCTTTATTCTGGATGGATAAATACCATGCTGACGGAATACGGGTTGACGCTGTAGCCTCCATGCTGTATCTGGATTATTCCCGCAAACATGGCGAATGGATCCCCAACGAGCACGGCGGACGGGAAAACATTGAGGCCATCAATTTTCTCAAACAGCTCAATAAAGAGATCTACACCAATTTTCCCGGGACACAGGTCATCGCCGAAGAATCGACGTCCTGGCCCATGGTTTCCCGCCCCACGTATATGGGAGGCCTGGGCTTCGGCATGAAATGGAATATGGGGTGGATGCATGACACCCTGGAATATTTTAAGAAGGATCCAATCTACCGGAAATATCATCACAATCAATTGAGTTTCAGTTTAGTCTATGCCTTCACGGAAAATTTCATGCTGTCGCTGTCTCATGATGAGGTCGTTCATGGAAAAGGATCATTGTTCAACAAAATGCCCGGCGACGACTGGCAGAAATTCGCGAACCTCCGTCTGCTGTACGGATATATGTACGGTCACCCCGGAAAGAAACTGCTTTTTATGGGACAGGAATTTGCCCAGCCTGCCGAATGGAATCATGACCGCAGTCTGGATTGGCATCTGCTGGATCATGCGCCGCATCAGCAGCTTCAGCGCTGGCTGAAAGAGCTGAATTATTTTTATAAGACCGAACCGGCATTGTACGAGCGGGATTTTGACCATCAGGGGTTTGAGTGGGTGGACTGCCGGGATTGGGAGAGGGGTATTGTCGCTTTCCTGCGCAAAGATAATAACAATGATATGATCCTGGTGGTCTGCAATTTTACTCCCGCCGTATTGGAGAATTACAAGCTCGGCATCCCCGGAGGCGGGTTTTGGCGCGAGGTTCTCAACAGCGATGCAGCAGAATACGGCGGCAGCGGGAAAGGCAACTTAGGCGGAGTTGCGGCCGCTCCGTTGCCCGCGCACGGGCAATTTTATTCCCTCTCTCTGACCATTCCTCCGCTGGGCATTGTCTTTTTTAAAAATGATAAGGGGTCCTCATGATACGGGTCGGAACCTGGTATGAGGGTAGCGGTCAATGTTCTTTCCGTCTTTGGGCTCCTCTGAAGAAGAGTGTCTCGGTGCGCCTTTTTGATCCGGACCGGATCATTGATCTGCAGAAAGACGAACTCGGTTACTGGACAGCGAAGGCTGAAGAGATCGAGCCCGGCACAGCGTATCTTTACGTTATCGACGGAGAAAATGAATATCCTGATCCGGCTTCATTATTTCAGCGTGACGGCGTGAATCAGCCTTCCACGGTTTTTGATCACGGGGCGCATTCTTGGGAGGACGGCGGTTGGCAGGGTATCCCTGTCCCGGAAATGATCATTTATGAACTCCATATCGGTACGTTCACGCATGAGGGGACATTTGACGCGGCGGCGGAGCGGCTCTCTGACCTCAAAGATCTAGGGGTAAATGCCGTTGAGATCATGCCGGTGGCGCAGTTTCCCGGCGAGCGTAACTGGGGATATGACGGGGTTCATCCTTTTTCTGTGCAGAATTCTTACGGCGGTCCGGACGGCCTGAAACGGCTGGTTGACCGCTGTCATCAGGAAGGCCTGGCCGTTATCCTGGACGTAGTCTATAACCATCTCGGACCGGAAGGCAATTATCTCGGCGAGTTCGCGCCGTATTTCACTGAACGCTACCGCACCCCGTGGGGCCAGGCGGTGAATTTTGACGGGCCGTATTCGGACGGGGTCCGGGAATATTTCATTCAGAACGCCCTGTATTGGTTTAAATATCTTCATATCGATGCTTTACGTCTGGACGCTGTGCACGGCATTTATGATTTCGGAGCCAAGCATATTTTAAAAGATCTGGCCGAACGGACGGCCCGGCTTTCTGGAAATCTGGGACGCGAGTTTTATTTGATCGCGGAAAGTGATCTCAATGATATTCGTATTATCGGAACGCCGGAGACGGGCGGGTACGGTCTTCAGGCGCAGTGGCTGGATGATTTTCACCACGCGGTCCGGGCCGTGCTGACTGGAGAACAATCAGGGTATTATCAAGATTTCGGCCGGATCGGACAGCTGGCCAAGGCCTGCAAAGAAGGGTTTGTTTATTCCTGGGAGTACTCGGCTTACCGGCGTAAAACATTCGGCAGTTCTTCCGCCGGGTATCCCCCGCAGCAGTTTGTATCGTTTATTCAGAATCATGATCAGGTCGGCAACCGCATGCTGGGTGAACGCTTGAGCGCTCTGACAGACCGTGAAGGGCTGAAACTGGCAGCTGCTCTGATGATCTTGTCGCCGCATATTCCTCTGCTGTTTATGGGGGAAGAATACGGCGAGACCGCTCCGTTCTTGTATTTTATCAGTCATATCGATGAAGATCTCGTCGAAGCTGTGCGCAAAGGCCGTAAAGAAGAGTTTTCTTCTTTTAAATGGAGCGGGGAGCCCCCGGACCCGCAGGCCGTTAAGACCTTTCAGCAGTGCCGGCTGAATTGGGATAAAAGGCAGCAGAAGCCGCACGCGATGGTATATGCGTTTTACAAAGAGCTGATCCGCCTGCGTAAGTGCTCGCCTCTGTTTCAGCATTTAACCTGTGAGAACATCCAGGTTGATTGTGATGAACGAGAGCGCTGGCTTTCCCTCTGCTATAGCGGAGACGAAAGCCGTTTGCTGGCAGTATTTAATTTTGATCATCAGGCGCAAGTGACCTGGCGGGTGCCGGATCAAGCAGCCGGATATGTTAAAGTCCTGGATTCGGCTGATACACAATGGGGAGGACCCGGCGCCTCGGCCCCGGGCGAATTGCCGGCCGGTGAGATCGTCCTGCTGCCGCATCAATGTTTTGTCTATACGGAGAAATAATGCGTGTTCCCAGAGCAACATACCGGATCCAGTTTTCCCCGCAATTCGGGTTTGATGACGCCGACAGTATTGTGGGCTACCTCTCTGATCTGGGCATATCGGATGTATACGCATCTCCGATAACCCGTCCCCGTCCGGGGAGTCCCCACGGTTACGATGTGGTGGACCCCAACAGCCTGAATCCCGAACTCGGCACGGAAGAAGATTTCGAAAAGTTGGCCTGTCACGTCAAAGACCGGGATATGGGTTGGCTGCAGGACATTGTTCCCAATCACATGGCCTATCATTTTGCCAATGGAATGCTGATGGATATTTTTGAGAAACGGGAACGTTCTGCCTATTTCCATTTTTTTGATATTGATTGGGTCCACCCTTATGAAAGTTATCAAGGCCGTGTTCTGGCGCCTTTTTTGGGGAAATTTTATTCCGAAGCGCTGGAAGACGGCGAGATCCGTCTGGAGTTTCAGCCCGATGGTTTGAAAGTCCGCTATTATGAGTTGGCCTTTCCGCTGTTTTTGAAGACCTATAAAGATTTTTTTCTGCATGGGATCGATTCTCTTCAGCAAAAATTAGGAGAACAGGATGAGCGGCTGATCCGGTATCTTTCGGCAGTGGAATTTCTTGATAGTTTACTGAAAGACGATAAAGCAAGGGTGGATCCCGGGCGTGTTGATCAGGCTAAACAGTCTCTCCGCCAATGCTGCGAAAACGATCCGCAGATCAGAGAATTCGTCGAGAGCAATCTCCGTTTCTTTAACGGTGAGCAGGACCGCCAGGCGGGGCTGGACGCCTTTGATGATCTTCTTTCGGAACAATGTTTTCGTCTGTCGTACTGGAAGGTGGCCAGCCGGGAAATCAATTACCGCCGGTTCTTCACCATTAATGATCTGATCTCTTTACGGGCGGAACAGCCCGAGGTCTTTGATCACACCCATAGCCTGCTCTTGAAGCTCCGGCAGGAAAACAAGATCCAGGGAGTGCGGATCGATCATATCGACGGCCTTTATGATCCGGCGGCCTATCTGCACCGTCTGAGGAAGACCCTGGGTGATACGTATATCATCACGGAAAAGATCCTGGCTGATGGAGAACCTCTGCCGGCGAACTGGGATATTCAGGGGACAACCGGATACGATGCTTTGAATCAGATTTCCGGCCTGTTCCGTCAAAAAGAGAATGCCACGGAGATGTTTAAGACGTATTACAAGTTTTCTCGTCTCAATGTTTCTCTGGATGATATGATCTGTGATAAAAAGCGTCTGATCATCGGCAAGCATATGGCCGGAGATATCGACAATCTGGGCTATTTGATGAAGCGCGCCGCCAGCCGTGACCGCTACGGGCGGGATATAACATTGTATGGTCTGGAGCGCGCTCTGGTCGAGCTGATCACGGTTTTTCCGGTTTACCGGACCTACATCCGCCCTGGGAATCTTTCGGAATCTGACCGGAAATATGTTTTGGAGGCGCTGACTAAAGCCCGCGATAAAGCGCCGGCTCTTGAGCATGAATTCCGGTTTATTGAACGATTTCTCTTTCTGGATGTTTTTGAATCGTTAAATCAGGAGGAGAGGGGGATTTTCTGGCATTTTATTATGCGTTTTCAGCAGCTGACCTCTCCGGTGATGGCCAAAGGATTTGAGGACACGGTATTTTATACCTACAATAAATTGTTGTCTTTGAATGAGGTCGGGGGAGAGCCGGAAAAATTCGCTTTAGCTCTTGATGATTTTCATGCTGTGCAGGAGAAAAGGATGGAAGAGATCCCGGACTCCATGATCGCGTCTGCGACCCACGACACAAAGCGCGGAGAAGATGTGCGGGCCCGGATCAATGTGCTTTCTGAGATTCCTCAAGAATGGCGGACACGTGTTTCAGGCTGGCGGAAAATGAACCGCCGCAAAAAGAAACGCGTCGCCGGCGCGTCTTATCCGGATGCCAATGATGAATATTTTATTTACCAGACCTTGATCGGGACCTATCCCTTTTCTCCGGAGGAGGATTATTCTCAGCGGATAAAGGATTATGTTCTCAAGGCGGTCCGGGAGGCCAAGGCCCATACCGCCTGGGTCAATCCTGACCAGGAGTATGAGGATGCCTGTTTGACGTTCATAGACCGTTTACTGGATCAGGCTGAAGACAATGCCTTTCTTGCTGATTTTGAGACCTTGCAGAGCCGTATTGCTTTTCACGGCTTGTTCAATTCTCTTTCCCAGACAATATTAAAAATGACCGTGCCCGGTGTGCCGGATTTTTATCAGGGATGTGAACTCTGGGATCTGAACCTGGTCGACCCGGATAACCGCCGCCCGGTCGATTATGATAAGCGGCGCCGGTATCTGCAGGATCTGAAATCCCGGGAGCCGTCAGCAGAGTATATTTATGAACTTCTGTCGAATCCGGAAGACGGCCGGATCAAGCAGTACGCGGTTTATCATATTCTGCAGGACCGTAAGGCGGCGGATCAGGTTTACCGGCATGGGGAATATCTGCCGTTGGAAGTGACTGGTGCACACAAAGACTGTGTCATCGCTTTTGCCCGGCGCCAGCAAGACCGCTGGCGTGTCATTGCGGTTCCCCGCTTTCTGACCCGGATAACGGAAGAGGGACAGCTTCCGCTGGGCATGGAAAGCTGGCATGATACAGCGGTGATCTTTCCCGCGGATGCGCCTCCTCTGTGGAGGGACTGTGTTTCCGGGCAGATATGCAATACGGAGCGGGAGGTTCCGGTCGGCAAAATTTTTGAATGTTTTCCCGGGGCGGTGTTAAGCAACTCCACAGAGGAGAGGGATCATGGAACAGAAAGATAACACGGAAAGAGAATGCCTTGAACGGCTCGGCCGGCTGGAACGTATGGTTCGGTTTATTTTTTGGTCCAATATCCTGGCCTGGACCGTCGCTTTGATGCTGGCCGTCATTGTCTTGGGAAGCTGATCCAGCCGGGAAAAGTAGAATCAGGTCTGAGAAATAGGGCTTCGTATCCTGTTTTGTAACATTTAATCGGTTATGATAAACAGGAGAATGAAAGGAGCCGAAATGAAAAAGCTTTTCATTTTGTTTTTAGGGATTTTTTCCGCATTTTGTCTGAACAGCGTCCGGGCTGCTGACGTTGAATTCGCCACAGCGCATCTGCGGAATTCTATGGACCAACGAGTGGGCAGTGTCCTGTTCAATCAGACCCCGGAAGGCCTGGATATTACGGTTGATATTGTTGACCTGCCGGCGGGTGAGCATTCTCTGCATATCCACGAAAATGGATCATGTGTTCCGCCGGATTTCACCAGCGCCGGAGGACATTTTAATCCATACGGGACTCAGCATGGCTTTTTAAATCCGGAGGGGCCCCATGCCGGTGATCTACCGAATATTACTGTGGAGAAAAATGGGGAGGCTGATGTTACCATTACGACCAAGCGGCTGACTCTGGAAAGTGGCAAGCCGCATTCGCTTCTACCTTTCGGAACGAAGTCCGTGGTTATTCACCGTCTGCCCGACGATTATATCACCGACCCGGCCGGTCAGGGAGGGGAGCGTATTGCCTGCGGTGTGATCGATGTTCCGGAAACACTGACGGGACAGGGACTGGCAGAAAAAGGGGAAGCAGAATATTGATCCAAGAGAAAGAGTAGTAAAGTTTATGACCTTTGAAAGTGAAATCAGCGAGATCATTCCGCAGACACATGACGTGAAGAGTTTCCGAATCCCCTTGCCTGAGGATGTTCCTTACGAGGCCGGTCAGTATATGATCGTCACCATCCGTATTGATGGGAAAGAGCATGATAAGCCGTTCACCATATCCTGTTCCCCGACTCAGAAGGGATATGTTGAATTCACCAAAAAGATCACCGATCACACCTTTTCGCAGGCTTTGGATCAGATGAAGGGGGGAGAATGGGTGCGGATCGATATGCCCAAGGGTAAGTTTACCCTGGAACGGGGCGGTGAAAAGATCGCATTTTTATCCGGAGGTATCGGCATCACACCGATCCACAGCATGTGCCGCTATGCGGCGGATAGGGACCTGCCGGTCGACATGATCCTGCTTTACGGAAATCATATGGAACAGGATATTGTTTTTCAGAAAGACCTGGAGCGTCTGCAGAGCAGGCATGCAAATTTTCGAATTGTTTATACGCTGGATAAACCGCAGGACCCCGGCAGCTGGTTAGGAGAGACGGGATATATTGACGCGGATATGATTAAAAAGCATGTTCCGGACTATGATCAGCGCATGTTTTTTATCTGCGGTCCGCCGGCCATGGTGAAAAAATTAAAGGGGATCCTGCAGGATCAGATCGGGTTGGATGAAGAGAAAATCGTGACCGAGAATTTTTCCGGGTATTGATAAGACATGAGGATATTTCGGCCGGGAATGAGCGCTTTCTGCCGAAAACGCCTGATTCTTCTCCTGGAAAAAGTGATTGACAAATGGAATATCAAAAGTCATACTTATATCGGACGAATGAGGGAAGCGACTTAGGCCGTGAGGCACAAGCGACCCGCCTTGCGGTTTTTTTGCGCGCTGATGATCTCATTCATGAGAAACAGTAACACATTAACAAATGGAGCAGCACGGTGGAACAAGCAACAGTCAAATGGTTTAACGACAAAAAAGGCTACGGGTTCATCGCATTGGAATCCGGAAAAGAGGCGTTCGTTCACTTCAGTGTGGTCGAAGGCGCCGGCTTCAAAACTCTTGCCGAAGGCGAGCAGGTTGAAGTTGAGGTCGAAGAAGGACCGAAAGGTCTTCAGGCCAGCAAAGTTGTTAAACAGGGATAAAGATATCGTTCGGCAGAATTGATCTTTATTTTCGAAGAAAAAGCGCTCAGGAAACTGGGCGCTTTTTTTATATCTGTTATCAATAGTAGATGTATGTCTGGCGGAATTTTGTGCTCAAATGCTTTGGTGCGGCACGGTGATGGCAGCCCGCAATGCTCAGACAACCTCGCTGCGCAGCTTGTTTTTAAGGATGATGAAAGCTGCTTGCATCGGAACTGCGCTTGCTGGGTTGCCATCACCGCGTTGCGGGCATTACATAAAGGAAGAATTGAGGCGGGATTATGGTGAAACGTTTTATAATCATTCTGTTCAGCCTGGCCGTTCTGTTAAGTGCGGCTGTGGCTTATGTGACCTTGACAGCGTCCGGTTCTCAGTGGATGGTCCGTACGATCCTGCGCCGCGTTCTCGATTATGACCGTGAGGACTTCCTTTATGAAGAATCGTCCGGTACTCTGGTGTCGGGATTATCCTTTAAAAATATGGAGATCCGGGATATTCCTTTTATGCCGGAAGGGGGAATCCTGCGAATTCAGGAATTGACGGCGGATATTAACGGCTGGGGATGGGATGATGTGGATATCCGTGTCGATAATGCCCGCTGGAGCCTGCCCAGGGAAAGCGGTTTGGCCGTGGGGTTTTTCACGCTGCAGCAGGGAAAAATTGATGCGAATGTCTTTAGTGAGGGTCTGAATATTTCCGGTTTGCTTAAATTATTTGCCCGGGATAAAGCGGTTTTTTATGACGGCTGGGCAACGGATATTGATCTTTATGCCCAAGGAGATCTGGAGCAGCTGAACATAACGGGAGAATTTACTGTTGAAAGTCTGCGCCGCGGACCGTTTACCCTGGAAGGCGCGCGCTGCACCGCGGACCTGAAGATCATGAATGTTATGAAAGATGACCTGGTTCGCGGAAATCTCCGCCTGGTCGGAGGCCGTGTATACGGTCAACGCACCGCGAAAGTCGAGATTGAAGAGGTTTTGATCACATCTCCCGGAAACATCCGTGATGCCTATGTCAATTTTGAAGGAAAGGCTGTTATTGATCAGGTGCGTGTGGTGATTATTGTGAATGGAACACTGCAGGACCCCCAGGTCACATTATCCTCAACACCTATACTTTCCCAACAGCAGCTTCTGCTGATGGTTATGACGAATAAACGCTGGTTCGCGGATTCCGCTGTCGGAGAAGGCCAGGGGATCCCCGCCGAAGCAGCGAAAGATTTTATTGATTATTTTGTCTTTGGCGGGGCCGGCAGCCGCATCGCAGAGCGTTACGGAATCACGCGCTTTGATATTATCTATGAAGAAGGGCGAAGGGGACTGAATGTTTCCAAGGAAGTCGGCGGCGGGCTGGAGGCGCAATATGGTATCGAACAGGACATCGGGGATGAAGAGGCGGGAGAGGTAACACATACAGTCGGGGGAGAATACCGCCTGACCGATAAGCTTTCTGTTCAAGGAGAAAAGGAATTTCTGCCCGCACAGGATAAAACTGATTCCCAGACAGAGTCCGAAGGGGAAGGCAAAGTGCTTTTAAAATACCGCACAAAGTTTTAAAATAACGAACAGTATAAAGGGAAGGAAAAAGTATGGTGACTGATCTTAAGGTAAATGTCGCGGTGATCGGGGCGGGGACCGCAGGGCTGGGTGCTTTGCGGGAGATCCGTAAACAGACCGATGATTTTGTCCTGATCAATGAAGGGCATTACGGCACGACCTGCGCCCGGGTGGGGTGTATGCCGTCCAAGGTCTTTATCCAGGCAGCCAATGAATATCACACACGTTTTCTGCTAGAACAATACGGTGCAGAAGATGTTCAAAATATTAAGATCGATACCGCTTTGGTTATGAAACGGGTTAGAGACCTGCGGGACAGGTTTGTGCGCAGTGTGCTCAAGACCACAGATGACCTGGGCGAAAAAAATATTCAGGGACATGCCCGTTTTATTGAGCCGAATGTTCTGGATATCGACGGGAGAATTATTCGAGCCGATGCTGTGGTTGTGGCCGCGGGTTCATCTCCGTTTGTTCCTTCGGGCTGGCAGAAGTTCGGCAGCCGCGTCTTGACTACAGATGATTTTTTTGAGGCCGATGATCTGAGCGGACAGTGGGGGGTGGTCGGCGGCGGGATCATTGGTCTGGAGCTGGGGCTGGCTTTATCCCGTTTGGGTATCTCCACACGTATCGTGGAGGCCCGGGATATGATCGGCGGCCTGACCGATCCTGAGGTGAACCGGAGAGCTGTGCGTATTATTCAGGAGGATCATGAGCTGCTGCTAGGCGCAAAGACGGATATTGATTTGTCCTCGGCAGACCGCCTGTCTTTATCCTGCGGTAATAAAAAATGTCAAGTCGATCGGGTCCTGGTTGCGATGGGCCGCCGGCCGCAGATCAAGGGACTAGGCCTGGATGCTCTCGGTGTAGAATTGGATGATCATGGTATGCCGCCGTTCGATCCCTCAACCATGCAGGTCGCCGATCTTCCGGTTTATCTCGCCGGTGATGTGACGGGCACCCGTCCGTTACTGCACGAAGCGGCTGATGAAGGACGGATCGCCGGGTACAACGCGGTGCGGGATAAGGCCCATTGTTTCCGCAGGCGGGTTCCTTTGGCCGTGACGTTCAGTGAGCCGAATATCGCGGTTGCGGGAAAATCGTTCCGTGAATTGCAGGATCAGGATAAGATCATCGGTTCGGCCGATTTCGGTCAACAGGGGCGGGCACGTATCATGAGCAAAAATGCCGGCCTGCTAAGGATCTATGCCGAGCCGGAGTGCGGGCGGCTGCTCGGCGCGGAAATGGCCGCGCCAGACGGAGAGTATATCGCTCATCTTTTGGCATGGGCTGTTCAGAATGGCTGGACAGCTTGTCATATGCGGAACTTACCTTTTTATCATCCTACCATTTTGGAAGGTCTGCGTTCAGCATTGCGGGATGTCCACCGGCAGACCAAAAATCCTCAGCCGGAAATGGAGCTTCCTCCCTGTGAGCCGCTAGCAGGTGAATGTTTTAATTGATCTACGAGAAGGAGACGGCATGCTCAATGTCCAAAAAGCGATTCAATTATTAGGAGAAAAAATTCAGGGTTGGTTTGAGGGCTTTGTTCTGATCCTGCCAAATCTGATTATCGCCCTGTTGATCATGGTGGGCGTGAATTATGTCGCCAGTTCTCTGCAGGATCTGGTAAAAAAGCTGCTGCAGCGGGTCATTAAGAATCATGCTTTGGTGAATTTTCTGGGGATCCTGACGCGGGTCACTGTTTTTCTGTTCGGTCTGCTGGTTTCGATCAAGATTCTCAAGTTGGACGAGGCGCTTTTTTCGGTCCTGGCCGGTGTCGGGATCGCCGGACTGGCCATCGGTTTTGCTTTTCAGGATGTTGCCTCCAACTTTATCGCCGGGATTGCTTTGGTTTTCCGCGCCGACCGCCCCTTTAAAGTCGGTGATATTGTTAAAACCAATGATTATATGGGGGTGATAGAGGAGATCAATCTGCGGGATTCTTTGATCCGGACCTTTTCCGGACAAGCGGTGTTTATTCCGAATAAATCGATTTTTGAAAATGCTGTGATCAATTACAGCCTGATGGGCCGCCGCCGGGTTGATCTCGAAGTCGGTATTTCTTACGGCGATGATCTGGAGAAGGTCAAGACCGTTGTACTCAGTGCCCTCAAGGAGATCACTCCTTTAAGCCCCTTAGAGGAGATTGAGATCTTTTTTAAGGAATTCGGCAACAGCTCGATCAATTTTGATGTCCGCTTCTGGGTGCCGTTCATTAAGCAGACCGATTTTTTAAAAGCGCGCGATCAGGCGGTGATGAAGATCAAGCGGGCGTTTGATGAGAATGATATTACGATTCCTTTCCCGATCCGCACGCTGGATTTCGGGATCAAGGGCGGGGAAAAGCTGTCAGCCATGCTGTCAGAAAAAAGTCATGATCAAAAGAATTCATTTTGATAAAGGAGGACCGGCATGGGGTTGGATATTGTTCTGCAGTTTTTCGCTGCGCTGTTTGCTATTATCAATCCTTTAGGGAAGATCCCGATCTGGGCAAAGCTGAGCGGGAAAGAAGACGAATCTGTGCGGCGGCCATTGACAGAAATGATCGTGGCTACCGCTGCAGCCGTTTTGCTGGTGACGTTATTTTTCGGGAAACATATTTTGGGAGTTTTCGGGATCGATATGGCCAGTTTCCGGATAGGAGGAGGGATCGTCATCCTGCTGTTCGGTCTGGCGATGTTGAACGGGAATCTGATCACGATCAATGTGGAAGATACGAATGAGGAAAACCGTTTTTTCCGTATCAAAAAACGCTTTCATGAACTGGCTGTGCCGGTGGCGACCCCTCTGATCGCCGGGCCGGGAGCGATCAGTACGGTTTTGATCTATGCTAATCAGTCGCAATCCTTTTTTGACAGTTTATATTTGGCGGCTGTTGTGGTGCTGGTCATGGCCGGGGTTATGCTTGTTTTAATGTGGTCAAATAAGATCCAGGCTTTTCTTGGTGAGACGACCCTTGAGGTCGCCACACGGATCTTCGGTCTGATTTTGACCGCGATCGCGGCACAATTGATCGTCGAGGGCCTTGCGGAGGTCTTTCCGCAATGGATCGATCAGACGTCTCCGCTGTTTCACAGCAGAGAGATAAAGGCCTAGAGATCGGTGTTTTCGTCCAGGGCGTGTTGGAATGATATCTGGGTGAGCCGGCAATCTCCCGCGGTCTTTTCAAAAGAAAGAATAAACCCGATGCCGTGTTGATTTTCGCAGGCTAAAGTCATAGGGAAAGATGCGCCTAACAAGACCGATCCGATATTATTCTGCACTGAGGGGGGAAGGGGCTGGTCTTTATCAAGAACCTCAAACTTCAGGTTTTGGCTTTTTCCGGGTTTGAGCATATCGACAGGCGTGAAGCGGAGTGTAATATGCTTTTCGAACCCTACGCCGACAGCGGTGCGGACTTCGGCGAGGCGGATATTTTTGGCGAGACAATTTCCTTCGTTAATCAGCGTTAGGCCGAAGGCGTCTTTCTGGATGCTGATCCCCAGCAGTGGGGTCATACGTTTTTCCCGTTCGGTGCGGAGTTGGTCTTTTAGTTTATAGACACGTTTGCGCTGTTTACGGCAGATAGCGATCAGGGCAATGATGAGCAGTGTTTCCAGCGGAAGCAGGCCGGCTAAAAGGATGTCGGATGACGGCAGGTCCATCAGGTTCTCCTAGCATAAAGGCTGATATTGTGTCGTATTATAAAGAAAATACCTGGATTTGACAAAGGAAAAAAGCGGGAGACTGTATTAAAAGAAGGATCAATATGATGGAAAAACGCAAAACAGCAGTGGATGCTTTGAGAAAAGAGATGCGCGACGCGCGCCTGCCACTGAAATCATCCGCGGCCCAGCTGGTTTTTGGAGAAGGACCGCGGCACCCCGCGGTTATGTTTATCGGGGAGGCCCCTGGCCGCAAAGAAGATGAATCCGGCCGTCCGTTTGTCGGTGCAGCGGGGTGCGAATTGGACACATTGCTGCGTTCGATCAGTCTCCAGAGGAAGGATGTCTACATTACCAGCGTGCTGAAATACCGGCCTCCGAAAAACCGTGATCCGCGCGCTTCGGAAGTATCGGCGCATGTGCCCTTTTTGATCAGGCAGATCGAGCTTCTGCGTCCCCGCGTTTTGGCTACATTAGGGAATTGGGCCACGCGTCTGATCCTGGCCGGCGGTGATCCCTGCGTCATGGGTGCCATGCCCCCCATCGGTAAAGTCCACGGCACAGAACGAAATATCCGAATCGGAAAAAGACAATACACGGTGCTGCCTTTGTATCATCCCGCGGCGATCCTGTATAACCGCTCGTTGGAGGATGTCGCCCGGAAAGATATTCAATATCTTAAAAAGGTTATTTCTAATGGATCCACACGTTAACCTTCAGCCTGTGCGGTCTGCGGAACAGATCGCGGAGCTTGCGCTCTTGGCAGAGGGCATCTGGCGGGAATATTTCAGCGGTATGATCAGCGAGGAATTGATCGAGCATGTTCTGGCGACAGTGCAGTCTGCCGAGGGCATTGCCGCGCAGATCACAGAAGGATATCAATATTTTTTTATCCGTCTCGGGGATGAACTGTGCGGGTATTTTGCTTTTCGTGTTCTGCCGGATAAGCCGGTCTTGTTTTTAAGCAAGCTCTATATTGTTAGATCCAGCAGAGGACGCGGTTTGGGAAAGGCGGTCCTGGATTATGCTGAACGGCGTGCTCGAGAAGCAGACTGCCGATCCATCACCTTGACGGTCTATCAGGGGAACACCTCCGCGGTGGATTTTTATCGCAGACAGGGATTCTGCTTAAAAGAAGAGATCGAGCGGGATTTCGGAAACGGGTTCACTGCCGGAGATTTTGTAATGGAGAAATCCTTGACAAGAGGTGAACGTGAGGAATGATGAAATTTTATTATTCGCGATCTAAAAGTCTGATATGGCTGTTATTCTTTCTTTTTTTAACATTGATCTCTCTGGTCTGTGTGTTTTCCTATAACGTCTTTATTGTCCTGATCGGTGTGGTCGGAATCGTGTTTTTCGGCCGGGGGGTTGTTCATTT
This sequence comes from uncultured Planctomycetales bacterium, assembly GCA_964595465.1. Taxonomy (GTDB): domain Bacteria; phylum Omnitrophota; class Gorgyraeia; order Zapsychrales; family JANLHA01; genus JAKLFA01. The sequence continues at coordinate 15,420 of CAZQQI010000015.1, read as the reverse complement.
CTTTCCCGCCTTATTCAGGCGGAGCGCGCAGGTGGTCATTGACGAACAGGGGATCGAAGACCGCCGCAGCGGCATCGGCCCGATTCCCTGGACAGACATTCAGCGTATTCAGTATTTTCGTCAGGGGCGGACAGCACCTCCGTCTCTGATCATGCGTGTGCGTGACCGTTCGCGGTATTATCCAAAAGTCAGAGGATACAGTTCCTGGATCAAGGGGATGGAAAAGCGGCTGGCCCTGGAAGATACTCTGACGATAAATTTCATCGCTCTGAAACCCGGTTTTCCGCAAGCCTGGCAATACCTTCAGAAACATCACGGCGATCTGCTGGACCCAAAAGCCCGGCCGGGGCATGATAAATAATGCCGCAATGTGATAAGATGAATAAAAGTGGAAGAAATTCTATTTTTTGTTGATTAAGCCAGTCTCTTTTTTCAGGCCGGTCATGTATGATACACAAAATGAGCCGGAAAAAGAGGAGGAACGATTATGCCTGAATTGCCCGACGTTGAGACCTTTACCCGCTATTTTAACAGGACGGCTGTCCGCAAGAAGGTCGCGGATATTAAAGTGAATCATAAAAAAATACTGGATGGCGGGTCTGAGCACGCGCTGAGATCATTCAAAGGAAAATCCTTCGTCAAAGCCAGCCGCTACGGGAAATACCTTTTTGCTCCAACAAAAAACAAGCAGGATGAAATGATGTATCTTCATTTCGGCATGACCGGATACCTCGAGTACGGCAAGCAGGACCAGCTCGATACTGATCATGACCGGATGGATATTTTTTTTCAGAACGGCAATAAGCTGGCGTTTTCGAATCAGCGCATGCTGGGCCGGGCTGGAAAAACACAGTCGATCGAAAAATTCCGCCGGGAAAAAGATCTTGGTCCGGACGCCATGGACATCGAAAAGCAGGAGTTCATTTCTGCGTTTAAAAAGACCCGCGGGAAGATAAAATCCGCTCTGATGAATCAGTCTCTTCTGGCCGGGATCGGCAATGTTTACAGTGATGAGATACTCTTTCAGGCCGGCATTTTTCCCGGTGTTTCTCCTCAGGACCTTTCGGCTAAACAGCTGGGGACACTGCATACTGTGATGCGCCGGGTTCTGCGTGTGACGGTACGGCATCAGGCGGATCCCCGGCGGTTTCCCCGCGGGTATTTGACCCGTTACCGTGAAGAAGGCCGCTCGTGTCCGGGAAAATGTCCGGGGAAGATCAAAACCGCTAAGTTTAGCGGCAGGACGGCCTATTTTTGTCCGCACTGCCAGCCGCAAAAAATCTGATCCTGGATAACCGCCGTACCTAACTGGAGGAAGCATATGCCCCGTTATTTTAAAATTGTCCCGTTCACCGTTATGCTGGTCATGTCCGCATCTGCCGGATTCGCCGCTGTACCGGCCGGTTCTCTGCGTCCGGTAGCTGTTTCGCGCTGGCAGTGGACCGGTATCGCGGTTAGTCCGGACCATGACATTTTTGTCAATTATCCGCGCTGGTCCGACCGGATGGAATGGTCTGTGGCCCGCCTGAATGAACAGATGGAACCCGAACCATATCCTGATCAAGACTGGAACAGCTGGCAGATGGGAGAAGATGATACCGAAAAGAAATTTGTCTGTGTGCAGAGTGTGTATATGGATGCACGGGGATTTCTCTGGATCCTGGATACCGGAAATCCTTTTTTTAAAGGGGTGGTTCCCGGCGGTGCGAAACTGATCAAAATTGATCCGCGCAGGCCCCTGCCGGATCAGATCTATTCTTTCGGTCAGGGCGTGTTAGAAAAAAACTCTTATCTGAATGATGTCCGTATCGATGTGGACCATAATTTTGCTTACCTCACGGATTCACATGCCGGCGGTCTGGTGGTGCTGGATCTTGAGACCGGTGAAGCCCGCCGTGTGCTGGAAGATCATCCCAGCACCCATTCAGAGGGAGTCACGATACGGATCAATGGTCAGCCGTGGCTGATGGACGGTGAGGCGCCGCGAGTACATGCCGACGGGATCGCCTATGACCGCAAGAGTGACCTGTTGTATTATCAGGCTTTAACCGGAGAAACCCTGTACCGCATTTCCGCTGCCCGTCTCAGAAATTTTTCTTTGAGTGAAGAACAGTTGGCCGGCAGTGTCCAGACGGTGTCCGAACATTTCCCGGTCGACGGGATAATCGCCGATTGGCAGGGCCGTATTTATTTAAGCGATCTGGAGGGGAAAGCGATCAAGCGCTGGAGCCCGGAGCGGGGCATCGAATCCATTCTTTCTTCGTCTAAGATAGCCTGGCCGGACAGCTTTGCCTGGGCCCCGGGATTCTGGCTTTATTTTACGACATCCCGGATCCATCAGGGAGATAATCCTTCCCAGCCTTACGCGATCTACCGCGTACAGATCTACCCGCAAGCACAGCAATGATCATTTTGGTCCGAAACGTGTTCTGTTCTTCGCGGGGACTGAAGCTGCAGGAAGTCAGCTGTGCAGAATACAGAAAATCCGATATAATGATTGAGCATAAAGAAAAAAGGTTTTATGGAGATGTGAGCAGGGAAATTAAAGGATAAGGTGATGCTTTCGTGCTCAAACCATCCTCGCCCGAATGGCGATAAAAAAAGATTGGGAGGGGCGCGCAGAGCGAGTTCCGAACTGAACGATTCATGATAATAACGTTCGGGAGGTTGTTTGAGCGGACGCGTCCTTCCCAATTGTCATGAGCCATTCGGCTGAAGAACTGCGCGCGAAAGCATTACCGCATCCTTTCTATCCGTGTGGTTTTCCAAAGAGTCAGAAAAATTGGGGACGGGACAAACAGAATTTGGGATATATTTTCCGAAAGGAAAAAGAGGAAAAGGATATTTTATGTCACAGAGTCATCAGGTCAGTGCCGGTCTTTTGATGTACCGCATACAGCAACACGGCCTGCAGGTTTTTTTGGCCCATCCCGGGGGGCCGTATTTCAAGAATAAGGATGATGGGTGTTGGGGTATCCCGAAGGGATTGATCGATCCCGGTGAGGATCATCTGGCTGCGGCTGTTCGGGAATTCGAGGAGGAGACCGGCTTGAAGATTGATGACGGATTTATTCCTCTCGGCAGTGCCCGCCAGAAGAGCGGCAAGCTGGTCCACGCCTGGGGGTTTGAAGGTGATTGGCCTGAAGGGAAAATTCCGGAATGCAACACCTTTGAGATCGAATGGCCTCCGCGCACGGGGGAGCGGATCGAGATCCCGGAGATTGACCGGGCCTGTTTTTTTGATCTGCAGAAGGCGTATGCAAAGATGGCGCCCTCTCAACAGCCTTTTATCGAGCGGTTGATCGCCCATTTGCGCGAACAGGGACATACGGTCAGAAAGGACGGGTGTGTTGAATAAGTTTCCGCAGCCTGTTATTGCCGATACCGGAGGAAAGATCCATAATCTTCCCTCGCTGGTCGGTGCCGGTATGAAAGGGGACATTTTTTATCCGCCGGACACCGCGGACCTTATCCCGTTACCCGAATGCAGTCAGCTTTTTCTGCTGCCCGACCGTATGCCGGTGGCCTTTGACCCGGAGACCGAGCAATGTATTCATATCGCTCAGAACCCGTTGACGCAACGGGAAGAACCCTGTTTTCCCGTCGCGGCTTTTCTGGCTCCGGGGTATACCGGAACATTCAGCACAGCATTTCTGCCGTCTTATTCCAGTCCGGCGGTGCTGCCTCTTTTCGCCTATACGGCCGTCTTTTTTTATAAAAATGATTTTTATGTGCCGGCTGTCCGCGTGGACCGCGAACGCCGCCAGGACCCGCGTTTGATGGATATGTCTCTGCTGAAACGCAATGTCAAGCAATGGCAGCAGCAGTTTCCTGCCAACCGTCTGATGCGTCATTTGGAGAATTGCGCGCTGGTTAACGGCTGTCCGGCGGCGAAAAACTTTTTTCTTCAGCGTTATGAGGCGCCTTTGCCGACATCCCCGTCCTGCAACGCCAGGTGTGTCGGGTGCATTTCTTATCAGCCGGAAGGGGATTGTCCGGTTACCCAGCCGCGCATCGAATTTGTACCGACTCCTGAAGAAGTAGCCGAGGTGGCCCTGCATCATATCCGTCATGTGGCCGATCCGGTGGTAAGTTTTGGTCAGGGATGTGAGGGAGAACCGCTGATGGCCGGAGACGTGCTGATCGACGCCGTCCGCCTGATTCGGGCCCGGACCTCAAAAGGGATGATCAATTTAAATACCAACGCCAGCCGGCCGGATATTGTCGAACAGCTTTGCTGCGCGGGCCTGGATAGTATACGCGTCAGCCTGAATAGTGTTCGGCCGGAGTACTATGATCAGTATTATCGGCCGCAGGGATATGCCTTTCGGGATATTGAACGTTCCATACGGATTGTTAAAAAACAGGGCGGTTTTGTTTCCTTGAATTATCTGGTGATGCCGGGTTTTACTGACAGCCGGCAGGAATTTCGCGCCTTGAAAAATTTTATTAAGAAGCACGGTATTGATATGATCCAGTGGCGCAATATGAATTTTGATCCGCAAAAATATTTTGATGTCTTGCAGTATCGGCCGGAAGCGGGTAATTTAATAGGTATAGGGCGGATCATCTGTGATCTTCATACAGAATTTCCCGGTCTTATGAGAGGATATTTTAACCCGTCACGGCGAAGGATTCACCGGTTTTTCCGCTCGCAAAGCAAGAGCGCATAAGGATAATACATGTCGGATATTTCTCAAATAACTGAAAATCTCTTTGTGGCATCCAAGATGAGTCATGCAGACGCTGACGCTATGAATGAACGAGGCGTCGTGTTAGTGATCTCCATGATCCGGGGCGCTCGTCCGCCCGGTGTTTTTAATGAAGAGCCTTTTAAATTGCTGTGGCTGCGGACGACTGACAGCTTTCTGACGCCTATATCGTTTAAAAAGCTGGCTGCCGGAGTGGAAGCCGCCCGCTTAGCATTCGAGCAGGGGGGCAAGGTGCTGGTTTTCTGCCGGCAGGGAAAACGCCGCAGTGTGACTATGGCGGCGGCCATTCTGATTACCCGGGGATATTCTGCGCAAGAGGCCATGAGCCTTTTAGCCGAGAAAAGGGATGTTGCTGATCCGCAGCGGTGGTATGTGCAGTGGCGTATCCGGAAATTTGAGAGGTATTGGCGCCGAAGAAAGAGGGCATAATGTTTCAGAAGATCAAGGTGATCGTAAATCCTGCTTCCGGGAAAGATCGTCCGATTATACAGGTCTTAAATCGGGTCTTTCAGGAACTGGGGATTGCTTGGGACCTTTGTCTGACAAAGCAGGACGAGGATGTCCAGTCCTTTATCGATACGGCCTTACAGGAGCAGGTAGACGCGGTCGCTGTTTACGGCGGAGACGGGACGATTATGGACGCTGTTGGGGGACTGGTGAATAGTGATATTCCGGTTCTCCTTTTGCGCGGAGGAACCGCGAATGTTGTCGCCAGTGAGTTGAGCATCCCGAAGGATCTGGAAGAGGCCTGCCGTCTTCTTGCTCCGGATAGGCATGTTCTGCGCCAAATTGACGTAGGCCGCATCAATGAACGGTATTTTTTGTTGAGGGTCAGTGTGGGTTTTGAAGCGGAAATGGTGAAGCAGGCTGAACGCGAAATGAAAGATCAGATCGGAACGCTGGCTTACGCGGTCGGAATGTTTAAGGCCATGGTCGGGATGCATTCCGCCCGATATACCCTTGCGTTGGACGGCGACGATATCACTATGGATGCGCTGACGTGTATCATTGCCAATTCCGGGAACATGGGGCTTCCTGGGTTGACCCTGGCCAGGGATATTGAAGTGGATGACGGGAAATTGGATGTGATTCTGATCCGTCAGCCGCAATGGCAGGACTTTTTTACGGCAAAAAACTTTGTGATCGATACCCGGGAGTCCGACGCAACCTTTTTTCATCGTAAAGTCCAGAAGGTTGCTGTGAAGGTCGATCCTCCGCAGGACGTACAATGCGACGGAGAGATCATTCAGAAGGATACCTTTTCTATCGAGGTTCTTCCCGGGGCTATAAAAATGATTGTTCCTGAACAATCCGGGTTTTCTGATCAATTCAATACGCAGGAGGATGCGTGATTATGAGATCCATACTGTTCTTTATTGTAGCAGGAAGTTTTCTTGTTTGGTCAGGAGCAGGGTCCGCGCAGATATTTCCGGGTCCAGGCAAAGAGGTTCAGGAAGTCAAGCTCGTGACCGGAGATGTCGTGTCATTAAACAGTGCTCTTTCCACCATCGTTATACGGGACGAGACCAAACCGGAAAAGGATATTTATCAGCGGTTAACCTGTTACGTGAATGCCGAAACTGAGATCCGCTACGAAGGCCAGTCACTGGAATTGACCGATCTTTCCGTGGGGGACCGGGTGCGTGTGGATTGTGTGGATTATACCTATGATGCCACCCTGGCCCGGCGTATTGAAGTGCTGTCCAAATTCAGTGATTGACCGGGATCATGATCCGTTTTGAAATCAGGGAGGAAGCCAATGACCAGGATATTTAAGCGTCATAAACGCCAGATCGCTCAACCGCCGGGTACGATCGATCTCAAGGGGGACACAGGGGTTTCTCCCCGGATTACGGTCTTTCAATATGGTGAGTCAGTATGCCGGGAAAAAGAACTGCATGATGTGAAGGAGTGCTCTCAATACCGCCGGTCTCCTGGTGTCACCTGGATCAATATCGAAGGGATATCACCGCGAGCAGTCAGTGAACTGGATGATATTTATGAGATCCATCCTCTGGTCGCCGAAGATATTATTAATCTTGGGCAACGGCCCAAGGCGGAAGATTATGAAGAACATCTTTTTATCGTCCTGCGCATGTTTTATCTTGGGGGTGAACATAATGATATTATGGACGAGCAGGTCAGTCTTGTTTTGGGTCGGGATTTTGTCCTCTCATTCCAGGAGCGCCCCGGGGATGTTTTTGATCCGATCCGAGAGCGGATCCGGCAGGCGAAGGGCCGCGTGAGACGGATGGGGGCCGATTACCTGGCCTACACGCTGCTGGACGCGATCGTGGATAATTACTACACGGTCATTGATCAGTACGGCGAAGATATTGAAGACCTGGACGACGAACTGCTGAGAGAGTCCAGGCCGGATATTGTCCATAGGATCCATCATCTCAAACGGAATATGATTTATCTGCGCAAACAAATTTGGCCTTTACGCGAAGTGCTTTCCGGCCTTCAGCGCGGGGAGTCCCGGCTCATTAAAAAGACCACGAATATCTATCTGCGTGATGTCTATGATCACCTTGTTCAAGTTGCAGATACCGTCGAATCGTTCCGTGACATGCTCAGCGGTCTGCATGATGTTTATCTCTCGAGTATGAGCAACCGTATGAACGAGATCATGAAGGTGCTGACGATCTTCGCGGCGATCTTTATTCCTTTGACCTTTATCGCCGGCATCTACGGCATGAATTTTGAGTATATGCCGGAACTGCGCTGGCGGTGGGGTTATTTTATGGTCCTGGGGTTTATGGCACTGGTTGGATTAGGACTGATAGCTTATTTCCGCAAAAAGGATTGGCTGTGAGAAAGGAAAACGGGGAGGCAAATATGAGGATGGCAGAAAGATGATTTTTTCCATCCGAAAGATCATAACCGTCCTTTGGGCGGTCTGGCTGGTCCTGACGCTGTTTCATTTTACTTTCGGTCTGGATTTTCAGCCGTCATCTTGGAGCGAGCCGTCAGCTGGAGAACGTTTGACCGAACGTTTTCTGTTAACCGCCGAAGGAAATATCCCCACATTATTTTCGACGGTCTTGTTCTTGGCCGCGGCAGGATTATTGTATGCTGTTTCGCAGTCATCTGTTGCGTTCCGGAAGCATTGGAAGGGGCTGTCCTGGATATTCTTTTTTTTAGCGATCGATGAAACCGGCTGTTTTCACGAGATTTTATCCATCCAAATGCGTCTGGCCGTGGAGACGCACGGGATCCTGTACTATCCTTGGACCGGTCCGGCCGTTTTGCTGGTCGCTGTTCTGACGGGTATATATCTGCGTTTTTTTCTGGCTTTAGAATGGCGTATCCAAATCTTTTTTCTTATCGCGGCATTCCTGTTTTTAGGCGGCACGCTGGGGCTGGAGTTTTATCAGGGCATGCTGATCGACCAGGGTACAGAGCGCTCGATCCAGCAGGCCTTTTTGCTTGCCAGTATCGAGGAGGCAGTGGAACTGGCCGGACAGATCGTTTTTATCCACGGCCTGCTGGATTTGTTGAAACGGACACATCCGCAGGGGGAGATACGGATTGTCTAAAATAGGAAAGGGGGAAGGATGGTCCTAGAACTTTTACGTCAACGCCGGAGTGTCCGCCGCTTCAGGCAGAAACCTCTGTCGGAAGATATGATCAAACAGCTTAAAGAGGCTGCTGTGCGTTCTCCGAGTTCACGCAATCTTAGACCCTGGCGGTTTTATTTTGTGTCTGACCAGGACCGGCTTGAAGGGTTGGCAAAGGCCAAAGCCCACGGCGCCGGTTTTTTAAAGGATGCCGCTTTGGGGATCGTCATCTGCGGGGACGAGACCGTCTCGGATGTCTGGATCGAAGACGGCTCGATCGCTGCAGTGATCCTGCAGTTGACCGCTCAGGATCTGGGTCTGGGGTCCTGCTGGGTGCAGATCCGCAATCGGCTGAATGCCGATTCGCAGAGTTCTGAGGAGTATATACGTGCTTTGATGGATATCCCGTCCCGGCAGCGTGTCCTGGCGGTGATCGCGGTCGGGTATCCGGATGAGGAGAAGCCCGGGATCCTGCAGGACCAGCTGGCATTTGAAAATATTATCATGGCCTAGGACGACAGGACACCCTCCTTCTGCGGCAGGATCTATCATTTGAGGTTCTTTGCAAAAATGAGAGGTGAGATGGATACGGTGATGCTTTCATGCTTAAACAGTCCTCGTTCGAATGGCGATAAAAAAGATTGGGAGGGGCGCGCAGAGCGAGTTCCGAACCGAACGATTCATTCGATGAATGTTGAATTAATTATAAACTATTTAAGGGGAACAATTTATGAGATCCGACATCATTTTTTTGGGTTTCGAACACTACAGATAGGAGTTAAAAATGAAGGTTGTCGCGTTTAACGGGAGTCCGCGAAAAAAAGGGAATACGTTTCAGCTGCTGCAGACGGTTTTAAACGAGATCGAGGCGGAAGGGATCGAAACAGAATTGGTGCAGTTATCCGGCAGCCGTCTGCAGGGATGCATTGCCTGCTACGGCTGCAAGGCCAACCCGAATGAGCGTTGTGCTGTGGATGATGACGCTCTGAATGATTATGTTCAGAAAATGATCCATGCCGACGGGATCATCCTGGGATCGCCCACCTATTTCCGCAATGTCACGGCCGAGATGAAGGCCTTGATCGACCGCGCCGGGTTCGTGGCCCGGGCCAACGACAGCATCCTGCGGCGCAAGGTCGGGGCGGCGGTAGTTGCGGTCCGCCGGGCCGGTGCTCTGCCGGTCTTTAACGCGATCAATGATTTCTTTTTTATTCAGCAGATGGTCGTGCCGGGATCGACATACTGGAATCTCGGCCAGGGCAGAGATGAAGGGGATGTTGCTTCTGATGAAGAAGGCATGAAGAATATGGTCAATTTAGGCCAGAATGTCGCCTGGCTGCTGAAAAAGATCCGGTAAGGGCAAGCGTATCGTCAAACCCGCGCTATTTTTTTGGAGTTTTAGAACGCCAGAGGCTGACCAGAACCGAGGCGGTGATAATACAGAGAAAGACGAATAGCACCGCCGGCAGTGCGGTGAGCGTGTTGAAGTGTTTCAGTGTTAATGCCGAGCTCAGCTCGGCATTTGTTATGTCGGGCTCGGTCGGCAGCGTCTGTCTGTGAAGCAGATCGAATCCGGTCAATTTTCTTATCCCGTATCCTCTCTTAAATTCTCCCAGGTATGCGCAGTGCGAGTCCCGCAGGGTTTTTATTTTTTGGATTGTTTGACTGCCGTCTGACAACTGAGCAAAAAAAACGTAAGCTTAATCTGAGAAAAAAGACCAAAATAAGGGGAAAGCGATATGCATATTAAAAAGCAAACTGTATTAATATTAATCGTGACAATAGTGGTGTTAATGGCTGGGAGACAGGCTATGGGACAGACCGATAAAAAATTTTCTGTGGCAACATTCGCTGGTGGATGTTTTTGGTGTATGGAGTCGCCCTTTGATAAGATTTCAGGCGTTCAAAAAACGATTTCGGGATATACCGGAGGGGATGTTCAGAACCCGTCTTATAAGCAGGTATCCTCTGGGGTGACCGGACACGCCGAGGCTGTTCAAGTATATTATGATCCGGAAGTGGTTAGTTATCTGAAATTGCTGGATGTATTCTGGAAGAATATTAATCCCACGACCCCGGACCGGCAGTTTAATGATGTCGGTGAGCAATACCGCAGCGCCATTTTTTATCATAATGATCGTCAGAAACAGCTGGCAGAATGTTCAAAACAGGCTCTGCAGGATTCCGGGAGATTTTCTCAGCCCATCGTAACAGAGATCGTGGAGGCAGGCCCGTTTTATCCGGCTGAAGATTATCATCAGAATTATTATAAGAAAAGCCCTCTGCAGTATAAATTTTACCGTTTCGCCTCTGGGCGTGATAATTATCTGAATAAAGTGTGGGGCAGCGGACGTCCCGGGGGTATTGCGGATTCTTTGGGGAAATGCCGTGTATCGGAAAACGAAGGACAGGCGGCTTCAGGCAGAAAGCCGTAATCCTTTTGGGAAGAGAATACTTCTAAAAGAGGAAACAGACAAAGGGAAATAGAAAAAAGAAGGGGGAGAAGATGAAGAGGACAGGAACCATCGCAATGGTTTTTTTGACAGCGCTGAGTCTGGCTGTCGCAGGCTGTGCTCAGGGTCCGGAAAGCGCGAGTTCTCAAGACGCGATTTCCACGGCTAAGACTATGGAAAGTGTGGATGCTCAGGTGCAGTATCTGGTCGACGAGGCCCATGGTTTTGTTAACAGCGAACAGTATCAGCAGGCGGCCGACACCGCCCAATATGTCCTGGCTAATCTGGACAGCCAATCCCAGGAGGCCAAAAGTGTTCTGGAACAAGCCCGGCAAAAATTACAGCAGAAGGCCGAGGCGAAAGTTGATGAGACCGCATCTAAGGCGAAGGACGCACTTGGGTCGCTGGGTCAATAATGAAAAGATAAAGGGCCGCGGCGTGTTCGGGCGAAGCCCGAAAGGGATCCAAGATGGATAAAGACAATAATACGGAAGAACAGGTTGACGTGTATAATGCGGTTAAAGATGATGCCGTGCAGCGTGATTCAGTTCAGCTGAACAAAGAGCAGTGGCGTCAGCGTTTAACAGCTGAGCAGTTTCATGTTCTGCGTGAAAAAGGGACCGAAAGAGCCTTCAGCGGGCAGTATCACAAGCATCGTGAGCAGGGTATTTATGTCTGTGCCGCCTGCAGAAATCATCTGTTTTCCTCTTCCGCTATGTTTGACTCCGGGACCGGATGGCCGAGTTATACCCGGCCGGTCAGTCCGCAGAATATCGTTCTTGAAGAAGACCGGTCCTGGTTTATGACACGGACTGAAGTGGTCTGTGCGGTCTGCGGCGGGCATCTCGGACATGTGTTTGATGACGGGCCTCCGCCTACTGGAAAACGCTACTGCATCAATTCCGCGGCACTGGATTTTATTCCGCAGAAATCCCCTTAAATAAGGGAAGGCCCTCTTTTGGATATGAACTCAGCTGACCAGGCGATCATTTTTTTCGTGAAAGAGCCGGTTCCGGGTCAGATCAAGACCCGCTTATTCGCGGATTGCGGTGATGATTTTGCCGTTCAGTTCTACCTTGCCTGTCTTAAGGATGTGCGGGACCTGATATCGCAGTGTCCCGGACGAAAAACATTTATTTATTATTTTTCTCCAGAGACACCGCGTCGGCTCCGGCAGATCTTCCCCGGCTGTCCGCTTTACCCGCAATCCGGTGCGGATCTGGGTGAACGTATGGCCGGCGCTTTTGAAGATGTTTTTGCCCGGGGTTTTTCCAAGGCTGTTTTGATCGGCTCCGATGCTCCCCAGATCACAGCAGATATTGTCCAGCAGGCATTTGACGCGCTTAATACCCATGATGCGGTCTTAGGTCCGGCTCGTGACGGAGGGTATTATCTTATAGGATTGAATCAGTCCTGTCCGGGCCTTTTTAAAGGTATCCGCTGGAGTCGGGAAAATGTCCTGAAAGAGACTCTGCAGAGGGCCCGCGCTTCAGCGATGCAGGCGGCACAGCTTCCGTTTTTGATGGATATCGATACTGCCGCTGATCTTAAGGAGATCCGTGAAAAGATTCAGGGATGGCCGGCTGATCGCGCCAGGCATCTTCGCGCCTTTTTACGCTTGCGGAAGATCATGGTTTATTGTTTAATACTTGCACAGAGTGTACAGGTTATAATGAAATAAGCGGTTGATATGGGAGGGAAGGATGAAACGAAAAGCATTGATTACCTGCACGCTCGGGCCGGCGTCTGAGACGGTGCCGATGATTCGCAAACTCGCCGAGGAAGGCATGAATATCGCGCGTCTGAATTTCTCTCACGGCGATCACGCCTACCATGAAAAACTGATCCGCAATATCCGCCGGGTCAATGAACAGCGGCGGCAGAAGATCCTGATCATGCAGGACCTGGAAGGGTACCGCATTCGTGTTGGGTGTTTAAAGGTTCCCTTGGAATTGCGCGAAGGTTCTTCCTATTCGCTGACCGTGGCCGAAGAGGGAGGCCCGCGCACGATCCCCCTGGACGCAGATTTTGAGATGACCAGCCTGCGGCAGGGTATGGATGTCTTCATCGCTGACGGCACGATCCATCTCAAGGTGATTAAGATGCTGAAGCAAAGCGTTAAAGTGCGTGTTCTCCATGGCGGCACGATCACCTCCAAAAAAAATGTCAATATTCCGGGCATGAAATTACGTGGAAATATTTTTACAGCCAAAGATCAGACAGATCTGGCGTTCGGGATCGAGCATGGTGTCGACTTTGTTGCCCAGTCATTTGTCCGCAACCGCCGGGATGTAGAGAGGGTGATCGAGCAGGTCCGTCCGCGTCTGCCCCGCTGCCGGATAATCGCTAAACTGGAGAATGCTGAAGCCCTGCGGAATATGAATGCGATTATTGATGCCAGCGACGGCATTATCGTGGCCCGGGGCGATCTGGGTGTGGCTATGCCGATCTATGAAATACCCATCTTGCAGAAAAAGATCCTGGCCCGCAGCAACAAAGTCCAGAAATTCGATATCGTAGCCACACAGATGCTGGAATCCATGACCGAACACGCCCGGCCGACCAGGGCAGAGGTCAGCGATGTGGCCAACGCGATCCTGGACGGTGCCGACAGCGTGATGCTCTCCGGAGAAACGGCAATGGGAAGGTTTCCGGTCGAGGCGGTCCGTATGATGCGCAAGACTATAGAATTCGCCGAGCGCTCCGCTGCCAAGTATCAATGGATTTGCCTGGCGGGGAGGAAATCATAAAAGAGTAGCCGGCATTTGGCAGCTCACATTCAGCAAAAGGAGAAAGATTATGTCTGAGCAGCAGAACCAGAACACGAAAAAGAAAAAAGGATTTTTTGCCCGTATGATGGACAAGCTGGATAAAAAGATGGCGGATAAAGCACAGCAGAAAGGAAGCTGCTGTTGTTCTCAGCCGTCCGACGATAACGAGGACAAGGATCAGGCGTCATGCTGCTCCAACTGACAGACTGGCTGGTTTTTGGTGTTTTTTCTTTAAAGCCCGGAACGCATATGGCCGGAATGGTGCATTTTTTTATCTATGACACGGTCAAGATCACCCTGCTGCTGTTCGCGATGATCACGGTTGTGGGTGTTTTGCGGTCTTTTCTGCCGCAGGAAAAGGTAAAACACTGGCTTGCCGAAAAGGGGTTTTTGAGTTATTTTTATGCGTCGGGATTCGGCGCGGTGACCCCGTTTTGTTCCTGTTCATCGATCCCGGTTTTTTTAGGATTTCTAAAGGCCGGCGCGCCTTTGGGCGTTACCTTTGCTTTTCTGGCAACCTCACCAATCATTAATCAGTACTTAGTGGTTCTGATGCTGGGGTTTTTCGGCTGGAAAATCACTCTGGTTTATGTTTTTGCCGGTGTTCTCGCCGGGGCCACGGCGGGGTGCCTCATTGACCGCCTGAAGTTGACCCGGTATTTAGAAGAGGATATTGTGGCAGGACAGGACCGTTCGGCCAGCCAGGATTTTCCTTCATTCGGTTCGCGGCTGCGTTTTGGTTTGAATGAAGCAGTGGATATTATCCGTAAGATCTGGCTGTGGATATTGGTTGGGATCGGGATCGGCGCGGTTATTCATAATTATGTACCCCGGGAAGCTATCCAGAATTTGGTTGCGGCAACCGGGATTTTCGCGGTGCCATTGGCCGTTCTGCTTGGTGTGCCCATGTACGGCAGCTGCGCGGCGATTGTTCCTGTGGCGGTCGTTTTGTTTCAGAAGGGCATGCCGCTGGGCACGGCCATGGCGTTTATGATGGCCACGGCCGCCTTGAGTCTTCCCGAGGCTATCCTGCTGAGACGCGCTATGCGTCTGCCGCTGATCATGATCTTTTTTGGGATCATCGCGGTCTATATGATCCTGATCGGCTATCTGCTGAATGTCCTGCAGCCGTTTTTTGTCTGAATATAAATTTGTGAATTTTATTTTGATAGCTCTGTATTTGAATCGTGGCAAATGATAAAAAAAGGGAACGCGTTAACGCGTTCCCTTTTTCTTTTATCTGGTAAGACAATTCTTTACTTCTTGAACATCGTCTCAATATCTTCTTTGATCGCTTCCAGATCTTCTTCATGTTCCAGCTCATCCTGCAGGATCTGCAGAGCGATATCATAGGTGGCATGATCTTTGCCCTGAGTATAGTTCAGGATGTCTCGATATACGCCGATCGCGCACTGTTCTCCCTCGATATTCTGATCGATGATCGTACGGATGTTAAAATCTTTAGGCGGATGATATCCGCAGCCGGTATGATCATACCAGACTTTCGGCTCCAGCAGAGGTGTTCCGCCCAGCTGGATAATGCGTTCGGCCAGCATATCAGCGTGGCGCAGCTCTTCCGTGGCGTGCTGGATGAGTTCTCCCACCACCGCTTCCCGCGGGACGCCGACTGCGACCTTGGCACCCAGCCAGTATTGGTAATAGGCCAGCCATTCATCGGCAAAGGCGCTGTTGAGCTTGCTGATCAATTCTTCAACATCTACGCCCATTTCTTTTAAAATTTCTCTGCCTTTGGTCCCCATATCTGTCCTCCTTCGATCAATAATGTCATTATTCTCTCGTCTTTATCTCGGGAATAATACCATGAATTCTGTGATCAGGCAAGCGGGATAGATGGCGGAAAAGTCATAGACAAAGACGGCGCGGATTGTTAAGATAACACGATTTAGCCGAAACAAGGAGA
>CAZQQI010000014.1:31603-50356 GCA_964595465.1 uncultured Planctomycetales bacterium | reverse complement strand
CAGAGCGCTTATTAAGTGTCACTTGAGTAGAATCAATTGATTTTTAACATAGGAGGGAATATGCGCAGGATACCGTTCACTGCCGCGGCTGTTTCTTTGCTGGCTGTGTTTTGGGCCGCTCCGGCCGTAGCAGATTGGCCGATTTTTTCTGTTGATGCGACCGCTCCCTGGCAGATCCGGCACAAGACCTATCATACTCTGGAAAGCGATGTGGAGTCCCAGGGCGGGAAGTTCGCGATTACCGAGACCGCTCTGCTTTTAAAAAAAGAATACAAGATCGAAAAGCGTCTTCCTGTGGAATTGGGGTGGAGTATCAAGAATTTCGCTGTTGAAGATTCTTCTCCGGTTGATCTCCCCGCATCTCTGCAGAGTAAGGGCATGACCCTGGGAGCGAAATTCCCCATACCGTATGTCAAACACCCGAATTTTTTCCTCGGCGTGGATGCCGGGGCATTTTTCCAGACCGCCAAAGATCATGCGTTCCATAGCGCTGCCTTTCGTTCTAAGAACCGTATTTACGCGATCTACCGTCCGGAAGATCGTTTGACCGCGGTGGCCGGGGTAATGTACCGCTTGGATTATGAGGATGGTTCGCTTATGCCGATCTTGGGGCTGAAGTATGAATTCAACGATCATTGGAGCCTGAATTTGCTTTCTGATGAGCCGTTTATCGCCTATGAAGTGAATGACCGCACCCGCTGGAAGCTGGAATTCGGCGGTCTGGGAGATGAATTCGAGGTGACGGAGGGGCCCCGTCAGGGCGATATTGTGAAAACCGGAGGCGTTCGTCTTGGATTGGGCCTGGAGCACAAGCTCCATCAGAACGTGGCGCTTACTGCCAGCGTGGGATGGTCTTTTAACCGCAAGTATGAGTATTTGACCGGGGCACGAGGAAAAGTCGTACCGGAAGACGCCCTTTATGCCGGTTACCGTGTAGCTATTAATTTCTAACTGGAAGGGGGAATAGGAATTAGCAAAAATCATGAACGCTGTACACCCTTTTCTGTCCGTGCTGAGTGAATAAAAAGCCCGCCCGCTATTCATGTTTATCATTTTAAACATATAATCATATTAATATGGTATAATAAATGCCATCCCAGGCCGCATTAGGCCTTTTTGTCCTAAATTATTGTACCCGTTGAGTTTGCATTTCTGCTGAAATATAATTGGATTTGGCACTGCATTTGCTCATATAATAGGCAAATCAGTCCAAAGGAGGAACGTGTTATGAATCATTTCAAATATGCCATAATCTGTACTGTGTGTGGTGTTTTGACGGCTGCCGGTTTTCCGGTGCACGCATTGCCTACCGGCAGTGTTGTGACGGCGGGTCAGGCTGATCTTGATACAGTCGGGTCGAATATGACGATTACCCAAAAGACCGATCCGGCGATCCTGGAGCATCAGGATTTTTCCATCGGCAGCGGGGAGACGGTGCAATTCGTTCAGCCGTCTTCCACCAGTGTCGCCTTGAACCGCGTTACAGGAGGTAATGTTTCGCAGATCATGGGGAACTTAGCCGCGAATGGCAGGCTTTTTTTGGTGAACACGAACGGGATATTATTCGGGCAGAATGCCCGCGTTGATGTCATGGGAATGGTTGCCTCCACACTAGACATTACGGATCAGGATTTTTTGGACGGGAATTATGTCTTTAACGGATCAGGGGCTGCGGTCATTAATGACGGTGCGCTCAGGACAACGACATCGCAGAATGGCTTTTTGATATTGCTGGGAAATCATGTTGAAAATAATGGGCTGATGCGTACGGATGCCGGACGGATCGCCATGGCGGCCGGAGAAAAAATTACGGTAAATCTTGATGGGGACGGTTTGATTGATGTGGTTGTGGATGAAAAGGTGACCGTTAATATCGGAGGAGAGCGGGACGCGGTTTTGAATACCGGGACCCTTGATGCGACAGGAGGAAAAGTTCTTCTAACGGCCCGGACGCTGGATACGATCTTTGATTATGCAGTTAATAATGACGGGATAATAGAAGCGGGACGTGTGCGCCGGGCCGCTGACGGTGAAGTCGTCCTCACAGCGGATCATGATATCCGGGTCGCCGGGCAGATCAGCGGAGGAGATGTGGCCATTGATTCGACGGTGGGAAATGTGAACCATGCCGATGGAGGGCAGGTTGACACCTCCTCAACCGGCGGGTTTTTCCGCGGGTTTGCCGGCATTGATTATATGATTGAAGACAGCGCTGATATTACCGTAGGTAATGGTCTCCTGGATATTCTGGCGGGAAACGGGCTGACCATGGGCGCCGGGGGTGTTTTGCTATCGTCATCAGCGGATGTTTTTCTTTCGGCCGGCGATGGCGGCATCCGTCAGGAGTCGGGCGCTGTTCTTGCAGATCGTCTGGTTCTGACCTCGGCCGGGGGCGCCAGCGGGCCGGCCTTCGGCGGGCGTTTGTTCACTTCGATCAATGAGGTATCGGGGGTGAATACCAGCAGCGGCGGGCTGGGCGTTTACAGTAATCAATCTTTTCGTGTTTCTGATCTTTCTGGGCTGAGCGGATTAAACAGTGGGTCCGCCGGGGTTAACGGTCTTCATAATTCAGCTGATGGAGGCGCGTTGAGTCTGCGTGCCGACGGGGTGTTAATGATCAATGCTCCGATGTCAACGGTGCGTGGAGATATCGAACTGGCCGCTTTGAGCAGTATCCGGCAGAATAATGATATCGATATCATCGGCAATAATACTCTGCTTGGCATACCGGATTCGGTTCATTTGACCAGTCCCTCCCATACGCCGGGTGTGGCCTCAACCGACAATACCATTGAGACAGAATGGCAGGTGGAGGATGCGGTGTTTGAACAGGACCCGGGAGAATTCAAAGCCCTAACCGGACTCGATTATATTATGGCTGAGGGAGTGGGGATCGAGACCGGCGGCGGGGATGCTGCGATAACAGCCTTTGATGATGTTTTTCTGACCTTGGTCAATGCCGATGTCGGCGCAGTCAACATTGCCGCGAATAACGGCTCCATCGTTGATAATGACCTGGGAATCGTTCCCGGGGATTATGATGTTATTGCGCATAATATTCAGCTGAACGCGCCCAATGGATCAGTCGGTGATACCGGTCCGCAGGAGCAGATCGATGTTGGTGCGCCGTATACATTTTCTCATCTTTGGATCCAGAACGCGGACGCTGATCCGGACAGCACCGCAGACGATTTTGTCTCGACGCTGAACGAGTTGGGGGAATGGGTTTTTTCTACGATCTCTCCGGAACTGGCAGAAAGCGATAACTGGTGGTTCCATGTTGCGACGGCCGATCCTGTTTCCGTAGCAACCTCGGATACTGCCAGCATCGGTCCATTTGTGATCGATCTTCCTGAGCCTCCGCCCGGTCCCACGCCGGCCGGAAGAGGGTTCGGAGAGGAATATACTGACCGCACTCCGGCGTATTACGAGATCCTGGCTCCCAGTCAGTATCTGAGTTTTGAGCCGGCGACTTCGATCGGTTTGTATGCTTATCATCCTCTGACTCCGGTGGATCAGAGCGCATTTGATGATATCGATCTGGATATCGGGGCGTATGAGTTCATTGAGGACAATCTTAAAAAGCGCCGCGATTTCGCGCCGTATTTCGGTGAGTAATCCAGAGGAATTCAGAACAGCATAAGCGCATGGGGCCTGCGAGCGGGGCCTCATGCGCTATCCTGACGCTTCTGCCATTTTTTCTTTCCATCTTGACATCTTTTCTAAACGGAATAAGATGAAAGCATGAAAAATCAGAGCCTGAAATACGCTGTGACAGCCGGTATTGTATTCGCCGGTGTTATATTGATCATTGTTCTCCGCGTCATGCAGACCCCTTCCGTTGATATGCCTGCTGTTTCCGGCAGGGTGCGCGGATTAAGAAACGCTCCTATTCAGGTCAGCGAATATGTGGATTTCCGCTGCGGCCCCTGTGCTCATGGGACACGTTATCTAAAATCCATGCTGGCCCAGCATCCCGAGAAGATCCGTTTGGAAGTCAAATTTTTTCCTGTCCATATGGCCCACGGTCTGTTGTCCTTTCGTTACGCGGAATGCGCGAAACAGCAGGGGATGTTTTGGAAAATGCATGACCGCCTTTTTGCCACTCAGGGCGAGTGGTTTCGCAAGAAGGATCCAGACACGTATTTCCGCGGGATCGCTGAAGAGATCGGATTGGATCAGCAGGACCTTCAGCAATGTGTTGCTGATATTGAAATTTTTGATCAGATCATGGCCGAGAAAAAAGCGGGTGAGGCGCGGGGTGTCCGGGCCACACCCACGTATTTCATCAACGGCGAGATGGTCGTGGGTTCGCACAAGGTCCGTGATAAGCTGCAGGAGTTATTGCATAACCTGTCGGATCAGGAATGAATCAGAATGGAGAGGGTGTTATGAAGATTTTCTGGACAGGACTAAGAATCATTCTGGGAATGATCTTTATTATTTCGGCTGTGGAAAAGCTGCTTTCCCCGGTCGAAAATATGGTTTACACGATCCAGGGTTATCAGATTCTGCCGTTCGCCTTTCTTCAGCAGCTGCTGGCCTATGTCCTGCCCTGGGCCGAATTTTTTGTCGGTATATTTTTGGTCTTAGGCCTTTGGACCCGGCTATCGTTAACGGTTTCTGCCGGATTTTCATTGGTTTTTGCCCTGGCCGTGGCGCAGGCTATGCTGCGTGATCTGCCTTTGGAAAGCTGCGGCTGTTTTGGTGAAATGCTTAAAATGCCCCTGTATGTGACCTTTATTCTGGACCTGGTGATGCTCACTGCTGCTGTCCTGCTTCTTTTGCGGCCGATCTACCCGCGCCAGTACATGCTGGACCGCCTTTTTGATAAATAAGGACGGCTCCTGCTTTTCCCTGTCATTTTCTGCTTGCCTTAGTACCCATCCGGTTATATAATGCCAGCGATTATTAATCCTATTACTATTTATCTCATTTAAAATAAACAACTTTGAACTTTAATAAACATGATGGAAGGAGCGGATTATGGCAGCAATTCACTTTAAAGCGGATCAATTCGAACAGGATGTCCTGAAATCAGATATTCCGGTATTGATCGATTTTTACGCGGAATGGTGCGGCCCGTGTAAGATGCTGGCCCCTATTGTAGACGAACTGTCGGATGAATTGGAAGGCAAGGTCAAGGTCGGGAAGATCAACGTGGATGACGCTCAGGAACTCGCGGGAAAATACGGTGTGGCTTCGATCCCCAACCTTTTGCTGTTCAAGAATGGGGAAGTGGTCGATCAGATGGTCGGTGCCATGCCCAAAGATCAGCTGCTGGAACGGGTTAAGGCGAATTTATAATAAGGAAAACGTGAAACGGGGAACGTGAAGCGTTTTGACACTGCCGTAGTCAATTGGTTTTCTTGAGCTGGTTGTTTTGATTACGTTTTTTTCCAGCAGGCCGGGACGCTAGATCATCCAGAGAATATGAGATAGGAAGCAGCGCATGTTCATTCAATTTTGCAAATCTAAGATCGCTTACGGCAAGATCACTCAGGCGGAATTGTTTTATGAAGGCAGTATGACCATTGATGAAGAACTGCTGAACGCTGTAGGGATCGTTCCGGGCGAGAAGATCGAAGTCCTGAATATCAATAACGGCAATCGTATCGAGACCTATGCTATCGCCGGAGAGCGCGGGTCTGGTGTGCTTTGCCTTAATGGTGCCGCCGCCCGCAGCGGTATGGTCGGCGATCAGGTGATCATCTTAAGCTACGGTTTTCTTACACCGGATGAGGCCGAGACCTTTCAGACGAGTATTGTCCATTTGGATGAGGAGAATAGGGTCAAAAGCGTGCTGGGGGCAAGGTAAAAAAATCGGCGAATAGAGAATAACGAATGGAGAATAACGAATGGAGAATCAGAAGCATTCATAACCTGGCCTGCTTTCTGCCATTTACTATTTACTATTCGCCATTAGCCATTTAAAGAATATTCATGACCTCATTACCCTTACAGATACGGATTTACGGAGATAATTGCCTGCGGTCGGCCAGTGAGCCGCTCGGGGCGTTCGGGCCGTCGGAAAAGATCCTGGCCGAGACCATGCTCAAGACTATGTATGCGGCCGAAGGGATCGGTTTGGCCGCGCCCCAGGTCGGCATCAACCGCCGCCTGTTGGTGGTCGATGTGGGAGAGGGCCCTTTGGTGGTGGCTGACCCTGAGATCACCGCTTCAAGCGGGAAAGGGGTCATGGAAGAAGGGTGTCTGAGTGTTCCCGGGGCCCAGGTTCATGTCGAGCGGGCCGAGAAGATCACACTGGTCTTTTTGAATATAGATAATGAGCGTGTTGAGATCACCTGTGACGGTTTGCTGGCCCGTGCGCTCCAGCATGAGATCGATCATTTGAACGGCAGGCTGATCGTGGACTATGCCGCCGATAAAGAGGCCGAACAGGTCCGTGCGATGTTTCCTCAGGCGTATCAGGAGGAGCATTCCTGATGACCGGTCCCGACACTGCGCATATTCCGCAGAGCACATTACCGTCCTGGTTCCGCCAGCCCTTACCCGATATCAATAGCATCAAACAGTTGAAAGATATTTTAAGTGACCGCGGCCTGACCACGGTTTGTCAGGGTGCCCGCTGTCCCAATTTAGGCCGTTGTTGGGGACGCGGAGTGGCTACTTTTATGATTCTGGGGCATACGTGTACCCGGGCCTGCCGGTTCTGTGCGGTGGCCAGCGGTACGCCGAACGCGCCGGATGCCGATGAACCTCGCCAGATTGCCCGCACGGTGAAAGAATTGGGCCTGCAGTATGTGGTCATCACCTCGGTCACCCGCGACGATCTGCCGGATCAGGGCGCCGGACATTTTATTGAAACGGTGCAGGCCTTGAAAAATGCCGTTGCGGAGATCACGGTTGAACTGTTGATCCCGGATTTCTCCGGTCGCTCGGATTGTCTGCAAGGTGTGGCATGTTCCGGCGCTGAGGTTATCGGGCATAATATCGAGACGGTCGAGCGTGTCTTTTCCCGTGTGCGTCCACAGGCTGATTACCGCCGTTCGCTAGATGTTCTTGAACGGATCAAGGCGTTAAACCCTGTTGTCATGACCAAGTCCGGTTTGATGGTTGGTTTGGGCGAAAGCAGGGACGATGTTCTGGAGACATTGCGTGACCTCCGTTCCGTTGGGTGTGATCTGCTGACGATCGGGCAGTATTTGCCTCCGATGAGGGGAGAACGGCATATGCCGGTTAAACGTTTTGTTGTTCCCCAAGAATTTGAAGATTACCGTGCTGAGGCCCTGGGGATGGGATTTCGCCACGCGTTCTGCGGTCCGCTGGTGCGCAGTTCATATCTGGCGGAACAAGGATATCGCGAAGCAAAATAAAGAGGATGACCCCTCTTTTGTTCATCCGGTACAGGCCTGAAAAATTGGGTCCAGTGCTATTTGTCGCCATTCATTATTATGACTAAATATTTTAAAAATCATTTATTATTTATTTTGCGGCTGGGTCTGAGCGCCGGGCTGCTGTGGTTCCTGTTCAGCCGTATTGATACCGCCGAACTGCTGGAATTGCTCAAAGGGGCGGACCCGGGTCTGATCGCCCTGGCTTTTGTGCTGTTTGCGCTGATCCATGGGGCTCTTCTTTTCCGTTGGCGGCTGTATATTAATGCGCTGCACCTGGATATTTCCTGGCTGAATATGAGCCGGTATTTTTTTCTGGGTCTGTTCGGAAATCTCTTTTTGCCGTCGGCTATCGGCGGAGATGTGATCAAGGCCGCGGGACTCTGTCTGCGCAGTGAAGAAAAACCCAAGATCGTGGCTTCGATCCTGCTGGATCGGCTGAGCGGGTTTGCCGGAATGGTGGTTCTGGCCACCCTGGCTTTTGTCGTCGGGTTCCGCCTGATCGAAAATCCTTTGGTTATTCTGCTGGTCGCGGGTATGGCCGGTGCACTAGTGTTTCTAGGAACGGTGTTATTTAATGAAAAGATCTATACCTGGTTCTGCCGTGTGTTCTCGTTTTTTCCTAAGCTGAAATCGGCGGTCATGCAGATGCATTATGATATTGTCCTGCTGAAAGGCCGCAAGGATGCCATTGTCAAGTCCGTGGCCCTGTCTTGTTTTGCGCAGGTTCTGCTGGCCCTGACATTTTATTGGCTGGCGCTTGCCCTGCAGGCTGAGGTGACGTTTTTTTACTTCCTGATCTTTACGCCCATTACCTGTGTTGCGTCGTCTTTTCCCTCAATCGGCGGTCTGGGTTTCCGTGAGGCGGGTCTGGAATATCTCCTAATCGGTGCCGGTGTTACTGCCGGGATCGGCATCAGCGTTGGTCTGCTGGACTTTGTTTTTATGATCATTGTGGGCGTGGCCGGCTGGGTCTTTTTTATGCTGACCGGAGAGCGTCCGGCCGCTGAAGAGCAGCGGATCATGGAAACGATGGAATGAATATAATGAAAAAAATAAGGCAATGAGCAACCAGTATTCAGCATTTCGAAATTCATGAACAGCTAAGTGCTGGCTGCCAGTTGTTAAATGTAATCACATTATTATGTCCCTTCACTACATCCTCGACGGATACAACATTATTTACGCCCGGGAGCAGCTTAGTTCCGGGTCCCTGCAGGCCAATCGCGAAGCCCTGATCGGCCTGCTGGCGACAATCTGTCCCCAGGGACGCAACAGGGTGACGGTGGTCTTTGACGGTCAGCCCGATGTCTGGGGCCCGCAGAACACAGGTCCGTCACAGGTCATTTTTACGGAAGGGGAGAGCGCGGATGACCGGATTAAGCAGATCGTGGACGGATCCGACCGCCCTAAAGATCTGGTCGTGGTGACCAATGACCGTGAATTGCTGGTTTATGTCCGCAAATTGGGCGCGTCGGTTATGTCCGTGGAGGATTTTCTTCGTTCCGGGAAAAGCAAAAACAGCGCTGGACGCCGTGCTGGAAAAAATGTTAATCCTGATGTTGCCCGCCGGATCAACAGCGAGCTGGAAGACCTCTGGCTCAAGCACCGTTCCGGAAAAAGGGAAGGCCGCGGGGATAAAAACACACACCGTACTTGAGCCCGATAGGCTGTACCTATATAATACTTTATTATGATCCGTATGATCCTTGATTATCTTTACGGTATGGGCAATGCTGTGTTTTTCTTGGGGGATGCCCTGCGCTGCATTATCACCGGCCGTATCCGCTGGGGAGAAGTTTTGAAGGAAGTGAACGATCAAGGCGTGGAGTCTGCCTCGATCATCGCTTTGACATCTCTGGCCACAGGCGCGGTGCTGGCTCTGCAGGGTTATGCTATGCTCGAACGGTTCGGGGCGAAAGAGACCGTCCCGCAATTAGTGGCTTTATCTTTGATCCGGGAATTGTCTCCGGTCTTCGCTTCGTTTATTTTTTCAGGGAAGGCCGGTGCGCGGATGGCCGCAGAGCTGGCTACGATGAAGGTGAACGATCAGATCACAGCGACGCGGACGTTGGGTGTGGATCCGGTGGAATTTTTGGTCGTTCCGCGCCTGTTGGCTTGCCTTTTGGTCCTGCCGGGCCTGATCGTGCTGTCGGAGGTCTTCGGCATATTGGGGGGGTATATCATCGGCGTTTTTGATGCCGGCGTTCCCGGAGCAAGTTATATTCAGCAGACACTGCGGACGGTTAACTTCGGGGATTTTTTTACAGGAGTGACCAAGACCGTTTTTTTCGCGGTCTTCATCGCCTGGACCTGCTGTTATCAGGGGTTTAACGCCCGAGGGGGTTCGCTCGGAGTGGGAAAGTTTACCACACGAGCGGTCGCCTTATCTTATATCGTGGTCGTTCTGTCGAATACCGTTCTGACCAAGATCATGATCGCATTTTGGTGAGGGATGATCTAGCCGATATAGTGAATGAAGAATAGGGGACGGCAAATGTGTGATGATTCGTTATTCACCGTTTTTAAGGGAGAACGTTATGAATAAAACCGGTAATCTGATTATCAGTGTTGTGATGTTAGCGGGGGCTCTGGTTTCCGGCTGTGCCGCCTCGGCGCAGAATGCCGGAAACATGGCTAAGTACGCTGTGCCTGATCAGGAGGCTGAATGGATCCGTGCCGGCGAGCCGATTGTGTACGAGGGGGTGTCCTGGTATCCGCAGGATCGCGTTGACCTTCTGCTGGACGCGGAGGTGTTTCACGCCGGCGATTACCGCGAGGTTCCGTTTTTTATCAGCCGTATTGACGTGCGGCCGATCGACCGTCTGTATACCAAGTTCGGGCGCAATAAATTCCGGGTTTATCTGCCGAAGGATTGACTATGATAGCGGTCAGAGACCTGTACAAGAGTTACGGCCCTCAGGAAGTCTTAAGGGGCATTGATCTGGATGTCAAAAAAGGCGGGATCCTGGTGATCCTTGGCGAGAGTGGTTCAGGGAAAAGTGTGCTTTTGCGTCATCTTGTCGGCCTGGAAAGGCCGGACCGCGGCTCGATTATGTTCGGGGACAAGGACCTGGCGCAGCTGTCTGAAGCCCGTCTTTTAAAATTGCGTAAAGATATCGGGTATTTGTTCCAGGAAGGGGCTTTGTACGATTTTTTGACCGTAGCTGAAAATGTGGGTTTTCCTTTGAGCGAACATACCCGTATGACCCGCGCGCAGATCAAGGAGAAGGTCGCGGGACTGCTGGAAATGGTGGGGCTGAGTCAGGCGGGAGATAAATTTCCGTCGGAATTAAGCGGGGGTATGAACAAACGCGCGGCCCTGGCCCGTTCGGTGGTTCTGGACTCCCAGGTCCTGCTGTGCGATGAACCGACATCGGGGCTGGACCCCATAAAAAGCCGTGAGATCTCGGACCTGATCCAGCGGATTTCCCGGCATATCGGAAGCGCCACTGTGATCACGTCGCATGATATGAACAATGCCTTACGTATTGCCGATCAGGTGGTCTTGATCAAGAATGGGGAGATCGTTTGCCGGGGAACGCCTCAGGATATCCGAGACTCACGCAATGCTTTTGTGCAGGAATTTTTGCAGGGGCAGGCGGTTTAGTAGGAGGAGATGATATGCAGTGTAAAGATCAGGCTAAAAAGATCTTTGCGGGAATTTTTCTGTTTGTCTGTGTGGCATTGATCGCTGGAGTGGTGTTCACGATCGGTCTGGAAAAAGGTTTTATCGAGCCGCGTTTTACTATGACGGCATTATTCCACAAGGTCGGAGGTCTGAACCCCGGTGCTCCGGTGCGGTTGTCCGGGGTTACGGTCGGCACGGTTGAGAACATCGATTTTCTCGACGAGTCCTATATGGGGCGCGGAGTAAAGGTGGAATTGAGTTTATACGCAAAGTACAAGGACCAGCTGCGTAAAAGCCGGCGTGTAGCGATCGTGACCGAAGGGGTTCTGGGAGAAAAAATGGTTGATATCTCTGCGGACCCGGATCTTTATCGTGACGATCTTTCCCGCGCGATCGTGGGAGAAGACCCGCTTGAGGTGCGTGATCTGGCAGAGACCTTTGACGCGTCGGCCGCGGCTTTGCTGGGAGTCTCCGAGGAATTCGGGACTCTGGCCGGAGAGGTGGAGGACGTGACGCGTTCGACGCGGCGTCTCTTGAACCGCATTGAACAGCGTATCATTGACGGAAATTTGTTTAAGGTGTTTTAAAGGCCTTTGCCGGATACGGGAAAAGGCGATCAACGGATGACAGATTAAGGACATGTTATGTATATGCTCGCGAATTTCATTTTTGCCGTGGCCAGGATCCTGGGCATGGTTTTGTCGATCTATACCTGGATTCTCTTCTTCCGGGTGATCATCAGCTGGGTCAATCCGGACCCGTATAACCCGATCGTGCGGTTTTTGGTCCAGGTCACTGAACCGGTCCTGGCGCCGATCCGCCGCTATCTTCCGCTGATGGGGATCGATCTCTCCCCGCTGATCGCGTTCGCCGCGATTATGTTTCTGCAGTCATTTTTAGTGCAGTCGCTGTATGATCTGGCCTATTCTTTGCGCTGAACGGAAATTAGCCCTTGCAAAACGCCTGGAGTTTCGTTATATATAATGGAACTTATTAGAAAATACTATTTATAGAAAGGTATTGCCGTCATGTTTGATAAGATGAAAGAATTGATGGAAATGAAAAAACAGGCCGACCGTATTAAGAAGGAATTGGACCATATTGTGATCGATGTGGAAGAGGTCAGCGGGATCGCGATCAAGATTAATGGCTCCCAGAATTTCCGGGAGATCACGGTCAGTGAGGAGATGCTCACCCCTGAGAATAAATCCCGCCTGGAAAAGGATCTTCTGCGCAGTTTGAACGCAGCGGTCAAGCAGTCTCAGAAAAAAGCCGCTCAGCAGATGTCATCTGCAATGCCCAAGATCCCGGGTATGAATTTCTAGTAAAAAAGAAAAAACGTATACGAGTTTTTAAACCGATGAAGGAGGAATCACATGCCGTATGATCAATCGCTGGACAAGGAATTGTTTAAAGATGTCAAAGAATTCGACGGAACACGTATCACTGTAGGTGTTTTTCAATACAACGAAGGCGAAAAAAAGATGCAGATCGTGCGGGAGAATCAGACGCAGACTGACGGGTGGCGTTTTTCTAAGCTCGGCCGCATGACCAAGGATGAGGCCGAAGGCATTATTCCGCTGATGCAGAAGGCTCTGGAGAGTATGTGAGAGGAATGATGAGTGATGAATTATGAATGATGAAGCATGAGTTTTAGGAGGTTGTGGAATGTCGGAAGTGTATTTGACGCGAGAAGGATATGAAAAGCTGCGGCAGGAATTGGAGTATCTTAAGACGACCAAGCGCCGTGAGATCACACGGGCCATTGCCGAAGCGCGGGCGCAGGGCGATCTGTCTGAGAACGCCGAATATGATGCCGCCCGGGAGGAGCAGGGTCATTGTGAGGCCCGGATCGCAAAAATGGAGGGGAAGCTGTCCAATGTTCGTATTATTGAGGATATGGACATCCCTTCTGATAAGATCTATATCGGCGCTAAGGTGACCCTCAAAGACCGCGATTCTGGTGAAGAGATCCATTATCAGATGCTTTCTCCGGAAGAAGCTGATATCGAACAGAATAAAATTTCTATTCTTTCCCCAATCGGGCAGGGTCTGATGGGCCATGCCGCTGGGGAGGATGTGGATGTCGATGTGCCGGCAGGGACGCTGCATTATTCGATCTTGAAGATCGAACGGCCGTAGATTATTGTGGTGTGTTTATGAATAGGGATGGACTCTATTTTTTTTAAAATAGGTTCCGTCCCTATTTTTTTGGGGAAAACAGAGAGCACACGCTCCAGGTAGCCATGAGCGGCAGGAGGGAACTTAGGATCCGGCTCAAAGATACCCCCAACCACCAGTAGATCTCAAAGTAGGTGTTAATCCAATAATATAAAATGATAATGGAGAGATATCCGAGAAGAAACAGGCCAAAGGCGGACAGAGGCCGGCGCAGACCGTTCAGCCCGGAGAACAGGACACCTAATATGAACAGCAGCCAGAGGCCGGTCCATTTCGGGTGAATGATTTCCATACCGAAAAAGGCCAGGATGATCTTGAGCCTTAGCCAGGTAGAAGGATGCCCGGCAGACAGCAGGCCGTTGATCATGGTCTGATTGCCTGGAGACAGCCAGAGAATAAAGATGATGCTGGGGACCGCCGCGGCCAGGGCCGCTGCCCAAAGGATGACAGTGTTTTTGATCAGAGAGGTCTGACGCGGACGGCATATCCAGGGTATGATCAGGAGTGCCAGACCGGCGGCGACCAGTCCTTCGGGTTTAGAGAAGGGGAGGATGCCTAAAAATATACCGGCCAGAACGTTCATTCCCGCCTTGTTCTTCCTTTGAGCCAGAATAGCGCAGGCCAGCCCGGCTAGTAGATAAAAGCTTACAACGACTTCACAGTATTGATTGAAAGATAGTCTGAGATAATGAAATGATGAAAAGATCAGCAGGACGGTCAGGACCGCGGCCGGAAGGTTTTTGGTCCACATGCGGACCGTTCCGAAGGTGAGGCCTCCGACCATCAGGGTTAGGGTGATGGCGGTTGACAGCGGGGCGGTCAGATTTTGCGCTCCGGCAAAGATCCAGACCCAGACATTGATCAGCGGAAGCAGAAGGGGGTAATGAGGGCTGTTGCGCCAAAGCTCGGGGAGAAACATGTTGTGCCATTGTCCCTGATCCGCTAACAGCAGAAAACGTGCTTTGAAATTCCAGACTTGCCAGGCATCCCACCCTCCGTGAGGCATGGTCCGTGCGCCGGACCAGATCACTAAACCCAGCAGAGAGAACAGGCCGGCCTTAAGCAGAGACTCCCTGGAGAATTGAATGCGGAGATGACGGCCTCGTCGGTTCCAGCGCCGGAATGTCAGCAGCATGAACGCAGCGCTCAGGACGGTGTGTGTCCATAGCACGAACGCGGTATTCAGCTGATCAAAGATTAGGAAACTGCTGAAGGCAACATAAGCGCTGACAGCCAGACCTAGGCCCAGGCTGAGGGAAAGAAAAAGTACAGAGGTGCGTCTGAAGATAGTCCAGGCCATGTTTTTCAGGATCAGACATCCCAGCAGGCCGGATATAAGAAACGGCAGGATGGTCATCATGGCGTGCGCTCCTTCCGGGGAAGCGGATTGCGTGCTACAACTACACCCATTTGATTGATCTTGAGCGGAATCAGTCCTTCTTGCGCGATTTTTTCCAGAGCCTGACCGGGCGAGGATGTATAGAAGATCACGTAGGGCAGGTCCAGGCGGTTGAATTCCAGAACAACCGGGGCCAAAATCAGCTGGGCCTGGGCGAAAGCGGCGGCTGCGGACTCATCATCCAGGCTCAGATCAGTGTAATAACCGGTGAATTCCTGTTTTCCGATAAAGCCTTTGATTCCCTGAAAGATCGTGCCGGCAAAAATTTGCTTTTCCTGCTGACGGTTATGTAGGGTGTCCGCGTGCCGCCATCCGCTCCAGACCAGGACTCCAAGGCAGGCCAGCAGAAAAATGATACGCCGGAGCGTGGCTGATGGTGTTTTATTGAGCTGAAACCGCATAATGACATCCTGGATGTTTTTGGTCCGTTTTATCCGGGGCCGCACAACAGTGGAAGATATGTTTCATATTCTAACATAAATCAAAACCCCGGCCAGGAAAGATGTGCTTTTTAAGGGGTGCCGTCGCATGAAAAGTGAAATTGCCCTTTCTTTCAGTACGTGAAATCAGTATAATGAATTTAAATTTATAATACGTATATAATTATAAAGTCTTATTATTGCCGGACAGAAGGGGGGCGATGTGATTCAGGTCGGAGTTATCGGATGCGGTCATTGGGGACCCAATCATATCCGCATTTTTAATCAGATCGAAGGGTCGAGAACTGTGATGTGCGCGGATCCGGATAAAGGCCGATTGGAGGCTGTGCAGCGGTCTTTTCCTAAAGTCGCCACAACAGCGGATTATAGGGATATCCTGAAAAATCCGGACATCGACGCGGTGTGTATCGCCGCCCCGACCGATACTCACTTTGATCTCAGCAAAGAATCGTTGGAGGCCGGCAAACATGTTTTGTGCGAAAAGCCTTTATCTTTGCGTCCGGAAGAATGCCGCGAGCTGGAGTCTCTCGCCTGCGCGAAAGAGCGGTTTTTGATGGTCGGACATGTTTTTGTTTTTAACCACGGCATCATTGCTCTGAAAGACTATATTGATTCCGGCGAGCTGGGGCATATCCAGTATGCCTATTCCCGGCGCACGAATCTGGGCCCGTTCCGTTATGATGTCAACGCGTTGTGGGATTTGGCCCCGCATGACATTTCGATCTTTAATTATCTTTTCGGCAGCCGCCCTCTGAATGTCTCCGGCCGGGGGCAGCGTTATCTGAGTGATAAACTCGAGGATGTGGCCTTTGCCAATCTGGAATACCCGGATAAGGTCATGGCCGACATCCATGTCAGCTGGCTTGACCCGAAAAAGATCCGTCAGATCACCATTGTCGGGGATAAAAAGATGCTGATCTGGGATGATCTGGATAATGTCGGTCCGATCAAGATCTATGATAAGCATGTCGAGCGGACCCAGCGGTATTATGAATCTTACGGAGAGTTTCAGCTGATGTCCCGGGAAGGAAGTATTACCATACCCAATATCGGCTTCGGGGAGCCGCTTAAAGCGCAGGACCAGTATTTCATCGAATGCCTGGTTAAAGCCGAACCCCCTGCGCTGGCTGACGCGGCCAGGGGGGCGGATGTGGTCGAGGCACTCTGTGCGATCCAGCAGTCCATAGATGATAACGGCATGCCGGTAGCCTTGAAGGGATAATATGGCTGAGTATCAGAAACATGATAAAGCCCTTATTGCCGACGGTGCACAGATCGGGGCGGGTACCCGGATTTGGGCTTTCGCCAATATCCAGCCGGGCGCAGTCATCGGCCGGGATTGTAACATCTGTGACGGCTGTTTTATCGAAGATGGCGCAGTCCTGGGTGATCAGGTAACTACTAAAAACGGCGTCAATGTGTTTAAAGGGATCACACTGGAAAAGGGTGTGTTTTGCGGAACGAATGTTGCTTTCATTAATGACCGTTTTCCGCGCAGCGGACATAGCGGTCGGTGGAAACTTGAATCTACAGTTGTGCGGCAGGGCGCCACGATCGGCGCTAATGCGGTGGTCATGTGCGGTCTGACTATCGGGGAATATGCCTTTGTGGGAGCCGGCAGTGTGGTGACCCGTGATGTGGCGCCGTATATGCTGGTCTGGGGGAATCCGGCGGAGCCCCGCGGGTTTGTCTGTTCTTGCGGACGGCGTCTGAACAATAATTTGGCCTGCGAATGCGGAAAACGATTTGAACGTGACGGCAGCGGATTGCGTCCGGGGGATTGAGGAACATGGTGAACGTACTAGTCTGTCCTGTCGCATATAATGAGCATATTAAGCTCAAACGCGTGATTAAACGGTTTCTGCAGACCGGGTTTATGACCGACATGGATTATTTGGTGGTCGATGACGGATCGACCGACGGCACCTCGGAGATGATCCGTTCTTTTGCAGATCAGGGGGTCAAGACGATCCGTCACGATCAGCGTTCGGGCGTGGGGACGGCCATACGGACAGCGATTCGTTACGGCCGGCAGAACGGGTATGATGCGGTTGTCATCATGGCGGGCAATGATAAGGATGATCCCCGGCAGATTCCCGGACTGCTTAAGCCTTTGGAACACGGATGTGATGTGGTCCAGGGGTCACGTTATTTGAAAGGCGGGGGAGCTGGGGGAGATATGCCGGCCTACCGAAAATGGGCCACCCGTCTGCATCCCTGGCTGATGTCAATGGTTTTGGGTGCTGAGATCACCGACAGCACCAACGGGTTCCGCGCGCTCCGCCTTTCGATTTTTGCTGATCCGGAAATTGATATCGATCAGCCGTGGCTGAATGCCTATGAATTAGAGCCGTACATTTTGTTCAAGTGTATCCGGCAGGGATATCGTTACGCGGAAGTGCCGGTAACCAAGATTTATCCTGATAAAAAATTGGGTTACACGAAAATGCGTCCCCTGACCGGTTGGTGGAGTATCTTACGGCCGGTGGTCCTGCTGGCCCTGGGGGTGAAAAAATGAGTCCGGAATATGAGGGCATGGATAGTTATGAAGAGCGTGAAGCGCGGTTAGACGAAAAACTTCTGAAAAAATGCATACGCTGTGATGTCGTTTTTCATGAAGAAAGCCGCACGCGCTGTCTGTACTGTGATTCTCTCCTGACGACCGCGGACCAGGATGAGACCGATCTTTCCAAAAAAGTCTTTGTGAACGACCAGATGACCGATAATCCGGTCCTCCGTCAGGTGATCGAGGATAACCAGGTCGAATCCCAGAGCCGTCTGCAGTTTATTATCGCCAGTTATTTCCGCGCCCGGACATTTCATTTTATGTATGCTTTCAGCCGGAATCAGTTCAAACAGGGTCGGGCTTTTTCCCGGGAACTGGTGCAGCCCTTCACTCTGGTGTCACTGATCAATCTTCCCTGGCTGGTAATCAATATTCTGGATTCGATCTATATCCGTCTGGCATATACACAGTATTGTCCGAAATGCGGCTGGAAATTTTATCGTTATGATCGGCGGGAGCGCAAAGAGCATCAGCATGAGGAATGCGAATATAACCGGGAATATATGAAGGTGATCAATTCGATCCTCAGCGGGGAGATCCTGCTGAGAGAAAAAGAGTTTAAACGTCTGGGCTTAATGAAGAAGTCTGCCGGGCGGCGCAGTGCATATTGGAATCTTTGTACTGGAAAAAACTTTTTTTCTGCTGTTCTGGATGTCGCCTGTGTTTGGTTCTCGATTTCGTTATGGCTGATCCTGCTTATTGCATTATTGTTTCCTTTTGTGATGGAAGGTGTATACCGTATTGAATTATAAAGGAGGAGGGCGTCATGAATACGCGAGGGATGATCGTCATAATTTTAGTTTTGACCCTGTTGGGCTGTAGTAGTATGGGGCGGGCCTTGAAGGATCCGAATTTTGTCGGATATGAGGACCGTATGGAGCGTCTGGAGTCCCGGTATTTAAATGATGAGATCAGCTATGCCGAATACCGGCAGATGCGCGATACGATTGAAGGCGAATACCAGAAGGAAGCTGACCGCAACCGCGTCATCGTAGAAGGGGAATAGGTTGCAAGGTTACTAGCTCACCAGTCACAAGGGGAAGGTAAAGTGTGAAGCGGTAAGGGGAAACGTGATACGTAAAATTCAATAATCTCAAAACCCTGTTTCACGCTTCACGTTTCCCGTTCAGCGTAATAAACCCAATAAACCCAATAAACCCAATGAACCCAATAAACCCAAT
>CAZQQI010000014.1:0-31503 GCA_964595465.1 uncultured Planctomycetales bacterium | reverse complement strand
AACCCAATAAACCCAATGAACCCAATAAACCCAATAAACCCAATGAACCCAACAAACCCAACAAACCCAATAAACCCAACAAACCCAACAAACTCAACAAACTCAACAAACTCAAAACACTTATGAAACTGTACGGGAAAAATCCGGTTTTAGAGCGCATAAAATTTAATCCGCGCAGTATCCGCAAGATCTATATTCAGAATGGGCATAGCGACGCCGGGTATATTTATAAGAAGGCCAAGAAATGGGGCCTTCCTGTGATGTCGGTGCCCAAGTCCAAGATCATGAAGGTCGCCCGCAACGTCAATGCCCAGGGTATTGTTGTGGAAGTGGATGACTACGAGTATATGGATCTGGGAGAACTCATTTCTGCTGCTTTGAAGAAAAAGCTGACTCTGATCTTTCTTGACGGGCTGAATGATCCGCAGAATCTGGGAGGCATCATACGGTCGCTGGCCTGTCTGGGAGGTTTTGCTCTGGTTCTGCCGGGGCATGGCTCGGTTGGTGTGACTGAGACGGTTCTGCGTGTGGCCTGCGGCGGGGAAAATTATGTGCCGGTATCTCAGGTGTCCAATATCGGCAAAGCCATTCGGGAGGCCCGGGAGGAAGGTTTTTTTATCGCCGGTGCCGTTGTTGACCAGGGGGAACCTTTAATGAGTGCAAAACTGGATTTTCCGCTGGGGCTGGTCATCGGGTCTGAACAAAAAGGGATCCGCCCGGTCATCCGAAAACTGCTGGATCAGCATTTAACACTGCCGATGGCCCAGGCACGGCTATCTCTGAACGCCGCGCATGCTGCGTCGATCTTCGCTTATGAGATTTCCCGGCAGAAGCAAAACACCGGAAACACGTAACGCAGGACGTGAAGAGTGAGGGGGCGTAAAACCCAAAACCCAACCAACTCAACAAACTCAACAAACTCAATAAACCCAATAAACCCAATGAACTCAAAAAACCCGGCAAATCCAATGAACTCAAAAAACACATATCCTGATTTTTCCGCGCTGAATTTTTTTGCTGAAGCCGGCCTTTTAAAACGGGTTAAGCGCAGCGGCTGGTGGGTTGCCGGGATCAAGGACCCGGAAAGTGTGGCGGATCATTCGTTCCGCACAGCGGTGATCGGATTTTATATGGCTTATCAGGAAGGGGCTGATCCTTTTAAAGTGTTGACGATGTGTCTTTTTAATGATATCCATGAAGCCCGCATCAATGATCTGCACAAGATGGGACATTTTTATATCGATTTTAAAGCGGCAGAAAAAAAGGTCTTTGACGATCAATCCGCGGCATTGCCTGCAGCGGTCAAGGGGCCTTTACAGGATCTGCGGCGTGAATACGATGCTCAGCAGACCCATGAAAGTCAGGTGGCCAGGGATGCTGACATTTTGGAATGTCTGGTCCAGGCCCGGGAATATCTCGATGCGGGGCATCTGGAGGCTGAACATTTTTTTGAGCGGGCGCCGGAGCACCTGAAGACCGGGACCGCCCGGGAACTGAATGAACAATTAGAGCATTGGGACAGCAGTCAATGGTGGCAGAATGTGGTGAAATTTGACCGCTGAATACAGCGGCCGTTAACCGCTTCGCCCGTCAGGAGGATGAGGAATGGAACGCATAGGATTTGCCGCCAGCAAAATGGCTAAGGGCCGCGTGGTTTTATATAATTTTTATGTTATCCTTTTTACGACGCTTTTAGCGCTCTTTATGTTCCTGATCGCCGGAGCGCCGATCATGCTGGCACTGCTGATCATCGGGCTGATCGTCAACGGTATCCTCCCATATGACTTCGGCCAGGACTGGCGGGCTGTGATGATATTATGCATGACCGCCCTGACCATTGTGGTATCGCTTCTGGCGATCGCGGCTCTGATCCGCAACCTGAAATTCCGATCATCTAAACTGCCGGATGGAGATTAATACAAGATATGGCTAAGAATCAGAAATCTGCTGTATATATTCCTGAGATCCTGAATACGCTGCCCAACGTATTTTATCGTCAGACACTGGGAAAACGTCCCAAAATCATTCATGTAAATCAGGCTTTTTGTGATCTGCTGGGGTGTGATACCCGGGATGCCAGCCATATATCACCGTCTGAGCTCTTTGCCTACAAACGCTCGTATGAGGCTGTGGTCCGGGCTGTCTGCACCAAAAAGCCGGTGACCCATAAAGATGTTGTTCTGCGTCTGCCCGGCGGACGGGTGTCCTGCCGGATTCATGCTGCCGGTGTCCGTCACGCGCGCGGCCGTGTTGTGGCTATGGACGTTATTGTGGAAAATACCGACGAGCGGAAAAGGGTCGAAAAGGCCTTGCACGAATCCAAAGAATTATTCAAGACCGTTTTCAATAATATGGCGGTGGCTGTTACGGTGACCGATAAAGATGAACAGATCATTGCCTGGAACCCTTTCGCCGAAAAGATGCTGAAGATGGGGCGGCAGGATCTGTTTAATCGTCCGGTCAAAAGCCTGTATTCCGATTCTGAATGGCGGCGTCTGCGCAAAAAGCAGGTCAGGCGCAAAGGTATTTTATCGCGTTTTGAGACCAAAGTTTTGCGCAAGACAGGCGCTCCGCTGGATGTTTCGCTGTCGCTTTCTGTCTTGAAAGATCCAGGGGGAAGAGTGATCGGTTCGATCGGGATCATGCAGGATATTTCGACTCAGAAGAGGACCGAGCAGATGCTGATCGAGGCTAAGAAAGTTGCCGAAAGCGCCAGTGTCGCCAAGACGATGTTTTTGGCCAATATGTCGCATGAGGTTCGGACTCCGATGAACACGATCATGGGAATGGTCGACCTGACCCTGGACACGGAACTGACCCCGGAGCAGAGGGATAATCTTAAGACAGTTAAAAATGCTGCCGATATTTTATTAAGTCTGCTGAATGACATTCTGGACCTGTCCCGGGTTGAAGCCGGAAAGATCCAGCTGGAGCAGATCGAGGTCAGCATTGAAAAGATCATCGCCAGCGTCTGTAAGACCATGGATATTCTGGCAAAAAACAAAGGGCTGGAACTGCGCTGGTCTGTGGATAGCGGCGTGCCGGATCTAGTCAGGAGTGATCCGGTCCGGCTTCGGCAGATCCTGGTTAACCTGATCAATAATGCCATTAAATTCACCGAGAAAGGCGCGATCACGGTATCGGTCAAGGTCAGCCAGAAATCGGCTAAAGATACGGTCCGGTTACTGCTTGCAGTTAAAGATGAAGGCGTCGGCATTCCTGAAGACAAGCTGGAAAGTATTTTTGACGTTTTTACCCAGGCGGATATTTCAACCACGCGTAAATTCGGCGGTACGGGCCTGGGCTTGTCGATTTGTCAGAAGCTTGTCGAACTGATGGGAGGAAGGATCTGGGCAGAGAGCGGAATGGGCAAGGGTAGTACGTTTTTCTTCGAGGTGCCTTTCCCCGTAGTGAAAAAAGAAGAGATCCCTGATGCTCTGCGGGAAGATAGTATTGTGGATCAGCTGGTTGCCCAGCTTCCCGGCAGAAAATTTGAGCAGTCTGTTGGACGCGAAGGTCCGCTGAAAATCCTGCTGGCAGAAGACAATCTGGTCAATCAGAAGATCACGGTCAAAATGCTGGAGAAAAAAGGGTGGTATGTCGCGGCGGCCAATAACGGGCAGGAGGCTCTGGATATGCTGGCCGCAGAGCCTTTTGATCTGATCCTTATGGACGCGCAGATGCCGGTTATGGGCGGTGTGGAAGCTACCCGCCGGATTCGGGAGAAAGAGCAAGGGGCGGGGGGGCACATTCCGATCATTGCCTTGACCGCGAGGGTGATGTCGGGAGACCGCAAAGAGTTTGCGGAAAGCGGCATGGACGGGTTTGTTTCCAAACCGATCGACCGGAGTCAGCTTTATGAAACTGTAGAAAGTCTGTTTGCTTAATGGACATCAAAGGAGAGGACAGCTATGAGCCGTGTTGTAATTAATTTTGAAGATGCTATGGACCGTGTTCAGGATGACATGGAGTTATTATTTGAACTTTTTGATATTTTTCAGCAGGATTTTATTGATAAGCGTCCTTTGTTGGAGCAGTATATCTGTGAGAAAAACGCGGAAGAGGTGCGCAATGTCGCCCATTCGATGAAGGGTGCGGCTGGAAATATTTCCGCGGAAAAGCTGTTTGATGTCTGTTTAATGATGGAAAAGAACGGCTCTCAGGATAATTTTGAAACTATGGCCATGGATTTGAGTGAGCTGGACGGCGCGTTTAAAGAATTTCAGCAGGAGGCGGCGCGTATCCGCAAAGAGAATGGCTGATCTCTCAGGGGGGCATGGGGTGATTTTTTTGAATGATATGAAAAAAGATGGCCGGGAACGAAGGGGGCATTATGCAGAGATTTGTACTGCCGCTACTGTTAATGATCTGTATGATTTTGGGGTCGGTCTACCTTGTCCTGGGGACTCCGCTTGTTTTGAATTTTGTTCTTCCTGACATAATAGAGACTGTGATCCCGGCTGTTGATGTGATCTCGGTACGGGCACAGCGCCAGTCCTTTAAGATTCCGGAGTTTCTGACCATTCATGGTCTGGAACTTAAAGGTCAGATCCGTGAAAGAGCATTTCAAGCCCGGTTTGAATCGGTTACTCTGCTTGATTTTATTAAGGCATTTCAGAAAAAAGATATTATTGAGCTTCGTATAGAAGGCGCGGATATTTCCAATGAAATTGTGGGTATTTCCGGGGGGAGGGCTCAGGTCTACGCAAAATTGCGCGACGGACGTGCGGTCGCCGGTAAGGCCTTGCTTCAGGCGCAGAATTTTCGTATCGGCGCCTGGGATGCCCGAGATGTGTCTTTTCGTGTTCAGGCTTACGGCAATAAACTTAAGATCCTTGAATTAACCGGCGGCGTATTTGAAGGCGCGGCTGAGGGGCAGATCACGCTGGATTTTAAAGAGCGTGTGGAATATGTTATTTGGCTGGAATATCGTGATGTGCGTTTGTCCCGGCTGGCCGATGCTTTTTACCGGGATATTTTCGCAGCGACTGAAGGGAAAGCTGACGGGTCGCTGCGAATTGTCGGTTTCGGGAAGGCTATCGAGGTGTATAATGTCGAATTTTTCAGCCGAGGACCGGTTCAGATCAAAAAGCCCATGGTCGAGAGATTGTTGAGCCGGGTCGATTCTGTTCAAAGGCGGGAAGAGCTTGAGCAGTTCCGCAACGACCGAGGGGGATGGGATCTGACTAAGATGAATATGCGCATTCATAATGGACGGCGGGGACAGGCTGTTATCATGTATCATTTAAAAGATTCCGGCAGCAGATTTTTATTTCAGGACCGCTTCAGCATACAGTTTCATGAGAGTCTCCGTGAATTTTTACATTCCTGGCGTTCTGCCGGAGATAAGTAAAAGGATAAATTAAAAAGGTCCCGTTATGTTTGATCGAGAATTGATGATCATGCTCGGCGCCGTGTTTTTGGTTTTCACGTTCAGTTTATTCCTGATTTTTCCTTCAGGGAAGGCCAAACGGCGAAAGCCCAGGAAGCGCCGTCTGTCTCCGGAAGAGCAGAAAGACTGGCACGCCGCGGCACTGCGTATGGAAAAACATATTGTCCGGTTAAAAAAGGAATTATTTCAGGCACAGAAGGTTATCAAAAAACAAGAGATCCGTCTGGATCTGGTCAGCGAACAGGCGGAAAAGGTTAAGGATAAACTCGCGCAGGAGCGCAGTTGGCAGAAGAAAGAGGCTGATGATCTTGATAAAAAGAACCGCCGCCTGGAAAAGCTTCAGAACACACTGTGTCAGGCCGAAGAGCAGTTTGAAGAAGAGCATCAGGAGCTGCTGCGTCTGCAGCGCCGGGATCAGGAGAACACGCGGGCTCTGGAGCAGGCGGATGCCCAGATTAAGCAGTTCCGCGAGGATCTGGCTAAGGCGCGGGCTCAGTCCGATAATTACCGTCAGGAAATTCTCGATTTGCGCAGCGAAAACAAGAAGCTGTCCCGCAAACATGAAGACACAGAGTGGATCGCGAAATCCGAGTTTCTTAAGGTCAGGACAGAATTACAGGTCAAGAGCAAAGAGCTGGAGCGTTATAAAAGAAGCGATTCCGGCAGCTGACCGCCGAGGCGGCGGAAATCACCATGAATCATTTTTCAAGGCGCACAGATTGGGATATCTCGGCAAATGAACTGACAGTGATGAGAAACCGCCTGCGCCGGGAGCGGACCCCTGTTTTGGACCTGACAGTATCCAATCCCAGTCTCTGCGGGTTTGATTATCCAGCAGAATGGTTGACGGCTCTGTCCGCGCCGCAGAATTTTAATTATACCCCTGATCCGCAGGGCCTTCCCCAGGCCCGGGAGGCGGTTTGTGAATATTACCGCGGGCAGGGGATCGATATTGATCCTCAAAATATCTTTCTCACAGCCAGCACCTCGGAGGCCTATTCATTCCTCTTCCGTTTATTGACCGATCCGCACGACCGGGTTTTATTTCCCAAACCGGGCTATCCTTTATTTGAATTTTTATGCGGCTTGAATGATCTGCAATGGGGAACCTATGATTTGCTCGATCAGGGTGATCAGTGGGTGCTGTCGCCGGATTTTCCCGGTGCGGTTACCCCGGACATCAGGGCCCTGATTTTGGTTCATCCCAATAATCCCACCGGGTCGGTTTTGGACAGCCGTGAGCAGAACCTGATCAGAAAGACCGCCCGTGAGCGGCAGATCCCGCTGATCTGTGATGAGGTTTTTTTAGATTATCCCGTTAAAACATCTTGTCCGGAATATCGATCTCTGGCAGGACGGGATGATATTTTGACCTTTGTCCTGGGGGGACTATCTAAGACGCTGGCCTTGCCGCAGATGAAGCTGTCCTGGATCGTGGTCAACGGGCCGCGGGAGCAGGTGCGCGAGGCGCGGCAGCGTCTGGAGATCATTACCGACACCTATCTTTCGCTGAATACACCTGTGCAGAATGCTCTTCCGTTATGGCTTTCTCAAAAAAATGTGATACAGGATCAGATTCGTGCGCGGATACGGCAGAATGTCGAAACCGCTGGCAGGATCCTGGAAGAGTCAAATATGGAGCCATGTCCGGTTTCGGCAGGGTGGTCGCTGATGATCCGCCTGCCTGAAAACGCCGCGCATGAGGAAGATGTTGTGATATCTTTGCTGCAGGAGCAGAAGGTGCTGGTTCATCCGGGATATTTTTTTGATGTCAGCACGGGCCGTTATCTGGTGGTCAGCCTTTTGCCTGAAACAGAAATCTTTGCACAAGGCTGCCGCCGCATTGCAGCGGGTCTGCGGCAGAGGGCTGGTTAATGAATTTTGCACAATGGAAAAAAGCGGTCTGGCGGCGGGATGTTTTGCTCGGGGTTCTGGTTTTTTTCGCAACAGGCCTTGTTTATTGGAAGGCCGTCGGGGCAGGATATATCTGGGACGATGATTACTGGGTGACGGGGAACCCGATCCTGCGCGATCCTGGCGGTATTCTGAAGCTTTGGATCCCGCTGAAGTATCTTTTTCAGTATTACCCGGTTGTTCTCTCTACCCTTTGGCTGGAGTTTCAGATCTGGGGCGCCAACCCCATGGGCTACCATATTGTCAATATTCTTTTGCACGCGGCCAACGCGGTTCTGGTTTGGCGCATTCTGCGTTATCTCAAGGTCCCGGGGGCATTTTGGGCGGGGCTGATCTTTGCGGTGCATCCGATCCAAGTCGAATCCGTAGCGTGGATCACGGAAATCAAAAATGTGATGTCAGGGTTTTTTTATTTGCTGGCGCTTAGAACCTATTTAAGTTTGTATGACTTTGACCGCAAGGTCTATTGTCACGAACCGCGGCGGTTTGTTTTGGCTGTGCTTTTTTTTGTTCTGGCTCTATTGAGTAAAACCGTGACCTGCTCTTTTCCGGCAGCTGTCCTGCTGATTGTCTGGTGGAAAACCGGGCGGATACG
This sequence comes from uncultured Planctomycetales bacterium, assembly GCA_964595465.1. GTDB lineage: Bacteria > Omnitrophota > Gorgyraeia > Zapsychrales > JANLHA01 > JAKLFA01. The sequence continues at coordinate 23,602 of CAZQQI010000014.1, read as the reverse complement.
GAAGAAAGATATCAAGCCGCTGTTCCCGGTCTTCGCGGCGGGTTTTGTCCTGGGCCTGCTGACGGTGTGGATCGAAAAGCATGAGATCGGCGCTCAGGGAACTGATTGGCACCTTTCTCTTTTAGAGCATTTCCTCCTGGCCGGGCGCATTCTCTGGTTTTATATCGGCAAGATCATTTGGCCGCAAGAGCTGCTCTTTTTTTATTCCCGCTGGCAGATCAGTGATCAGACCTGGTGGCAGTATTTGTTCCCGCTGGGGTTTTTGTTGCTGCTGGCTGTTTTATATGCCAGGCGGAAATCCTGGGGACGGGGGCCGTTGACCGCGGTCCTGTTTTACGCGCTGACATTGTTTCCGGCATTAGGATTTTTTAATGTCTATCCCATGCGGTTTTCCTTTGTGGCGGATCATTTTCAATATCTGGCCGGACTGGGGATTATTGCCCTATTGACCGTCTCGATTGTTTATGCGGCACAGACGCTGTGTCCCAAATCCTTTCGTTATGTTCCTGCGGCTGTGATGCTGGCCATTGTCGCCCTGCTGGGGATCAAAACGTCAGCGCAGACCGAGGTGTATCAAAATGCCTGGACGCTTTACAGCTATGTGATCGAAAAAAATCCGCAGAGCTGGATCGCCTATAATAACCGCGGATCCCAGTATTTTGATCGGGGACTCTATAAATTGGCGGATCAGGACTTCAGGCGGGCTTTGTCGCTGAAGCCGGATTATGCTGATGCCTTGAACAACCGCGGGCTGGTGTTTTATAAAAAAGGGCAGGAACAACAGGCGTTAAAATATTTCTCCGCCGCTATTGAGGCTTTTCCCGAGTTTTCCTCCGCGATCACTAATCGTGCGACAGTGTACCGGGAACTGGGCGATTATCAGAAAGCTTTGGAAGAGTTTAACCGTTCGATTGAGATCAATCCGGATTATTATAAATCCTTTAACCGCCGGGGGATCTTGTTTATGGAGATCGGGGAATATGATAAGGCTGTGGAGGATTTTTCCCGCGCGATCGATCTGGCCCCGCAGGCCACATTGTATTATCACCGTTTTCAGGCTTATAAAAAGCTGAAGCAATGGCTGCCGGCTTTGAAGGATTTGAACCATTTGATCTATCTGGACCCACAAAATGTCCAGGCGTATAAAGAACGGGCCGTTTTGTATTTTCGTCAGGGGCGGCTGGAGTGGGCGCTTAATGATATAGCTCGCATCCGGGAATTGGGCGGCGAGATCTCGCCGGAATTAGTACGGCAGATTCGCCGGATGAGTGAGCAGGAGGGCCGGCGATGAATTTGCTTCTGCTGCAGGAAGAGGATTTTATCTCTGACCGGTGTGTGAAGATCGGCGGGCGCCGTTTGGAGCATCTGCGGCATATCTTATCTATTCGCCCGGGAGATTCCGTGCGCGCCGGCAGGGTGAACGGGTTATGCGGTGAAGCCCGTGTTTTGGAGATTTCCGCGTCCGAGATTATCCTTGAGGTCTCTTTGTCCACCCGTCCGCCGGAGAAGCATGATATTGATGTTATTCTGGCATTGCCCCGCCCGCCGGTTGCTCAAAGGCTGCTGCGTCATCTGGCCGCCTTTGGGATCCGACGGATCATATTTCTGCAGACCGGGCGGGTGCAGAAAAGCTACTGGCAAAGTCCGGTGCTTCAGGAAGAAGCTGTCAGAAAACAGCTGGTTCTGGGGTTAGAACAGGCGCAGGATACTGTTTTGCCTGAAGTGGAATATGCCCGGAATTTTTCAGTGTTCATGAAGAAACGCCTTCCTGAGATAAGCGAAGGCAGGCGCTGTCTGCTGTCTCACTCCGAGGGGGCGTCATCTTGTCCCTGCGCGGTTTCTGCTCCAGTAACGACGGCATTCGGTCCGGAAGGCGGGTTTCTTGCTGATGAAATTGAGGAGTTTCGAGACGTGGGGTGGGAGACCGTCCACCTGGGGTCGAGGGTGCTCCGTGTGGAGACCGCTGTTCAGGCTGTCCTCGGCCGTTTGGCTGATATCGGCTAGTTTCAAAGAAGATTACTTGCCAGTTCCGCGAGTTCTGAGCGTTCTCCTTTTTTCAGGTTGATATGGGTGTAGAGGGTCTGCCCCTGCATTTTATTGATCAGGTGGCTTAACCCGTTGGAATAGATGTCCAGATACGGGTGATCGATCTGAAAGATATCGCCGGTAAAGACTAGTTTGGTGTTATCACCGACACGGGTAATGATGGTGCGGATCTCATGGGGTGTGAGGTTCTGGGCCTCGTCCACGATAAAAAAGACATCGACCAGACTGCGTCCGCGGATATACGCCAGGGGAGAGATCGTCAGGTTCTCATCTTCCAGGATCTTGGCGACCTTGTTGTGTTTCAGTTCTGATTCAATGCGGTTATGCTGAAGGATGGCCAGGTTGTCGTAGAGCGGCTGCATATAAGGATGCAGTTTCTCACCGACACTTCCCGGGAGGAATCCCATAATATCCTTGCCGCTCAAAGGGACGACCGGCCGGGCGACCAGGATCTCTTCGTACTGATCCCGGCAGGTCATACCGGACGCCAGGGCCAGCAGGGTTTTTCCGGTACCAGCTTTTCCGGAAATGGTGACCAGTTTGATGCTGTTGTCCAACAGGGCGTGCAGGGCGAAGGCCTGCTCGGCATTGCGCGGTGTAATGCCGTGCGCGGATAATTTCTGGATGCGGTGGATCTTGCCGGTTTCAGCGTTGTAATGCCCCAGGGCCGAACGTTTCGGTGAACGCATGACCACATATTCGTTGGGCAAAAGTTTCTTTTTGACCTTTAATTCCTTAGGGTCGATCTCAAAAGGGCGGCGGCAGATCTTTTCCACGATTTTCGGCGAGACGTTCTCTTCAAAGCGGTACCCTTTATAGATCTCATCGATATCTTTGACATGGTCGGTGGTGTAGTCTTCGGCGGTCAGGCCGACAGCCTTGGCCTTCATCCGCAGGTTGACGTCTTTGCTGACCAGGATGACGGAGCGCCGGGGATATTTTTTGGCCAGACAGTAGGCAATGTTGAGGATGCTGTTGTCGGCTTTATCCTGAGGAAAATTCGCCGCGATGTCTTTATGGGTCTTGGGTTCCAGCTGGATGGAGATCTTGCCGTGTTTGGCGCTGATCGCAACGCCGCCGTTGAAGATTTTGGAGCCGCTCATTTTATCGATCTCCCGCAGGAATTTCCGGGCATGAAAGTGCAGGCTTTCATGGCCTTTTTTAAACCGGTCGAGTTCTTCCAGGACCGGGATCGGCAGGACGATATCGTGGCGCGCGAACTGATGAATGCAGTCGCTGTCGTGAAGAATGACGTTGGTATCCAGGACAAATAGTTTTTTGGGTTTGGCAGGCATAAGGCGGGTTCCTTTCTACTTAAAGTATAACAAGCGCTTGATCCGGGGACAAGGAGGGAAGGGCTTTATTTTTTAGACTCTTTGAAAAAACAAACGGGTATGACGGATATGATAATGCTTCCATGTGCCATTTTGCAGACGAATGGCTCATGAAGATTGGGAGGGATGCGTTCGCTCAAACAACCTCCCGAACGTTTTTCTAATGAATCGTTCGGTTCGGAACTCGCTCTGCGCGTCCCTCCCAATCTTTTTATCGTCATTTGAGCAGAAACTCTTTGAATACGAAACATCACATTATCCTTTGTTTGATCCGCGCAAAAGTTCATAGAGCCTTTTTTAATGGCAAGAGTGCTTTTTGATGAGGAAATCTCTTGTTTCTCGGGGTGCCTCTCGCTAAAATAAGAAATGATTTATCCGGCTCGCCAAAAAAATCCTCTGCTGTGGATCATGGTTCTGGGTATGGTGTTTGTTCTTTGGCGGGTGTATTTAGGCCGGGCCCCGATAGAATTCCGTTTTCCTCTGCACGGGCGCGCCTCCTGGTATTCCCGCTCAGACCCGGGGATCCGTAAGCGCACAGCCAATTATGAATCTTTTGATGACCGTGCCATGTCTGCGGCGATGTGGGGTGTCCCGTTCGGGACGAAATTACGTGTGACCAACAAAGAGACCGGTCAGTCAGTTGTGGTCCGCGTCAATGACCGCGGTCCGCATCGCAGGTATGTGGGAGAAGGGCGGGTGATCGATCTCACAAAAGCGGCTTTCCGCAAGATCAGTCCGGTGAAAAAAGGACTGATCAATGTCTATATCGAAAAAATATGATAAGCAGAAAGAGGTGAGGCCATGAAAAGGAATGCCGGAATATTGGTGATGATGGTTATGGTGGGTATCCTGCTTGTTTGGTCCGGAGAAGCTCTGGCTTTATCCGTGCGCAGTCCGGAGTTCGGCGAAGGGGAGATGATCCCGGTAGAATTTACCTGTCAGGGCCCTGACGTTAATCCGCCTCTGAAAATATCGGATATCCCCGACGGGACGGAAAGCCTGGCGATGGTTGTTGAGGATCCGGACGCGCCGACAGGCACCTGGATCCATTGGATCGTTTTCGATGTGCCGATCATGGGCGAGATCCCCCGTGACAGCAGGCCGGGGCGCGAGGGAAAAAATGATTTCGGCAGAATGGATTTCGGCGGACCGTGCCCCCCTTCCGGAGAGCACCGCTATATTTTCAGGGTTTATGCCCTGGATACGATCCTGGGTCTGCCTGAGGGGATCGGCAAAGATCAGCTTATGGACGCGCTGGAAGGGCATGTGATCGAGCAGGCTGAATTGACGGGGATCTACCGTAAACAATAACAGTTTGCTGCCGGAGAAGGGCGGCCGCTGTTCATGCTCGATCATTTTGTTACGTTTGATCCTATGTTATGTATTCCCGGGCATGACCGCCGAACGGTTCATGAAGATCGGAATGTGCTCGTTCGCTCAAACAGCCTCATCGAACGTCTTGTATAATGTTTTATTCGATTTCGGAACTTGCTCTGCGAGCACACCCCGATCTGTTTTATCACCGTTCGTGCGCGGACCGTTTGGGTGAAAAACACATATCACGGTCTCTTTTTAGTGGCCGGATGATTGAATAGAGACACCCTGTATTCCGCGCGTGAGGAAACGCATGGCCAGCAAGCATAAAAAAATTTTTGTCGTTGATGATGACCCCGGGGTCCTGCATCTGTTGGGAAAGCGGCTGCCCGCGGCGCACGGCTATGAGGTCGTGACAGCTCAGGGCGCGGCAGAGGCCCTGCGGATGATACGCCGGGACCCCCCGGACCTGATCCTTCTGGATGTGATCATGCCCGGGCAGAGCGGGGGTGATCTGGCCCGTGATCTGCAGAAGCAAGAGACCACGAGGGATATTCCGATCGTATTCTTGACGGTCCTGCTCGACGAAAAGGTCAAAGGAAAACAGCGTATGTCGGTCGGCGGAAAGGAATTCCGGGCTGTGGCCAAGCCGATCCATATGCCCCAATTATTAAGCACACTTCGCAAGGCTCTCAATGAGTCTGCAAACCGTTAGAAAGACCCAGGTGGATTTCTGTAGATCTTCACACAAAAAACCCACGAAACTCTATCATACGGTGTCCCGGCGTGTCGGTAAGGCATTAAGGGAATATGAAATGATCAAGGACGGGGATCGCGTGATTGTCGCGGTTTCCGGAGGGAAAGACAGTCTGGCTTTGCTGGAAATGCTGCGTTATCGTCAGTGTTTTTCTCCGGTCCGTTATGAACTTGTAGTTGTGTTTGTGGATATGGATGTGCCGAATTTTCCCCGCGAAGATTTGAGGACGTATCTGCAGGAGATCGGAGTCCCGTATTTTTTCGAGCAAGCTGACATTGTTCAGGACGGGACGTGGGATGATGTGGAATGCTATCATTGCTCTCAGCTGAGGCGTAAGCGTTTGTTTCAGGCGGCGGAACGGGAAGGGTGCTCAAAGATCGCGCTGGGACATCATATGGATGATATTGCTGAGACCATTCTGCTGAACATGTGTTTTCGGGGTGATATCGCGGCGATGTGTCCGCGTCAGGATCTTTTTTCTGGACGTTTGAGCCTGATCCGTCCGCTGGCTTATATTCAGGAACGGGAGATCATGACTTTGAGCGAGCAGGGCTGGTTTCCGATACTGCCTGACCATGCCTGCCCGAATGATCAGCAGTCCCAGAGGGTGGTTCTTAAAGAAATCATTCAAAGATTGGAGAAAGAGAATCCTGTCGTTAAAAAAAATATTATCGGCAGTCTCCGCAGGATCAAGAAGGATTATTTGCCGTAAGTTGAAAATTCAGCAGCTTTTGTTAGGATAAGAGCACCTTTGTGACTCAGAAAAGGAGGAGAGAGTGAGACCGGATTGGGATCAGTATTTTTTAAAATTGGCTATGCTGGCATCTGAACGGGCGACCTGTCCGCGCATGCACTGCGGTTGTGTCCTGGTGAAACACCGTAATGTGATCGCGACCGGATACAACGGGTCGATCCCTGGTGATGACCATTGTGAAGATGTCGGGTGCCTGGTGATCGATAACCATTGTGTGCGGACGAATCACGCGGAAATGAACGCTCTGATGCAGGCCGCCCGGCACGGCAATAGTGTGGAAGGGGCTACGGCCTATGTTACGACCATGCCGTGCACGACCTGTGCCAAGGCCCTGATCGCCTCCGGGATAAGCCGGGTGGTGATCTTTTCAGAATTTCATGATACCCTGGCGACGGATTTTTTTGCCAAGGCCGGTATTACGATCGATAAGGTCGATCAGCCGCCCCAGGACATTTTGTTTGATATGGAGAAGTATACCTCGATCAAGAAAAAAGAGGCCTAGCGTTCAGGTTGGGCAGGCGGTGCGGGATAAGGAGCTGTATGAGGATATTGATCGCTGATGATGAACAGGAGATTCTTGAGATCATGGCCCGTAAGGTGAACCAGGCCGGGTATGAGGTTATCACGGCCCGGGACGGTGAACAGGCCTGGAATAGGATCTGTCTTGATGATCCGGATATTATTTTGCTGGACCTGACTATGCCGGGTCTACACGGTTTTGAGATCCTGGAACGGCTGCGCGCGAATCCTCCCGGAGGGAAGTGGCAGCCGGTGATCATCGTGTCCGGGGATACGGAGCTTGAGAGCGTGAAGCGCGGTTTTGACCTGGAAGCCGACCATTATTTGACTAAGCCGTGCGATATGGCGGAGATCATTAAGGCGCTTGAGTTGATGTCTGCGCTGATCCCGCAAAGGCGGGGCGTTGCGGAATAAACGGAGCCGATTATGATCAAAATTTTTGTCTGGATATTTTGTTTGAGCCTGGCCGGATGGTTTTATTTGCGGTGGTTTGAACGCAGCGCGGTTTTTGTTCCGTCACGAGTGGTGGATTTGTCGCCGGAAGATATCGGCCTGGATTATGAAAATATCTGGCTGACCTCTGAAGACGGCGGCCGGGTCCATGGCTGGTTCATTCCCGCGGAAAGGCGTCCGGATGAGGCCTTGACCCTGCTGTTTCTGCACGGAAACGCCGGAAGTATCAGCGGGCGTTTGGAGAAGATCCGGGTTTTTCATAATATGGGGCTGAACGTTTTGATCATTGATTATCGTGGTTACGGGTTGAGTTCGGGAACACCCGCGGAAGAGGGCCTTTATGCCGATGCCCGCGCGGCGTTTGATTATTTGATCAAGCGTGGGGATATCCGTCCAGACCGGGTGATTGTCTACGGTGTCTCGCTGGGGGGTGCGCCGGCGGTTGATTTGGCGGTCCGGCGGTCACCCGCGGCCCTGATCCTGGAATCGACGTTCACCTCGGTCCCTGATATGGCCCGGCATACTTTTCCGTTTGTCCCGCCGTTTCTGGTACGGACACAAATGCGGTCGCTGGACAAGATCGAAAAGATCGCAGTGCCTAAACTCATTATCCATTCTCCATACGACGATGTGGTGCCGTATGAAATGGGGCGGCGTTTATTCGGAGCGGCGCCTCATCCTAAACAGTTTTTAAAGATCATGGGAGATCATAACCAGGGTTTTTATGATTCCCTGCGTCAGATCGAAGGCGGAATACGAGCCTTTCTGCGCCAATACTTTCCCGAAGGATATCGATGAGCTGTTCCATACTTCAGATCGACGGAAAAGGACAGATCCATGATAACGGGCGGCTGGTCTCTTTACGCGGCGCGAATCTGGGAGGGTGGCTGATGATGGAGGCTTATTTTTTGCACAGCCCCAATGACCCGGAACAGCTCTTCAAGCGGGATTTTTCCCGCCGGCTGGGAGGCAAGGCTCTGCAGGACTTTGAACAGCGCTTTCGCGGAAATTTTATTCGCCGCCAGGATATAAAAATACTGGCGGACATGGGATGCAGCTGTCTGCGGGTTCCCTTCAACTATCGGCTCATTGAGAGCGACCCGTATACCTATGATCTTGATGGGGTCGCCTATTTAGACCGGTGCATCCGCTGGGCCTCAGAGGAAGGGATGAGGGTGATCCTGGACCTGCATGCCGCGCCGGGCGCGCAGAATCATCAATGGCATTCGGATTCTCTGGGGCGTGCGAAATTATGGACCAGCCGGCGTTATCAAAAGCGGGTCCGCCGTTTATGGCAGTTTCTTGCTGACCGCTATCGTCGGGAACCGGCAGTGGCGGGGTACGATCTTCTGAATGAATCCGTGATGTCCGATATTCCCGTGCTCAACCGCTTCTATCATGACTTGATCCGTGACATTCGTGAAGCGGATCCCGACCATATTCTTTTTATTGAAGGGAATAACTGGTCCATGGACCTGGAGTGCCTGGATGATTTTGCTGATCCCAACTGGGCCTACAGTATTCATTTTTACCACCCGTTTGAGTACACCTTTAATTTGATCCCGCATCAGCATTATCCTCTGCGAGGGACAGACGGGCGCTTTGGCAAATCCACTCTGAAAAAGCTGATCGGAGATTATGCCCGTTTTGCCCGCGAACGGCGGCGTCCGCTTTTGGTGGGAGAGTTTGGGGTCAATGCCCGGGACGGCCTTTACGGTGAAGACCGCTGGCTCGCGGATGTCCTGGAGATCTTTAACGCCCATGGCATCCACTGGACGTACTGGACGTATAAGGCGGTTAAGAACAGTGTTTTTCCCGACGGGATTTACAGTTATTACCCCAATGATCCCTGGGTCAACCGCCAGGGCCCGCGGACAGGCTGGCAGACCTATGCTGAGCTTTGGCCGGATCATCACCAGGCGATAACGCGGTCCTGGCGCAGTGAACAGTTCACGCCCAATTCTGCGGTGGTTGATGTCATGAAACAAGGGCTGAAATAAAATGGACATTACCAGCACCGCTAACCCGCGAGTCAAAAATGCTGCTAAACTCCGCTACCGCAAGCACCGGGAGCAGAGCGGGTTGACCATTATTGACGGCTGGCGCGAGGTCAGCCGCGCCCGGGAGACCGGAGTTGTCTGGAAAGAATGTTTTGTTTGTCCCGAACTTCTGGAATTATTCGCCGGGCAGCAGGCCGTCGATCAGCTGACGGCTTCAGGAGGGATCACGGTGACCGAGCACGTTTATAAAAAGCTCTGTTTCGGAGACCGTAAGGAAGGTGTGACCGCTGTGATCCGCGCGCCGCACGTCGGCATGGATGAGCAGGGATTTGAACCCGCGGACCCAATTGTGGTACTTGATCATATCGAGAAACCCGGTAATATCGGCGCTATCCTGCGCAGCTGTGACGGGGCCGGCGTGAAGACAGTGATCGTTGCGGATTCGCGGACGGATCTTTTTAATCCTAATGTGATCCGCGCCAGCACCGGAGTGATCTTTTCGCTCAACCTGATGCAGGGCACCGCGCAGCAGACAGCGGATCTGCTCCGCCGGCATGACGTGCGGGTTTTAGCAGCCACGCCGGAAAAGAGCCGAACCTATTTCACCGCGGATATGACCGGGCGCATCGCCTTTGTACTGGGCGCCGAGGATGCCGGCTTGCAGGATTTCTGGCTGGAGCAGGCTCACGAACGGATTACCGTCCCCATGTCGGGCAAGGCGGATTCTTTGAATGTCAGCGTCACCGCGGCCTTATTGATTTATGAAGCTTTCCGGCAGAGGAGGGCGGCAGCATGAGCGATGTGGTGCGTGTCCAGGTGGCGGTCTCACGTTCCGGGTTGTGCTCCCGGCGCCAGGCTCTGGAGTGGGTCAAGAACGGGCGGGTCAGCGTTAACGGCGAAGTCATTGTTGAACCTTCATTTGCGGTCCGCCCGGGTCACGATACGGTTTCTGTGGACGGTAAACCGCTGCAAACCAAGAAAAAAGAATATCTGTGTCTGCATAAACCTGCCGGATACGTGACCACCAAGGCGGATGAGCACGCGCCCCGCAAAGTCACAGACCTTTTGCCTGAGGGTCTGCGTCATCTTAATCCTGTCGGCCGTCTGGATAAGGATACCGAAGGCCTGCTGCTGATGACCAATGACGGAGAGGTTCTTCATGTAATGACTCATCCCCGTTTTGATGTGGGAAAACATTATTTTGTCCGTGTCCGCGGAGATCTGGGTCCTCTGGACGTGCAGACACTCGCTGAGGGTGTCGTATTGGAGGGAGAAAAAACCTCCCCGGCACAGGTCCAAATTTTAAAGAATGACGGCAAGAACACAGATTTTAAAATTACCATCCATGAGGGATGGAACCGTCAGATCCGCAGGATGTGTGAAGCCGTAGGCTGTAAAGTGCGTTATCTCAAACGTCTTCAGCACGGTCCCATTGTGCTCGGGGATCTGCCCAAGGGGAAGTGGCGGAAACTGAAGATGAAAGAAATTCAGGCACTTCGCGCTCTAATGGGAAAATGATCGCCTCAAACAGACGCAATCATTCTGTTCATTCAATCAGGGCAGCAAAATAAAAAACTCAATAAACCCAATAAACCCAACAAACCCAATAAACCCAATAAACCCAATTAACCCAATAAACTCAATTAACCCAATAAACCCAATAAACCCAATTAACTCAATCAACCCGGTTTTCGTTCTATGATCTCTCTTCAGAATGTTACGCAGAATTTCACTAACCGCACCTTGTTTAAGGAAGTTTCTTTAAGCATTTTCGATGGAGAGAAGATCGGTCTGACCGGGCCGAACGGGGCCGGAAAGTCGACGTTGTTCTCCTTGTTGCGGGGTGAGCGGGAACCTACCGAAGGTACAGTTCAGAGCCAGAAAAACATGAGCATCGGGTATCTTCCTCAGGAAGCCAGATTTACGTCTGACCGGACGGTCCTGGATGAGGTAACCTCAGGGGACGCGCGAATCCGCAGGCTGCTGAATGAAAAACGACGTCTGGAAGATGAAGGCCGTGCCGGCACCATGCCTTACGGAGACATTCTGCAGGAACTCGAGACCCTGGGCATATATGATCTGGAGCATAAGGCCGAAAAGATTCTTTCCGGCCTGGGATTCCCGGAAGCGGATCATCAGCGTCCGATACGGGAGTTAAGCGGAGGATGGCAGATGCGCGCTTTATTGGCTAAGCTGCTGGTTTATCCCTACGAACTGCTATTACTCGACGAGCCTACAAATTACCTGGACCTGGGCGCTACCCTGTGGCTGAAAGATTTCCTCAAAGCCTATCAGGGCACCTATATCATGATCTCGCACGACCGCGATTTTCTCAACGATGTGACCAATTATACCATCATCCTTGAACGCGGCCAGATGACCAAAGTGAAGGGGAACTACGAGGAATACGAGCGCCAAAAAGAGATCGAGATTAAGCATCTGGAACGGCGCAAAAAGACCATTGATAAAAAACGCCAACAGCTGGAGCGGTTTGCCCGGCGTTTTCATGCTCAGCCCAACCGGGCGTCGGCGGTGCGCAATAAACGCAAAATGATCGAACGCCTCGAGGAGATCGATCTCCCGCAGGATCAGGAGAGCATCCGCGATTTTGAATTCCCGTCGGCCCGGCCCAGCGGTTACAGCGTGATCGAACTGCGGAACGTTGCCAGGGCATACGGCAGCCGCACCGTTTATGAGAATCTGGACCTTAGTATCATGCGGGGGCAAAAGATCTGTTTGGTCGGTCCTAATGGCGCGGGAAAATCAACCCTGCTGAAAATGATGGCCGGTGTGCTCGATCCGGATCAGGGCGATATCCGTCTCGGGCATCAGGTTCAGCGCGGCTATTTTTCACAGAGCCGGCTGGATGTGCTCAGTCCCAACCGCACCGTACTGGATGAGCTTTCCTCTGCAGTGACAACGTCTGTTCCTCAGACACAGATGCGCAGCCTGCTCGGCCTGTTCAACTTTCATAATGATGATGTCTTTAAAACGGTCAATGTTTTGTCCGGCGGAGAGAAAAGCCGTCTGATCCTGGCCAAACTGCTGATCAACCCGCCGAATTTCATGCTGCTGGATGAGCCGACGACGCATCTTGATCTGGACGGAGTCCGGGCGCTGACCACGGCTTTTCAGAAATATCAGGGAACGTTGTGTTTCATCAGCCATGACCTGTATTTTATCCGTCAGGTCGCGGACCATATTGTCGAGGTCGAGCAGGGCCGGATCCGTTCCTATCCCGGCGGCCTGGAATATTATCTGGATAAAAAGCACGGACGGATCCCTGACGGAAAGCAGGCTTTATCGGCTGACCCGGAAATCAAAGCACGAAAAATGAACACCGCTCCCGCCGCTGATCCTCAGCAAAAGAGACCGCAGAAGGAAAACAGTAAAGCGCGGATCAGCCGCGAAAAGCATAAGGCTGCTAAGCGCCGTCTCAGTCAGATCAGAAAAGAGATCGCTCACCTGCAGAAGCAGATCAAGGAGCTGGATACCGAGACTTATGTCAAAAGCCGGGTGCTGTCTAACGCCTACGGAAAGTCCCCGGACCTGCTTAAGGAATACGGCCGGCGTCTTAAAGAGATCCCCAAAGTTCAGCGGAAATGTGCCGAGCAGGTCCGCCGTCTTAAAGAAGAGAAAGAACAGATCGAGCGGTAAAACACAGACGGATGCCGGTCATGATCTGCGGATTTCTGTTCGCTTTTGTAAAAGCTGATGATAAAATAAAATTATGGCTAAACGTCTGCAGCGATATGTAGTGACCAGTGTCCTGATCTTGTCCGTGACGTGTACAGGATGCGGACTGATGAAAAAACTCCAGCACCTCCCTCAGCTGCTGACTCTGCAGCGGTATTCCCGGGCGCAGGAAGAAATTGAGCGTAGCGTCGAGAAGCAGAATGAGCAATTCGAAAAAATGACGGCCGCGTTTAAGGACGGTTCATTGATACAATACCGTTCCCGGCAGGACGTCCTCGAGGCGTTCGGGCCGCCGGTCTTTAAGCGGGAATACCGGCATGACGGCAGGCTGCAGCAGCAGTGGCTGTACCGTTATGCCACAGATTTTGACGGGCCCAGGGTCTATTTGTATTTCGATAAGGGCGGGACCCTGATCGACCGGCAGTATGAGCCCGGAACAGAAGATGATGACGGAGACCGGGCAAAGGGGAAAGAGACTGAGAAAAAATAAAATGGATCCGCGCGGAACCGTTATACAGGTTCAACAATTGTGTCACGTGTGATCCTATGTCATGTATTCCCGAGCGCGCTCCGCAGCCGAATGGCTCATGAAGATTGGGATGTGATCGTTCGCTCAAACAGCCTCATCGAACGTCTTTCATATCTGATCGTTCGATTCGGAACTCGTTCTGCGCGCCTCTCCCAATCTTTTTTATGTTTATTCGGCTGCAGTAAGCCCCGGCGAAGATAGGGCGTTCTGGGATCGTCAGCCAGCGGTCAGGAATAGGCCGTTTTTTTATAAGGACACCTCATGGGAAAGCGTACAGCAGAGGTTCTGCTGAAAATCTACCGGGAGATGTATGAACATTTCGGGCCGCAGCACTGGTGGCCCGGCGACACGCGTACCGAGATCATTGTGGGTGCTGTTCTGACCCAGAACACCAACTGGCGCAATGTAGAAAAGGCCCTGGCGAATCTCCGCTCCGTGGGTCTGCTGAATTTTCCCGCCCTGAAGAAAGCCCGCACTGCGGCTATCGCACAGCTGATCCGTCCGTCGGGATATTACAACATGAAAGCGCGCCGGTTGAAGAATTTTGTGGCTTTTTTTTACGATACCTTTAACGGCTCATGGCGCAGGATCGCTGCCGAACCCACTGCGTCTTTAAGAAAGAAGATCCTGGCCGTCAACGGCATCGGTCCGGAAACTGCGGATTCTATTCTGCTTTACGCCCTGGACCGCCCGGTCTTTGTTGTCGACGCCTATACCCGCCGCATTTTCAGCCGTTACGGGCTGACAGCTCCGGATGATGATTACGATACGGTGCAGTCCTTCTTTATGGACCATCTGCCGCGTGATCCGGTTCTGTATAATGAATATCATGCCCTGATCGTGCGTCTGGCTAAAGAGCACTGCCGTACCCGACCTCTGTGCCCGGGCTGTCCTTCGCTGGCCTGCCGCAAGATCTTCCCATAAGGTAAAATGATTCTCGCTGGTAACGGATATCCGCCCCGGCAGAGTCGTATCCGTTGTCACGGTCAGTCATTATGTCGAACAGAGACCAAGATCAAAGTCATTGCATCAGCAAGCCGAGTATCCGGTTGACCAGCGCCCCTATTATTTGTGGTGTGCAGTTTCGCGGTGGGCATCCGCTTGAAAAAGCTCACTGAAACGGTAGAATTTCCAGGCATCCCCGTAATTGGTCGCCCAGTCCACGGCAGCCGTGGCAAAGCCGATCTCACAGCCGGCCATTTCGCTCAGCAGCCATTTATGTTTGCGGATCTCATGGATGGCGCAATCATCTTTCAGGTAAGAATATTTATTGGCAGTCATGATATATCTCCTTTATCGTCAATATGTTACACAAGGGAAAACTAAAATCCAAATTATAACAGAAGATTTCCGCAATGCAAGTCCGGCAGAAGAAAAAAGTTTTTATAGACAATAAAGATATTTTTTGTTGAACCCAAGTTGACCGATAGCTTTATGGCCGGGCTGTTTTGTAGTACAATATCCGCATGATTTCCCGTATCATTTTCCATCTTGATCTGGATGCCTTTTTCGCCAGTGTCGAACAGCGGGACAACCTTTCTCTGAGGGGTAAGCCGGTTATCGTCGGAGCCGATCCAAAAGGAGGCAAGGGACGCGGTGTGGTCGCGACCTGTTCTTATGAAGCGCGCGCATTCGGCATCCACTCGGCCATGCCCATATCGCAGGCCTATAAACGCTGCCCGCAAGGGGTTTATGTCCAGCCCGACGGAGAACGTTACCGGGAAGCCTCCCGTCAAGTTTTCACGATCATGGAAGAATTTTCTCCGGACGTTGAACCGGTCAGCTGCGACGAGGCCTTTCTGGATATGAGCGGAAGCTGTCAGCATTTCGGGACTCCGCGACAAGCCGCTGAAGAACTCCGGGGCCGCATCCGGGAGAGGACTGGTCTGACCGCATCCGTCGGGATCGCTCCCAACAAATTTGTGGCCAAGATCGCATCGGATTATGACAAGCCCGACGGCTGTCTCGAAGTGACCGCGCAGAATATCCTGGGGTTTCTGCATCCTTTGCCGATCGAAAAGCTCTGGGGCGTCGGTCCGGCGACGGCGAATGTTCTGCACAGAATGGGTCTGCTTACGATCGGTGATATCGCCCGGCAGGATGTTCGGAGCCTTCAGCAGAAATTGGGGGTCCACGGAGCCCATCTCTACGCTTTGGCCAACGGCATCGACGAACGCAGCGTCGAGACCGATGATGAGGTGAAATCCGTTTCGCATGAGGAGACCTTTGATCAGGACGAGGCCGATCAGCGGGTGATCATGGATACCCTGCTGCATTTGAGTGAAAAGGTCTCCCGGCGGATGCGTCGTTACGGCCTGCAGGGACGGACGCTGACCCTTAAGGTCCGTCTTCCGGGATTCCGCACCTATTCGCATGCTGCGCGTTTTCCTGAAAGGACCAACTACGCCGACCGCATCTTTAAACAGGCGAGGCGGATTTATGTTGATCATTACAGCCGGGAAGAAGCCGTTCGCCTGGTCGGGATCAGGATGACTAATTTTGATGACGGTTATGTTCAGGATGACCTCTTCGCCGCAGATCAGCACCGTCAAAACGAAACCTTGCATGAGGTGCTCGACAGGATCAAGGATAAATTCGGGGACCAGGCCATCCGCCGCGCTGGGAGCTGACCTGAAGAAAGGGTGTTGAGACTGATGTTTTCTGTGATCATTCCGACCTATAACCGCTGTCAACGTCTGCGCAAGGCCGTGGATTCGGTTTTGACCCAGACCTGGGATGACTGGGAGCTGATCATCGTCGACGACGGATCGACCGATATGACAGCAGATATGCTGGCAGAATATGCTGATCCCCGTATCCGTTATGTTCGTCAGGAAAACCAGGGGCCGTCGGCCGCGCGCAATCACGGCCTGCGCCTAGCCCGCAGGGAGTGGGTCGCGTTTCTGGATTCTGATGACTGGTGGCTTCCGCAAAAATTGGCCCGTGTCCGGGAAGAGATAGGGCGTTTTCCGGATATCCCGATCTTTCATACTGAAGAGATCTGGTACCGGCGGGGGCAGGTTCTCCCGCAGAAGAAGCATCATCGTAAGCCGGAAGGCCGGGTCTATCAGCAGGCGCTTCCGCTGTGCTGCATCAGTATATCGACGGCAGTGGTGCGGCGGACCGTCTTCATGAGTGCCGGGGGATTTGATGAGGGCCTTCCGGCCTGCGAGGATTATGATCTCTGGCTGCGTCTGACAGCGCGGTATCCGGTCAAACTGATTTCTGAGGCCCTGACCGAAAAAGACGGAGGGCGTGACGATGAATTATCTGTGCGGGTATGGGGTCTGGATCGGTTCCGCGTTCAGGCTTTAACCAAAATGCTGGAGCAGGAGGGCCTGGCGGAAGATGACCGCCGCGCAACGGTTAATGTGCTGGAAGAGAAATGCCGCATTTTTGCCAAGGGGGCGCGTAAACGCGGACGTGATGAAGAGGCCCGGCATTATGAAGCGATCGCACAGAAATACAGCTGGACTTCGGGTGAGAAAAAGCCGCAACAGATTATTGGCGAGGACATTGACAGATCTCGGGGAAGACCGCAGAATAAGCATGCTGGCTGGTAGCGGTATTGACGGCCATTTGGGATCATAGTGTGTGGTGTGCAGGACGCCAAAAAATGCACAGTATGGTCTCTCATTGTTAACAGGTCTTCCGAGTTATACAGAAGAGAACAGGTTTTCTGGCAGCGCAGCGTTTTTGAAATAATACGGATATGTAAGGAGGGGAAGATGAAGAATCAGCGCGGCGTTGCATCTTTGGTCGGGCTTTTGATTGTTCTGGTCATTTTTTATACTCTTTACCTTATGATCTCCAAAATCTATTTCACCGGGCCTATGGGGACATCAGATGACGCGCAGACCCGTCAGGCCCTGGGAGGTGCTGGCGCGGGACAGTCGTCACAGAACCCTTCCGGCACAGACGCGCGCACCCGGGGCACTGTTTTGGACAGTGCCCGCAGTAAGCTCGAAGGGATTAACCAGCGCAATCAGCGTCAGGGTGCTGCTATCATGCAGCAGATCGAGGGTATGCAGCAATAACACAAAGGAGCAGATATGCCGCGGATTAATGAACTGATCGAATGGGACTATCTGGGGTCGCATTACAGTGTTTATATTAAACATTTCACCGACGATGACGGCCGCAAAGGCATGTCGATGATCTACGAAGATACCACCCATGGTAAGGTTGCAGAAATGATTATCCCGTCGAGGAAATTCCCCGCGTTTTTGCGCGCGGTCAATGACAACGCGGCCCGTTTTTCCGGTCCTGTGCTTTAAATCAGATGACAAAGGGGGAGGACGATGAAGGGCGTAATAATCTTTATTTTTTTCTCTGGTGTTTTGATTATGACGTGGCCGGCAGAAGCCGCGGTTCCTGTCGATCTTCCTGATCCCGACCGTTCCGGCGGCGCGTCCCTGATGCAGGCTCTGGACCAGCGGCGGTCTATCCGCAGTTTTGACAGCCGGGAGATCCCCGAGGATGTTCTCGCGAATGTGTTGTGGGCCGCTTTCGGTGTGAACCGCGCTGACGGAGGGCGTACCGCCCCGTCGGCCCATAACGCGCAGGAAATTGATATTTATGTGGCCCGGTCCGACGGCACGTACCGTTATATGTCCCGGGATAATCGTCTG
Organism: uncultured Planctomycetales bacterium; assembly: GCA_964595465.1. GTDB lineage: Bacteria > Omnitrophota > Gorgyraeia > Zapsychrales > JANLHA01 > JAKLFA01. The sequence continues at coordinate 5,569 of CAZQQI010000014.1, read as the reverse complement.
GAGCCTGTCCTGGACCGGGACATCCGCGCTCTGGCCGGCAAACAGGATTTCACGCAGCAGGCGCCGGTCAATCTGATCTATGTGGCAGATCTCAGCCGGTTCCGTCATGCCGATGAGATCAACCTGAAATACGCGGCTGCCGATACCGGATTTATCAGCCAGAATGTCTATTTGTTTTGTGCTTCCGAAGGTCTGGCCACCGTGGTCCTGAACTGGATCGACCGGGACACGCTGTCACGGGTACTCGGGCTGAGCGAGACCCAGCAGATCATGCTGACCCAGCCGGTGGGATATCCCGGGTCATAACGATCAGGCTTGTTTTCAAGCCGGCCTCCTGATAGAATCGGGGGCGTAAGGAGGAACCCAAGGAGCCTTTATGACAACGGTGATTTTAAGTTTTTTGATTTTCAACACAGTCCTTATTGTGATTTTGGCTGTGCGCAGTTTCAGCAGCGGGGCGACCAAGACACTTTCCCGTGATTTGGAACGTTTAGACCGCTCTTTGCGTGACGATCTGGCCCGCAACCGCGCTGAACAGAGTTCCGGGTTGAAAGGCTTTGGGGATTCTCTTCAGAGACAGCTGTCTTCCGCCTCAAAGGTCACCGAAGAACGCTTGGAGAGGGTGCGGGAAAGCGTGGAAAAACGTCTCGATGCTATTCAGCGCGATAATAATGATAAACTGGAGAAAATGCGTCTGACCGTGGACGAGAAATTGCATACGACCCTGGAAAAGCGCTTGGGAGAATCGTTCCGCCAGGTCGAAGATCAGCTGTCCCGCGTGCACAAGGATCTGGGTGAGATGCGCAACCTGGCTGTGGGTGTCGGAGATCTTAAAAAGGTTCTGACCAATGTCAAAACCCGCGGGACCTGGGGTGAGGTTCAGCTGGGGAACCTGCTGGAACAGATCCTGACTCCGGATCAGTATTTGACCAATGTTCCCACCAAAAAGAACAGTCAGGACCGGGTGGAATTTGCCATTAAAATGCCGGGTCGGGGGGAGGACTCCATGGTCCTTTTGCCGATCGACGCCAAATTTCCTATGGAAGATTATCAGCGTCTGCAGGATGCCGGGGATGCAGGGGACAAGGACGCTGTCGAGGCGGCGGTAAAGGCTCTTGAGCAGCGTGTCAAGCTGGAGGCTAAAAAGATCCAGGAGAAATATCTTAATCCTCCCGAGACTACGGATTTTGCTGTTCTCTATCTGCCCATAGAAGGGCTGTACGCCGAGGTTCTGCGCCATCCCGGGCTGGCGGATATGCTGCAGAGGGAGTGCCGGATCACTGTGGCCGGCCCGACCACCATCACCGCGATCCTGAACAGTCTGCAGATGGGCTTTCGCACCCTGGCCGTGGAAAAACGCGCCAGCGATGTCTGGAAACTGCTGGGAGCCATTAAGAATGAGTTTTCCAAATTCGGCGGGATCATCGCCAAGACCCAGAAGAAACTGCAGGAGGCCAGCAATACGATTGATCAGGCGGCAAGTAAGAGCCGGAATATCGAGCGCAAACTGCGCCGGGTGGGAGAGCTTCCGTCGGAGAAATCTTTAGACTTGCTGGAAGGGGACGGGGCCGCGGATGCAGATACTGAGTGAGCATTTCGGGCCGGATGTTTTGGCCGCCTTTACCCGCAAAGAAGACGGCAGCTTTGCTCTTCCTCCGGAAGGTCCCGTTTTCAATGACTCCCAGGCTCAAATATTGAACGGGTCAGGGATTTCAGCGGAAGGTATTTTTTCTATTCGCCAGGTCCATGGGTCCGATGTTCTCTGCAGCGGGGCAGCGCCGGGTGCTTTGCCGGCCGAACAGATTCCGGAAGGAGACGCTGCTATCGCCGCGGATCCGCGTTCGGTCCTGACGGTCCGCACAGCGGATTGCCTGCCCATATTTTTATACGATCCCCTGCGCAAGGTCAGGGCTCTGGTCCATGCCGGGTGGCGGTCCACGCGCGGCAGGATTGTCCAGAAGACGCTGGCCGTAATGACCGCTGATCTGGGCTGCCGTCCGCAGGATATTCGCGCTGTTCTGGGGCCGGGGATCCGTTCCTGCTGCTATCAGGTCGGTCAGGAACTCTGCGCGGATTTTCCCGAGCAGGTCATTCCTCGTCAGGGGGACTGGTATCTTGATCTGCCTGCAGTGAACCGTGATCAGCTGGCCGCCGCAGGAATACAGAAGCAGAATATTGCGGATACCGCTGACTGCACCTGCTGCCAGCAGGACTATTTTTCCTACCGTCGGGAAGGGCCGGCGGCTGGGAGGAGCCTTGCGATTTTCGCGGCGAAGGGATAGAAAATAAAGAGAGGCAGCAAAAATGGATTATATTGTTGTTTTTGTTACCTGTAAGGATCCGGTTCAGGCCCGGATGATCAGTGAGGCCCTTATTGACGGCCGGCTGGCAGCCTGCGCCAATATCGTTTCCAACGTGGAATCCATATTCCGCTGGCAGGGTGCGGTGGAATCCGGGCAGGAAACCCTGCTGATTCTTAAGACCCGTCAGAAGCTGTTCGATCAGCTCTGCTCCTGTGTGAAAGAAAATCATTCTTATGATGTGCCGGAGATCATTGCTCTGCCTATTATTTCCGGCGATGAGGTGTATTTGAAATGGTTAAAAGAAGAATCCGATCAGTAATATTTTTTTAAGGAGAGCATTATGAAACGTGTTGTTATGTTTGGCCTAATTTTGGTTTTGGCTGCGGCGGTATTGACCCCGGTGGTCTGTGCCCAGTTCGATTTTTTCGGGAATCCTTTGCTTGGTCAGGACGCTCCGGATATGGTGCTTCCTGATATTGAAGGAAAAACACAAAGCCTGGCCGAACTGCGTGACGGCCGGCCCGCGATCCTTTTTTTCTGGGCGACCTGGTGTCCGCATTGCCGGACTCAGATCAAGGAATTGAATGCTCAGGCTCAGACCTTTGCCGAACAGGGGATCGCGGTCATTCTGGTCGACCTGGCAGAAGAAGAAGGACCGGTGGCGGCTTATCTTAAGCAGAACAATATCACTTTTCCGGCTCTGCTGGATCAGACCGGCACAGCGGCCAAGGAATACGCGGTTGTCGGCGTGCCCACATTCTATTATCTGAATGAGGACGGCGAGATCATGGCGGTCGAACATCAGCTGGCTGAGGATTATTCGGCGCTGCTGGGGATGGAATGATTATCCGACCTGCCGGTATCTAAAAAGAGTTATTCTTGAAGAAGGGGGGGGCGCGTGAAAACCTGTCCGTACTGTCTGAAAGAGGTCTCGGAGGATCATGTCAAGTGTCCGTTCTGCGGAGGATGGTTTACCGATGACGCGGATCAGCGTCAGCGGGTGCTTGATCAGGAACGCAAGAGCGAGCAGGTCCTGAAACTTGTCGGCTCGAAAGACGATGCGCCCGGACATGAAGACCGCTTTCTCTATTACGAAGTTCCTTCATCCCGGATCCTCTGGATGACGGTTTTGACCTATGGATTTTATCCGCTTTATTGGTTTTATAGAAATTGGCAGACGATCAAGCAGAATAGCGGTGAGCGGATCTCCCCTTTTTGGCGGGCGTTTTTCGCGATCTTTTTTTGTTATCCCTTGTTTAAGCGCATTCAGCAGAACGCAAAGGCGCCCGGGAGCCGGATAACCGTCGGAGCCGGTCCGCTGGCTATAGCGTATATCGCTTCGATGGTCCTCGGCGGGGAAGCGCCTTTTTTTATTTCACTTGGTCTTTTAATATTAAGCGCTTTGGTCCTGGTCAGGGCTAACCGTATGGCTATCGTACATAACCGTTCCATCGCGCCCAATGAAGAGCCGGCAGCGCCGTTGAGCCGCTTTGAGGTCGGTATGATCGTTGTGATGGTCCTGATACTGCTTGCCTTTTTTATTCCTTTTGTCGTTATGATGCCTGTTGTCGGCAGGATCGCTCCGTAAAGATGGTCCGTTAAAAAACGGGCTGTTGTGCCGCTTTTCCGGCTTTAGAGATTTTTCTTCAGATATTCTGATATCTTGTCTTCGAGTTCCGCCCGCTGACGCAGATCAGCGATGAATTCCTGAAACACCGTATTTTTCTTCTCTGCCAGCAGCTGTTGGCGGACCTCATCCTTTTGTTGTGCGAAGGTTTCTTCGTCGATGGGGAGGTATTCCTCCAGAAACATGAACGTGTATCCTTTGGGAGTGGGGGTCACCTCACTCAAAGGCTCCTCATTGGTCAATTCAAAGGCGGCCTGCTGAAAGGCCGGAGCCTGTCCGATGTTCTGCAGATACTGTCCGCGGGTGAAGTCTGGGGTGCGGCGCACGGTCAGCCCCTGATCACGGGCAGCAGCAGAAAAGGCCTCGGCCGTTTGTTTGGAGAGGCTGGAGGAGATGGATTGAAGCGCTTCCTGCGCATGCCGCTTAGAAATCTCCATGGCGGCAGACTTTTTCCAGGCGTCACGCACGGCGTCTTTGACCTCGGGATAAGCCGGATGATAAGCCGGACGGATATCAGCGACTTCCAGGACCAGATAACCGTCAGCCGTCTCCAGGATATCCGAGGTGGCGCCTTTTTCCATTTGAAAGATCTTCTGCAGGACGGGAAATGACCATCCCTTGCTCAGGTCGATATCGTCCGGGCTGAGAAAATCACTGGTCTCAAGGGTAAGATTTTCCTGTTGGGCATATTCCTTGAGGGTCATGACATCCGGAGATTGCCGGAGCGCGGCCACCGCACGCAGGGCTTCTTCATATTGGCGGTCTTTTGCTGTCTCATCAGCCTCAGGGCCGTAATCAAAACGCAGGTAATTCACTTTGTATGCCCGGGGGCGGCGGAAGTCCTCTTTATGTTCGAGGAAATAGTTTTTGGCCTGTATCTCATCAAACGGGACATCGGCAAGATAATCTTCTGCCGGGAAAAGGACGTATGCGACCCGTACCTGCGCGTTGGCTCGGGTGTAGGCGTCGCGCACCTCCTTATCAGAAACCGAAAGGCCGATGGTTTCGCGGTCAAAAAGTTTTTGGACCTTGAGTGTGCCGCGCATGCCTTCTTCGAAGGAGCGGGTCGGAATCTTAAAATGCCGGCGCAGGACCATGTTGTAGAGGACCGGGTCAAAGGATTCATTGCGTTGAAACAGGCTGATCTCTTTGATCGCTTCGATCACTTCTTGATCTTTGACGCGCAGGCCCCGCCGTTGCGCTTCTTTCAGCAGGATGATCCGGTCCCAGGTTTGACTCTCCAGATTAAGAGAAGGGAGTTTTTCCCGCAGATTTTTTCCGTACTGCATGTAGGCCATGACCTGAATATATTCGAAATTTTCTTCGAATTCTTCCAGGGAGACCTTTTTTCCAAAGACCTTGCCGGCATAACGGAGTTTCTGGGGACCTTTATTAAAAAGGTAGGCGTTGCCCATAAATCCGAAACTGATAATGATGACGACCGCCACGACCCAGAGGATCTTTTTCATGACGCCTTCTTTACGCAAAAATTTCAGCATAGCGTATCTCCCGTGATGATATGATTGTGATCTGAACATTCATTGTACAAATGCGGGCGCTGTTTTGCAAAATTTTTTATCACAGAAAGTGAATTGTAATTAGAAGTGCGACAAAAAAAGCTCCATAGATCTTTTAAAAC
>CAZQQI010000013.1:0-51194 GCA_964595465.1 uncultured Planctomycetales bacterium | reverse complement strand
CGGGGATCAACTGGCTGGATATGGATGTGATGAGTGACGCAGGCGTTAACTGGGTGAGTATGAATGACCTGACGGACGCGGGGATCAACTGGCTGGATATGGATGTGATGAGTGATGCGGGGGTCAATTGGCTGGATTGGAGCGCGCTTACGGATACGGGGATCAACTGGCTGGATATGGATGTGATGAGTGACGCAGGCGTCAACTGGACAAGTGTGAATGATCTGACAGAGTCAGGTATCAATTGGTTGGATTTAAATGTAATGACGTCCGCAGGAATGAATTGGTCGAGCATGGCAGAGATGACAACTGAAGGAGTGAATTGGGCGAATATGGGTGAGATGAGCCGGAGCGATGTTAATTGGGTTAGCTTGAGCGACATGAGCGGCAGCGGGGTGAACTGGCTGAGTCTGAGTGAGTTAACGGACGCCGGGGTGAACTGGTCGAATATCGGAACGATGACCACCAGCGGAGTGAACTGGTCGGAGCTGGGGGTCATGACAGCTGCAGATATAAACTGGACCAGCATGAGTGATATGGCCGGGGCGGGGATCAATTGGGCAGATATTGACATATTGAGTGATACCGGAGTCAATTGGTTGGATATTGATGTTCTGAGTGATACGGGTATTAACTGGCTGGATATAGATGTGATGAGTGACGCGGGTATGAACTGGGTCAGTGTCAATGATCTGGCGGATGCAGGGATCAACTGGACAGATATTAATGTGATGAGCGATGCAGGGATCAATTGGACGAATGTGAATGATATGAGTGATGCAGGTGTAAACTGGTTGGATATAGATATTATGAGTGACAAGGGGATCAATTGGACGGATATCGATATGCTAAGCGACACTGGAATTAACTGGCTGGATATAGATGTGATGAGTGACGCGGGTATCAATTGGACAGGAATTGATGCGCTTAGTGACAGTGGGATCAATTGGCTGGATATGGATGTAATGAGTAGTGCTGGTATCAATTGGAACAGCATGTCTGAAATGACTGGCGAAAATATTAATTGGGCGAATTTCGCCGAAATGAGTCAAAGTGAAGTGAACTGGGTCAGCTTGAGTGACATGAGCGCGAGTGGTGTGAACTGGTTGAGTTTGAGTGATTTAACTGATGCGGGAGTGAACTGGTCGAATATTGGAACGATGACCACCAGCGGCGTGAACTGGTCGGAGTTGGGAGTCATGACGGCTGTGAATATAAACTGGACCAGTATGGGTGATATGGCTGGAGCCGGAATCAATTGGATGGATATTGATCTAATGAGTGATACGGGAATTAATTGGACAGATATTGACACATTGAGTGATGCCGGTATTAATTGGTTGGATGTGGATGATATGAGTAACGCAGGTATAAATTGGAGAAGTATAAATGATTTAAGTACTGCGGGGATCAATTGGGCTGATATAGATGTGATGAGTGACGCAGGTATAAACTGGACGAGCGTGAATGACCTGAGTGATGCGGGGATTAATTGGCAGGATTTCAATGTCCTGAGTGATGCGGGAATTAACTGGGTGGATATCGGTATTATGAGTAAAGTTGGTATTAACTGGACGGATATTGAGGCTATGAGTGATATAGGGATCAATTGGCTGGATGTTGATGTCTTGAGTGATACAGGAATCAATTGGTTGGATATAGATGCTCTTAGCGATGCGGGCATCAATTGGGCGAGTATAAACGAGATGACGAATGAAGGGGTGAATTGGGCCAATTTTGCCGAAATGAGCTCGAGCGGTGTTAATTGGATCAGTTTGAGTGATATGAGCGGGAGCGGGGTAAACTGGTTGAGCCTGAGTGAATTGACTGATGCGGGTGTGAACTGGCAGAATATTGGAACGATGACTACCAGCGGGGTCAATTGGTCGGAGCTGGGTGTTATGACCGCGGCTGATGTTAACTGGACCAGCATGAGTGATATGGCCGGAGCGGGGATCAATTGGGCAGATATTGACATATTGAGTGATATTGGAATTAATTGGGCGGATATTGATACATTAAGTGATGCGGGCATTAATTGGAGTGATATAGATATCATGAGCGAGGTGGGTGTTAATTGGACCAGTATGAGTGATATGAGTGAAGCCGGTATTAATTGGTTAGACCTGGAAGTTATGACTGATTTGGGAATCAATTGGTCTGATTTGAATGTCGTGACTGGTATCGGTATTAATTGGCTGGATTTTGATGTGATGAGTAATATCGGGATTAATTGGATTGACATACAGAATTTCTCGCATCGGGGGATTAATTGGGCTGATATTGATATTCTTTCCGACGTGGGTGTGAATTGGAGCAGCTTAAATGATCTGAGTGATGCCGGTATTAACTGGTTGGATATCGATGTTATGAGTGATGTTGGCGTAAATTGGGCAGATCTTCAGTATATGAGTGATGAAGGAATGAATTGGGCTGATATTCAGGCGTTGAGCTCCGCTGGTATCAATTGGAACGATATTGAACAATTGAGCCTGATCAGTGTAAATTGGTTTGATATTTCAATCATGTCTGATGCCGGTGTCAACTGGCAGGATATTTCTAATATGAGTTCTCGCGGTATTAATTGGAATGATTTGCAGAAAATGACTGATACCGGAATTAATTGGGATGATGTTTTTATTCTGGCTGATCAAGGAATTAATTGGGTGTCGATCGGGGTCATGAGTTCTGAAGGTATCAATTGGTCTGATATCGGAGCTTTAAGCTCCGCGAAAGTAAATTGGATTGATCTGGCGATGATGTCTTCTAACCGGATCAATTGGACCGATTTGAATGTTATGAGTACTGCCGGGATCAATTGGCAGGATATTAATGTGTTAAGCGACATGGGTATCAATTGGACGGATATGCAGGTATTGACCCAAAACGGGATCAATTGGCAGAATTTGGGTGTCATGAGTGGGGCCGGGATCAATTGGGCCGATATTAATGACATGTCGCAGCAGGGTATCAATTGGCTGGATATTGATGTGATGAGTGATACTGGCATTAATTGGATTGATATCAATCAAATGAGTGATGCCGGAATTAACTGGCTGGATCTTGACATAATGAGCGACGCTGATCTGAACTGGGACGATATGCGTAAGATGACGACCGATGGTGTTAATTGGGCAAGTCTGGCAGAAATGAGCTCGAGCGGTGTTAATTGGATCAGTTTGAGTGATATGAGCGGCAGCGGGGTGAACTGGTTGAGCCTGAGTGAGTTGACTGACGCCGGTGTCAATTGGCAGAATATTGGGACGATGACCACCAGCGGGGTCAATTGGTCGGAGCTGGGTGTTATGACCGCGGCTGATGTTAACTGGACCAGCATGAGTGATATGGCCGGAGCGGGGATCAATTGGGCAGATATTGACATATTGAGTGATACGGGAATTAATTGGGCGGATATTGATACACTAAGTGATACGGGGATAAATTGGTTGGATTTAGATGTTATGGGTGACGCGGGTGTGAATTGGGTCAGCATCAATGATTTGAGTGATACGGGCATTAATTGGCTGGATATCGGCTTTATGTCTGATTCAGGAATTAATTGGTTGGATATCGGGATCATGAGCGCAAGGGGAATTAATTGGCTGGATATTGATGTTATGAGCGATACTGGAATTAATTGGTTTGATATTAATAGAATGAGTGATGCCGGGATCAATTGGTTAGATGTCGATGCGATGAGCGATGCCGGTGTGAATTGGTCTAGTATGCGTGAGATGACGACTGAAAGTGTGAATTGGGCAAGTATGGCGGAAATGAGCTCAAGCGGCGTCAACTGGATCAGTTTAAGTGATATGAGCGGCAGCGGAGTGAATTGGCTGAGTTTGAGTGAGTTGACTGACGCTGGTGTCAATTGGCAAAATATCGGAACGATGACCACCAGTGGGGTGAATTGGTCGGAGTTGGGTGTTATGACCGCGGCTGATATTAACTGGACCAGTATGAGCGATATGACCGGGGCTGGGATAAACTGGTTGGACATCGATGCGATGAGTGATACGGGTATTAATTGGCTGGATATTGACGTCTTAGCGGACACAGGCATTAATTGGCAGGATATTAATATTATGTCGGATGCCGGGGTGAACTGGAATAGTATTAACGATCTGAGTGATGCCGGGATCAACTGGCTGGATATGGATTTGATGAGTGACGCCGGCATGAACTGGACAAGCTTGAATGAAATGACGACGCAAGGTGTGAATTGGGCGAGTTTGAGTGAAATGACCGGCAGCGGCGTCAACTGGGATAATCTGAGCGAATTGAGCTCCAGTAATGTGAACTGGTACAGCATCAGTGAGATGGCGGGTTCTGATATTAACTGGGCGAATCTGGGAACGATGAGTTCCAGCGGGGTGAATTGGGCCGAACTCGGGGTTTTAAGTGAGTCTGATGTTAACTGGGTTAACCTCAGTGAAATGAGCGGGAGCGGTGTCAATTGGCTGAGTCTGGGGGAACTGACTGATGCCGGGGTCAATTGGTCGAATATCGGGACGATGACCACCGGTGGGATCAATTGGGTATCTTTAGGGGAAATGACAGACGCTGATGTGAATTGGCTGGACATCACTCAGATGACAATGGCTGGAATCAATTGGGCTGATATCGATAGCATGAGCGATAGCGGTATCAACTGGACGAGCATAAACGATCTGAGTGGCGCGGGGATCAATTGGCTGGATATTGATGTGCTGAGTGATGCTGGGGTGAATTGGCAAGATATTGATATTCTATCTGACGCCGGGATCAACTGGCTGGATATTGATGCTATGAGTGATTCCGGTTTGAATTGGACCAATATAAATGATCTGTCTGTAGCAGGAATAAACTGGTCCGACTTTGCAGTACTTTCCGATACCGGGATTAATTGGACAGATATTAATGTGTTGGCAGCTGTCGGGATCAACTGGCTGGATGTGGATGTGATGAGTGATGCAGGGATGAATTGGGTCAGTGTGAATGATATGAGTGACGCGGGGATCAATTGGCTGGATCTGGATATATTGAGCGGCGCGGGTATTAACTGGACGGATATTGATCGTTTAAGTGACACCGGTATCAATTGGATTGATATTGATGTCATGAGTGATGCGAATATGAATTGGACCAGTTTGTATGATCTAAGCGGTGCCGGGATCAATTGGCAGGATATGGCTGTGTTGTCATCATCAGGAGTAAACTGGACAGACCTGAACGCCTTAAGTCAGACAGGCATTAATTGGCAGGATATTAATGTCATGAGTGCTGCCGGAATCAATTGGGCTGATATGGATCAATTATCCGACAGTGGTCTGAATTGGCTGGATATCGATGCTATGACCGATGCCGGGATCAACTGGACAAGTGTGAATGATTTAAGCGGTGCGGGCATTAATTGGCAAAACATTACGGTAATGTCTGAAGCCGGTATTAACTGGACCGATATTAATGTATTGTCAGATACGGGTATTAATTGGCTGGATGTGGATGTGATGAGTGATGCTGGTCTGAATTGGACGAATATGCAGGAATTCAGTGACGCGGGGATTAACTGGTCAGACATTGATGTCCTTAGTGATGCTGGAATCAATTGGTTCGATTTCAATACGATGAGTGATGCCGGCATCAATTGGCTTGATGTGGATGTCATGAGTGCTGCTGGGGTCAACTGGATGAGCATCAACGATCTTAGTGATGCGGGGATCAATTGGATTGATATTGATGTGATGAGCTCCGCCGGAATGAATTGGCAGGATATGTCCAGAATGTCTGCGGCCGGGATTAATTGGAATGATATTCAGAGTATAGGATTGGCCGGGATTAATTGGGAGGATATCGGCGTCTTAAGTGGTGAGGGAATCAATTGGCGGGATATTAACGAACTGAGTTCTGCGGGCATCAATTGGACCGATATCGATCGTTTGAGTGACACCGGCATTAATTGGCTGGATATTGATACGATGGCTGATGCTGGAGTGAACTGGGAAAATATGACGACGTTGTCGACTTCTGGAGTGAACTGGATCAATTTGACCGAGATGAGTACGGCTGGTCTGAACTGGTCGGATGTCGGGCGATTAACGGCGGCAAATATTAACTGGGAGGATATGACTATTATGAGCCGGTCCGGGATCAACTGGCTGGATGTGGATATGATGAGTGATCAGGGTGTGAATTGGACGGATGTCGGTATGCTGACCGATGCGGGTGTTAACTGGGATAGTATCGGGAGCCTGGCTGATGCCGGGATCAATTGGCAGGATATGGCTGTGTTGGCAGACGCCGGCGTGAACTGGGTCGATATCGGTTCTCTGAGCGGCGCGGGCATAAACTGGACTGATGTCGGGCAGTTTACAACTGCGGGCGTTAACTGGCAGAATATCACGGCCATGAGTTCGGCCGGTATCAACTGGATTGATATAGGAATTCTAAGTGATGCTGGACTCAATTGGGATAATTTAACAGTTATGAGCGAAGCCGGCATCAACTGGGCAGATCTTGATGTAATGAGTGATACCGGGGTAAATTGGCGTGATATGGCTGTCATGACCAATGCCGGCATGAATTGGGACGATCTCAAGGTCATGAGCCGCTCGGCGATCAATTGGGCGGATATGGCCTATATGACCGGGACAGGGGTTAATTGGGTTGATCTGGGCCTGAGCAGTACTTCGGGTATCAATTGGTCTGACCTGGCCGTCATGTCGGCATCTAATATTAACTGGGATGGTTTGTCCTACCTTGCTGATAATGCCGATAATTTGATCTCCAATGTTTCTGATATTTTAACCGTTGTCAATACTATGAATACCAAAATGGGACTTGTGGCAGATGCGACTGACACCGAAAGTATGTTCGGCAAATTAAACTATATCATGAGCGCGGTTGACTCGATCGGAGGCAGTCCGGATATGGCGACAGATATTGAATTTATTAAAGATCGGATTGGTGGGGAGACGACCGATCCGACACTGACTGCTGATCTGACGACTTTGAGCACAGACGTGGGAACGGTGCAGGATCGTATTGGGGATACGGTCGGGACGTCTTTGGTTTCCCGACTGGATTCCATTGCCCTGGATGCAGGCAATTCCGCTACGGATGCCTCAACTGCAGCCACAGAAGCTGCGACTGCAGCAACGGAAGCGGCCAGTGCCGTCACGATCAGTGAAACGATCCGTGATCGTCTGGGCAGTTCAGCTTCGACACCGACCAGGACGCTTTTTGCGACATTAGAAGAGACTGAGTCTGAAGTCGACACGGTGGCATCAGCTGTTTCAGCTTTATCTTCAGAAATCGGCACATCTGATAGTGGGTCTACATTATTTGAGACCATTGAATCTGCCGGGTTCGACGCGGACCTGGCGCCGAATGTAGAGTCAATATTGGAAAAGATCACTGATGTTGAAACTTTTATCGGGACCACCGATGACACAGCAGCGGATGAAACGGTATTCGGTGATCTGCAGGAAGTCATTGCCTATGTTGACGCGCTCGAATTGTTGATCGGCTCGATCGATGACGAAGAAGCCGCTGAAACTGTTTTCGGGGAACTCTCTAAGCTTGACGAGATTCGTGATGATGTTTCAACAGCCAAAAACAATGCTGCTGCTGCTATGAGCGAGGCACAGGGCGTTCGGGCAGAACTCGGTGTCAATGGGGAAACCCCGACCGCTTATGCCCGGATCAAACAATTGGAGTCAGCGATCGCAGCATTGCAGACCGCGGCTCAGGCCATTTCTGAAAGTCAGGTGGAGACCGGAACATTAGCGTCTGAGATCCTGACGACATTGTCGAACTATGTCAATAAAGCGGCGGAAGCCGCCGGAGTGGATATTGAGATTGAAGGCGCTGATTCTGATCAAATTATGGATGCAGAAGAGGTTTATGCAAAACTTGATGAAATCAACGCTAAGCTTCGGGCGCTTAAAGAATCGATCGAAAGCGACGAGGTCGTTGTAAAGACCTGGTTTGAAGGAGGAGAATAAGATTGAATATCATGAAAGCCATACTTCTTCGGTCTGAATATTCTGCAGCCGCTGGTTCAGTTCTGAAAATATTCTGCTGTTTTGTATTATTCGGATTTTCTTTGTGTTCTGTTGTGTCCGCGCAGGAGTTGACCATTAATATGGTCGCGGTTAACGCTTCTGAAACTTCAGAGAAAACATTGGATATTAATCAGCCGCTTCCCAAGGAACTGGAGCCCAGTGATATTGTGGATTCTGGTGCGCTTGATGTAGATTATGATGTGGATAACAGCCGTCTTTACGCACATGGTCAGGTTGAGTTTGAACCGAAAGAGTCCAAAACATTCAAGATCAGAGTGCGTGATGTCTGGCGTATTAACCCGCAGGAAATTGAACTCCTGAAGCAGCAGCTTGAAAAGAATTTGGAGCTTATGCAGGGAGAGGAAAACTATGATTCAGCTGTGTTTGTCGCTGATAGGATGCAGGAGAGTCTCGATTATATTCTACAGCGGCAGAATGATTTCCAGGGGAATATTGCACGGCGTATCGAAGAATACCGTGCTAACCTTAAGGAATTGGAAGACATCCGGGATAATGTTTACAGTATGGACTATCTGCCGTATCAGGCAAAGTCTCTTGAAGAGGAAATGCGGGCGGAAAAAACGGTTAAGTTTATCGTTGAAGTCAAAAATCCATCTGAAGACGAACCCAAAACAGTACAGCACAAACATTATCTTCCAGAAGAAGTGCGTGCGGATGATATTGTTGATTCGAAAGGGTTTGAGGTCCGTTTTGATGAGGCCCGGGGCCAGGCGTATTTGAGCAAGGAAGAAGAATTCGAGCCAGGGGAGACCAAACGGTATGAGATTATGATCCGTGATATCTGGCGGTTTCCCGAGATAAAGGTCCAGGACCTTATGGACCGCGCGCAGATTGCTCAACTGGAATTAGAAGGCACCGATTATGCCGAAAGCGCCCAATTTTTGATGGATGAGATCAATCAGCGGGTTTCTTTGATCCGGGATTCCCAGACGCAGACGTTGACCACCAAAGAACAGATCGGCATGTATCGGATTAATAAAAAGAGATTTGAAGAGGCTTGGGAAGATTTCAAACGCATAGAAGAGATGATCGCGATCGTGCGCGCGAAAAAATTGCAGGAATTAGAAGAGAAAAAAGTCAAAAATGTTCTGGAACGGTTAAAAGCCTTGCGCGGTCTTCAGCAGTTGTCCGAGGCGCTCTTTAAAAAACGCATTTCGCAGAATTTGACCTGGAAGATCATCATGGCGACGATGGCCTTTGTCGCCTTGTTTACGACGTATCATTTTGTTGTCTGGTCACGGCGGTCCAAGATCATGGGAGAAGAGTTGGGCCCTCAGAAAGGCGAAGAAATTACCGAAGTTCCCAAGCCTGGTGCCGAGGAGGAAGAGGAAGAGTAATTGAGAAAAAGATGGACGATGAGAATTTGGTTTTGCCGGTAGTAATCAATGAAGGATTTGTTATAATTTTTATAAGTCTAATAATACACGTTTTATAAGCTGAAGGCATATATGGCTGAATTAAGATATCAGGAAGAGGGTGAAGTCCGTGTCATCCGCGGATGTATCGTTGTGGTTGAAGGGTTCCGGAATTGTATCAACGGTCAGGTTATCCGTTTTGGCTTCGGCACCATGGGGATCATTATCGGGTTTGATGAAGAGGTTGCCCAGGTTCTGATTATACGGCAGGCCAGCAGCCTTAAGACGGGTGACCGCGCCCTGGCTACACTGGAGGTATTCAACACAGCTGTTGGAGAAAAATTTATCGGCCGCATTGTTAATCCGCTGGGCGAACCTCTGGATGCTTTGGGTCCCCTGCAGGCTGATGAGATGGCTCCGATTTTTGTGCAGGCCCCTTCGATCTTACAGCGCGCTGTTCTGGAAAAAACCCTGGAGACCGGGATCAAGGTTATTGACGCGATGATTCCCGTCGGATTTGGTCAGCGCGAGCTGATCCTCGGTGACCGCATGACGGGAAAGACGACGATTGGAACAGACGCGATCATCAATCAGAAGCATACTGACGTGAAATGTATTTATTGCTGTATCGGAAAAGCGCACGCGGATCTGGGGAAAGTGGTTCAGCTCTTTCTTGATCATGATGCCTTTAAATACACGACAATTGTTGCAGCAACCGCGATTGCTCCACCTGGACAATTGTATTTGGCTCCGTATGTATCCTGCGCGATCGGGGAATTTTTTACGAGACGGGGGCAGGATGTTTTTATCGTTTTCGATGACTTTACAAAACATGCCTGGGCCTATCGCGAGATTTCATTGTTGCTTGAGCGTGCTCCCGGCAGGGACTCCTATCCCGGTGATATTTTTTATCTCCATTCGAAGCTGGTTGAGCGAGCTGCGTATCTTTCTCAAAAACATGGCGGGGGGTCTATGACCCACTTGCCTATCGTTGAAACTCTGGAAGGGGATCTGACCGGTTATGTTCAGTCTAACTTGGTCTCGATGACGGACGGCCAGATCATGGTCAGCGCTCCGCTCTTCGGTGAAGGTCAGAAGCCGGCGGTGGATATGGGGCTATCAGTTTCCCGTGTTGGGAGTAAAGTTCAGTGGCCAATTATTAAAAAGCTGGCCGGTCCTCTGCGGTTGGAATATCTGCAGTACCGTGAAGTTTTGCGGGTGTCCAAATTAAAAACTTCGGGTCAGTCGGATGAGGCGGAAAAGCAAATGAAAAGCGGGGCCATTTTAACCGAGATCGTTAAACAGCCGCCCAACGCCCCGATCCCTATGGAGGCATTGGCCATCATCCTTTATGCCTATCACAAAATGGTTCTACATGAAATGACCATCGAAGAGGTTAATGATTTTCAGCGAGACATATATGATTATTTCATGAAACATAAACCGGAATGGATGAAGCTCCTCCGGGAAAAGCGTGATATGGATGATGATATGAAGAAGGAATGTGAAGAATTGATGCAGCAGTACCTTCAGGAGATCATTGCTAAGCGGCCGAAGCTAGATCTGGATGAGGATGAAGATGATAATGACAACGTCGGCATAGATGCTCTTGATCAGGCTACAAGCAAAAAAAAGGAAGAAGCTAAAGGTTAAACGAGAGATATGGGAAAAAAATACCAGGCGACATTTAAAATATCGGTGATGACCCCGGATGCTTTGCTTTATCAAAACGAGATCGAAAGTGTCTTTTTGACCGGCGATCAGGGAGAGTATGAACTTTTGCCGTATCATTATCCGGTTTTAGGTGTGCTGAATGAAGGTAATATTATTGTCAATTGGCGCGAGGCTATTCCGATCAAATTCGGTGTGGTGCGTTTTTTTGCGAATGACTGTATTATTTTGGTGGAAGAATTGGAGCGGATCCGCCCTCAGAAGAAGAAAAAGGCGGAAGATGATATCATGACGGAATCTGATGATGCTGTTCACCATGTATGATCAGCAGTGCGGTTCGTCTTAGAAATCAGAAAGGTCAGGCAATATGCAGTGGGCAGAAACCCTACTGATCGTGGCGATCATGCTGATCGCTGTTTTGGGGCCGTCGATCGTTATCGCGACGCTGGGATATGCTGTTATTAAGGCATTAAGCCGTAATCCTTCGGCAGCATCCAAGATCTTTATGGGGATGGTTTTGATGCTGGTTTTTGTTGAGGCGATTTCGATCATTGCGATCCTGATCATTTTTCAATTATTTGGGAAGTAAATGCTATGGCTGGATTGGGTCTGGTTCTTGTTGGTTTGTTTTTTGTGATGCTGCTGATCCCGACTGCCGGAGCGATCTGGATCGGTCTGGAATTGATCAACCAGCTGGGACGTTTTCCGAGTAAGACCCCGGCAATTCAGATGAGTGTTTTGTTGAAACTGGTTGTCTTACAGGTCGTATCGTTTACTTTATTACTGGTTTTGTTCAAGATTTTAGCTCCCGGGGTGTAAGCGTAATAAATGTGTGAAGATAAAGGAGAGCGGATATGTCGCCAGAGGTAAAAATGATGCTGCAATTGGTGGTTGTGTTTGTCACTTTTATAACGGCCGGCGGTTTTTTCCTGGCCTTGTTTCTTAAGCGGACCGCGGATCAGCATGTCGTGAGGCTTAACCGGGAGACGGAAACCGTGCGCGCCAAGCAGTCAGAATTGAATACGAAGATCAAACAGGCTGACGAAGAATTGGTCAAACGGCGCACTGAGGCCGATGATCTGGTGGCCAAGATGAAAGAAGACGCTGAAGAAGCGGCCCGCGCAGAGCGGGATAAAATCGTCGGTAAGGCCCGTCAGGAAGCCGAAGAGATCATTGAAAAAGCCCAGCGCACCAAAGATGATATCCGTAAGGTCCTTGAGCAGGAAATGGAGATGAAGGCGGTTGATTTTATGATGATCCTGTTGAAGGAGATCTTCAGCGAGCGTGTCCGCAAAGGATTAAACCGGGATCTGATCGAGGAGTTTTTGGAAAGCCTGCAGAAGACAGACATGGATATGCTTGGAGAAGATATTACCGAAGCGGATGTCGCAGCGCCCGCAAAACTGGATCCGGATATTGAACAGCGTCTTAAAGAGACATTGCAGAAAAAACTGGGCCGTGAAATTACCTTGAACATTAAAGAAGACCCTGAAGTTTTGGCAGGCGTTGTCTTGCGCTTCGGCAGTCTTCGGTTGGACGGAACCCTGGCGAATTTAATGAAGGGTAAGGGTGTTGAAATGAAAGAACGTTTGGAACGGGGCTTATTGTAAGCTTATGGGTAAAGCCAATAAAATCAAAAGCGACCTCGATGATATTACGGAGCTGGTGGAGATTATCCAGGTTTTAAAAGACGTGGCCGATACCAAGTTTCATGAATTGGCGACCCGGAAAGACCGTTTTGCCCGATTTGGAGAGTCTTTTGTGGAATTTTTCCGTATGATCAGTTTGTCAACCGTGCGTCATCCTCTGGTTTCAAATGATAACCCGAGAACTGGGCTGGTAGCAATCACTTCAGAGGCGGGATTCATGGGGGATTTAAATTCCAAGGTTGTTCGTCATACGTTAGCGGAGTACGACCGCATTCCTGATTGTGAACTCATCGTTGTTGGCCGTAAGGGTGTAGAAAAGTTAAAAAATGTTCATCCGGGGATGAAGACATTTGTTGAATTGGAAGAAAAGGGACTGTACGAGGTGGCCGTCCAGCTGAAAGATTATGTTATCGGAGAGGTGCTGAATGACCGTTTGGGGAAAATCGCTGTAGTTTATCCCTGGTCAAAAAGTTTCAATCTGCAGAAACCCCGTACGGTCAAGCTTCTTCCGTGTGACGAATTACTAACCAAACAGGCTGAGTTTGTGGATTCGATCGAGAGTGTCATTGAAGAATCTGATCCTGTTGACATTATTGAATATTTGGCGGATATGTGGATTGTCTGCCGCCTTTATGAGATCCTGCATGACACGTCGATTTCGGAAGCGGCGGCCCAGTCCCAGCAGCTGGAAGCTAGTGTGCAGCGAATGAAAAAAGATAAAAAGGGGATTGCCGCCGCCTTTACTAAGGCGAAGAAAGGCGATATCGATAAAGGCATGCGTGAGGTCTTTACTTCACGCATGATGACACGGCGATAAAGGGAGTATGTGATGACGGACTCGAATGCTCAAAATTCTGAACCGCAGAAGTCCCCGGAGAATGATTCGGCTCTCCCAAAAGATCCGTCTGCGGCGAAAGAGACCCCGGTCGGTCAGGAACAGGCGGTTAACGGGAATAACGGAAAGAAGCCAACGAAAGGTGTGGGTCGGGTCGTTTCGGTCCAGGGACCGGTGGTCGACATCCATTTTGATAATACCGAAGAGATCCCTGCGTTGTTCGATGTTATCGAGGCTTATAACTTTAACAAACAGCGCGTCCTTTTGCAGACGGCGGAGCATTTAGGCAAACATCTGGTCCGGACCGTATCGCTGATGGATACTCTGGATCTTCAGCAGAATGCACCCTGTTATAATACATTTAAACCGATCGCGGTTCCTGTCGGGGACAAATGCTTTGGACGGATCATGAACGCCGTCGGGGATCCCATTGATGAAAAGGGCCCGATCGACGAACCGCTTCGTCCGATCCGTCAGATCACTCAAGCCCAGGGATTCGATCTGAATGAAAAAGAGGCGGGGAAACTTGAAATTTTGGAAACGGGGATCAAATATTTTGATCTTTTATTCCCGTTGGTAAAAGGCAGCAAGACCGGAGTTATCGGCGGCGCCGGTTGCGGGAAGACGGTTGTTATTCTCGAACTGATCAACAACATTGTTAAAGAACACGGCGGGGCCTGTGTCTTTGCCGGTATCGGAGAGCGTATCCGTGAGGGGAATGAATTATTTCACGAGCTGACCGACAGTAAACTTATTGATAATGTTATGCTGACGTATGGTCAGATGGACCAGCCGCCCGGGGCCCGGGCAGAGGTTGTGAATACTGGCATTACTTTGGCGGAATACCTGCAGTCCAAGAATAAAGACGTGTTGTTGTTTATGGATAATTTATACCGTTTTATTCAGGGAGGTCAGGAAGTCTCAACCTTGTTGGGCAGGGTTCCGGCAGAAACAGGTTATCAGCCGACATTGGCGTCGGAGGTCAGCGCGGTTCAGGAGAGGATCCGTTCTGTGAAGGGGGGTGGTTCCGTCACGGCCCTGCAGGCGGTTTATGTGCCTGCTGATGATATGACCGATCCGGCGGTTGTCGCGATATTCAGTTATCTGGAAGGATCAATTGTGCTATCACGTGAATTGGTGCAGAGAGGGATGTATCCGGCCATTGACCCCCTGCAGAGTACCAGTTCCAATATGAGTCCGGTCATCGTCGGCCAACGGCATTTTGATCTGGCACAGGAATGTATCCAGCATTTTAATAAGTATAATGGATTAAAACGGATCGTTGCGGTTATCGGGGTCGAAGAGCTGAATAAACAAGACCGCATGATTTACGGCCGTGCTCAGCGCCTACTGAATTTTATGACCCAGCCGTTCACGGTCAGTGAGGTTTTTACCGGAAAAAAGGGGCAGTATGTTTATATCGATGAACTCCTTGATGGGGTTGAAGCCATTCTGCAGGGCGAGCATGATAAAACCAAGCCGTCTGATTTTTACATGATCGGTAAGGCCCCGCAAAAAAAATAGTTCTGAGGAATAATGTTAAAAACAACAGACCGCAAATTAGTCGATGAACTTATACGGCGTGACCTGCTCTCACAGGAGAACGCAGATCAGTGTCTGCAGGAGGCTCAGTCATCCGCTGCCGATATTTTGGAAGTTCTGATGAGCCGCGCCAGAACCCCGGAAGATGATATCCTTGCGGTACAGAAAGATCTTTACGGTCTGCCGACGATCAGCTTGAGTGAGGAGACAATTGACCCGAAGGTGGTCGCCAGGGTTCCGGTCCGTTATGCGTCATTTTATCAAATCATGCCGGTCCGTATTGAAGGGCGGATTGTTATCTTGGCCAGTGCCCGTCCGGTGGATCTGAAGTTTCAGGATGAGATCCGTATTCATCTCGGCCTGGAACCCAGGATCGTCTTGGCTAAGGCTTCAGAAATCCGCAGTGCCCAGGTCCAATATTACGGTCTGGCTGCTGAGACAGTGAACCAGCTCAGCAAAACCGCCGCCGGCAATCCTGTTAAAACCGAATCTCACAAAGTGGAGGACCTGGACCAGCAGGGCGATGAGGCTTCGGTCAAGCGTCTGGTCAATCAGATCTTACTGGATGCTTATAATAAACGTGCGACCGATATCCATATCGAGCCGTATCGCAATAAGGTGCGTGTGCGCTACCGTATTGACGGGGTTCTGATGGACGCACATGTTTCGACCGAAGTCAGGTCTTTTTTGCCTTCGATCATCTCTCGCATTAAGATCATGGCGAATCTCAGTATCGTGGAAAAGCGCGTTCCCCAAGACGGGAGTGCGGTGGTTAAGACCGGGGAGAACAGCCTTGACCTGCGTGTTTCAACGATCCCGACCCCCTGGGGGGAAAGCCTGGTGATCCGTATTCTGCCCAATGACACTAGTCTGTTGAGTTTGGAGAAATTAGGAATTGAGACCGCGAGTCTGCGGTCGTTTCGTGAGATCCTTAAAAAACCGCACGGAATTATTCTCGTCACCGGACCGACCGGAAGCGGAAAGACGACAACGCTGTATGCCTGTCTGAATGAGATCAATACCCCAAGCCGCAAGATCATCACACTCGAAGATCCGATCGAATATGAAATGGACGGCGTGACCCAGATCCAGGTTAACCCTAAAGTGAAGCTGGATTTTGCCGCCGGCCTGCGCAGTGTTTTGCGGCATGATCCGGATATCATCATGGTCGGAGAGATCCGCGATCTGGAAACCGCTGAAATCGCTATCCGGACCGCACTGACGGGCCATTTGGTTTTTTCGACCCTTCATACGAACGATGCGGCCAGCGGCGTGACCCGTCTGGTGGAGATGGGCCTGGAGCCGTTTTTAGTCAGTTCGAGTGTAGAAATCTTCATTGCCCAGCGTCTTGTTCGCAGGATCTGTGAACACTGCCGGGAGGAAGTCAAGACCCCCATGCTGGAGATCCGCGAAGAAATCGGCCGTTCACTGGGGCTGCCGCGGGATGATGTCCGTCTTTATCAGGGGAAGGGGTGTGATCATTGCAATAAGACCGGCTATTACGGCCGGACGGCGATTTATGAAATCCTCTGGATGACGGAACGCATCCGGGACGCGGTTCTGGAACGAAAAAATGATAAGGATGTTAAACGTATCGCTGTCGATGACGGAATGACCACTCTGCGGCAGGACGGCTGGCGGAAAGTGATTACCGGTTTGACCACGCCTGAAGAAGTGGCTAATGTGACGGCCCCGGATGAGTTTACGAATGCTTCTCCTAGGGATGAGGAACCGGAAGCTGCTGAAAAAAAAGTGGCGGGTGTTGAAGAAAAAGAGGGAGTGGTCGAAAAAGTGGTGTCAGAAAAGATCTTGCAGACCGAGAACACGTTTGATCTAAGGACTTACGCGCGGGCCCAGGCCCGTTTGACTGTGCGGTATAAAATCTATCATCAGGATAGGGAGCATCCTACGCGCTTAACGACTAATCAGATCGAGCATTCTTCGGTCACGAAGGATATCAGCGCCGGGGGTATCCGCTTTGTTTCAGGGTACGCCTTGCCGGTCGGAACGGTTTTGGACCTGAGTTTATATATTGAAAAAGGCCGCCATATTCAGTGCATGGCCCGGGTCTGCCGCGTAGAAGACGATACGTTTTCCGCGATGTTCTATATTTCCGCTTTTTATCTGGACCTTTCCAGCGCTGATCGGGTGAGATTGGAAGACTATGTTAATACCGTGCTTCGGGAACAGGCGTAACCCAGGGGAAATCCATGCCGATATTTGAATACAAGGCCAAACAAAAAGACGCTCAGACCGTGTTCGGGAAGATTGATGCTCAGGACCGGGAACAGGCGGTGGAAAAGGTTATTCAGCTCGGTCTTCTGCCGGTCCAGGTGGATTTAAAAAAGACCGGCCGGCAGCCGGTGCGGTTTGCGGCCCGCAAGGTCTCATCAAAAGACCGTTTTGTTTTCAGCCGGCAGCTGAGCAGTCTGCTTCACGCCGGCGTTTCAATTCTTCGGGCTTTAGAGGTTTTGTCGGCGCAGATGACGAATCCGTATTTTCGTCAAGTTATTTCCTATGTTCGTCTGGAAGTCCAGGGCGGACGTTCTTTTTCTGAAGTCATCGGGGAATATCCCGCGATCTTTTCTCCGCTTTATGTGACAATGGTCCGGGCGGGAGAAGAAAGTGGTCAGTTGGCGCAGACTCTGGCGGCGATGGCGGAATATCTCAAACAACAGAATGAGGTTTCCTCTAAAGTTCGATCTGCGATGGTCTACCCTGCGCTGATGCTGTGTTTTGGAGTGGGTACGATTATTTTTATTTTGGTTTCGGTTATGCCCAAGATCACCCGTCTCTTCGGTGATCTTGATCAGGAACTGCCTGCGGCGACACGTTTTGTTCAAGCAGTCAGTGAATTTATGGCGGTTTGGTGGGGGTGGCTGCTGATCGGTGCTGTTGCGGGCTTTTTTGTTCTCAAACGCTGGCTGAAGACCCCGAATGGTCAGAAATCCTGGAGCCAGTTTCAGTTGACGATCCCTTTTCTTAAAGAGTTTTGGCTGAAAGTTGACCTGGCCCGGTTTAATCGTACACTGGAGATTTTACTGCGCAGCGGCAACGGTCTGATCCGTTCCATTCAGCTGGCTCTGCCTGCTGTGGGCAATGTGTTTGTTGCCGCGCAGATCAATACGGCACGGGAGGAATTGGTCGCGGGGCGTTCATTTGGAGAAAGCCTGCAGGAAAAGCCCTTGATCCCGGATATCATGGGCAATCTTATTGCTGTTGGAGAAGAAAGCGGGCGTTTGAACGATTCTTTGGCGGATATTTCAGAGCAGTATGAAATCGAGATTGATGAGGCTGTTAAGACCATGACCAGTTTAATTGAGCCTTTGATGATCCTTTTCGTCGGTGCGATCATCGGGTTTGTGGTCATTGCGATGCTCCTGCCGATCTTCCAAATGGATATGTTCGCCCGCTGATCGGGTTATCTATGGATAAATGGATTTTTATTTTCATTTTTTTCGGGATGGTATTCAGCAGACCGGCCGTCTGTACTGCGGGAGTAAAGGAAGTGGATTTCGGGGGTTTGCCGTGGTATCAGCTGAAGGGAAAGCATTTTCTCGTTTATTATGCCTTGCCTGATCATAAAAATGCGGCCAAGAGGACCCTGCGGCGCGCGGAAGAGTATTATAGGAATATCGGCGATATGATCGGGTTTACCCGTTACGGCGATTATTGGACCTGGGATCAGCGTGCGAAAATTTTCATTTTTCCCGATCAAGAACAGTTTCTGAAATATACCGGAGCGCCGGCCTGGTCGCTGGGATACGCTGACCGCGATTCGTATATGTTCCGCTCGCGGGCTATTGTGACCTATTTGCAGGAACAGGGTTTCTTTGATGGGCTGCTGCCCCATGAGATCGCTCACCTGATCCTGCATGATTATATGCCGGATACGCGTCCGCCGGTCTGGTTTGATGAAGGGATCGCCCAGCTGAATGAGGCGGGGAAAGTTCAGCGTTCCCAGGCGATGATGGAGGCGCTGGTCCCCCGGGGACAGTTTGTGTCCCTCAGGCTTTTGAACCGGTGGGATATCCGCGAAGAAACCGATCCGCAAAAGGTCGAGCTCTTTTATGCGCAGAGCCTTTCGGTGATCCGTTTCCTTCGTGACCGTTACGGCAGGAATGCATTCCATGATTTTTGCCGTCAGGTTCGTGACGGGTATCAGATGGACGATGCCTTGCGGCGCGCGTATAAAGGCCGGGTGGATTCATTAGATGATCTTCAGGAGAAATGGGTTGAGGGGCTGTACAATAAGAACCGTTGAATGAGGATAATCATATCGTCACACGTTTATATTAAAGGAGGTAACGATGCTCAGGAATAAGAAGGCATTTACGCTGGTTGAAATTATGCTGGTTGTTATCATTATCGGTGCTTTGGCCATGATGGTGGTGCCGCGGCTTTCCGGCCGGTCCGAGCAGGCCAAGCAGGCTGTGGCCCAGGCGGATATTGAAGCGACACTGGCCACGGCGCTGAAGCTGTATGAGTTGGATAATGGGAATTTTCCCACAACGGCCCAGGGGCTGGATGCTTTGCGCACTAAGCCTTCAGGGAGTCCTGTGCCCACCAATTGGAATGGCCCTTATATTGAAAAGCGGCCTATTGATCCGTGGGGAAATCCATATCAGTATATGTCTCCCGGCCAGCATCGTTCGGACTATGATCTGTGGTCTCAGGGGAAAGATCCTGACAGCGCGGAAGATGATATTACGAATTGGGATTAATTGCCGAGAAGGAAAAAGGATATCGGAACGTGCGCATATATCGAGGAGCGGGCAATAATCAGGGGTTTACGTTTATTGAGGTCATGACGGCGTTGGTCATTCTGGCTTTTGGTATCACTGCCGTATACCGTGTTTTTTTAAAAGCCTTGGATTATCAGCAGGGTTTGACCAGCCGTTTGTATGCTCAACACTTGATTACCCGCAAGATCTCTGATCTGCGGGAAACGATCAAGCGGACGGCCGGTCTCCAGTCTCAGGAAAGTGAACAGGTGCGTGTCCGTCTGGACCATTATCCGCGGACATACCGCATTGTCACCCGGTTAACAGAAGATGAGGATTTGGCCGGCCTCTGGCGGGCGGATATCTTAGCGGCCTGGAATGACCGCGATCGTACGCTGCGGATGGACCGTAGTGTGCTGTTGAGTCAATTTTAGAGTTCAGATCAATGATATGTAAAAGAATAACTCGATCCGCCTTTACGTTAATGGAGATGCTGTTGACTGTCACCCTGATGATGATGGTGGCCCTGGCAGTTTATCAGTCTTTGTCTAATGGTCTGCGTGTTTGGGAGCGATCCCGTCTGATATCTCCGGAAGAAGATGTGTATTTGTTTTTTGACCGGTTCCGGGAGGAGCTGAGCAGTGCTTTTAATTATAGCCTTTTTGATTTTGAGGGGGATAGCCAGGCCATTGTTTTTACCTCACTGGTCCGGGTTCCCCTGGGACAAAGTGATTCGCGTGACATCGTGACCTATGCGGATCAAGTCGGGCGCGTTGAATACGGTTTTGATTATCTGGAAAAAAGTATTTATCGAAAAATCGCTTATTACGGCCAGGCTGTTGAAGGAGATTTCGGAAGACAACGGGTTTTGGCGTCACCGATACAGGACCTGAGGTTTTCTTATTATAAGCAATCGGATGCCGGGCTGACATTATGGAAACTGGACCAGGATGATCTTCCCGACGTTGTTGAGGTTGAGGTGGAATTCCTGGAGTCCGGCGGCGGCCGCCGGACATTGTCGGCGGCCATCGACATTCCTGCAGCCGGATATGCAATGGAGTTTGTCGAAAATGAATAAACCATTTGCGCGCAGAAGTTATGACGGAAACCAGTCTTCCCGCATGATCAACAGCCGTGGAGCGGTCTTACTGTTGGTGCTATGGACTGTAACGCTGCTTACTATTTTTGCTTTAGCGATTGGAACCGCGATCCGTCAGAAAATGATTTTGGTATCACGTTTGTCAAGCCGGGGAGAGATGGTCGGTCTGCTGCGTTCCGGGTTTCAAAAGGCCCGTGCTTATTTTATGCTTAATGAGGATTTGCAGGGTCAGCCGTTTTCCCGGGTTAACGGGAAGCAATTGTGTTTTAATAATCCCCCTGCATTTCAGGGCATTCTGTCGGAGGGAGGATTTGCCGTCCAATACAATAATTATGATCTCGGTGCGGACCAGCCCCGGATCATGTTTGGCCTGGAGGATGAGGAACGGAAACTGAACATCAACACCGCTGAAGAGGAGGAGCTCCAGAGGCTTTTTATACTGGCCGGGGGCATTAAACCGGAACCTGCTCAAGACCTGGCTCAGGCTGTGATCGATTGGCGCACCTATGGAGAAAGTGAGATTGTGGGTTTTTATGGTGATGCTTATTACAGTAATCTGAAGCATCCTTATGAACCCAAGGATGCCCCGTTTGAGGTCCTTGAAGAAGTGCTGTTAGTTAAAGGGATGAATCCGGACCGCTTTGCCCGCCTTAAACCATTCATGACTGTTTACGGGTCGGGGCGCGTGAATATTAATACAGTGTCTCGTCCGGTCTTGCTGGCCTTGGGTATGAGTCCAGCGGTGACGGATAAGATCGTACTTGGGCGAAAAGGTGCCGATGGATTGGAGGCCACCCGGGATGATTTTATTTTTCGTTCGTCGGAAGGGGCCAGTATTAACATTAATGGGTTTGTTGACCTGCGTGCGGAAGAACTCGCCGAACTGGACAGCCTTTTTGTCGGGGGGAAGATCACCACCGAGTCTACGGTTTATACGGCTCATGTTCAGGCAATGTTAGAACGCAGTGATGAAAACCGCGGCCTGGAGTGTATCTTTCGTGCTAAGGATGCTAAAATACTGCGTTGGCAAATGCTTTAATAAGGGGGCGGATATTTTTCGTCCGTTCAAGAGGATTCATGTTTAAGAAACATCACGAATATATTGCGGTCCGGATCGATGAGCAGGCAACAGAAGCTGCCATTATGTCGGCTGCGGGAAAAGCTGTTTTACGCGGAGTGGTCCATCTTGACGGCGGCAGCGGTGATCCTGGAAAAACGACGGATTTGCTCCGCGCGGCCATGCAGAAGTTCGGTATCAAGAAAGGATCCGCAGTCTGTGTGATTTCGTCTAATATGATCACCTCGAAGAATATCGAGATCCCGTCTCTTGATCCAGAAGAGATCCGTTCGATCATCGACCTTCAGGCAGGACGGCACACACCGTTGTCCCGCGAAGAGATCCTTGTCGGGTATGTCTGTATTGGTGTGTTTCAGCGGAATTATACCAAGGTCCTTTTGCTGATCGCCAACCGCACGGCGATCAATGCCAAGATTGATATTATGACCGATGCTGGTCTGCATGTTGAGCATGTTTTTTTCGGTCCGGAATGCGCGGCCCATTTTTACCGAAAGGGTCTTTCTTTATCCGATGATGCTCCTGTCGCCATTATCGATGTGGCCCGTGATTTTACAGATTTTACAGTGGCTTGTAATCAAACAATAGCGACCTGCCGCAATATCCCTATCGGTTTATCCCATTTTACGGAAGACCGGGAAGGAGCCAAAGAACGATTGGTCCAGGAACTGGTGACCTCTCTGGAGTCCTACGAGAGCGAAGATATTAATGACCGCCCGGCGCGTTATATTTTGGTCAGCGATAATCCCGCGGTCAGTGCGATAGCTCCCCAGTTACAGGAAAAATTTGGAACGGCCGTTGATGTGATCCCGTATTATCAGCAATTGGAAAGATCACCAGAGGTGAGCCATGCCATCCGTTCGACATATCATGATGTCTCTTTTTTAGGAGTCGTCAGTGCGTCAGCTATGGACCCTGATGATGCCCAGATCGATCTCGTCCCGGACGAACTTTTGACCCAACGGGCTATCCAGGAAAAAGGCCGTCAAGTGATATGGGCGGCGGTCTATGCGACAGTTCTGCTGGTTCTAATCTGTGCGTTCTTTTTCAGCAAGGTTTATTTACAGAGTTTGTATTTAAAGAAGCTGGAACGGGAGTATACCCAGAAAAAGCGCATGGTGGTTGTGCTGGACAAAGTCGCGCACCGTACACGTATCCTTAAAGATTTTCTTAATGATCGATTGATCGGTCTGGAGGTCATGGAAGAGTTATACCGGCTTGTTCCAGAAGAGATTTACTTGCAGAATGTTTTTATGGACGAAGACGGTGTGGTTAATATTCAAGGCATATCCGCATCGATGTCCCGCGTTTTTGACCTGGTCGGGAATCTTGAGGATTCGGAATTGTTTAAGGGGGTTAAAACCCGTTCGACAACAGCCAAAAAGGATCGCGGAAAAGATGCTGCGGCCTTTGATATCGTTTTTCAGCTGGAAAGCACGCAGGGCGATCTGACTTCGCAAGAAGAACCTCCCCAAGGGGGAGCGGAGGAATAGCCGTATGATTATGGATTTCTATAATAAGTTGTCTGATAAAGAACGTAAGGTGTTTTATGCGGCCGTAGCCGTTTTGATCCTGGCCTTGTTTGATGCGTTTTTTTTGCGTCCTGTTATGACGCGATTGGGTGAGATCGATCGGGAGGTGAAAGAAAAGCGCGTCATGATTAAACGTGATCTGCGTTTTATATCGTATAAGAACAAAATTTTCAAGGAAGATGAAGCATTTAAGATTTATAAATCGGGAGAAGATAAGACCGGAGAAGAAATTATCGCCGCTTTTTTAAAGACTGTGGAGACGATTGCAACACAAACTGAGATCAATCTGGTCAAGTTAAATCCTTCTGATATTGCTGAAAAGAAAGGGTTTGTGATTTATTACGCCAACTTGGAAGGCGGCGGACCTTTAAAGAATGTGGTCCGTTTTATGTATGAGATCGACATGACCGATAATCTTCTTAAAATTGTAAAATTTAATATGGAAGGTAATAAGGCCAGTCAAGAAGATGTCAAGATCTCGATGAAGATCGGAAAGCTGGTTATTGATCCGCGAACAATTGGGAATTATGAATTTGAAGGGGATGATCTTGGTTTACCGGTTATTACTTCAGATAACGCGCAAGAGGTTTTGGAGCAGATAGCTAAGGCTCCGGAACAGCAAGAGACGCGTATGAATGATGGCATCGGGAGGATGTCTTCCGGACGCGGGAGCTCTGGAGGGCAAGGAGATGGGAGTCCCGGGCGAGGAGGTGCTGCAGGTTCGGGCGGAACGGGGTCAGGTTCTGTTTCGGATGGACGAGGTGTCGGCGGGACCGGGGCGTCAGCTGCAGGCGGAAGAGGGGCTGAGGGATCCAGCACGGTATCTTCCGGTGGAGGAGGATCAGGGGGCTCAGGAGGCGCAGCAGGAGCATCGGGTCGAGCAGGCTCTTCCGGAGAGGGGACAAGCGGAGGCGCAGCAGGAGCATCGGACCGAGCAGGCTCTTCCGGAGGGGGGAGAGGCGGAGGCACAGCAGGAGCATCGGACCGAGCAGGCTCTTCCGGAGGGGGGAGAGGCGGAGGCACAGCAGGAGCATCGGGACGAGCAGGTTCTTCCGGTAATGGATCAGGAGAGGCGTTCGGTCAGTCCGGTTATTCCGATAGCGGTTCCGCAGGATCAGGCGGCGGGTCGGGTTCTGGAGGCAGAGGTTCGGCCGGGCAAGGGTCTGGCGGAGGGACTTCAGAAGGAGGGCGGGATGCGTCTAAGGATCTGTATTTAGGCGGGACGCCGTCCTCCGGCAGGACGCAGGATGGATCACGGGATCGAACAGATGAACGGAAGGCCCGGCCTGCGGACGAAACCCCGGAGGAACCTAAAAAACCGGTTAAACAGAATAAGTTATCAAAGACCTTGAAAAAGACAAAAGAGGGCGGGCGGGTCCGTGTTGACAGCCTGGACACCCTATGGGAAAAATTTATCGGGAAATTTTTTGGCGGAGATGATGAGGAGAACGATGGAGACGATGAATATCAAGGCGAGCCGCCCCCCGTAGAAGGCGGGAA
Organism: uncultured Planctomycetales bacterium; assembly: GCA_964595465.1. Classification (GTDB taxonomy): domain Bacteria; phylum Omnitrophota; class Gorgyraeia; order Zapsychrales; family JANLHA01; genus JAKLFA01. Next base: position 26,146 of record CAZQQI010000013.1, on the reverse strand, counting down.
CATTTGGGAGAGAAAAATTAACCGTTAATCAAGAAAGAAGATTTCGGGCATGGTATGAACCAAAAACAGTTTCAGTTAAAGATAGGAAAAATAGTTAGGTTAGCCTTTTTTTTAGTTGTGGTCTTCGGGCTGCCGGTATTTTCCGTTTCCGTTCATGCCCAATCAGCGGAATTCAAACGCGTTTTTACCAATGCTCTGAAGGCGTATGAGCAGTCGGATTTTACGGAGGCGCAGCAATTACTGGAACAGGCCATTGATATGAGTACGAACTTTGCGCCGCCGTATTATTTTTTGGGTACAATTTACCGTGATGTCAAAGGGGATCCGGAATCCGCGGTCTGGTTTTTTGAAACAGCCGCGGAGATCAATCCGGATTATGCCGAAGCCCATGATGGTCTGTGCCGCGCGTATTATCAGCTGTTGGACTATGACCGCGCGGAAACAGCCTGCCTTCGGGCTTTGGAGCTCAATCCTGATCTGGGTAGTTCCCAGCTGACCCTGGCTTGGACCTATCTCATCGGAAAATCCGAAGAACAGCAGGCCATTCATTATTTTAATAAGGTTGTCGAACAGGTTGACCATCCGATTGTTTATTTCGGACTGGGAATGGCCTATGCCATTGAGGGGGATCATTCTCAGGTTTTGGATATTGTGACCCGTCTGAAAGCTTTGGGCAAGCAGGATCTCGCCGCTCACTTGGAAGCTGTTCTCCGTAGTAAGGTGGCAGGGGAAGAGTTGATCCCGGTCGCTTTACTTAGGCAGATGGGCCGGCCCCCTGAGCGTGCAGAAGGACGTCTTGTCGGAGAGCATTCAGAAAAACAGCCTAAAGAGCCCGGTCAGCCCCCCGCTGATGTGGATCCGCGAACGCAGGGGAAGACCCAAATTCGGATCCAGGGCAAAATTCCCGTCCCCCAAATTACCGGCATGCAGGGTGTCTCTCAGCCGCGGACGTACGGCGGTCAGTCCGGTAAAACACACCCCGGCAGTCTGACTCCCGAATAAGCACTGTTTTTTCTTGAGTTTTTAACGGCAGTTTGATTCGTAAGAAATCATTCAAAAGAGATTCTGTAAATCGAGATTGACGTCTGGCCGGTAAAGTCGCGGCGTTCAAATACGCTTTTGATAGAGGGAAAGGATTCGGCTCCGAAATAATGCAGGTTCATTAAGAGAGAGCGGGCGAGACGATTGCTCATTAAAGCGCAGCGGAACCGGCCGCTTGTATTTGAGACAATAGCCGAATATCCTAATGTGGCGTTTTCCGGTTGAAAGCGGATAATTTTATTTCCCCTATTATAAAAAACTGATTGCGGAACACCCTTTCCGAAGGTGTCGGACTGGATCGAGATGCTGTGAGTTTTTTTATTATAATTCACTCCGCCCTGAAAGATCACGTGTTCCGCGTCCTCATCAATTGGAGACAGCATCCCGCTGTAGAGGGGCTGTCCACCGGATATGCGCCAAAGAAAACGCACATATTCTTTGGAACCGGCTGGGGGGACGCGCTGCTGTTTTTTCGGATCAGATCGGATGTTTTCGATTTCTGCAAAATCCCATCCTGCCACAAAAGAAAGCAGGATGTTTTTTTCAATGAGTTCATTGGTCAGCATGAGGTAGGTGGGGGGAGGCTCTGCGTGCGTGAAATCGAGGAGTTCGTCTGCCTGAGCGGATGATAGTTGGGGAATGAGAATGTTTTTCGCTTCTTGGCGGTTAAGAGGCAGAATAGATTTTAGAACGCGCACGGATTTGGATACAGAAAATCCAGCGGATTGCAGGTATTCAACCGCGTGATTGTCGTGGCTGTTAAGCATGCGTAAAAATCCCAGGCTTTCACGTTCATGACCGGACATGAGTGCGCTCGCCAGCCAGTAGGCCTGGTCTGTGGCGTTGATCGTTGCTCCATCAAAGGTGACCGCTCGGCGTCCGACTGCCTTGATAAAATGTCCCGGCGGCCACCAGGCATTGATCACACTGTTTTCCGGAGTTTTTTTATGAATAAAGGACATAGCTTCGTGCCAGGTGTCATTGTAAATGCGATGCTGCATAAAGAGCAGTTCCGGCAACGTATTCTTTAGCGGGATCAGCAGAAGAGCTGCCAGGAGAAGCTGGCAGGACGGCCGTAATATTTTCTGCAGCCATGCCGGGTGTTTGATCAACCGGTTTAAAAAGCGGCCCAGCAGACAGCTGAAACGCTGAAGGGCCAGGACGATGAAGAGGCTGGAGGGGATGAGATTCAGTAGAATAAAGCGCCGGGCGCCCAGGGCCAGAAAAAGTGTTCCGGCGAAGACGGTCAGCAGGACGACAGACCGCTGGGCTCGTATTTTGTGAGCGCGGAACGATGAGAGGTCCCAGAGAGCGGCACCGATACCGGAAATTGTAAGAACGCCGTAAGCCCAGCCGCCCATGAGCTGGATAATGTCGGCAGGAGAGGCGTTATGCAGTTCCCCCACAGCGATATAGAGATCCGGCCAGATATGGAGGGGCGGGTTCCAGAAGTTTTGCAGGGCTGTCCAGCCTTCCCGGAAAAGAACAAAAAATTCACGGAATCCGAAAATTAGGCTGATCCCGGCGGTCATGGTCAAAAGAGTCGTTAGAAACAACCGGCCTTCGGCATGATGCTTCGTGCCGCGGATGTGCTCCATAGCCTTTAACAGAAGGGCGCAGATAAGAACCGTTGCTCCTAAAAAGACCCAGCCCTGCCAGAACAGGGCATAAAATGTTACGCAGAGACCCGTCGCGGCGGCATAAATATAAGAGCGCCGAGAGGAAGCAGCGCTGGTAACGGCTGCCCAGAAAAGGGAAAGGATAAAAAGTGGAAAAAAGACGTTGTAAGGGTCGTTATCATACCATCCGTACAGGCTTCGTTCGATAAAGACAGGAGACAGCACAAAAAAGATCCCACCGGCCAGGGTTGGGATCCAGGAGAGTTGCAGCTGCCGTGACAATATCACGAACAGGGCGCAGGAGAAGATCGTCATGATCAGCGGAACCCAGCTGACCGAAGACATGGGATCTGACGGGGCATTGAATCCTGATAAGATATGGTGGAGACCCGCTCCCAGAAAAGGATGAAGTGTCAGCGGTTCCCAATGTCCCCTGGGATAGACCATGAGCGGATTAAAATATTTGCTTCCTTTGATCGGTCCGGGAAGGTGCCCGTTTTCCAGCAGAGATTGAGTCAGGCTGAGGTAGTAATAAGAGTCTGAGCCCTGAAGGTACGGGGACGGCCGGGGTGAATTTCGTTCAAGTTCCAGCCTGCGGGCGACCGAATGGATTGTTTTTAACGCGTTACGGCTGTCGGCACTTAGGATATTATTGACTGCTTGCCTGGCCAGACGGGTTTGCTGAGCAGGTGGTATGTCTTGGGGGGCTGCGGTAAACCGTTTTTGGATCGAGCGGTTTAAATTATTCAGGACCAGAACGGTTGCCTGCTGGCGCGAACGATCAGAGGTGTACTCCCTTAGAGGAAAGAGTCTGGCGTATAAACCGACAGCGGTTATGACCGCAAAAGTCAGGGTATAACCGATCCATGATCTGAAGGGGTAGGAGAACATAATACAAAATTTCTATTTTCGGTTATTTCTTTTCGGAACGATTGAGATATTCTAGCAGATATTTTTTGATTTTGTTAGACGGGATCGCAAAACTTGAGTGATCGGATGCGGCTTCGTCTGCTGTCAGGACCCCGATCAGGCGGCCGTCCCGGTCAAAGAGAGGGCCTCCGCTGTCGCCTTGATATAAATTAAAGCTGGTCTGGATCAGATCTGTCCGCTGTCTGCCGGCATGCTGGAGGCGTCGGTTGACACCGATACCGATGATCTGTCCGCCGGTCATGGTGTTTTTTAAAAAGGCCGAGTTGCCGATGGTAAAGACTTCTTGTCCCAGCCGGACGGCATTGGAATCGGCCAGAGAAATGGCCGGCAGTGAGTGGTTATACTGAATTTTGAGAAGCGCCAGATCCAGATCTTTGACGATCCGGATCACGCTGGCCGGATGGACGCTTCGGTCGGGGAGGGCGATCTGAATGGTGTTCGCTTTATGTACGGTGTGCGCGTTGGTAATGATAATGCCGGAACGGTGAATGATGGTGCCGGCTCCTTGACGGTCATAGGTCGGTACGGCCAGACGGCGGGCGATAATAATCCGTCCTGTCTTTGGATCGACAGCTGCTGAACGGACCGCGGCTTGGGCGACATCAAAATTTGTGGCGCGGATCACGACCAGAGACTGCTGAGCCTCTTGCAGCTGGGATAGAATAGAAGGCTGGGCGTGTGCCTGGGCAAGGATTGAAGAAAAGCAGGCAAAGACGAAAAGCTGTGATAAAAAAGGCATAGTATATTCATTATACGCCAGGCAAACGGTTTTTAAAGCAATAATTTCTTTGTCAGCGGTGGACAGCAGATCATCCCTATCCTATAATATCAGAATAATACAACAAGAATGATTGGAGGAATCCATGTCCAAACATAAGCGCCGTTATCTTTCCTATGCCAATGATTTTCAGAAGCAGATTATAACTCTGGCTTTTTTGCCGGCGATCATATTTTATTTATTGACTTTGGCCATTTGTTTTACGATGTATCAGGGGTTTCTGAATATGCTCCTGGGCGGCGAGGACTTGGCAGCGGTTCAGCTGTTATCTTCGGGAACATTCGCTGTCGCTACGGTCTTGACTTTGGTCCTGATCGGTATTTTGGCGTGGCTGTTTGTTGTCAGCAAAAACATTCTGGGCCCTTTTAACCGCGTGATCCGGGAAATGGATGAAATGATCGAGTCGCGAGAGAAAAAAATGCTGCGGGTCCGCGATAAAGATGTTTTGGCAAAACAGGTTGTTGATCGCGTGAATAGGATTATCAATGATTTTTCCGGAGAGGATGTCTGAACGATCATCGCAGAGCCTTTTCTGCTTTACAGATCAGATAAACTCTGGTATAACATGGCTGGTTTTTCACTCATCATATGTTCTAAGAATTTTTTATCCATTTTGAATCATTTGGGCCATTAGCTCATCCGGTAGAGCAGCTGACTCTTAATCAGCGGGCGGGGGGTTCGAGTCCTCCATGGCCCATAAAATTTTATAAATCCGTTTTCGGGATCGCGTTCTGATCGGCGAGGAGTTTCCGATTCAAGAGTGTCATTAAAGGAGGAATGAGTGCCTGCCCAAAAGATCGATATCAACAGCATGAAAAAAATGGCGCTGACCATGCGCCGTGAAGTTCTGGAAGTTATTTCCCGCGCCCGATGCGGACACCCGGGGGGCGCGCTTTCCGCGGTGGAAATTTTCATTTCTCTCTATGGGTATAAGATGCGGCATCGTCCTCAGCAGCCGGAGTGGGAAGACCGGGATCGGCTGATCGTTTCCAAAGGCCATGCGTCGGCGATCACCTACGTTGCTTTAGCCAATTATGGATATTTTCCTAAAGAAGACCTGGCCGGATACCGGACATACGGGAGCCCGCTGCAGGGCCATGTTCATTTCGGCGTGCCCGGGGTGGAATTTAATACCGGATCTCTTGGGCATGGCCTTTCGGTCGCTAACGGCCTGGCCCTGGGCGCCAAGATGAAGAATAAAGATATGAATGTTTTTTGTCTGATGGGTGATGGCGAGATCCAGGAAGGATCTGTTTGGGAGGCCGTCATGACTTCGGCTCATTACCGCTTGGATAATGTCTGTGCGATCGTTGATTATAATAAGATCCAGGAAAACGGCTTGACCAATGAGATCAAAAATCTGGAACCGTTGACCTCAAAATGGGACAGTTTCGGATGGCAGACACTTGAAGTTGACGGGCATGACCTGCATGAGTTGATGAGTGCGCTCGATACTTTTGATACAACCGAGAGCAAACCGACTGTGATTATCGCTCATACGGTAAAAGGGAAGGGCGTACCGTTTATGGAGATGCAGTCGAAATGGCACGGTAAAGCCCCTAAACCAGATGAACTCAAAGATGCATTAGCCGCACTTGAAGAGGCAGGCAGTGACCTGCGATAGCAGATAGGAGAATAATGGGCATCACAGACAAGATACCGACCCGCGACGGTTTCGGCCGTGAGGTTGTAGAATTGGGAAAAGAGAACGACCGTATTGTGGTTCTTTCCGGAGACCTGGAAGACGCCACCCGCGCGGAATATTTTAAATTTGAATTTCCTGAACGGTTTTTCAATTTGGGAATTACCGAACAGGATGTGATCGGCACCGCGGCCGGTCTTTCCAAAATGGGGTTTATCCCGTTCGCCTGTTCTTTTGCCGTTTTTATGACTAACCGTGCGTATGATATGATTCGGCTGGATGTCTGTTATAATAAGTGTAATGTTAAAGTGGTCTGTTCACACGGCGGCGTTACTGTTGGAGAGGATGGGGCTTCTGCCCAATGTCTGGAAGATTTCGCGATCATGCGTGTCCTGCCCAATATGCGTGTGATTTGTCCTGCGGATGCCGTTGAGGCGGCCCAGGCAACCCGGTTTATGGCCGCGACCGAAGGTCCGTTTTATATGCGCACATCCCGTGCGCCGTTTCCGGTGATCACCCGGCAGGACGGAGATTTTGAGTTCGGTAAGGCCAGGGTCATGCGTGATGGTTCTGATGTTACGATCATTGCCTGCGGGATCATGGTCTCTGAAGCTCTTAACGCCGCGGATATTCTGGCTAAGGGGGGTATCGAGGCCCGTGTTCTGAATATGCATACCCTGAAACCGTTGGACCGGGAGGCGATCCTGTCTGCTGCAAAAGAGACGGGAGCCGTTGTAACCGCCGAAGAGCATCAGATCCATGGCGGTCTGGGTTCCGCTGTCGCGGAAATTCTTGTTCAGCACTGTCCGGTTCCTCAGGAGATGATCGCGGTAGACGATATGTTCGGGCAGACCGGAAGCCCTGATCAACTGATGGCCCACTTTCATCTTAAAGATGTCGATATTGTGACAGCTGCCAAAAAAGCGGTGGAACGTAAAAGCCGGGCGGCCGTTTAGAACGAGGGCACAATGGCAAAGCATAAAGCACAGAATATCGCGATTGGCTGCGGGGCGGCATTGGGTATTCTGATGATCGTGATTTTTATCCTGGATGCTATTAAAATCACCCCTTATGAAACGTATCGTGATGAGCAATATGGTTTTCAGCTGAAACATCCCGCTTACTGGTCTGTTTACCATGATGAAAAAATTCCCCGGTTTATTGTCGGCTTTGTTACCCCTAAAAGTTCGAAATTTGATCTTTTTCAGGAAAATCTGACGATCACCTACGAAAAAATCGTGAAGCCCGGTTTGACATTTCGCGGTTTTTCAAAAATGGCCGTGGATCAAATGACAGGGACCTTCGGTAAGTATATGCAGGTCCTGGAAGACAAACACATGACTTTGGATGGGCATCCGGCTCATAAATTCGTTCATGTCGGTCAGGTGCCGGGATATAAGAACCAATTAAAATACGTTCATATCTGGGTCGGGCGGGGGAAAACCGTTTTTGTCATTACTTTTATCGGACAGACCGATGAGTTCGAAAAGAACTACAAGCATGCCCAAAAGATGATCCGCTCCTTTGAATTTATAGAATAACCTGCCTGTGTATTCATGAATAAGATATCTTCTGATCAGATCATGCCAGCCTGTCCGGTTTTCGGCACTTGCGGCGGGTGCCAATATCAGCACTTGAGTTATGATGAGCAACTGCGTTTAAAAGAGCGCCAGATCCGGGAGCAGATTGGAGGGGAACTGGCTCTTGATGAGGACGTTTTTTCTGCCATGGTCTCGTCCCCCCGGCAATATCATTACCGCAGCCGTATGGATATTAAGTTGCTAAGGATCCGCTCCGGTGAGATGTTTATGGGGTTTAGCCCGGTTGAGGGACGGAGAGTGGTTGAAATAGATTCTTGTCCGATCGCGATGCAGACCATATCGGATTTTATTCCGCGCCTTCGCTACGAGGCAATGGAGCGGATGCCGCAGAAATACCGCAATGCTAATCTGACCATAAAGACCGGAGATGACGGCCGTGTGGTTTGGGGAGGGATCGGCCGGCGTTCTCTGCGTATGACGCCTGAGGAATATTTCTGGACGGATGTGGCGGGTAAACGAATTTTCTTTTCTTTGGAAACATTTTTTCAGGCCAATCTGGCGATCCTGCCCCGGGTGATAGAGCGTATCCGGTCTTACGGTCTTTTTGATCAGCAGACGGTTTTCCTTGATCTTTACGGGGGTGTTGGTTTATTCGGGATATGCTTTCATGATGATGCCGGCCGGGTGATCCTGATCGAAGAGAATGTCCATGCGGTCCGCTGTGCGGAAAAAAATATTCGTCATAATCAATGCGACCGTATGGCGATTTATTCCGGCCGTACGGAAGACCTTTTTAATGAGGTCTTGTGCGATGTGCCTTTATCCAGTGCTGTGGTCATGATCGATCCCCCCCGGGCCGGTTTGAGTCCTCAGGCCGCTGAGGATCTTTCCGGACGTGCCGATATCCCCCATATCCTGTATCTTTCATGTCATCCGGAATCGCTGCTGCGTGATCTAAAGGTCTTTTGCCGTGCAGGATGGCAGGTTGAAAATGTCACGCCGTTTGATTTTTTCCCGCAAACCCGTCATATTGAAACATTGGTCCATCTTTCCCGATAAAAGAAAGAATAACCGGAGATTGATTTCCCCTGTGTTCGGCCATATACTGAAAATGGTTAAATGAGCAAGGAAGACAATGTCATTATTCGCTGAATTTCTGAAACGATTTTCTGCTGTCCGGCAGATCCCGATCTTTGCGGATTTGAATTGGCTGGACACCCGCAGTGTTGCCGGACGGGCGGAAATCCTCCGTCTATCAAAAGGGGAAACAGTTTATCAACAGGGTGATCCTGCTGATGGTTTTTACGCGATCATTTCCGGACGGGTGCAGGGATTTCATTTAGATCCGAAAGGGGGTAAGCAGGATGTCGAATTTTTCCGGCAGGGAATGTATTTTGGTGTGATTTCTTTATTAACGGGTCACGCGCATTCTATGACCTTTGAGGTTCTGAATGACAGTGAAGTGCTGTTTATTCCAAAAAGAGGGTTTCAGGTTCTTTTAAAACAATTCCCTCAGCTGGGTGTGGAGTTTAGCCGGACATTATCTCAGAGGATTCACCGCCGGTCTTATGAGGACGGGCGCCGCACGGGGGAAGCGATCGTTTCTGTCTATCAGGTTGAGCCTGCAGCCGAGGGCGGCAGTTACGCGTTTCATCTGTCTTGGCATCTAGCCAGAGAGACATCGCGCCGTGTTGTTTTAGTCCGTTTGGTTTCGGCTCTGGACGAGGCGGAGCATTCCGAACGGCAAGACCGCATCATTCCAAGCTGGCGGTTTCCGCAGGTCTATCTGAATAAGATGATTAACAGTAGGGAGGCTGTCCGTGATGCGATAAAACCTTTAGCCGAAGGGTTGGATATCCTGAATATTGCGTTTCATCCGGATGATCAAAGTGTGGTAACCCGTTTGAGCGATTTTGTGACCTCTCTCGCTGCGGATTATGATTATGTCCTTATGGATTTACCGGTCCGACTAGATGCTGTCGTGCTTAAAACTCTGATCCAGTCGGATACGGTTCATTTCATCTGCCGAGATCAGGATCAGAATATGCATATGACCGCGAATGTTATCGCGCTGCTGGAAGATGCCTGGAGGGAGCGTTTTGATCCCCGGCAGGTTAAGGTCATCTGTCAGACGGAAGCGGCCTTTCCGATTTTAGGGGCGCAGCGGATTCGTAAAAAAACGGGATATAATGTCTATGCCCGGCTTCCGGAGATTCCTGATGCTGTCCGGGGAGAATGCGCAGAAAATAATGACGTACAGGCCTGTATCGGAGAGCCTGACATGCCCTACCGTCGGGAAGTGGTCAAGATCGCCCGGGATGTGGGCCGGGTCAGGATCGGTCTGGTCCTGGGGGGAGGCGCGGCGTTGGGTTTGGCCCATATCGGTGTGCTGAAGGTATTGGAAGAAGAAAACATTCCGGTTGATATTATCGCCGGATCCAGTATGGGTGCTCTCGTCGGCTGTTTGTGGGTTTCAGGCTATTCGGCCGGAGATTTGGAAGAATTGGTGTCAGAGTTTCAGGGGCAGGGTTCGGTGCTAAAGCTGCTTGATCCGGTGTTTCCGGTCTCCGGATTTATCGGCGGGCAGCGTGTCAAACGCTGGCTAAGACGGTATTTGGGCGATCGGCATTTTTTTGATACCCGTATTCCGGTTAAGGTGGTGGCTTATGACTTGTTCAGCCGGCAGGAATTGGTTTATGAGACCGGGCTTTTGCTGGAAGCCGTCCGCAAAAGCATTTCGATCCCCGGGGTTTTTGAGCCGGTGGTTGAAGGCCGGAAGGTTATCATCGACGGAGGTGTGCTGAATCCGGTGCCTACCAATGTCCTGAAAGGGGAAGGGGTAACCCGCATGGTCGCGGTTAATGTCCTGCAGTCTCCCGGAGAGGTTATTCGCGGTGCAGAGGAACGGATCTCCGCCGCACGTCAGCAGAGCCTTGTCCCCTTTTCCCGGAGTCCGGTAAGATTTCTCAAAGCCCGTATCGGCCGGGGGGCCAAGCGTTTTTTAAAACCGACAATATCCGATATTATGGTCCAGACATTGCTTGCCTCAGAATATGAGGTGGCCTACCGCACGTCCGGAGATGCTGATGTGATCATTCATCCGGATTTGTCGGGTATGCAGTGGCATGAGATCGCCCGTGCCGGTGAAATCATCCGCGCCGGGGAGCAGGCTGCGAGGGATGCTCTGCCGGAAATGAAAGCATTGATCCAAAAGAGGTGACGGAAAAAATGATGCGTCAGCAGAATTCAGAAAAATTGTTTCATATTGCTGAGGAGGTTTTTCCTGAAAAGCCCGGCGGATCAAGTGTGCAGATGGATGACTGTGTTGTCCGGCGGGCTAAGGGTGCTTATTTTTGGGATCAGGACGGGCATCAATTTACGGATTACTGGCTTTCTGGGGGGGATTTGATCCTCGGACACGCCGACCGCAATACGGTCCTTTCGGCAAAAAAACATGCGGAACGGGGTTTGCATTTCGGCGCTTTGTCCCGCGCTCAGGTCGATCTGGCACAGTATTTATTGAACGCTATGCCCTTGGCTCAGAAGATCAATTTCGCGAATTCGGGAGGAGACGCGGTCCGCCAGGCTGTTCGATTGGCGAGGCGGGCGACCGGGAGAAACACCGCCATTGTTGCGGAGGGGGGGTGCTGTTCAGGGTGTCATATTTCGCAAGAGAATCGTATTGATCTGCGATGTTATGATGGGCAGGCACTGCAGGACTGTTTTTTGCGCTATGGTCACGATATCGCCTGTATCGTTATTCCTCCTGTTGCTGTGGCTGGCGGTGTTCGTACGGCTAGCCGGGAATATTTGGAGATCGCGCGCAAATTGACCCGGGATCATAGCGCGGTTCTGATCTCGGATGAGGTTGTCAGCGCGTTTCGGGCGGGACCCGGATCGCCGCTCATGTTTGATGTGGTTCCTGATATCCGCTGTTGGGGGGGGATTATTGGAGGTGGATTTCCTTTGGGGGTTTATGGCGGCCGTTCGGATCTCTTTGCATTGGAGGAACGAGGGTATTGCAGTCCCGTTGTGCTGCGCGCGGGTATGGCAGCCCTGCGCCGGTTGCACGAGGGAGTTTATGCTAAATTGAACCGAACAGCAGAGCACTTTGTGCGTCAGGTCAATTTTTTCTTTGAACAAGAAACCATTCCCTACCGTTTGACCCAATATTATTCAATCCTGAAATTTGTTCGATGGGATTATGAAAAGAGCAAAGCTGCAGGGCCGTTCGACAGGGAAGAGTACAGAGTGCTGCGTCATTTTCTATACGAGCGGGGGTTGTATTTTCCGGTACATGAGGACTCCGTTTTTTTTCTTTCAGCGGCCCATAGCAAAAGAGACGTGGAAAAATTGTTTTCAAAATTCAAAGATTTCTTTTTTAGGAAGAAAAGGGGGGAGTGAGAGTGAGAACGCCGGGTCAGAATGTTTTCGCAGGCATTGTGCTGTTAAGCGCGGCCGTCTTGTCTTCCGGTTGTGTGCCCCTTGTTGTCGGGGCTGCCGCCGGAACCGGGACATATATCTGGGTCAAGGGGAACCTCGAACGCGAAATGAGCGTCTCCGTTGCTGAGCTCTATCGGGCGGCACGCTCCGCTCTGCATGATTTAGGATACAGCGTTGAGCAGGATGAGGAGGCGCATGATGAGGCTCGTTTAACCGGCCGAACACCGGCAGGAACCCGTGTTAAAATTGTGATGCAAGGTTTAACAGAGCATACATCCCGGGTTGTGATCCGCTACGGGATTTGGGGAAGTGAGTATATGTCTCAGGTTATCCTCAATGCCGTGATCAAAAATTTGTAAATCTTATAATGTCGCTGATTTCATAAATGTCATGATATATAAAATGAAGAGCGCCCACAGACATGGTGTGGCGCTTTTTATGGGTTTGGATATTATTTTTTTTAAAAACGCGGATTTTTTTTCTTAAGATTGTAAATTCTTTTTTAAGAGCGACTTGCAATAAGGCCGTTATCGCCTGTCCCCTTGTTTTTTTGCCATCCCTCATGTTATCTTTGAGGAAATCATTCGGGAGGCAAAACTGGTATGAAACGGCTAAAAATCGTTATTTTAATCATTATTTCCTTTGCCAGCGGTACGATGGCGCATGCCATGTATAACCGTGCGGCTGTTTCTGACGAACAGCGTGCCCCGCTCCGGGTTGTCAGCGGACAGGCGTCCTGGTATTCGGAACAATCTCCGGGTGTGCGTCCGACGACAGCGAATATGGAAATTTTTGATGATTCCGCTATGACCTGCGCGATGTGGGACGTCCCCTTCGGTCAGAAGTTGAAAGTCACCAATATCAAAAACGGACGTTCCGTGATTGTACGTGTTAATGACCGCGGCCCGCATAAGCGCTATGTCCGACGGGGAAGGGTTATTGACCTGAGTAAGGGCGCCTTTCAGAAATTGTCTGATCCTGATAACGGGCTGATCTCCGTCCGTGTCCAATTTTTATAAAAACCCACCATGACATTCCGCTGTTCATGTGGTTCACCGCCGGCAGATAACCGGCGGTGTTTTTTTGTCTCGGAAGGAGAACGCGTAAAGAAAGCGGGATTTTTTCTTGCATAATTTCGAACGATTGGTATTATGAAAGCACATTGACGAACATGAACAGGGAAGGATGATTTATGAGACTGAAGGACAGGATTGCTCTCATCACCGGTTCGGCACGCGGGATCGGAAAGGCTGTGGCCGAACGCCTTGCAGAGGAAGGCGCGATCGTGGTGATTTCGGATATCCAGGAGGAGGCCGCACAGAAGACAGCTCAGGAGTTTATTGAAAAGGGCTACCAGGCTGATGCCTTTGCCTGCGATGTGACCAGCATGGACAGCGTCAAAGAAATGACCGATAAAATTCTTGACAAAAGAGGGCGCATTGATATATTAATTAACAACGCTGGCATCACCAGAGACAATCTTCTCTTGAGAATGGAAGAAAAAGACTGGGATGCTGTTCTCAATACGAATCTGAAGGGTGTGTTTACCTGCACCAAGTCCGTATCGCGTTCCATGATGAAGGCCCGTACGGGCAAGATTATCAATATCGCTTCTATTGTGGGGATAACCGGAAACGCCGGGCAGGCCAATTATTCGGCTAGTAAGGCCGGAGTGATCGGCTTTACCAAGACAATGGCGAAGGAACTGGCGTCGCGCGGGATCACATCTAATGCTGTCGCACCGGGTTTTATCCAGACCGCAATGACCGACAAGCTGTCGGAAAAGGTCAAAGAAGATCTGATGCGTCAGATCCCTCTTCAGAAATTGGGTTCGGCTTTGGATGTTGCCAACGCGTGTGTCTTTTTGGCATCGCCCGATGCTGATTATATAACCGGACAGACCATCGTTGTCGATGGTGGAATGGCAATGTAACCGTCAAGGTTCAAAAGGAGGCGCTTGTATGGCAGTCGATGAAAAAATCCGATCAATTATCGCGGAACAACTGGGTGTTAAGGTTGAAGAGGCCAAGCCCGCCGCATCATTCATTGATGATCTCGGCGCGGATTCTCTGGATACCGTTGAGCTGATTATGGCTCTGGAAGAAGAGTTCAACATCGAGATCCCGGATGAAGATGCGGAAAAAATGACCACAGTTGGGGATGCGATTAAATATATCGAAGAGAAGTCTTCATAAGCATTGATCGTCTGTGATGAATAGTTTGAGTCCGAGATTGCCCCGAATACTCTTCGGGGCAATCTTATATAGGGAAAATACAGAACATGTAATACGGGAGAATACGTTATGGAATGTCGTAGAGTCGTTATCACAGGCTTGGGAGCGATCGCTCCGAACGGGACAGGGGTCAATGCTTTCTGGTCGGCCCTTAAGGCGGGAGAAAGCGGGATCGCCCGTATCGAACATTTTGACCCTGCAGATTTTTCCGTCCAGATCTGTGGGCGGGTTAAAGATTATACGGCCACCGATCATTTCCCTGTTAAAGAAGCCCGTCATCTGGCCCGGTTCACGCAGTTTGCCGTCGTCGCCGCGCGGGAAGCGGTTCAGTCGGCAAAACTGGATCTTGAAAAAGTCGACCCCGAACGCATGGGGGTTATGATCGGTTCCGGGATCGGCAGTATGCATACCATTGAAGAAGAGCATAAAAAACTTTTGAAGCGGGGCCCTGGACGTGTCTCTCCGTTTCTGATCCCGCAGATTATTGTTAACGAAGCTGCCGGTCAGGTTGCCATCGAGACCGGGGCGCAGAATTGCGCTCTTTGTGTGGTCACGGCCTGCGCGACCGGAACCAACGCGATTGGTGATGCTTTCCGTATGATCAAATACGGTGATGCTGATGTGATGTTTGCCGGAGGAACAGAAAACGCCACGACACCTTTAAGTGTCGCCGGGTTTGCCTCCCTCAAAGCCTTGTCCACGCGTAATGATGAGCCGGAACGAGCCAGCCGTCCTTTTGATGCCGAAAGGGATGGATTTATCATGGGCGAAGGAGCCGGCGTCATGATCCTTGAGAATCTTGAACATGCTAAAGCGCGTGGCGCTGATATTTTGGCTGAGGTCGTAGGTTACGGACGCACATCGGACGCCTATCATGTGACCGCACCGGAACCATCGGGCCGTGGGGCAATTAAGGCGATGCGTGACGCTATGACCGAGGGCGGTTTAAAACCGCAGGATGTTGATTATATTAACGCCCACGGAACATCGACCAAGATGAATGATAAAGTCGAAACCGCGGCCATTAAAACTGCGCTAGGCGACCATGCGCAAAAAGTTGCGGTGAGTTCGACCAAATCTATGACCGGTCATTTGTTGGGCGGGGCCGGGGGCATTGAAGCGGTTGCTTCGGTTATGGCCATTCAGGACGGGGTCCTGCCGCCGACGATCAATTATGAGAACCCGGACCCGGATTGTGATCTGGACTATATTCCTAATGAAGCGCGCAGCGCTGAGGTGGGTGCTGTCTTGTCCAATTCCCTGGGTTTCGGCGGACATAATGCTACGCTGGCATTTAAAAAATTTGCTGAATAATCATATCGAAAAGAAAGAGCGGCTATGAAAAGTTATAAGATCGCCGTGATACCCGGGGACGGGATCGGGCCCGAAGTCGTCCGCGAAGGCCTGAAAGTTCTCGAAGCAGTGCAAAAACGGTTCGGCTTCAAGGTTGAAACAGCTGACTTTGATTTTGGCGGAGAGCGTTACTTGCGCACCGGGGAAACACTGCCGGATAACGCTGTCGAAGAATTGAAAGGCTTTGACGCGATCTACCTGGGCGGCATCGGCCATCCTGATGTCAAGCCCGGGATCCTGGAGCGCGGCATTCTGCTGAAGCTGCGTTTTGATCTGGACCAGTATATTAATCTGCGTCCGGTCAAGCTTTATGAAAATGTGGCTACTCCGCTGAAAGACCGTTGCCCGGAGGATATTGATTACCTGGTCGTAAGAGAAAATACCGCCGGGCTGTATAAAGGCATCGGGGAGTTTCAGCAGAAGGATACCGAGGATGAGGTCGCGGTTCAGCAGATGGTTTATTCTTATCATGAAGTTGACCGCTGTGTGCGCTACGCCTTTGAGCAGACCCTGCAGCGGCATAAGAAAACGCCCTGGGCGGGACTGAATGATGATGAGCGTTCCAGAGGGTGTGTCGGTAAGGTAACCCTGTGCGGCAAGACCAATGTGCTGACCTATGTCTTTGATCTCTGGCAGAGGGTTTTCGACCAAGTGGCCAAAGAATATCCTACAGTGATAACTGATTATGTTCATGTCGATGCCAGCTGTATTTTTATCGTTGAGTCGCCGCAGCGCTTTGATACGATCGTGACCTGCAACATGTTCGGTGATATTATTACGGATCTCGCCGCGGTAACCCAGGGCGGAATGGGCGTCGCGCCCAGCGGCAACATCAATCCTGACGGAGTCAGTATGTTCGAACCGGTGCATGGGACCGCGCCGCAATTTGCCGGTCAAGGCGTGATCAATCCGGTGGCCGCGATCGCAACCCTGGTCATGATGCTTGAATATTTAGGCGAGCAAGAGGCCGCAGTTGCTGTCGAGGCGTCTTTGAGGAAGACAATATTAAAAATGAATTCCATGCTGGTGGGGAAGATGGGGATGACGACCTCAGAGGTGGGCGACCTTGTCACGGCCGGCATCTAGGATGAGCGGAAAGGGTGTTTTATGAAAAAATATAATATTGCGATAAATGGAATCCGCGGTGCTGTCGGGGATACCATGTTTGAGATCCTGAAACAGCGCAAATTCCCGGTTAATGAACTGCGCCTGTTGTCGTTTAATCCGGACAAGGCCTTGCGGACATATGAATTCGACGGACGGGAAGTCAAACTTTCGAAGCTGGACCATGACGCCTTTGAAGGTATTGATATTGTTCTGTCTTCGCCCGGTGCCCAGGTTTCGGCAGAATATTCTCCGTCAGCGGTTAAGGCCGGGGCTGTGGTGATAGACAATACCAGTCAATACCGTATGGATCCAGATGTTCCACTGGTTGTTCCGGAAGTTAATCCCGAGGACATCCAGAAACATAACGGTATTATCGCCAACCCCAATTGCTCGACTATTCAAATGGTCGTGGCTCTGAAGCCTCTGCATGATTATGCCGGGATCAGGCGTGTTGTTGTCTCGACATATCAATCGGTGAGCGGCGCCGGGCGGGCAGCGATTGAGGAGCTTGCGGCTCAGACCGGGGGAGATAAGACGGTTGCGAAATTTCCTTATCAGATCCTGCATAATCTTATTCCGCAGATCGACGTAACCATGCCGAATCTTTATACTAAGGAAGAGATGAAGATGGTCAACGAAACCAAGAAGATCATGCACGATGAGGACATCCGCGTCACAGCGACGTGTGTGCGCTGCCCTGTCTTTTATGCCCATTCCGAGGCCGTTAATATTGAGACCGAGAAGAAGATAACCCGCGAGAAGGCAATTGAACTTCTGCAGTCCTCCCCCGGGATAACGGTCATGGATGATCTGGACAATAATGTTTATCCCACGCCGCTGCATGCTGAAGGCCGGGATGAAACTTTTGTCGGGCGTATCCGCGAGGATCTAACCGTGGAGAACGGCCTGGACCTCTGGGTGGTTTCAGATAATATCCGCAAGGGTGCGGCGCTTAATGCGATCCAGATCGCGGAACAGCTTATTGCGAATGACTGATTTTCCAGCACGTACGTTTCGAGTTCTTCTGGAATATGACGGGACGCATTTCAACGGCTGGCAGGTGCAGCCGGGGGACACGCGTACTGTCCAGGGAGAGATAGAGAGTGCCTTAAGGCGGATCTTTCAGAAGAAGATCCGCCTTTATGGTTCCGGCCGCACGGACAGCGGGGTGCATGCCCGCGGTCAAACAGCTCATTTTCAAGTCAAGACAGGCATGTCCTGCAATAATCTGGTCAGGGCCATTAACGGTAATCTTCCGGAGGATGCCGCGGTCCTGACAATCCAAGAGGCCGCGGATGGTTTTCATGCCCAGTATTCTGCCAAGCGCAAGACCTATTCTTATACGATCTGCAACCGGCCAGAACCGCCGGTCCTGCAACGGCATTTTTGCCTGCACGTTCCCGTTCATCTTAATGCCGCGGTGATGGCGCGTGAGGCTGCTGTATTGATCGGCCGCCATGATTTTCGCTCGTTCATGGCCGCGGATCCGGCGTTCCGCAAGACCGGTCGGGAAAAAGATGCGATCCGCTGGATATATGACATTACAGTCAGACGGAATAAAGAGATGATCGTGATCAGCGTCACCGCTAACGGTTTTTTATAC
This sequence comes from uncultured Planctomycetales bacterium, assembly GCA_964595465.1. Lineage (GTDB taxonomy): Bacteria > Omnitrophota > Gorgyraeia > Zapsychrales > JANLHA01 > JAKLFA01. The sequence continues at coordinate 7,855 of CAZQQI010000013.1, read as the reverse complement.
AAGATGGTCCGCAATATTGTCGGGACATTGCTGGCAGCCGGGGCAGGGAGGATCCCTGAAGGGAGCATGAAGAAGATCCTGAGGTCTCAGGACCGGTCTCGGGCCGGAGATACGGCCCCGCCCCACGGGCTATGCCTGGAGCGTGTCGAATATGGTTGTTAAGCGGTCCGGGAGAATCGCGAAGTGCACGCATAAAGAAAAAAGATTGACAGAGTATAATTAAATGTTATAATTCTGGTTCATATTTATACGTCAGCAATATAGGGGTAGGTAATGAAGACTAATAAAACATATATGCCGGATACCAAGACCCTTGACCGCAAATTCTATGTGATCGATGCTGCGGACAAAGTTCTGGGCCGTGTTGCCGCCAAGGCTGCCGGTATTCTGAGAGGTAAGCATAAAGCGATCTTTACGCCTCATCTCGATACCGGAGACCGGGTCATTATTATTAACGCGGCCAAGGTCAAGGTGACTGGAAATAAGGCTAAGGATAAGATTTACCAGAGGTATTCCGGATATCCTTCAGGACAGAGGACATTGTCATTTGAGCAGCTTATGCAGAAAGCGCCGACTAAGGCTATGCATTTGGCTGTAGACCGTATGCTGCCCAAGGGACGTCTGGGCAATAGCTTGCGCGAACGTGTGCGTATTTATGCCGGAGAAGAGCATCCGCATGCTTCACAAAAACCGGAAATGTTAGATATTTAATCGGAGGTTTGATCGATATGGTAGAAATGGTGAAATACGCAGCGACAGGCCGGAGAAAATGTTCGGTCGCCCGAGTGAATCTGATTCCTGGAACGGGGACTATCCGTATTAATAAACGTCCTTTTGAAGAATATTTCTTGAGAGAAACTGATCGTATATCCATTCTCGAGCCGCTTAAGATCAGCAGCACGTTGGGAAAATTTGATATGGAAGTCAAGGTGTCCGGAGGCGGGATCACCGGTCAGGCCGGAGCCGTGCGTATGGCGTTGGCCCGCTCATTGGTTAAGTTTGACCAGGAGACTAAGCCGGTTCTTAAGAAAGCGGATATGCTGCGCCGCGACTCCCGCATGAAAGAACGGAAAAAGCCGGGTCAAAAGGGTGCACGGCGGAAATTTCAGTGGGTTAAACGGTAATTTTTCAGCATTCATGAGATATATTAAGCCTGTCTCCCCTCTGAAAAGAGTTGACGAGACAGGCTTTTTCTTTTAATATAAACGCTCGTTTATATTTAAATATAAATATTATTAATTATAAGGGAGAACGTCATGATCCGGGTCGGTATCGTCGGAATCAGTGGATATTCCGGGTTTGCTCTGCTGAAGATTCTGCTGGGGCATCCTCAGGTCAGACTGATGTATGTCAGTGCCAGTCAGGCTCATGGTCCGGTTGATAAAATCTGGCCTCAGCTGCAGGGACGAACCCGTTTGTCATGTGAAAAATTCAACGCAGACAGGGCCGCGGAATCTTGTGACGTAGTTTTTCTGGCTGTACCGCATACTGTCTCAATGACGATTATGCCTGCGTTAAGAAAACGCGGTGTTCGGGTGATCGATCTCAGCGGAGATTATCGCCTGGACTCTGCTTCAGTTTATAAAAAATGGTACAAAACGTCTCATCGAGATACCCGCGCTTTGAAGCGGACTGTTTACGGACTGCCGGAGATCTACCGCGCCAAAATCGCCAAAGCGTCTGCTGTGGCTAATCCGGGATGTTATCCCACAGCCGCGCTTTTGGCGCTCGCACCGGTGGTGTCTCTTTACTCTAGCGATGTCGGCGGCATTATTATCGACGCTAAATCCGGAGTCAGCGGTGCCGGGAAAAAACCTGCACCTCAGTTGATGGCTGCCGAAGTTCTGAGCAATTTCAAGGCCTATAAAATGTTGGCCCATCAGCATACGCCGGAAATTGATCAGTATCTCTCTTCCATTTCCGGGGAGGAGATCAGCGTGACCTTTACGCCGCACCTTCTGCCGATCCACAGCGGGATCTATGAAACCATTTATATTCAGATGGCGGATACCTTTGATCAGGGGGGCAAGCTGCAGACGGTTTATAGAAAATTTTACAAGACGGAGCCGTTTGTCCGGGTCATGCCCAAAGGAGATCTTCCGGAGATCAAAAATGTCGTCGGGACCAATTACTGCGATACCGCGGTTTCCTATGATCGGCAGAAAAATATGATTATTTTGACTGCGGCGATCGATAACCTTATTAAAGGGGCCGCCGGCCAGGCCGTACAGAATATGAATATTATGTTTAATTTTTCCGAGACCAGCGGACTGCTTTAAGGGAAAAATGGCGCAAAAGACCTTTGAAAAGATCCGGGGTGGCGTGACCACTCCTTGCGGATTCCGGGCGAACGGCCTGTCCTGCGGCATTAAGCGTTCGGGGAAGACGGACCTGTCACTGATCGTGTCCGATGTTCCTGCCGCGGCAGCGGCGGTGTTTACCCGTAATAGTGTTAAGGCGGCGCCTTTGCTGGTTAGCCGGAAACATCTGCGTGATCAAACCGCCCAGGCGATCATGACCAACAGCGGTAATGCCAACTGCATGACCGGAGATTTCGGCCTGGTCTATGCCCGTCAGATGGCCGAGGGGACCGCGGCGTGTCTAGGGATCCGAACCCAGGACGTGATCGTGGCATCCACCGGGATTATCGGGCAGCCTCTGCCGTATGCCCGTATTGCCGAAAAGACCCCGGATCTGGTGCGGGGAATCGGAGCATCACGGGTCAAGGCCCGCCGCGCTGCCGAAGCGATCATGACCACAGATACACGCCTGAAAGAATCTGCTGTGCGTTTGACATTGGGCGGAAAAACTGTGCACATCGCCGGATGTGCCAAAGGCTCCGGTATGATCGAACCGAATATGGCCACCATGCTCGGTTATATCACGACCGATGCTGCGATAGATCCATTGCTGCTGAAACAGTCTCTACGTGAAGCGGTGGACATGAGTTTTAACTGTATCACAGTGGACGGCTGTATGAGCACCAACGATATGGTAACGGTTATGGCCAACGCGCAGGCCGGCAATAGAAAGATGACCCGGACGGGCCCACACTTCAGGTTGTTCACAACGGCCCTGCGGGAAGTCTGCCTGGATTTGGCCAAGCAGATCGTCCGAGATGGTGAAGGGGCAAAGACGTTTATGGAGATCACCGTTAAGGGTGCGGTCAGTATCCGCGCAGCCCGTAAAGCCGCCAAGGCGATAGCCAATTCGAATCTGGTTAAGACCGCACATTACGGTCCCAGACCGAACTGGGGCAGAATCGCGGCTGCTGTGGGTTCTCTGGATATGGGGATCACACCGGAGATATTGAAGATTGACCTTACGCGCGTGAAGAAAAATGAGATCATTCTGACCGTTGATATCGGGTTTGGGGATTACGCCGCGACGGTGTATACCTGTGATCTGACCGCGGATTATGTGCGGATTAATGGAGAGTATAATTGATCGACGAGTTTATACGAAAAGCGAATGTTCTGGTCGAGGCGATCCCCTATATTCATGAGTTTCGCCGTAAGGTGTTTGTTGTCAAGTATGGCGGAAGCATTCTGGAAGACGCGCCGATCCGCCGCAATGTTCTGCAGGACATCGTTTTTCTCAGTTATGTCGGCATCCGTACGATCCTGGTTCACGGCGGTGGCCCGCATATCAGTTCCCGGCTGAAAGAGAAGGGGATCAAGGCCCGGTTCCATAACGGTATTCGGGTTACAGATGAGGACACCCTGGAGATCGTTCTGGAAGAACTCGGTAAATTGAACCAGCGTATCGTTGATGAGATCAAATCCTATCGCGGGGATGTCACCGGCATGAAAGGACATGAGAATGTGATCCATGTCCAGCAGAAGGAGTCGGCAGAAGATCTGGGTTTTGTCGGGACCATTACACGGGTTGACCGCGAGATGATCGAGAGGCATCTTCATCAGGGGCATATCACCGTGATCTCACCGATGGGAGTGAGCGTGGAAAAACAACCGCATAATATCAACGCGGATGAAGTGGCCAGCGCCATCGCAACGGCCTTTAACGCAGAAAAGCTGGTCCTGCTGACCGATGTCCCCGGAGTATTGCGTACGGCGGGTAAGACCGCTTCGCTGATCTCGACCTTAAACATCGGTCAGTCCCAAAGCCTCATCAATGACGGGATCATTGCCGGGGGCATGATCCCCAAGGTCAATGCCTGTACGGAAGCGCTTAAGGGTGGCGTAAAGAAAACACATATTGTTGATGCCCGTTTGAAGCACGCGTTGCTGCTGGAGATCTTTACCAATCAGGGGATCGGGACTCAGATCCTGGCCGAACAGCCCGTGGAATAGGAAATGAACATGTCCAAAGACCAGGTTTTTGCTGATTATCAGAAATATATTCTCAACACCTACACTCGCACGCCGGTGATCTTTGTTAAAGGCAAGGGGTCCAAACTGGTTGATATTCATGGCAAGACCTATTTGGACTTTTTTCCCGGATGGGGCGTCAATAATGTCGGGCACTGTCATCCCAAGGTCATGGCCGGGGTTCGTGATCAGGTCGGCAAACTGATTCATATTCCGAATAATCTTTATCACCCGCCTCAGGCAAAGCTGGCCCGGGAGATCATCCGTAATGCTTTCCCGGGAAAGGTCTTTTTCTGCAACAGCGGTGCCGAGGCCGCGGAAGCTGCGATCAAGTTCGCCCGGGCCTGCGGAAAAGGCAGGCGGTATGAGATCATTACTATGACCAATTCCTTTCACGGCCGCACACTGGGAGCTCTGGCTGCGACCGGGCAGGAGAAATATCAGAAAGGGTTTGAGCCCTTGCCGGAAGGGTTTTGTCATGTTCCGTTTAATGATCTGGAGGCGGTCCGGGAGGCGGTTACGGACCGCACGGCGGCGGTTATGCTGGAACCGGTGCAGGGTGAAGGCGGCGTTCATGTTGCTGATCAAAAATATTTGAAAGGTCTGCGTGCGTTGTGTGATGAACATGATCTTTTGCTGATCTTTGATGAGGTTCAGACCGGCCTGGGACGGACCGGAGAGATGTTCGCCTTCCAGCATTACGGTGTGCGGCCTGATGTCATGACTCTGGCTAAGGCGCTGGGCGGCGGATTGCCGATTGGCGCCATGATCGCGGCGGAACGTTTTGCGGATGTTTTTAAACCGGGTATGCATGCTTCGACCTTCGCTGGCAGTCCTCTGGTCTGTAAGGCCGCTCTGGGGGTCTTTAAGGCTATTCACAGCGGAGGCCTTTTGAAAAATGCCCGCACAATGTCGGATTATGCGCTTAAACGATTTGCTAAGTGGCAGGCTAAATTTCCGTTTATCCGTGAAGTCCGCGGTCTGGGTTTGATGCTGGGACTGGAATTATCCATGCCGGGAGCTCCGGTGGTGGAATTTTGCTTTGAACAAGGATTGCTGATCAACTGTACCCAGGGCAATATCCTGCGGATTATGCCGGCCCTGACCGTGACCAGGAAGGAAATGGATCGTGCGCTGGCGATTATGGAACAGGCCTTAGAGGCCAACGCGGAGAAGCAATATGAAACGTGATCTGATCAGTCTACATGATCTAACGTCTGCCGAGGTTCAGGAGATCCTGACCATGGCGGCTAAATTGAAACAGGACCGAGGGCTTCAGACCGATCATCTGCGGGGCCGCACCGTTGGATTGGTCTTTCAGAAGCCGTCTAACCGCACGCGGGTATCCTTTGAGGTCGGCACCAATCAGCTGGGAGGAAACTGCATTTACCTCGGCCCGGCAGAGATCAATCTGGGCAAACGCGAAACGACCGAAGATGTCGCCAAGACCCTGTCGCGTTATCTGGATTGTATCGTGGCCAGAACCTTCGCGCACCAGGATGCCGTGGACCTGGGCCGTTTTGCCGCGGTTCCGGTGATCAACGGCCTGTCTGATCTTTATCACCCCTGCCAGGCGTTAGCCGATGCGCTGACCGTGCAGGAAGAGTACGGTGATGTCTCCGGGCTGACCGCCGCTTATGTTGGGGACGGGAATAATGTCTGTCATTCTCTGATGCTGATTTGCGCCAAATTAGGCGTCCATATCCGTGTTGCTGCGCCGGAAGGGTATGCTCCGGATCCTAAGGTGGTATCTGCGGCTCAAAAATATGCCGCTGAAGCCGGATCAACAGTTGATGTGGGGCAGGACCCCCATGCCGCTGTTGAGGGTGCGCGGGCCGTGTATGCCGATGTCTGGACCAGCATGGGACAGGAAGAAGAGGCTCAGCAGAGGCTGTCGGATTTCGCAGGGTATCAGATCAACAGTGAACTGGTTTCCCGGGCTGCAAAGGACCATATTTTTCTGCATTGTCTTCCTGCCCATCGCGGGGAAGAGGTTACCGCTGAGGTCATTGACGGGGCGCATTCCCGTGTATTTGACCAGGCTGAGAACCGCATGCATGCTGAAAAAGCCGTTCTGATCTTTTTGATGGAGAAGATGGTATCGTCATAATTTAAACCGAGAGGGCAATCATGAGTAAAGTGGTGCTGGCATATTCCGGAGGACTGGACACATCGTGTATTATTCCGTGGCTGAAAGAACGCGGATATGAAACGATCGCTTTTGTTGCTGATGTGGGCCAGGGCGATAATTTTACCAAAATCAAGGCCAAGGCCCGGCGCTCGGGTGCTGCCAAAGTTTACTGCCTGAACCTGCAGAAGGAGTTTATAACCGGCTATGTCTTTCCGGCATTAAAAGCCGGCGCGTTATATCAGGGCAAGTATGTCCTGGCCTGCGCGCTTTCCCGCCCGCTGATCGCCAAACATCAGGTCGCCATCGCCCGGAAAGAAAAAGCTTCCGGACTGGTGCACGGCTGTACCGGAAAAGGGAATGATCAGGTCCGTTTTGAGACCACGTTCCGTCTGACTGCACCGGGAATGGAGATCATCGCGCCGGTTAGAGGCTGGGAGTTTAAGACCCGTGATCAGGAGATCGAATATGCTAAGCGCATGAAGATCCCGGTTCCGGTTACCAAGAAGAGCCCGTACAGTATTGACACCAATATTTACGGAAGGGCGATTGAATGCGGTGTGCTGGAAGACCCTTGGGCCGAGCCTCCGGAAGAGATTTATGCTATGACCCGCAGTCCGCTTAAGGCTGCGAACCGGCCGACTTATGTTGAGATCGACTTTGTCAACGGCATTCCCCGCAAGATCGATGGACGGTCTTATCAGCCGGTAACCCTGGTTAAAAAGCTGAATGATATTGCCGGGCGCAACGGGGTCGGGCGTATGGATATGATCGAAAACCGTCTGGTCGGTATTAAGTCGCGTGAGATCTATGAAAATCCCGCCGGTGAGGTGCTGCACACTGCCCTGAGTGAACTTGAGGCGCTGGTTCTGGACCGGGAGACCATGCAGATGAAGGCGCGCCTGTCGCATAAATACGCGGAATTGACCTACAGCGGCCTGTGGGAAGCTCCTCTTAAAAAGCAGCTCGATGCTTTTTTTGACCGTATCCATGAGCGGACCACCGGGCGGGTGCGGGTCAAACTTTATAAAGGGAGCTGCGCGGTCGTCGGGCGTAAGTCCAAGAATTCCCGGTATAAAGAAAAATTGGCGACATACGGGGCCGGAGACACATTTGACCAGTCGCTGGCCGAAGGATTCAACACGCTCTGGGCCATGCCGTTTCAGGAATAAACGGGAAACGGGGAACGTGAAAAGTAAGACGTGATACGGGAAAAGGGAAGAGGGGATTGGGTTTATTGGGTTGTGCGTTTTTTGTGTTAAAAGCCCATTTTAATAAACCGAATTAATTCAATAAAACGCAACAAACCCAATAAACCCAACAAACCCAATAAACCCAACAAACCCAATAAACCCAACAAACCCAATAAACCCAACAAACCCAATAAACCCAACAA
>CAZQQI010000012.1:0-55738 GCA_964595465.1 uncultured Planctomycetales bacterium | reverse complement strand
ACTGGTTTATCAAAGAAATGGTGCCGAGGAAGGGAATCGAACCCCTGACACAAGGATTTTCAGTCCTCTGCTCTACCTACTGAGCTACCTCGGCACTCTAAAAATATTCAAATTATAAGGCCATCAAACCCAAAAAAGCCGGCGATGATCATTTTGGCCGAAAGAAGTTTTTATTTTATCAAGCCCGTCTGAATTGTCAAGCGATTCCCGCCGAAACGCGCTCCAGAAACGCATTCCAAAATACATCACGAATCAAAACGCGCGCCAAGATCAAGCACTCCGCTCACAATGAAATCATAGCAGAACGCTTCCCCGGTTTACTGCAGACGATTCATGATCTTAACATAAACATCCTGCGCAACCTTGATCTTGGGAAAAAACGAACGGCGCGCCTTGACCGCGACCTTGACCGCCGACTGACTCAGATAAAATACCGAAACCTGCACCTTAGCCTTGTTTACCGTCGCCAGGATCACCCCGGCCGCCTCACTCTGCTCCTCCACTAGACCCATCTGCCCCACCACATCTAAAGCCGCCCGAAAAACGTCCGCCTGACTGCGGTCCGAAACGACACCTTCGACCGTATCCGGGCTGACCACATAACCTCCAATCGCCCCCAGACTCCCGACCACAACATACACACACCCGCTCAACGAAAAAGATAAAAGACCCAGCGCCAATACCGTAGCAGCCGACCCCCGGCGTCGAATACACCCCATCCTCTGTTCTCCTTTGAAATAACCCGTTGTGAAAATTTTTTTAATAACCCTTAAAAAAGCTTAATGCTGTTCCGCATCATCCTTTTCCAACTGACGCCGCCACGGATACATCGCAATAAACAGCGCCACGATCAGCGCCAAGATGATCCAATCCCGCCCGATCAGAATGATCGCCACCCAGGGATACCCTTCATACGGCACAGTCACCTCTGTGTAAATACTGCGGACCAGCAAAACTGTCAGCACCGCCGGAGTGACCACCTTCACACACACATCCCACAGCCTGGTCAAACGGACATTGCCGGCACGGTTAATATGTTCCCGCAGCCTCTTGGCCCCGAAGACCCAGCCGATAATGATGCATTCCAGAATCCCCACCACCACCAGACCATAATTGGTCATAAAATGATCCAGAATATCCACCCAGTAAATCCCGCTCTTAGCGGTAAAGATCATACTCCCCAAAAAACCGGTCACGCACACCACCGAGACCACATTTTTCCGGCGGAAATGAAACTTGTCCACCACCGCCGCGCTGAACGCCTCAACCAGAGAGATCGCGCTGGAAAACCCTGCCAGTACCAGAGCCGAAAAGAACACCACCCCAAAGACCTTCGAAAACGCCGGCATCAGACTGATCGCCTTAGGATACGTGATAAACGCCAGCCCGATCGACTCGGTGACCAATTCCCCCACCGGCTGACCCAGCGTGTGCGCCATGTAGCCCAGCGTCCCGAAAACCGCAAACCCCGCGACAAACGAAAACAGCCCGTTACCCAGGCCCACCACAATAGCGTCCTGCACCACATCCGCCTTACGCGGAAGGTACGAAGCATACGTTACCATAATCCCGAAGGCCAGCGAAAGTGTGAAAAAGATCTGCGAAAACGCGTCGATCCAGATCTGCGGGGTCTTCAGCAGAGAAAAATCCGGCTTCAAATACACCGCCACACCTTCCCCCGCGCCGGTCAAGGTCAGGCTCCAGACCACCAGCGTACCGATCAGAACAAATAACAGCGGCATAAAGATCTTATTCGCGCGCTCCAGACCTTTCTGCACCCCGAAGAACACAATGAACCAGGTGATCCCCCACACCGCCATCAGCGACAGCAGGATCTGCGTACGGATATCCCCCACCTGCAGCGGCCCGTCAGAGACCTGCAGAAACGTATTAAAAAAGAAATCGCGTGTGTCCATTCCCCAGCTCAAGTCCGAAGCAAAAAAGACATAATTCAGACACCAGGCGATCACCACCGAATAATACAGCATGATCCCGTACATCGCGCAATTGACCGCCCACCAGCCGACCCATTCCCAATGACGGTCCACCTTGGCAAAACTCATCGGCGCACTGCCGCGCATCTTATGTCCCAACCCGAGTTCCAGGATCAGCAGAGGGATCCCCACCACCAGCAAAGCGATTCCGTAGGGTATAAGAAAAGCGCCTCCCCCATTTTTGTAGCACAAATAAGAGAAGCGCCAAATATTTCCCAGCCCCACAGCAGACCCTAACGCTGCCAGAATAAAACCCATGCGCGAACGCCATTGCGGACGCGGATGATGCGGTTCACTGAGTTGCGGCTGTTTCGTCATACGATGTTACCCATTAGAACAAGTTCAGAGCGTTGCTCAGAATAAATCCCGCAAACACGATCGAGACCATCGACATCAGCTTGATCAGAATATTGATGCTCGGGCCTGACGTATCTTTAAAAGGATCCCCGACAGTATCGCCGACCACCGTTGCCTTGTGGCAGTCAGAACCTTTTCCGCCGAAATTTCCCTCTTCAATATACTTCTTGGCATTGTCCCAGGCCCCGCCGGAATTGGCCATCATGACCGCCAGGACGAACCCGGACCCGGTTGCGCCCATCAGCAGGCCGCCGAGAGAATCGATCCCCAGCAAGAGCCCGACCGCGACCGGAGTCACGATCGCCAGCATCGACGGGATAACCATTTCCTTAAGCGCCGACTTGGTCACAATATTGACACAGGTCGCGTAATCCGGTTTCGCTGTGCCTTCCATGATCCCGGCGATCTCGCGGAACTGGCGGCGCACCTCACTGACCACCTGCCCGCCGGCACGTCCCACAGCCCCCATGGTCAAAGCCGAAAAAACATACGGCATCATAACCCCGATGAACATCCCGACCAGAACCGTCGGGTTCAGCAGATCCAGGCTAAGGTCCCCGCCGGCCAGAACAACCTGACCTTTAAACGCGGCGATCAATGCCAGCGCGGTTAACGCAGCAGAACCGATGGCAAACCCTTTTCCGGTCGCCGCGGTCGTGTTGCCCAAAGAATCCAGTGCGTCGGTCTTCACGCGGACCTCCGGCTCCAAGCCGGCCATTTCCGCGTTTCCTCCGGCATTATCCGCCACCGGGCCGTAGGCGTCAGTCGCCAGGGTCACACCCAGGGTCGAAAGCATCCCCACAGCCGCGATCCCGATCCCGAACAGACCGGCGAACTTAAAACTCAGCAGGATCGCCACCGCAATAACCAGGATCGGCAGCGCCGTCGAGATCATACCCACAGACAGCCCCTCGATAATGACCGTAGCCGCCCCGGTTTCAGAAGACTTAGCGATCTTTTTCGTCGGGTTAAAATGCGCCGACGTGTAATACTCGGTCAGAAAACCAATGATCAGACCGGCAGCCAGACCGCACACCACGGCCCAGAACACGCCCATCGCCATGACCGGCGGCAGCATGATCTTGATCGCGGCCAGCGCCAAAACAACCACCAGGCCTGACGCGATCCAGACCCCTTTATGCAGGGCCTTCAGCAGAACCTCCTGAGAAGTCTCTTCCCCGGTACGCACAAACATCATTCCGATCATCGACGCCAAGACACCCAGAGAAGCAATAATCATCGGCAGCAGCAATCCCGCCAGACCGAAGCTCACGATCCCCAGGGCCGCAGTGGCCAGGATCGAGCCGATATAACTTTCAAACAGGTCCGCACCCATACCGGCCACGTCCCCGACATTGTCCCCCACATTATCCGCGATCGTCGCCGGATTACGGGGATCATCTTCCGGGATCCCGGCCTCGACCTTGCCGACCAGGTCAGCGCCGACGTCAGCCGCTTTGGTGAAGATCCCTCCGCCGACACGGGCGAACAGAGCCATAAAACTGGCACCCAGCCCGATCGTCAGCATAATGCTGGTGATCGATTCCAGATCATCCCCGAAATACATCTTCAGGCCGAAATACCACAAAACCAAATTCAACAGCCCCAGACCGACCACAGAAAATCCCATAACCGAACCCGAAGAAAACGCCACCCGCAGGCCTTCATTAAGAGAAGAACGGCAGGCATTCGCCGTGCGCGCAGAAGCCGCAGTCGCGATCTTCATCCCGATGAATCCGGCCAGACCCGAGCAAAACCCCCCGGTCAAAAACGCGAACGGCACAAAAAACGAAACGTTCCCCAAAAACGCCAGGCCCAAAAGCAGAGCGAATACGATCGCGAAAAATACCGCGACCGCTTTATACTGACTGCTCAAATACGCGGAAGCGCCTTCGCGGACCGCCTGGGCGATCTCTTTCATCCGGTCGGTCCCTTCATCCTTTTTCATAATACTGGCAGCCAGAAACCCGGCCAAAACGAGCGCACCGACCGAAAAAACCGGTATCAACCAAAATAAATAATCCATGTCTCTCCCCTTCTTTTTTCATAGGGGACAGCGCCCTATTCTTGTGAACAGATAATAATTGCCAGAAAAATAGGGCGCTGCCCCCTATCTCTGCCGCGTTGTCTTATCCTTTGTTCGGCTTGCGCCCGTGATTGGCTTTTTTTCCGCGCCAATTCAGTTTCCCTCTGCGTCTGCGCTTACTCATGCGGAGCTCCTTTAATTCCTTATTCATATTAGTAAAGTTTGTTGCGGAAGTATAGAACTAATGCGACTATTTATACCTGAATTTCATAAAAAATCAAGTCCTCCGGCAAAGAAATATCAGAATGAATCTCTTATTTTTTTGGGTTCTTTGGGTTCTTTGGGTTTGTTGGGTTATTTGGGTTATTTGGGTTTGTTGGGTTAAACCCGCAACTCAACCAACCCAATCAACTCAACAAACTCAATCAACTCAACCAACTCAACTAACCCAACAAACCCAACAAACCCAACCAACTCAACATGCCCCCCTCACGATCTCCATCACCTCGAACACATTCTCCACAACAGCGAAAGGATCCGCCGGCTCCAGCATATGACGGGGATGCGACCCGGTCGGCACCGCCACCGTGGCCACACCAGCACCCTTTCCGGTCTGAACGTCGATCACCATATCTCCAACATAAAGCGCATCCTCCGGCCTAAGATCAAAATACTCAAGCAGTTCCTCCAGAATGGCGGGATGCGGCTTCCCCTGCTTGAGCTCATCCCCGCAGAGGATACGGTCGAACATACGCGCAATGCCCAAATGACGGGCAACAATAAGAGAAAATGCCTTGGGCCTGTTGCTGGCCACAGCCAGACGATAACCGCACGAGCGCAATTCACTCAGCAGTTCCCCCGCCCCGGGAAGCAGAGCTGATCCGCGCGTCAGCGACCCGGCGTGATGCTCACGGTAGATCTTCACCGCCTCATCGGCACGTTCTTCCCCGGTGAACGAAGCGATCAAATGACGGTCCCCCCAGCCTACAGTCCTGCGGATCGTCTCGTCATCAACCTCGGCGAGACCGCATTGCCGCAAGGTATAATTCAGGCTTTCCTGAACAGCAGGGTACGCGTCGATCAGCGTCCCGTCCAGATCAAAAATGATAAGTTTATACATAAAAAATCTTGCACGGGCAAATGGCGAATAGAGAATAGAAAAGCGAACATGGTGAATAGAAAACCTGCTGTTTTCCATTCGCTATTCCCTATTCGTCATTATCCATCTGCTATTTTCTATTCACTATTATCTTAAATCTTACACCGGTTTATTCGGGTTCACCACCCCGCCGGAGACAACAAATTTCGCCGCCTCCTCAACAGTAAGGTCCGTCTCAATAATATCCTTTTTCGGAACCATGATCACAAACCCGGTCAGCGGCGAAGGCGAACTGGATATGAACACATTGCAGATGTCTTCGCGGGTCAGCTTTTTGAGCCGTTCAGAGGACTCATTGGTCAAAAACCCGAAACTGTAGATCCCCTTGCGCGGATATTCAATGATCACCACCTGACGGAATGACAGGCGGTTACGCGAAAAGAAAAAATTCGCGATCTCTTTAAACGCAGGATACACCTGCTTAAAAAACGGCAGGCGCAGGGCGAGCTTATCGATCATCATCTGAATACGCCCGCCGAAGAAACGGGTCGCCACCACCCCGATCAGTATGATCATCAGCACAGCCGCGATCAATCCCAGGCCGGGAATATAAAATCCCAGAAATTTCATCAGCAGAGGCTGTATATATTTTCCCAACAATCCGTCGGCAAACCAGATCGTCCAAATGAACAAATACACCGTCAGCGCCAAAGGCAAAAATGCCAGCAGGCCTGAAATAAAATACTTGCGCAGATTATGCCACATGATCATCTCCTTAAAGTCTGCTAAATGGTAATTAACGAATAGCGCATGGTAAATAGAGAATAGTAAATAGAGAATAGTAAATAGAGAATAGAAAATAGCGAATAGTAAACAGCAGACTTTCTATTCTCGATTTTCTATTCTCTATTCGCTATTTTCTTACCCCTCACCGCCCCATCCCGTACAGCCCGGTCATCCCGGCGGCATAGATCAGGATCAGCGACCAGGAATCCCAGCCCAAACCAAAATAATTTTCTTTTTTATTCTGAGCTAAACCTAAAATAACGACCAGGGTCATGGCGAATCCGACAAAGATCGTAAAGACATGCGCGGAAGAAACACCATTTAACAAAGCCCCGGGGCCGTCAGCCCAATCGCAAAAAACCAGCAGAAACATGTTGGTCATATTACTGCCGAAAATATTGCCCACCGCCAGGTCGACCTGTTTAAGACGCAGGGCCGATAACGTCACCACCATTTCCGGCAGAGAGGTGGCCAGAGCCAGAAACAGCGAACCGACAAACGTCCTGCCCCATCCAGTCGAGACAGCGATCACGTCCGCCGAACGGGCCACCCAGACAGCCCCAGCGATAACGACCGCCCCGCTGATGAAAATCCCTAAATACGTCCGTGATAATGAAATACCCGGATCTTTCCTGTCTCCCGGGGCGATCGCCGGCAGCAGATTGCTTTGATAGATACGCCGCATACCCAGCAGATAGATCACGATCAGCAGCAGACTTCCCGGGCTGAAGACGAACAGCGTCGGGATCGTAAACAGCCCGCCGGCCATGATCTCCACAGCCGCGATCCCGGCAAGCCCCAGCGCGAAAGCGGCCGTCACCGCCTGGGCGCGGTTAAACACCACACTATTGGTCAGTGAACCCCGCCGGTACACCAGGTCCAGCAGGACCACCAGCAAAAGATTGAAATTATTGCTGCCGGCCATATTTCCGACAGCGAGGTCCGCCGCGTCCAGTCCGATCACCGAGACCAGACTGGCGCCGGCTTCAGGCAGAGAGGTCACCAATCCTAAAAGGACCACCCCGATCCAGACCTTACCCAGACCCAGGGCATCACTCAGACGGTCGGCATAACGCGTCAACTGCGACCCGGCGATCAGAATGATCCCCGCGCTGATTATAAATTCCAGCCAGATCATAAATCTCCTCTGTCACCCGTCACAAGAAAAACCGTGAAGAGTGAAACGTGAAAAGTGAAACGTAAAACCCAATGAACCCAAAACACAATAAACCCAAAACCCAATAAACTCGGAAGACCGTTTCACGCTTCACGTATCACGTTCACCGTTGTGTGTCTTGCGTCTTGCGTCCTTTTCTATACCTTCTTCGCGTACATCATCAGCAGCCCGGCGACGGCTACCGCGATCCCCACAAACCCTTTAAAAAACGACACCACATCCGGCCACCAGGCCAGGACCATCATCAGTCCGATGATCAGCACGATGATTCCGCTTAAAAACAGTACATCTTTTTTGCGTTCCTTGTCTGCCATGTCACCCTCCTTTTTAGCAGCACCTCCCACCCCGCATCCAGCCCCTTGCCAACCCCTGCAGGCAATCTCCTAACTGCTGAATGCCAGCCGCCAGATGCTAAATGCTAATGACTATCCGTCCTTCCACCTCCGGTGCATCCATCCCCACTGGCAGGGATACCGGCGGACATACCGTTCGATCACATCAGTGATCGTCTGCATGTTTTTCTGCAGGACCTGCTCCTGAGTCCCGCCCTGTTCGAGGTCCAACGGAGGCAGGATCTCAATGCGGTGCCGGTCATCATCATCCCGGTCCCGCACAATAAAGGCCGGGATCACGGCCGCTCCGGTCCTCCTGGCCAGGACCACCGGACTGGCACCCGCCGCTGCCGGACGTCCGAAAAAATCCACTTCCACCCTGGCGTCCGTGCCGTAATGCTGATCCATAAGAACGAATAACAGTTTATTCTGACGTAATGTCTCCACAGATTCCCGCACGCACCTGCGGGCCGGCTTGCTGTAGACCGTACCGACGCCATGGGCTGCCATCATCTCTTTGGCATAGCGCCCGATCTTGCGGTCCCGCAAAGGGCGGATCACAGCATTAGATAGATATCCGGCACGGCGCAGGTAAAAAATCATCAGGGGGAAATTGCCGAAATGCGCGCTCACCACGACAGCACCCTTCCCGGCGGCCAGGGCCCGGTCCAGATGTTCACGTCCCGCGATATCAACAACCCGGTCCGAATATTCCGGCCGCTGGCTGTAATAAAGGTCCTCGGTCAAGACCTTGCCGAAATGCCGGAATGTTCCGCTGATGATCTCTTTCTTTTCAGATTCGCTCAGCTGATCGCCGTAAGCTTGAGTTATCGTCCGTGCGGCATTTCTCCGCAGGCGCGCACCGAAGAGCGCAAAACAACAGGCCTGCACAGCCCGGGTAAGCGGCTTAAAAAGCCCATACGGAATAAACCGGACCGAGCGGTGAAAACCGATCATCAGAGCACGCAGAACAGCGCGGCGGATTTCTTTCAGATTTGGTGACATGACATCGATTGAAGAGCCCGGTAAAACAGCGGGCCGCTATTCCGGTGTTTCCATTAATGGGAAGGGTTTACCAATGCCTTGATCTCTGCGATCAGGGCACGGGCCTTGATCGGCTTGGTCATGTGCGCGGCGCCGCCCGCCTGCATCTCAGCCTGAATATCATCCTGCGATCCTTTGGCCGTCAAAAAGATGACCGGAATATGACGGGTCTCTTCATCTTCTTTCAGCCGCGCGCAGACATCTCTTCCCTTTAGCCCGGGAAGGATCACATCCAGAATGATCAGATCGGGCTTCTGCAGCTTGGCCACCTGTATGCCTTTTTCTCCGTTCATGGCCGACAGGACACTGTATCCCCGGGAAAGCAGGATCTTCTTGATCGTTTTCTGGATCCCTTCATCATCATCGATGACCAGAATGCTCTTCCAGGAATATCTTGCTTCAGGATGCAGCATCATCTTGACCTGATTCTGAGTGAAATAAGCAAACAGCACGATCGCCAGGAAAAGGCTTCCTAAAAAAAGACTGCGGGTAAAAATGAATTCGTCAAAGGCATACAGACGTGCCATGTTAGGGAATAGGATCAGCAGCCACAAACCGACGACAAAAAAGACAATGTTCCCGTAAACCAGCAGATCCCGGCCCCAGGATTTCCCCACAGCCAGGGCAACCGCGCCGGCAAACAAAATACCGCACATCGTAGATATCAGCACCGAAAAATTCTGGATCGGCATACCCCCCAGCCCGCCAAGATAATAAATGCCGGAAACGGCGTATAAAAGCGCCAGGATATAACTGATCGTCCGTACGGCTGCTATTTTCTGCGTCATGTTTCTCCTCCGTGATTTTCTGCATTGCCTTTGAACTTTACAATGAATGCCGATATAAGTATAGCGCCAAAACAGAAATATGTAAAAACATCTCCGAACTTTGTTGACGGGGTTTTCTTTTCGGCCGGACACACCCGGGCAACCATGAATCCCCGCTGAAAGATCTCCTTACCGTCCGGTCCGGTAATCCGTCGGCGTATCTTCCCGTAGCGGTCGATCACTGCGCTCACTCCGGTATTGGCCGCCCGCACCAGAGGCCGGCGGGCCGAGACGGCTTCGAACACCGCACTCTGCAGATGCAGATACGCGGCTTTACTCCGGCGGTACCAGGCATCATTGGTCATGTTGACCAAAACCTGCGCACCGGCGTCTGTCAGCCGGCGGGAAACATGTCCGACCGTATCTTCAAAACAGATCAGCGCCCCGAGACGGACCGCTTCAGCAGCTTCCCTATTGCGCGGCACGATCAACATGGTCTCTTTTTCTCCGGCGGTAAAATCCGCGATCGGCACCAGGTTCTCCAAGAACGGCAGCTGAGTTCTCAGCGGCAGATACTCTCCGAAGGGCACCAGATGAAGTTTGTCATAACGCTGACGGCTTCCGCCGGGCATCAGCAGCTCGGCCGAATTATAGTACCGGGCGTTCTGCAGATTCACCATTCCGGCCAGGATCGGCACCCCGATGTCCCGGGCCAATTCTCTGGCCCGTTCGATATACTGCGGGTCCAGCCACGCATATCCCGGGACAGACGTTTCCGGCCAGACGATCACATCAGGATCCTCCCGCGCCGCCTGTCTGGACAGATCTTCCATAACAGCCATAATGACCGGCCACCGGAGGGTATCCCACTTTTCATGCTGGGGAATATTAGGCTGGATGACCCCGACACGGATCCCGCTGCATTTTACAGGGCCTGTTAACAACGACCAGGCTCCGTACAGCAAAACAGCACCTACAATGCCCGTGGTCCAATAAGCAGGGACAGACCCTGCTTTTCTGCGCCGATGCACCTTATCCTGCTGATCGATCAATAAGTCAGGTCTATCCCGGCTTATCCACTCCGCGATCAGGGCATTCACCAGCATAAGTGTAAAACTCACACCAGCCACACCTGTTATATCCGCGATCTGTATCACCGGCAGAAACGGCGTCTGCGAATGACCCAATGCCGCCCAGCCGAACCCTGACAGCAGATTCGCGCGCAGATACTCCGCCGCGGTCCATAACGCGGCGAACAGAAATATCCGGATAGACATCTGCGGAAGTCTACGGAAATATGCCGCGGACACAGCAAATAGCCCCGGGAATAACGCCAGGTACGCGCAGAGGATCAGCATCCCCGGCAGGGTCACATGGACCAGCCACCAGAACATTCCGACAAAATATATGATCCCGAAAAAATACCCGGACCAGAAGGCCCGCCGGTAAGAACTTTGATGAACAACCAGCAAAAGGGGAACCAGCGCGGCCCAGGCCACAGGCCAGAGATAATAAGGCGGAAAGGCTGAAATAAGCAGAAAAGCGGACAGGACAGGAAAGAAAAAAAACCGGGAAAGGTGAAGCGGGAAACGGGATTTTGAGTTCATTGGGTTTGTTGGGTTTATTGGGTTAAACGGGAAACGTGATACGTGATACGGGAAGCGTGAAACGGCGTTTTGGGTTTATTGGATTTTACGTATCACGTTTCACGCTGTGCGTTTCACGTTCCCCGTCTCCCGTTTCCCGTTTCCCGTCTCCCGTTTCCCTTGTGACATGCCCCCTTATCCTCATCGTCCGCAACATTTTTTATATTTTTTCCCGCTGCCGCAGGGGCAGGGATCATTGCGGCCGACCTTATCCCCATCACGGCGGACCGGCGCGGGCTTAGGGACCTCACCGTGCGGAACATCAGGATCCTGGGCCTGACGCGCGCTCTGCCCGGGATGAGTTGACTGCGCCGGGGGCTGTCCCTGCTGACGGGCCTGTTTCTGCACACTGTCGACTGTAGAAAAATCCTTATGGACCAGATTCTGCGGCAGGGACGAAAACACGCCGCGGGGACGTTCAGCGCCGGAGGGAACGGCCTGAATTTTAAAGATCATCTCAGCGACCTCTTCATAAATGCGGACGAACATCTCTTCAAACATCTGAAAGCCTTCGCGCTTATACTCGATCAGCGGATCACGCTGTCCGTAAGCACGCAGACCCACTCCGCCTTTCAGCTGGTCCATGGCATAAAGGTGGTCTTTCCATTTCGCGTCAATGGTGTTCAGCAGCAGCATCTTTTCCAGACGCCGCATATTTTCCGGAGTATTCTCTTTTTCACGATGTTCGTAAAACTGCAGCATTCGCGCCCGGACAGCGTCACGGATCTCGTCGTACCCCTTTTCCTGCCAAGAATCGCGGTCAGCAGAAAGGTCCAGATGAAACCGGTTCTTAAACGCCGTAAGCAATCCGTCGAAATCCCATTCCGCTTCCGCGGATCCGCCGTAAAGATACTGCTCGACCATCCTGTCGGCAACATCCTCGACGATCTCGAGGGTCCGGTCCTTCACATTGCGGCTTTCCAGAATACTGCGGCGCAGACCGTAAACCGCTTCGCGCTGCTTATTCATGACATTATCATATTCGATCAGCTGTTTACGGATCTCAAAATTGAAGGTCTCGACCCGTTTCTGCGCGATCTCCAACGAGCGGCTGACTAAGGGATGCTCAATC
Organism: uncultured Planctomycetales bacterium; assembly: GCA_964595465.1. GTDB lineage: Bacteria > Omnitrophota > Gorgyraeia > Zapsychrales > JANLHA01 > JAKLFA01. The sequence goes on along the minus strand of CAZQQI010000012.1, from coordinate 43,438 downwards.
GCCTCTCCGGCCTCCGCCCCCAGGGAGTTCATCATATTCCGCAGACGGTCCATACCGAACAGGCGCATAAGATCATCTTCCAGGGCCACATAAAAACGCGATGAACCGGGGTCCCCCTGCCGTCCGGAACGCCCGCGCAGCTGATTGTCGATGCGCCGGGATTCATGACGCTCAGTACCGATCACGTGCAGTCCCCCGGCCTGAACGACCTGCTCATGTTCTTTTTTGACCTGCTTCTGAAAATCTGAAAGAAACTGCTCCACGCGTCCTGCGTGCGCCTGATCGCTGTCCTCTTCCCCGCGCCGTTCTTCAGCAAGAGAATTCGCCATGAATTCCGCGTTTCCGCCCAGAACAATATCCGTTCCCCGGCCGGCCATATTGGTAGCTATGGTGATCGCCCGGTAGCGCCCGGCCTGGGCCACGATCTGCGCTTCGCGCTCATGATACTTGGCGTTCAGGACCTGATGAGGGATGCCGCGCTGCTTCAGCAGCTCGGACAGGATCTCAGATTTTTCGATCGAAACCGTCCCGACCAGAACCGGACGGCCCTGCTCATAACATTCGGCGATGTCCTCCACCACGGCCTGATACTTCTCCTGTATGGTCATATAGATCAGGTCGTTGAGGTTGGCGCGCTGAAGCGGCTTATTGGTCGGCAAAACCACTGTCTCCAATTCATAGATCTGCTTGAACTCGCCGGCCTCAGTGTAGGCGGTCCCGGTCATGCCGGAAAGCTTTTCATACATACGGAAATAATTCTGAAAGGTGATGGTCGCCAGGGTCTGGTTCTCGCGTTCGATCTTGATCCCCTCTTTCGCCTCGACCGCCTGATGCAGACCGTCGGACCAGCGGCGCCCGGGCATCATGCGTCCTGTAAACTCATCGACAATAATGACCTGGCCTTCGCGCACCACATAATCCACATCGCGTTTGAAAAATTCCCGCGCCTTCAGCGCCTGCAGAATATGATGGCGGTACTCCACCGTGGCCATATCGTGCAGGTTCTCGATCCCGAAGGCCTGCGCCACGCGCTCCTCCCCCTCATCTGTCAAAGAAATGGATTTGGATTTTTCGTCGGCCACATAGTCGTAGCCTTTAGACAGGTCGCTGAGCTCTTCTCCCCTCGCCTTGGCGTCGATCTCGTCGCTTTCTGAAATATAAACCCCCCGCAGGGTGCGGGCGATCTCATTAGCCTGAAAATAGGTCCCGGTCGAAGCCTCGGCCGGTCCGGAAATGATCAAAGGCGTACGCGCTTCATCGATCAGAATACTGTCGACCTCATCGATCACCGCGAAATGATGCGGGCGCTGCACCATATCGTCTTTGAAACTCACCATATTATCGCGCAGATAATCAAACCCGAACTCATTATTCGTCCCGTAGGTGATGTCGCAGCCGTAGGCTTCCTGCCGCTCCGGCGGTGTCATAGCATGCAGGATCACTCCGACGGACAATCCCAGAAATCGGTAAATACGCCCCATCCATTCCTGGTCCCGTTCCGCCAGATAATCGTTAACCGTGACCACATGAACCCCTTCGCCGGTCAAGGCGTTAAGATACACCGGCAGTGTCGCCACCAGGGTCTTCCCTTCTCCCGTAGCCATTTCAGCGATCGACCCTTCATGCAGGACCATGCCCCCGACCAGCTGGATATCATAATGCCGCATCCCCAGGATCCGCTTACCGGCCTCGCGCACAACCGCAAAGGCCTCCGGCAGGATGGCACTCAAGGCGCCCTGCTTGGCCTTTTTCATATTCTCTTCCGCCCGCTCAATGCGCAGCATGATATTTTCACGGTCCGCGTTGCTTTCGGAATCCTCATAAGCCTCTTCGGCCTGTTTCAAGGCAACCTGCTGCTCTCTCACCGCCTCCTGATAGCGGCGGCGGAACTCCTCAGTCTTGGCCTTAAGCTGTTCGTCGGTCAGCGACGCTATGCGCTCCTCCATGCCGTTAATTTCAGCCGCAGTCGAGGCCATGCGTTTCAAAGTCCCCACCGAAGGAAGAGGAAGATGCTGAGGCACATGCAGGTTGACCGCCGGCTCCAGCCGGTCGATATACCGCTGAGCACGTTTTACCGCGAACCCCCTGATCAAAAAATCAAACATGTCGAACCTTTCTATAAAAAATGAAATGCAAAAAATAAAATATTATACGCGCTTCTGGTTTCCTGGGTTTATCGTGTTGGTCTTTAACACAAAACCCGCAATACAATAAACGTTTAACGTTGTCCGCTTCACGTTATACGTTTAACGTTGTCCGCTTTGCGTATCATTATTCCGGCTGCCACCTTAAAAACGCGTCAATGAATAATGCCAGCTCTCCGTCCATAACCGCGGCGACATTGCCGGTCTCGGCGTCTGTGCGGTGGTCCTTGACCATAGAATACGGGTGCATCACATAGGAACGGATCTGACTCCCCCATTCGATCTTCTGCTTCTGGCCGTGCTCTTTAGCCAGTGCTTCTTCCTGTTCTTTCAGCTTCTTTTCATACAGACGCGACTTCAGCACCTTCATGGCCATGGTCCTGTTCTGCAGCTGCGAGCGCTCATTCTGGCACTGGACCACGATCCCCGTAGGAATATGGGTCATGCGTACCGCGGAATCTGTGGTGTTGACGCTCTGCCCTCCGGGCCCGGAAGAACGGAAAATATCGATACGCAGATCGTCGCTGCTGATCTCAACTTCAATATCCTCTTCGATCTCAGGAAGCACATCGACCGAAGCGAAAGATGTATGGCGGCGCTTATTGGAATCAAAAGGAGAGATCCGCACCAGGCGGTGAACGCCTTTTTCAGACTTCAGCAGACCGTAGGCCATGCTGCCTTCGATATTCAGCGTCGCGCTTTTGACCCCGGCCTCTTCTCCGTGCAGCATATCGACCAGGTTAACTTTATAATCATGATTTTCCGCCCAGCGGGTATACATACGCAAGAGCATACTGGCCCAGTCACAGGACTCGGTTCCGCCGGCACCGGCATTAATACTCAGGATCACATTGTTTTTATCATGCGGTCCGCTGAGCAGAGACTGGGTCTCGAGCGCTTCGATCTGGCGGTCAAGTCCGGAAAAATCTTCGGCCAGCTCCTGCAGAGACTCTTCATCCTCGCTGCAGATATCCGCCAGCTCGTCCATATCCGCGACCTTCCGGGATAGAGATTCAAACGGATCGACCACCCCACGGAGATATTTCAATTCCTGCAGAATGCGGTTGGCAGCGTCCGGATCATCCCAAAACCCGGGCTGGCTCATGGTCTCCTGCAGTTTTTTTATCTGAGCTGTCTTGCCGGCAATGTCAAAGAAACCCCCTGAGTTGCGAGAGTTTCTGGCGGAAAAGGCGGGCTTTATCTTTGATTTCTTCGAACATAAATGAAAAAATTCCGGAATCCGAATATCAAGATCCGAAACCCAATATCCTGTTATTAAAATATATATTATTAAATAATTTTGGACGTATTATAACACAGGCTTAGGGCGGGTCAAGGAATTCAAGCCTCACTGTTAAACCAAAAATAAAAAATCACGCTAAGAATGACCGGAGAGAGTATGCTAAAAAATGGTGCACAGCAATCCGGTTGGATCGGCCATGCTGTTGAATCATACGCATCCGTCTGCTTTTCAGCAAACAGAGCGCTGGACTGCCATGCACCATACACAAAAAGGGACTGACCGGACCGTGTCAAAATCACCAAAATCCGCCGCCCCTTAAATCAACTTTTCACATTTTTCAACACAGACACATTTTCCAGCCGGGCGCGGGGCTCGTCCATGACCGGCTGGTCCCCGCCCGCACGGCGGGGGGTATCATCCAGCGGCTCGTCAGCCAGACCCAGCATCATAGGAAGATTGGGCGCCGGGGCCACATTGATAATGACCGGCACAAACCCGTCAATGCGCATCAGCTCCGCCGGCACCTGCTGGTCCATAGGCAGAGGCACGCCGCTGCCGTCACGCCTGACCTTAAGGTCCAGCTGATCGGAGTTGAAATCAATACCCCCGACCGGCTCTGCTTCGGCAGAGTCTTGTTGCGGCCTATCCGCTGAAAGCATAGCCTCGTCCCTTTCTTTCAGCTTTATCTTCAAAATATCGACCATTTCCAAAGCCCTAAAACGGAAAATCAATTCATCGACCGACAGCGGGGCTGCGGTATTCCGCAGATACCTCTTTAGAATATCTTTTGCAGGCATGTTCTCGCTTTCTTGAACGAACACAGCCCTTAAGACGTTCATCCCGGTCGCTGCCTGGGAGGTTTCGGACGCAAAGATATGATCCAGAACGCCGTCAATGATGACCTCTATCTGCTGACGGGCGGCATCGGATCTGGATTTAACATTCTGTGATCTTAGCCATTTTGCGGCCTCGGTCCGCCAGCTTACAGACAAAGCCGCGCGTTCTTGCTTCACCTTATCTTCCAGACGTGTGATCTGCCCCCGCCTCTCTTCACTGGTCATGGGCAGCCCTTCCAACACTTCCCGCGCCTGCTGATACGCCCGCCAGGCCCCGCGGTGGTTTTTCCGCCGGGCAAGGTCATCGCCCTGTTGTTGCAATTGCGCCGCCTTCGCCAGCATAGCTGCGTCGGCCAGGCCTTCTTCCGCGACCTGTTCGCCGATCGCGCGCAGCTGGTCAAACCGCCGCTCTAACACCTCCTGCTCCGCGGCGTAATTGCCCATACTCTCGACATAAAATTTGGTTACCAGCTGGGTCCCGCTGGGACGCAGAAGGATCCAGCTCTGATCCTCGAAGACCAGTTTGATGCCGTCTTTGCGGATAATGTCAATCGCCTCCCCGCTGCCCTGCTCCTTGAACCGCTTCACGATCGATAATTCTCCCAACACTGTCCCCGCGTCCAGCTGTTCATTGGTCAAGGCGATCATGGCAACAACCTGATCCTTCATAGCCTGATCGCCTTCGCCCAGCCCGAGGGTTTCGATCTTGGTATTGATATTCAATTCCTTCCGAATCTCATCGCGGTATTCTACCAGGCCTTTGCCGGTGCGCGCCTTGATCCACAGCCCCATCAGCCCGACCACGATCCCGTCATCCCAGGATTCCATAAACGGCCCCACGGCGACATGCGCGCTTTCTTCGCCCGCGACTAAATATTTGCGGCCGTTCTTAATAACATTAGCCACAAAATGCTTGAACCCGACGCCTTCTTCGTCGATCTCGATATTCAAAGCCTCTGCCACAGCGTTGACAAAATTGCTGGTGGCCACCGTCTTGCCGATCGCGCCGTCCAGACCGATCTCCTTCTTTAAAAACCAGGCGATCAGGGCGATCATATCATTGGCGGAGACAAATTCCCCGCTCTCATCCACATTGCCGAAACGGTCAGCATCCCCGTCGACCGAAAGGCCCATGGCTTTCCCTCCCAGGTCACTGACCCGCCGGACCAGTTCTTCCCTGCTTTTTTCTTTGGTCGGATTGGGCTCATTATTGACCTCACCGAACTGAGGGTCGGACATGGCATGAATGATCTCATAAAGATCTGCCCGGCCGACGGCCTGGGCAATGCGGCTGTACAACGCATCCATATACGGCCCTCCGGTCCCGTTCATGGCATCGATGACCAGCTTAAAATCCCCGTTCTCTTTCAAAAAAGAGACAATATCATCCCAGGCCCCAATCTCCTGCAGTCTCGGGATCAAATACCTGTCCAGATATCGGTCCCGGGCCTGCTGAGCGGTGACGATCTCAACGAGGCCTTCTTCGACGGCCTGGTCATAATCCAGGGCCGCATATTCATCCAGCGCATTCGCTTCCGCGGTCAGCCCGTCGGTGATCTCTTTATCTGATGCCCCGCCATGTCCCGGGGAAAACTTCATCCCGTCATCTGTATAAGGATTATGGCTGGCCGTGAAATTGATCACGCCCTCGACCTCGGCATCAGAACCCCCGAGATAGGCCAAGACCGGCGTCGGTGTCGGCTCGGCCGCCACGATCTTGACCCGGATCCCGTTGGCAGCCATGATCTGCGCGGTCAAACGGGCAAACTCCGGATTTCCCTGGCGCGGGTCATACCCGACCAGGACCTTCCCGTCAGGGTGGGCCTTTTTAAACCAGTTAGCCGTGCCCTGCGCTAGGCGCGCGACATGGTTCGTATTAAAATCCCCGTCCGGGTTCTCCTCTGTCTTGAGCTTGCCGCGGTCCCCGCTGGTCCCGAACTTGACCGGCCGGGTCTCGTCAATCGGCGTCAATGTTGAAACTCGAGCATTCGAATGAATATCCGTCAAGATAGCTTCATCGGAAGATTCCTCTTCGGTTCCCGGTTTGATGCCCAAAGCATGGAGCTGGCCCAAAAACTTTTCGACACGGGGCAGATCATTTTCCTTCAAGAAATACAGCAAAGCATTCATGAACGGATACATCCCGTCCTCTGAGTGCAGATATTTACCCACAAAATCCAGCACTGCATCTTCGGCATCAGACTGCGGAGGCAGCAATCCCCGGACCAGGGTCTCAACCTCTCTCTGTTCTTCCGGGCCAAGCCCTGCCAGCGGTTCCCACTCGCTATCCTCAGCGCTGAGCATAGAAGCATCAACTGAAAAAGGATCAGGCACATCCTCTTTGAGTTTTCCCAGCATTATTGCCGGAAAACTCTGGTTGGCTTGATGCAGCATATGATTAATACCAGATTGATTCGACAATTTGTTTAAAATATAGACCGCCTTGGCACGGATATTTTCATCTTCCGCATCCCGCGCCGCATCCCGCAGCGCCATGATCATATCCCCCTGCTCAATATCTGTTTCAGCCTGGACGATCGAATCAATGATGGGCTTATGTCCTTCATTCTTCAGGCGGGCCAGCATGGCGGCATCATTACGGCTTTCTTTTAATTGATTCACCAAATAGATTGTAATGGCCGAAGCATAGACCCTGACGTTAGGCCGTCCTTCTCCTTTGACGACAGCATGGGAAAGCACATCAACAGCCCGCTCACGCATGTCCTGAGAAAACGGGGAATTGCCTCCCAGAAAGATATCACTTCCCAGCAGGGCGCCGGCAGACAGCACCGTGGCGCGGGTCAGTGTTTTATCTGAGCGCACCAGCTTTTCCAGTTTCCTGTAGGCCAGGTCGCGTAATTTTTCAAACTCCTCTATCTCGGGATGCGTTAAAACAGCATACGCGGATATAGCGGCGGTTTCAAAAGCCTTTTCCTTAAGAAAATTTTCGATCACATCGACGACCGGGTTCCAAAGCTCATCAAACGCCTCAATATCGTCATGGTTCAGCATCGTAAGCGCTGCGATCGCTGCCGCTTCGAAATCATTCTGTTCAAAAATGGATTTCACCTTCTCCGCGAGTACTCGATCGCCTTGTTCGCTGCGGAATTCCGGTGTGAGTAAAAGGGCCAGAACGATCGCCCCGGACTCACGGCTCGCTCGCCGAAAAAAACTGATAACCCTGTCCTCAGCTTTATTCTGCAAAGACTGGAACAAGGGATCTTCTCCGTATAACCTGATCACGGCAGCGGCCGCTGCCTGTGCATCCCAGTCGGAACGGTCAAGCCCCGCACGTAAAACCTGCTTGGCCGTAGGTGCGGCAATTTCCAGTTTGGTCAGCATGGCCCGGTCGGTTCGGCCTTTTTCAGAGTCTTTCCAGACATCCGTCATCGACAGCTTAATGCCGAAATGTTCACGCACTAGGTCAAAAAATGTCTGGCGGTCGAGTTTCATGACGTTTTCTGAAACACCCGCCACGATCAAATCGCCTCCGCTCCTGATAGCGCGTCTATCCAGAAATAAGGTGTTATGCAGGGCCTCAAAGACGGCATCAGGCTTTTCAAAATCCGTCAGAACGATCCGCTGAACCTTCGCCGGATCGACTTTGGAAGAACCCAGCCGTCCCAATATGCTTGAGACGTCATCAGCCGTAAGGCCTCTGCCAACAAAAACTGTCCTGTCCGCCAGCATCACAGACTGCTCATCACCCTGCGGCAATTCGATCTGCAGGATCAGCTGACGCCAATCCTTTTCTGAAAGAAAACTCAGCCCGTAGCCCAGCATGGCACGGTCGGCTTCTTCCTCCTGATCCGCTTCTAACTTTTTATCGACTTCTAAACCGATTGTACGCGCCGCGGGGTTCACCCCTTCGGGCAGGTCCTGGACCTTTTCACCATTACTTACGACTTGGAACTGCTCTGACTCTACTTCTTGCGTAAACGTAAGAGTCTGCTGTATGACCGAGCTGTAGTCCGTGCGCACGAAACCCTGGGCCGGCATATAACGGATATCAAAGCCCTGCCCTTGAAGACGCAGCTCCCAGGCTTCTCGCAAGATCGATGTTAAGTGATATTCTTCATTCCTGTCTCTGTTGTTCTCAATTTCCTCGCCGCTATCCATATCAACAGTTGTCTTGGGCGGGACCTTCTCTCGTATCTCGTTCCGTACCTTGCGCGCCAGGACAAAATCCGGCTTGTGAGACTCCTGGAGTGCTTCTTTAGCTTTTTGATATTCCGCAGAATCACTTCGTGAACGATCCAAAGTTTGCAAAACCTGCAGCACAGAGCCTTCCGGGTCATACACTTTTCCACCGTCAATCACAGCCAGCTGAGCCGGCTGAACCAGTTCTTTCGCGTAATTAGCACGGCCTTCCCCGACCCCTGTTGAATAACGTGAATATTCCCCATCGAAAGTCCCTAAATACTCACCTTGGGCAGTTTCTTCATTCTGCGTTATTAACAGCAGGAAATCTCTGCCATTTTGAACCATGTCCATCGCTTTCGGCAAAAGCTCATCCATGATCACTTTGTTATACGCATCTTCAGATACCATCAACCCTAGCCGTCCCATCTTAGCATGTAGTTGCTCCCTGACATCCCTTCGCAACTCATAAGCCTGAACCGCTTCAGCAAAAAAACCTTCCGCTTCCTCCTCAGAAGAAAAGCGGCCACGCTTTTTAATCAAATTAATCGCCTGCTCCCTATTATGATCCCACATGCCGGCGTCCACATAACTGGCAACCTTATCGACAATTTTAGATTTATTTGCCCAGGAAAAACCTTTTTCTCTGGCTAACTCCTGAACAGAATCAAAGAACATTCTTTGTGCGTCAACTACTGTAAGCATCGCCTCATCAGACATGCGGCGCAGTGCCTCTTCAGGCGTGGTCGCTGTCTCCTGCGCCTCAGCCGCGAGCCTGGCCCAGGAGGGGTCGGACGGATCGTGTTCCGCCTGCTCAGCGGTCTTACGTCGTTGTTCACGCATGGCCAAAACCTGCTGGGCCACCATACGGCGGATCATCTCCGCGCCGTCTCTGAGAACATCGGGCAAAGTATCGTTATCGTAAACCTTTTTCAAATTTTTTGCCAAAGTGCTCAAAGCCGCTTCATTCTCCTCACGTGCAACAGCTGGGATCAGTTCAACAGCCTGAGCGATCAGCTGCCTGAAAGACGTCTCGCTCATACCGTTAATAAATGACCCGTCTTTCTGAAAACTTGAACCCATTTTCTTCCAGACAGATCTGAACGCCTGTCCTTTTTCCCCGCTCAGCATGGCCAGATCATCGGTCTGATCCAGAAATGCCAGACGCGCGGACTCTGCGGCTATCTTTTGGGCAGAGTCGCGGGTATCATCCAGAAGACCCACGCGGACCACCACCGGACCGTCCGCGCTGCGATCATCCCCAATAGGGATCGCACGGCGCGCCGCACTCCTCTGCGCCGGTGTCGCGTTCGGAAATCGCACCACTTGCTGACGCACTTTATCACTCAACTGCGCCTGGTCCGGGCCGGTATTGGAATATCCCCCGCTGAAATATTTACGCGGAATGGTCTTGCCCGTTGCCGGATCATGCTCTTCCTTAATATAGTTGTAGACCCCCTGCTTGAAGGCCTTGAGATACTGCTCGTAGATCTTTTCCTTTTCCTCCGGGGTCTTGGTCTCCACCCCAGCGGTCTTATTGCGGTCCACATAGATCTTTCCCAATAAAGACTCGCGCAGGTTCAGCTTGTACCAGGCCGCCAGCACCATGGCCTGATACATCTGACGCAGACGGGCGAAGGTCTTGCCTTCATTGATCTCTTTTTTGATCTCGGGAATGATGATCTCGCGGATGATCTGGTCATCAATATTCTTAACAGAGGCACTCTCCTGAGCTGTCCGGCCGGCCTGCTGAGCCTCATAATCCTGCTCCAGCATGACGTCCATCCGGCTCTTGATGATAAAGGCATGGTTGTCTTTGACATACACCGAGGCGTCCTGCGGCACGATCCAGACCTTGTTGAAGGTGTCCACCGGGATATCGCTCGTGCCGAACTCTTTCTGCGCCCGCTTATGCACGCGCTGCCAGAATTCCTTCCCCAATTCCTCTTCCGGGTACATCAGACTCGCGGTCAGCTGCTTAAGCAGATAGTCCTGCGCCAGCATGTCCATCCCCATAGCGGTCCGGCCGAAATGGTCCGAAATAATACGGTCCTGCTCTTCCGGGGACAGGTTGACCCACATCTGATCTTCGGGAACGGTCAATGACGCCAAAAAGTAGCGGATCATGCGGTCAGCCTCAGTACGCAGGGCCTCACCCCGCAGGCCGTCCTGTCCCGGATCAATGATAAAATCGAATTCCAGCGGATTTTCCGGATGCACCGTGATCCCTTTGATCAGGGCCGGCAGATAGCCCGGTGTGGGGTTAAGCATCGCCCCGGGCATCGGCAGGGTCGGTAAGACCTGCGCACCCGCGGTCTGCGGTGGAAGCACCACGGATGAAAGAAAACAGATGCAGATAACTGCAGAGAGCGCTTTCTTCAAAATGCTATGAGATGATCGTATCCCGGCCATAATACAGTCCTTTCGGTTCTTGAAGTGTGCAAAAGAAATATAAAAAAACCTGCTGAATTTTATGAATATACGGCAAGAATTGCTATTTCGGAAAGTATAACCTACAAAGGAGAGAAAAACAAGGTCAAGACGCGGAATAAAAGTCTTTATAAATCAATAACTTATGTGAATTTTATACAACATGTCCTGGAAAAACTGAATTCCAGCAGATCAATCCAGAAATTGGCGGATGCCCTTCATTTCCAGGTCAAATTCATCCCGGCTGTCGGCGCGATGCTTGGCCTCAGCCTGATCGACCAGTCCCGCCCGCACCAGAGAAACCAGAGATTTTTTAAAAGACTGCATGCCGAAGAGCTCTCCTTCATCAATGAACTGCTGGATCTCGGTGATCTTACCTTCGCGGATCAAACGGGAAATGGTCGGCGTGACCACAACAGTTTCGTAGGCGGGCACCCGGCCGGAGCCGTCTTTTAAAGGCAGAAGGCGCAGGGATATGATCCCTTTCAAAATGGTGGACAGCTGCATCAGCACTTCTTCATGCAGATAAGGAGGAAAAAAGTTGACCATACGGGTAATGGTCTGCACCGCGTTAATGGTATGAAACGTGCTGACCACAAAGGTGCCCAGCTCTGTGGCATTAATAGCTGCGCGCATGGTCTCGCCATCGCGGATATTGCCGATATAGATAATATCGGGGCTTTGCTGGGTCACATGTTTGAGCGCCTCGGCGTAAGACATGACATCCACATCTAATTCACGCTGATTGATCATGCTCTGTTTATGCGTAAATAAAAATTCGATGGGATCTTCGATCGTCACGATATGCTTTTGCTGGGTCTGATTGATGTTTTCCAGCATGGTGGCGATGGTCGTGGATTTTCCGCTGCCTGCGGGCCCGCACATCAGAACCAGGCCGTTGCATTCCTGACAGAATTTAGTCAGGACATCGACGGGAAGATGCAGCTCTTTAAAGGAGCGGATTTCCGAACGCACATGACGGGCCACCAAAGCCGGTGAACCGCGCTGGACAAAGACATTGATGCGGAAACGCCCGATATCTTCAGCTACAAAAATGAAATCCACGCCTTTGCTTTCCTCATAGGCCTTGCGCCTGGTATGTTCCTGATCAAACATGATCTTGAGCAATGCGCGCATATCTTCCTGAGTGACCTTATCTTCCGCGATCGGCTGAACAATGCCGTTGATACGCGCCCGGGGGACGGAATTCACACTTAAAAAAAGATCAGAGGCCTCCCTCTCAACCATGGTTTTAAATAATCTGCGGATCTCCATTCGTCTCTCCTTTATGATCGAAAAATGATCGTTATGCTCTCTTTGTGAGAATATCATCTCGACGGGCCGCCCGCCAGAAAAAAAGAAAAAATAGCATCAAGGCATCTTTTTTCGGATACCTTGCTCCAAATCCAATATTCGCTGTTTGCGGTCATCGTCGCGGCCGCCGTACCTGCCGACCGTTCCGTCACTGCGCACCACCCGGTGACACGGAATGATCAACGGGTAAGGATTTTTACGCAAGGCTGTTCCCACCGCGCGCACCGCACCGGGCCTGCCGATCGTTTTCGCCACCCAGGCATAACTCCGCGTCTCACCCAAAGGGATGGTCATCACCGCCTTGAGCACCTGCCATTGAAAGTCTGTAAGGTCTGGCAATTCAGAAGAAAATTTGAATTTCATAATTGGGTTTGTTGGGTTGTTTGGGTTTGTTGGGTTGCTTGGGTTTATTGAGTTTGTTGAGTTGCTTGGGTTTATTGAGTTTATTGAGTTGCTTGAGTTTATTGGGTTTATTGGGTTTATTGAGTTGCTTGAGTTTATTGGGTTTATTGGGTTTATTGAGTTGCTTGGGTTTGTTGAGTTGCTTGAGTTTATTGAGTTACTTGGGTTTGTTGGGTTGCTTGGGTTTATTGAGTTACTTGGGTTTATAGGGTTTTACGTTTCACGTTTTACGTTTCACGTTTTACGCTTCACGCTTCACGTTTTACGCTTCACGTTTCATGTTGCACGCTTCACGTTTTACATTGCACGCTTTACATCCCTACTCATATGTCTTTTTATCTCTCAGCTTCCGGTGATAGGCAACCGCAAACCGATGCGCCTCATCCCGGCAGCGCTGTAACAACTGCAGACCCAAAGAATTGCGCGGCAGAACCACCGGCGCCCGGCGTGCCGGAAGATAAACCTCTTCCTCCCGCTTGGCCAGACCGATCATAGGAATATCAATATCCAGCTGATCCAGCTGGCCGAACGCGGCCGACAACTGGCCTTTTCCCCCGTCGACCACGATCAAATCAGGATAAGCCCGTCCTTCGCGCTTCAGACGGCTGTAGCGCCTGCGCACCACCTCGGCCATCATCTGAAAATCATCGATGCCCTTAACGGTTTTGATCCGAAAACGGCGGTAATTGTTTTTATCCGGCTTGCCGTTGAAAAAGGCGACCATCGACCCTACGCTCTGCTGGCCCATAATATTGGATATGTCAAAGGTCTCGATCCGTTCGGGCACACGCGGAAGGTCCAGCGCCCTCTTCAACTGTTCAGCTTCCTTAAAATAATTGATATCTTTAGTCCCGGAATATAGCGCCCCCAAAGCCCTCAACTGATCACGTGCCTTGGCCGCTTCTTCAAAGCGCTGTTCCCGGGACAGCTTCTCCATCCGCCGGGTCAATTTGCGGTAGAGCGTATCTTTTTTCCCCTCCAGGATCAGACGGACATTGCGGATATTGCTGAGATAATCCCGCCGCGTCTGAAACCCTTCACAGGGCCCTTCGCACAGACCGATATGATAATCCAGACAGACCTTGTCCGGATAAGGATCACAGGTGCGGAACGGAAAAACGCGGCGCATAATGCCCAGCGCCTCGCGGATCAGACGGGGATTCGTATACGGGCCGTAATATATAGGGGACGGAGCCCTATTTTTTTCGTTTTTTTGGAAAATAGGGCTCCGTCCCCATTTTGGCCGCACAACACAGATACGGGGATAACGCTCCCCGGTGATCTCGATATAGGGATATGTTTTATCATCACGGAGATCAATATTGTATTTCGGCGTGTATTTTTTGATCAGGGAGGCTTCAAGGATTAAGGCCTCGGCTTCACTCTGCGCCTGAATAACTCTGATATCCGCAATATTTTCGACCAAAAAATCGGTTTTAGAGCGGGTCTTGCGTTTTCTAAAGTAGGACTGAACCCGTTTGCGCAGGTCTACGGCCTTGCCGACATAGATCACCTCCCCGCCGGCATCCTTCATCAAATACACACCCGGTGTATTGGGCAGCTGTTTTACTTTTTCCCGAATATCCATATGATCAATTTCCTGGCCTGGGGCACATTAAGATAATAACATCCGGCAAGGTAGACGATCATCCCTCCCGGCAGAAGGACCGACAGTTTGAGCCATTCCGCCGCAGGAGCCGTATTCCACAGCCAGGCCACAGCGAACCCGCTCAAGACCGCGCTCAGCAGAACCCGCAGGACAAAGGCGCCCAGCGTCTCGGTCAGACTGCCGATGCGTTTTTCCAGCAATAGCAGCAGCGCGGTAAAATTCACCAGTCCGGCCACCGAACTGGCAAAAGCGATCCCCGCGATCTTCAAAGGAAACATCAGGGCGACATTCAGCACGCCGTTGATCACCAAGCAGGACGCCGAGACCTTGACGGGGGTGCGGGTGTCCTGCAGGGCATGGAACGAAGAGACCAGGATCTTGATCCCTCCGAAGGCGAACAAACCGATGGCGTAAAAAGTCAGGGCCGATGAAGTGATCATGGTCGAATATTCACCGAATTCTCCCCGCTGAAAAAGAACCCGGATGATCGGCCGGGCCAGCACCATGGTCATCACCGCCGCCGGGATCATGACAAAAAAGATGTTCTCCAGAGCAAAGATCACAGTATCCCTCAGACGGGTGATATCTTTTTTCGCCGCCAGCGAAGACAACGTCGGCAGGACTGCGGAGGCCAGGGCGATACTGAAAACTCCCATAGGCAGCTGAATGATCCGGTTGGAATAATAGATCGCTGAAATCCCTCCTGCCCCGACAATAAAAGCCAGCGACGCGCAGAACGTATCAATAAAAATCGTCAGCTGATAGACCCCCGCCCCGATCAGGCGCGGAACAAGCAGGCGCCCGATCTGCACCACCCCGGGATGACGGACAGGAGCCGGAGGCGGAAAACGAAAACCCGCCTTAATGACCGGAGGGATCTGCACAGCCAGCTGCAGCAGGCCTCCTAAAAGGATCCCGGCAGCAACACCGTAAACAGGAGTCCATTGATAATGCGCGGCCAGCAGCGCGCAGACAATAATAGCAATATTGAGCAGACAGGGACTGAATGCCGGTACAGCAAAACGCCGGAACGTGTACAGGATCGCCATGGTATAGGCCGTCAGCCCGATAAAGATCAAATACGGAAACAGGATGCGGGTCAACTGCACCGTCAGTGCCACCTTTTCCGGGACCGCCATAAATCCCGGGGCCAGAATACGCACAATGAACGGAGCCAAAAGCATCCCCGCCACGGTCAGCGCTGTCAGGATTCCGGTCGCGATCAGCAGAACCACAGCCACCAGACGCCAGAATTCCCTGGGCTGATCACGGTGCGCGTATTCCGAAAAGACCGGTACCACAGTGGAATTCGCCGCTCCCTCTCCCACAAAATCCCGAAATAAATTGGGGATACGAAAAGCCACGAAAAGGGCGTCAGCCTGCAGTCCGGTTCCCAGAAATTTTGCCAGGATCACATCCCGGAAAAACCCCAGAATCCGCGAAGTCAATGTCCCGGCTGAAACGATAGACATGTTCTGCACGATCGCCCGCAGAGAATCCAGACCCGGTTTTTTTTCATTTGACATATTTCAGGCCTTTTGTTATATTACTCCACTCAATCGGAAAGGAGTGAGACCATTGCCACAACGTAGATCAGGAATTAAAGAACTGCGGAAAAACCGCAAAAATCACCTTCGCAACCTTGACGTGAAGACCGATCTGAAAAAGACGATCAAAGGTTTCCGGGAAACGGTGCAGTCCGAAAAAACGGACGACGCCAGAGAACAGCTCAAGACCGTCTGCAAAAAGATCGACAAAGCGGCCAAACGCAACCTTATGCATAAAAATACCGCCGCCCGCCGCAAATCCCAGCTTTCCAGCCTGTTGAAAACAGCTAAATAACCAAAGTTAATCATAACGCGCTCAACTGCGTGATGACCAATTCCAGGGATTGCACCGGCGTCAACCGGCTGCGTTTCACATTTCGATCGGCCTCCTGTAAATACAGGAGGCCTTTTTTGAAGACCGCTTCCGACACTTTGGTGCGTTCCTGCCCCCAAAACCAGGCCAAGGCGCCCAGCATCCTGACCGGAGCTTCCCCCCGTTCCAGCAATTGATGTAAAAGAGTTAACGCGTCAGATCCCCGCCGGGAGGAGATCATGCGTGTCATATCAAAGACATTCTTTTGGCGGGATTTGGAAGACAGGTCGATCACATCCTCAGCCGGAGGAAGCGAAGCAAGAAAGCGGTCGCCGGCCGACAGGACCGCAGACTCCAGGATCACAACCGTTTTCCCCGGGGACTGCAGATATCTCTTGAGCAGTTCTTTATGGGGTTTTTTGAATTTTTCCGGTTCATGGACCAGGACCAGCCGCTTTCCCGCGACCGCGGGAAGAGCCTCCAGAGACCTTTTGAGATCATCCACGGCGAGCTTTGCCGCATAAAAGACATCGTGATCAAATTCACGGGCTTCAGCTGAAACCAGGAAGGCGTCTTTCAGGGATTGCATGCGGGAAGATTTTTGCGGGCTGTCCGGCCCCAGGATCACATAATACATATTGCCTCGGAAAGACGGCCTCAACGGCCGGAAGTGGGTTCACGGCCGGCTACCAGTTCTCGATGGTCCGTTCAACGATACGCCGGGCCAAATCTGTTGTGGCCTCGTCAACAGCAGACTCTTCACTGCTGGCCTGCGCCCCGGTGACAAAATACGTTGCTTCTCCTATAAAACGGTCGTACTGCCATAGCGGCTCACCGGCGGCGTTATCCATCAGTTCCAATTTCCCCACGATCTGAACGCGGTATTCCTGAGCATCATTATCATCCGTGAACCGCAGCGCATCCCTGCGGTACTGCACCAGTGCCCCGTCAAGAACCAGATCGGCATCTTCCGGAGAATCGATCACACTTAAATTCCCGTCAAACTGAAAACGTTCGATCACCGCGTCACGCAATTCCACTTCCAGCAGAGGAAAATACACATTGCGTCCGCCGGTAGCATCGGCCGCGTAATTGATCTTATTATCAAAATGATCGACATAGACGGTCTGCAGGCGATCCGGGAGGGCTGATTTGGTCGTATACCCGCAGGCGGGGATCAGCAAACATGCCGCGACAGTGATGCTGCCCAATATTTTCGCGCAATTATTTCGGCTCATTGTGTATTTAGCTTTCGGATCTTTTCCAGGGCCTTGGACGCCCATTCGGTTTTATCATACTCATCAACGATCGTATGATAATAAACTTTGGCCGCCTCAAACTCTTCCTGTTTTTCATAAAATTCCGCGATAATAAAATTGTTCTCAGCCTCTTTTTCACGCAATTCCCGGATCTGCTGTTTCGCGCTATCCTTCAGTTCTGCTTCAGGGTAATCCTGCACAAAATCTTCCAACTCTTCAATGGCTGTCGCGGTGATCTTCTGGTCATAGGCCGCCGCGGCCGAACGCTCGGCGTCAGACGCAGCGATCTGGTAACGCGCGGCTTGTGCCCATTCAGTCTCGGGATAATCGTTCAAGGTTTTTTCAAAGGCATCACGGGCTTCCTGCAGCAGCCCCTCTTCTTTAAAATATAAACCGATCTTATACTGGGACGGTGCGGAAAATTCTCCGTAGGGCGCATTCTTGATCACCTGCCGGAACATATCCACCACGTCAATATACGACACCCCGATCCGGGCCCACAGGCTCTCCTCTTCCCGCTTGGCCTTGCCCTGCAGAAGACGGTCCGCGATGTTATATTGGCGCTCAATAATCTGGCGGGTCCGCTCGGTAAAGGGATATTTTTCCAGCACCAGCTGATAACTTTTGAAGGCCTTGGCCAGATCTCCCTGCTCCTGCTGAAACTGCGCGATATAAAACTGTGCCTCCGCGGCTTCCCGGGCTTTGGGATAATGCTTGATCAATTTGCGCATCTCGTCTTCAGCGTCTGCCGGCTCGCCGGCCTGATAGACTTCAAGGGCGTATTCAAGCTGTTCCTGAGGGGTATCTTTAACCGCGTATTTGGGGTTGACCCATTTCCCGCTTTCCGGGGTCCACATCCAGAAAGCATGAGCGGTCACCGCCGGAGCAGCCACACAGGCCGCACACAGCCATAAACATAAGATAATCTTCTTCATACGTCCTCTATATATTAATACTTTTACTGATAAGCTTATTTTGCAATTTAGCATAGCGGCGGGTCTTTGTCAATTGAGCACTCCCTGATCAGCGAAGCTGTAATACGTCTGATCTGTTATGATCAAATGATCCAGAACCTTGACCTGCAGGCATTCCCCGGCCTGCACCAGTCGCCGGGTAAAAGCGCGGTCCTGCGGACTGGGGTCCGGCCGCCCGGAAGGGTGATTATGAGCACAGATCACTGCTGCGGCAAATCCCTGAATGGCCCGCCGCATGATCTCACGCAGGATTGGTTCGGCAAAATTCACTGTTCCCCGGCATTCTTCACGGATATCGATCACCCGATGGTCACTGTCCAGGCACATCATCCAAAAACTTTCTACCGGCCGCTCCCTCATCAACGGCGACAATAACCGCGCCGCGTCCGCTGCGGACCGTATTTTCTCTTTTCGCTGCCGCGCCTCCTGATAACGGAACCGTCTCCCGATCTCAAGCGCCGCCCTGATCTGAGCGATTTTCGCCGGACCCAGCCCGCGGAACCCGCCCCATGCTCCCTTTTCTGCCCGAAGCAGACCGCCCCACCCCCCGCAGGCGTGCAAGATCCTGCGGGCGAGAGCAACAACGTCTTCCCCCCGGCTGCCGGTCCGCAAAAGGATCGCTAATAATTCCGCATTACTCAATGCCTGCTCTCCCCGGGCCAGCAATTTCTCCCGCGGCCGCTCATCCGCCGGCCATTCCCTGACCTGCAATCCTTTTGTGTTTCTATCGTTCATGTCATCCTCCTTTTTATCGGTTGTTGGGTTAACATTCAACGGTAAACGTGAAACGTGAAACGTGAAACGGTAAACGTGAAACGGGAAGAGTGAAACGTAAAACGTGAAACGGGAAGAGTGAAACGTGAAACGCAACAAACCCAAAACACAATAAACACGCAACCCGATAAGCCGAAAACACCGCTTCACGTTTCCCGTTTCACGTTTCACGTTTCCCGTTTTTTGTCACTTTGTGACAGACACACCCCAGCACCACCAGGACCGCGTAATAGCCGACCACCGCTGCCCGCGGGACATATCCCACCCTCACCGCGGCACCGGGAAGGCGGTCAAAAAATCCTGCCAGCGCAATCACGATCCGGATAATCACTTCGGCATTCACCGCGATCACTTCCAGCAGAACGGGCCACCCTGACGGTATGATCATAAGGATCACCCCTAAGGTCACGATTAGCCCCATGAGAGGCACGATGAACAGGTTGGCGACAACAGCTACCGGCGCGAGCATGCCGAAATAATACGCCACCCATCCGGCGACTCCGAACCAGGCCGCCAGACTCACTCCCAGAGACGACCAGAACGCCGCAACCCAGGGCCTGTTCTGTATAACTCCTCTCTCAGAACCCCATTTCTGCCATACCGGAAAAAAGACCAGAATCGCTGCCACGGCGCTGAACGACAGCTGAAACCCAATGCTCATGAGATGGTCCGGATCCAGTACCAGCAAGATACATCCCGCGGCTGGCAGAATATTCATACCGTGAGCCGGCCTTTCCAATCTAAAGGCCAGTAAAAACAATGTCGCCATAATCGCCGAACGCAAAACAGACGCCCTTCCCGCTGTCAGGCCCACAAACAGCCAGAGCAGAACAACCGCTAATAAAGCCCGCCGTTTAATACCCGGTGCGGCCGCGGCGGCCAGCAGAAAGATCAGCGCGGTCACGATCCCGATATGCAGTCCGCTGATAGCCAAGACATGGGCTGTTCCTGTCCGGCGGAAGACATCGTAAATATAGCGGGGAATGTGCGCGCGGTCGCCAAGGATAACGGCGCGCATAATGCCGGCGGAAACCGGCCTTAAATAAAGACTGAATTTCTTCTGAAAGTGCGCTCGCCAGGCAGGGAATCCCCGGCGGGTCGCGGGCGCGATAACAGTCATCTTCCCCTCTTTGCCGACACTCAACAGCCAATGAATGCCCTGACGGGCCAGATACTGGCGGTAAGAAAAACGCCCGGCGGAATTGAAATCGCTGGGCGGGTGAAGCCGGCCCCGGAGCGCGATCAGATCGCCGGGAAAAACATCCGCGTCGAAAAAAACCTTCACCCGGACCCGATCACAGATCCGGAAAAAACGTCCCTGAAAATCTTCATAACCAAGCGCTGAAAAATGAAACGTGACTTTGGGACCCCGGGCCGATGCATGCATCGTGACCGGAGGACACACTTTACCGTAAAGCGTACGTATCTCGTCCCTGATCTCTGAGCGGATCAACCGCTTCTCCACAGAACAATATTCGGCACCGCAGCGGACAGTGGCTGCCAGGGCAATGCTTAAGACGCAGGTCAGCAAAAAAACCCACTCCCGGTTACCATACCGGCACACGGCCAGAAGAGCCGCTGAACAGCATGCCAACAAGATTCCCGCCGCTGCTGTTCCGGCCTGATTCACCAGAATAACCATTGCCGACAAGCAAAGCACACAAAGAAACGGATACCGGCAGCGTTTCATGACGCACCCCTCCGACAGCGGATATAAGGGGAAATACGCTCAAGCAGAACCGGACCGATGCCCCGGACACGTAAAAGCTCTCCACATTGTTCAAAGGGACGCTGCTGCCGTTCACGGATAATGCGCACAGCCAGACGATGGCCGATGCCGCTGATGCGGACCAACTCCAATTGCGAAGCTGTATTGATATTAACCGGCGGCAGAGAATTTTGGACAGAAGGATAGACCGCGCTGGTCCACGCCGGGAAAAAACAGAAGGCGATCTTCAGCAGGCTCCCCGCGGCAACTGCCGCGCAGACAAAATACAGCGCGCGCCGTTCAGGCTGTGTTAAAGCGAACATGGGCTGAACTTTAGGGGGATCGGTTACAGGAGGGGGATGGAAATATTAGCGAATAGAAAATAGAGAATAGAGAATAGTAAATAGAAAATAGCGAATAGAAAATAGAGAATAGAAAATAGTAAATAAAATGCGTATACATTACGGTTTTATGGCAGAAGCTTGACAGCACAATGATTCGACTGTTTGCCAGTTTCTATTCTCCATTCACTATTCACCATTTTCGCGCTGTCCGGCGCTAAACCACGATCGACACTAAACGGTTGGGGACCACAATGAACTTGCGGATCTGTTTGCCGTCGACATACTCTTTAATCTTTTCATCAGAAAGAACGATCTCCCGCAGCTGGTCTTCGGGAGCGTCGACCGGCATTTCAAATTTTCCGCGGACCTTGCCGTTGATCTGGGCCACCACAGTGACGGATGAAACCTGCAGGGCCTCTTCTTTATACCGCGGCCACTCCGCGCGCGCGATCGGGCCGTCCTGTTCCATGGCCTCCCACAGCTCTTCGCACACATGCGGGGTAATGGGGGCCATCAGCAGAACCACCGTGCAGATCGCCTCGTTCAGCAGGGCCTGCTTCTCCGGCGTAGCCGGATCATATTTCTCCAGGGCATTCATCAGGATCATGATCTGTGAGATCGCTGTGTTGAATTTCAGATCATCGCCGAAATCTGACGTGACCTTTTTGACCGCGGCATGGATCTCCCGGTAAAGGGCCTGATCCTGATCATCAAATCTGCAGGGGTCATAGTGTTTCGCGGAGGTTTGGTAGCGGTCATGGGCAGCGTTGAAGATCCGACACAGAAAACGCCAGGACCCGTCGATCGCGCCGTCGTTCCATTCCAGCTGATCTTCCGGCGGAGCAGCGAATAAAATAAACAGCCGCAGAGTATCCGCGCCGTAGCGGTTGATCACACTGCCCGGATCCACAACATTTCCTTTGGACTTGGACATAACTTCACCGTCTTTCAGCACCATACCCTGGGTCAAAAGACGGTCAAAAGGCTCATCGATCGCCAGCAATCCAATATCCCGCAAAAATTTGGTAAAAAAGCGGGAATACAAAAGATGCAGAATGGCGTGCTCGATCCCGCCGATATACTGGTCCACCGGCATCCAGTAAGCGGCCTTATCCTTGTCGAAAATAGCCGTATCATTATGCGCGTCGCAATAGCGCAGATAATACCAGGACGAATCAAAGAAGGTGGCCATGGTATCGGTTTCCCGGCGAGCGGGCTTACCGCATTGCGGACATTTCGTGCTGATAAAATCCTCGCTTTGCGCCAGAGGACTGCCCCCCTCACCGGTGATCTCAACCTCTTTGGGAAGCGTCACCGGCAGGTCCTTTTCCGGGACCGGCACCACACCGCAGTTATCGCAATAGATCATGGGGATCGGGGTGCCCCAGTAGCGCTGACGCGAGATCAGCCAGTCCCGCAGGCGCCAATGCACTGTGATCCTGCCGATATCCTCGGCATCCATCCATTTGGCAATGGCCTCTTTGGCCTCTTCATTAGGCAGATGATTGAACTCGCCGGAGTTCACCAACAGCCCGGCATCCACATAGGCCTCTTCCATATTTTCGACTTTGAGTTCAGGACGTTGAGGATCCTGAATCACGATGCGCATGGGGAGATCCTGTTCTCTGGCGAACTGAAAGTCGCGTTGATCATGCGTAGGAACCGCCATAATGGCGCCGGTCCCGTATTCCATTAAGACATAATCCGCAACCCAGACCGGAACCTCTTCCCCGTTAACCGGATTGACTGCGTAGGCGCCGGTAAAAACGCCTTCTTTGCGCTGGTCACCGGACATACGCAGGGATTTGCTCATATTCTGCGCTTTCTTGACAAACTCACGGACCTGACCAGCTTCAGGGCGTCCCTGGATAAATTCTTCCACCAGAGGGTGTTCCGGCGCTAAAACAACGTAGGTCGCGCCGAATATCGTATCCGCCCGGGTGGTAAAAACCGGAATGGTCGTTCCGGAATCTCTTTCTTTAAAAAAGATCTCCACGCCGTAGCTCTTGCCGATCCAGTTCTCCTGCATAGCACAGACCCGTGACGGCCAATTTTTCAATTCGGCGAGATCTTCCAGCAATTGTTCAGAATAATCTGTGATCTTGAGAT
This sequence comes from uncultured Planctomycetales bacterium, assembly GCA_964595465.1. Classification (GTDB taxonomy): domain Bacteria; phylum Omnitrophota; class Gorgyraeia; order Zapsychrales; family JANLHA01; genus JAKLFA01. Next base: position 20,292 of record CAZQQI010000012.1, on the reverse strand, counting down.
ACCACTGGTCCAAATCCTTCTGCACGACTTCGTTCTTACACCGCCAGCAGGCGTCGTTAATCACCTCTTCATTAGCCAAAGTCGTCTCACAGCTGGGACACCAGTTGACCGGAGAGGCCTTTTTATACGCCAGGCCTTTTTCGAACATCCTGGTAAAGATCCACTGATTCCATTTGTAATAATCCGCGTCGCAGGTGGCCACCTCGCGGTCCCAGTCGTAGGAAAAACCCATTTTGATAAAATCATTATGCATCTGGTCAATACAATGATGGGTCCATTCTCCGGGATCCGTATCATGCTTAATGGCGGCATTCTCGGCGGGCTGACCAAAAGCATCATAGCCGATCGGATGCAGGACATTATATCCCTGCATGCCCTTGAACCGGGCCACCACATCGGCGATGGTGTAATTGCGTACGTGCCCCATATGGATGCGCCCCGACGGATAGGGAAACATCTCCAGGCAGTAAAATTTTTCCTTGGCCGGATCCGCCTGGGCAGCAAAGGTCTTATGCTCGCGCCAGTAGGCCTGCCATTTTTTTTCGATCCGCTGGATTTCGTGGGTCGTATAAGGCATAGATTAAAGATAAATAGTAAATAGTGAATAGCGAATAGCAAATAGCGAATGGCGAATAGTTTAGACACGTGCATCTTATATCCTGCAAAGCATCTAAGTAGTTTTATATTTGCTATTCTCCATCCTCTATTCGCTAAACCCCAATTTATGAAGTCAAATTATAGCACTCTTGGGATAAAAAGGCAAAAAATCAGGCTAAAACAGCAGATCCTGATTCTGGGCAAGCCGGAATTTAGGTTTCAGCACACCAAATTCCCGTAAAATGTCTTTAAACTGGGTAAACCCCTGCTCTTCTGCCAGCATAATGAGACGGTTCAGGACACCTACTGTCAGTTCCACATCCGCCATCGCGCGATGGGTCGTGCCGACTTTAAGGCCCACAGCCTGCGCCAGGCTAGACAGCCGATAGGTCGTTAATTGAGGGAGAAAATAGCGCGCCATCTTGATCGTATCGATCGCCGGGGTCTCAGCACGCAGGGCACAGCCGGCCAGGCCGGCCTCGTAGCATACAAAATCCAGATCGAATTTGACATTTTGTCCGCAGAGACAGGCTCCGGCGACAAACTCAATAAACCGAGGCAGAACATCGGCAGCCAGCGGAGCATCGGCGACCATCTCTGCGGAAATATTATGAATCCGCTGCGACTGCTCAGGAATATCCCGCTGAGGATTAAGATAGGACTCAAAGGTCTCGACAATACGCCCGCCCCGGACACGGGCCGCAGCCAACTCAATGATCCGGTCACCGTCAACCGGAGAAAGACCGGTTGTCTCGACGTCAAACACGACAAATTCTGTTGCTGCGGCATTCATGGCTGTCCTCCTTGACTTATGATGCAGTTTACCGCCGGTCATGTGGTTTGTCAAAGGACAAAAAATATATCATATCAATTTGCTATTAGAACAACGGCCAGCACAGCAAAAATAGAAATTTTGCTATTTTGTCTCCATGAAGTTTTGAGCGCCTCAATCAAAGGATACTGTAATGCTTTCGCGCACAGTTTCACGACGGAATGACTATAAAAGATAGCTATTCCTTCAAACCCCCTCATTGAATGTTCATGAAAATGAGCCGTTTGATCCAGAACGTGTCCCGTGTTTATGCTCACGAATTATGCCGATTTTGATCCTGTGTTATGTGTTCTTCGCTCAGACAGTCCTCGCACGAATGGCGATAAAAAAGATCGGGAGGTGCTCGTTAACGCCATTCAAGCCAAAAATGGGTGAACGCGAAAGCATCACCCTTCCTTTTCACGCACGCATATTTCCCAAGAGGCTGAATTTCTTTTATTTTCTCTTCCCGCGCTATTTGCATTTCATTATGAATAGTACTATTATGTAGGGCACTTAAAAGGATCTCTTATGCCTATTACAATAAATGGAAAACAACATAGCCTGGGGGAATCCCGTACATTGCAGTCCCTTCTGCAAAAACATTGTCCAGAGCAAAAGAGGGTCGTTGCTGAACTCAACGGATCGATCATTAAACGCGATCACTGGCCTCAAACAGAGGTAAAAGACGGTGACGTTCTGGAACTGGTAACCTTTGTGGGCGGGGGATAATAGATCGTGAACTAGGAAAAGTTACGGGAACAGTGAACCGGGGAACGAGGAACGGGAGACATGAAAAGTGAGCCGGGAAACGAAGAACGGGAGACGTGAAAAGTGAGCCGGGGAACGAAAAACGGGAGACGTGAAACGCAAATTTTGAAAACCCATAACTCAAACGTTTCACGCTTCACGTATCCCGTTGTACGTTAATCCAATAAACTCAATAAACCCAACAAACCCAACAAACTCAACAAACCCAACAAACTCAACAAACCCAACAAACTCAATAAACTCAACAAACCATGAACGACCCCCTGATAATCGCAGACAGAACATTTGAAAGCCGGTTTCTACTGGGGACGGGGAAATTTGCCAACAAACAGGACCTGGCCGAAAGCATCCGTCTCTCCGAAACCGAGATCGTAACCGTGGCGCTGCGGCGCATCGACCTGGAACGCCATGAAGACAATATCCTGGAATATATTCCCGACGGGATCACCTTACTGACCAACACCTCCGGGGCCCGTAACGCCCGGGAAGCGCTGCGTATCGCCCGCCTGGCACGGGAAAGCGGCTGCGGGAACTGGATCAAGATCGAGGTCATTAATGATTCAAAATATTTACTCCCGGATAATTCCGCAACGGTCGAGGCAACTCGCCTGCTGGTCGACGATGGATTTGTGGTTCTGCCCTATATGTTCCCTGACCTGTACTGCGCCCGCGAACTCGCCGCCGCCGGAGCCGCAACCGTGATGCCTCTGGCATCCCCGATCGGATCGAACCAGGGGCTGCTGGCCCGCGAATTTATCCGCATCCTCAAAAATGAAATTGATATCCCCATTGTCGTAGATGCCGGCCTTGGCGCGCCGTCTCAAGCAGCCGAAGCCATGGAACTCGGCGCCGACGCAGTCCTGGTCAACACGGCCGTGGCCACAGCAGGCCGCCCCGCGGAAATGGCTCTCGCGTTCGCCGAAGCCATTTGCTCCGGACGGCGGGCCTATCTAAGCGGACTGCCCGCGCGCCGTCATACGGCCGAGCCCTCTTCTCCGCTGACGGGATTTTTATATAATACTTAAGGATAGCAAATATCATGCGTCCGTCTCTCTCCGACATCCAAATGGTCCTGTCCGACCCCAGCCCGGCACTGACCGAAGACCTGGCCCGGCGGGCCGCTTCACTGACCCGGCAGTATTTCGGCCGAACCATTTCGCTCTACACCCCGCTGTATCTATCGAACTATTGTTCATCCCATTGCGTTTATTGCGGCTTCAACCGCTCTCATACCATCCAGCGCAAAAAACTCACTGCTGAAGAATACCGGCAGGAAATGCGGGCCATTGCCAGCACCGGCATCGAGAATATCCTTCTGCTCACCGGCGAATCCCCGCAGCAGACTCCCCTGGAATATTTGGAGAAAGCCGTTCACGCCGCGCGGGAGTTTTTTCCCAATGTGGCGCTGGAGATCTACCCTTTGACAGAGAACGGCTACTGCCGTCTGCACGCGGCAGGAGCTGACGGCGTCACCATTTACCAGGAAACCTATAACCGCTCCCGCTATGCCCAAGTCCATCTGGCCGGAGAAAAAAAAGACTATGATTTCCGCCTCGGCGCTCCAGAACGCATCGCCCGTGCCGGATTTCATCATTTATCACTGGGAATTCTGCTGGGATTAACCGATCCTGCCGGAGACATCTATGCCTTATTTCAGCATTTGCGTGCATTAGAAAAACATTATCCCGGCGTGGAATACAGCTTATCTTATCCGCGTCTGCGCACGATCAAAGGACAGGGATTCATCCCTGCCGAAATTTCTGATGTCACGTTAGTCCGCATCCTCTCCCTGACCCGAATCGCCTTTCCCCGCGCGGGGATCAACCTTTCCACCCGTGAATCCGCCGCCTTCAGAGAACACACCCTCGGCCTTGGAGTAACCCGGATCTCGGCCGGCTCGCGCACCGCGGTCGGCGCCTACAGCCCGGGACAGCCTAAACATCAGGACCCGCAATTCGATATCGCTGATCACCGCTCTGTTGAGGAAATCAAAACCATGCTCAAGAAGAAAAACTTTGATCCCGTCCTGACCGACTGGCGCAATCTGACCATTTAAGCTGAAAAAATCTTCCTATTCGCCGAGATATTTGTATAATAAATAAGAAGGTGAGTCTTATAAAGGAGGACGCATGCACAAACAAAACATACGGTCGCTGGAATCCTTATCATGGATGTGTCATTTAAGCGGTGTGATCCTGGTTTTTGTCGGGATCGTTATCATTTTCTTCAACTTGATGAATAAAAACTATCTGGTCGTTCAGTACGGCATCTATATTTTTGCCAGCGGTTATACCCAAACACTGATTTCCAAGAAGCTGGAACGCATCCTCTACGCAGAACAGGCAGAGTAAGACGCCGCCCATCCCTTTTTAAAACGCCCCTCCCTTTTGCTCTCCCGGAATATAATAACTTGGCAGGATATAGCGGAATGCGTGCGCAAATTTCCGTGCATCAGCTAATTCAGACCGCTGGCCGGAAATTTCGGATGAGAGCTGTTCCCCCAGAACCGATTGAAAATATGTGTCGAACGCCTGATGACGCTGCTCTTCATTCTCAAAGGCTTTACGGATATCCCTCAATTCGCCGGCATCCAGCCAGATCCCGCCGCAGCCCGCACATTCATCCATTGTTACACCGCGCTTCACACTGAAAAAACGCTGACGCATCACCACATCCTGACAGCGGGGGCATTGCCGTTTTTCCTGAATGTTAGCCTGCACATCAGGATCGCGCGCCACATCCAGTAAGGCTTCTCCGGCATGCTCATGCTGTTCGTCAAATTTCTCCAGTTCAAAATTGTCAAACCAGATCCCGCCGCAGCCGTTTTCGCAGACATCCACAGCAATGCCGCCGAATTCTTTTTCCGTGAGTGTATTATCACAAGCCGGACATTCCATAATACCCCTCCTTTTTAATAATAAAGGAACCTGACATTCAGCAGCTAGATCTTCCCCAACGCCCAGGCCAGGCCGATCTCAGCCATTTTTGCCGCGCAGGCAGTGACCCGGGGAGCCAACGGCGGCTGTTCGGGCGACACATCCGTCACGCCGTCTCCTACAACAAAGACATCTGCCACCCGACGGACCGGCAAAGGTTCCAGCGGATTCAGCCCGCACATACCATTACCTGAGATCAAACACGGCACCATGCCGCTGTAATAGTCAATAAAACGGGCCTTGGTTTCGGCGCCGTCAAAGGCCTCAAATAAAATGTCGCATTGCGGAAAAGGATCATTAGGCTGGCCCGGAGACCACTCCAGATAATATTCTCTGCAGGAAATATCAGGATTAATTGTCACCAGCTGTTCCTTCAGACAGGTCACCTTGGGACGGTCGATATGTTCCGGGAAAAAATGCTGGCGGTTGAGGTTGGCTGCCTCCAGCCGGTCGCGGTCAAGCAAGCAGAATTGACACAACCCGCTGCGGGCCAGCATGACCGCGATATTCGACCCCAACCCTCCGGTTCCCGCGATGCCAACCTTCAAAGACTGTAGATGCAGGAGGTCTTTATCAGAAAAATAGACACGTAAACTTTTCAAAAAGGCATTCATCTATTCACCCGCCTCTGCAGCAGATCCTGTTGCGAATTCATCCCGCCGCCGGCCCCGACGGAACAACAGTACGATTAGATAAATAACCGCTGAAACCGAATAGGTGAACATGGCGAAAAAGACCCGGGGACGGTCCAGCAAATATTCCTGTAATTTCATAGGGTTCATGGCCGTGTCTAGACCCAGAGCCAAAAAATACTGGATCACGAACAGGCGGACCGGTGCGGCCAGGGCACTGACAAAAAAATAGCGGGACAGGTTGACTTTCGTCAAACCGTAGCCCAGATCCAGCACCCGGAAAGGAATAATGGGATAAAACTTCATGAAAAAGATCGCCGCAGAACTGGTCCGGGACACCGCCTCATCCATCTTCTTGATCTTGCCCTTCATCTTTTTTTCTAAGTACGCCCGTCCCATGCAGCGGCTGAAATTGAACAGGACCAGCAGGTTGAGCATTTCTGCGATATAAATCAAGGCCGAACTCCAAACCGCGCCGAAGACCACAGCCGAGACCACGCGCAGAACATCCTTGGGCCCTACCCAGATAAAAAATGTTCCGACAACATATAAAACGATAAAGATGATACTGGAAAGAACAGGCGTTTTTTCAGTGAAAAATTCCTGCAAAGGCTCGGGGTTGAAATTCAGCATACCGCCGAGGAAAACGAAAAGGCAGACAAAACCTATAAAAATAATAAATTTCAGCGCGGTCTTGGACATGGGAGGTGTGGGTTTGTTGGGTTTGTTGAGTTCATTGAATTTGTTGGGTTTGTTGGGTTTATTGGGTTTGTTGAGTTCATTGAGTTTGTTGGGTTTATTGGGTTTATTGGATTAACGTACAACGGGATACGTGAAGCGTGAAACGTTTGAGTTATGGGTTTTCAAAATTTGCGTTTCACGTCTCCCGTTTCTCGTTCTCGGTTTCACGTCTCCCGTTTCCCGTTCTCCGTTCTCCGTTTCCCGTTCTCCGGTTCACTTTTCCCGTCACTTTTCACACGTCACGTTTGCCGTCGAAACAATTCCGTACTCAAATAGCGTTCCCCTGTCGAGCAGGCAAATGTCACAATGCGTTTCCCGGCGCTTTCCGGACGGGCGGCGATTTTCAGCGCCGCGCAGACATTGGCGCCCGAGGAGATCCCGGACAGAAGCCCTTCTTCGCGCGCCAGGCGCCGGGCATAATCAAAGGCCTCTTCGTTGCTGACAGTAACAACCTCATCAATGATCTCCTGCCGGCAGTTTTCCGGCACAAATCCGGCGCCGATGCCCTGGATCTTATGCGGGCCTGGTCCTTTACCGGAAAGCACAGCTGAATCTTCAGGCTCCACGGCAACGACTTGGATATCAGGATTCCGTTCTTTAAGAACACTGCCGACTCCGGTAATCGTCCCTCCCGTGCCGACCCCGGCGACCAGAACATCAACCTTCCCTTCGGTATCCTGCCAGATCTCTTCTGCCGTTGTCCGGCGATGGGCCTCAGGGTTAGCGGAATTATTGAATTGCTGAGGCATAAAGCAGTTCTCATCCATGGAGACCAGGCGTTCCGCTTCGGCAACAGCGCCCTTCATCCCCTCACTGCCCGGGGTCAAAACCAATTCCGCGCCGAAGGCCTGCATCAGCATACGCCGCTCCTGACTCATGGTATCCGGCATCACGATCCTGAGCTTGTAGCCTTTAACCGCGCACACCATGGCCAGACCAATACCGGTGTTTCCGGATGTCGGTTCGATGACCGTGGTCTTGTCCGGAGATATCGTACCGTCTTTCTCCGCTGATTCGAGCATGGACAGGGCGATACGGTCTTTAACCGATCCCGCGGGATTGAAGAACTCCAATTTAAGAAAAACTTCAGCCTGGACATCCGCGGCCATGCGGTTAAGGCGGACCAGGGGTGTTTTTCCGATCAATTCCAAAATAGACTGTGCAATAGGCATAATGACTCCTTTTTCAGGCATTCTTTATTTACCTAACTTTAGCACAACTTAATGAGTAATCAAGAATCACCTCTTTGAACGGCGCGGCATAAAAATCTCATCAAGACACGTCGCCGAAGACAACTCCTGGAGAAGTGTTGCTGTCGATCATGGATCATAGTGTGTTTTGACGGACTTCAGAAATCCGGAGCGGGCACGGTTCATCACGCGTCAGCGTGATGAGAGCGCAGGATTTTCGTTGAGTGAGTTTTTCCTCGCTGGGGAAAAACGAACGCTCCGGAAAAACACACTATGACCCATACACACCATGCCCTCTCTCACTCATAGAACAATGAGTTATTCATTACGCATTTGTTCACGGCGGGCCAGAGACAGCTTCTTCAAATATACCATCAGAATGGAAACCGCAGACGGCGTAACGCCGGAAATACGGTGGGCCTGGGCAAGCGTATGGGGAGAAAATCGGGCGAGTTTCTGCTGGATCTCTATGGAAAGACCAGGAATGCGGGTGTAATCCATGTCTTCCGGGATCTTAATATTTTCGACATAACGCAGACGGTCTATATCCTTCTGCTGGCGGGCGATGAACCCTTCATACTTGATCTCATATTCCACCTGTTCGACCTGAACACGCTCATCCTCTGATAAGGAGGCCCCAAACGAACGCAGATCGGTATAATGCACCTGGGGACGCTTAAGAATATCAGCCAGAGATGCCGGCTGACTTAGACGGGTACTGCCGTTGGCCTCGAGCATCGCGCTGAGTGCTTTTCCTTCATCCGAACCCGGAAAAACCTTTTTAGCTTTGAGCCGGGCGATCTCACTCTCCACCCGGTCATATTTTTTCATAATTTGATCAAATTCTTCTTCTCGGATCAGACCGTGTTGCCGGGCATAAGGCGCCATGCGGACATCAGCATTATCTTCACGAACAACCAGGCGGTATTCCACCCGGGACGTAAACATGCGGTATGGCTCTTCCGTTCCCTTGGTGGTCAGATCATCGATCAGCACTCCGATATATGACTCATGCCGTCCAAGGATAAAAGGTTTTTCATTCCGAAAGGCTAACACCGCGTTGACTCCGGCCACTAAACCCTGGGCCGCGGCTTCTTCATAGCCTGTGGTGCCGTTGATCTGTCCGGCCAGAAACAGCCCTTTGATCTGTTTGCTTTCCAACGATGACGTAATCTGTGTCGGCGGAATAACACCGTGTTCGATAGAGTAGCCCGGCTGAGTGATCACGGCTTTGTCCAGGCCGGGGATAGAATGGACCATCTCCTGCTGAACATCTTCCGGAAGGCCGGTAGAAATGCCGTTAGGATAGTACAGTTCCGTTTCAAGCCCTTCAGGCTCCATAAAGACATTATGCGTCCCTTTATCGGGAAATTTTTTCAGCTTATCCTCGATAGAAGGACAATACCGCACCCCGGTCGCTTCGATCTGACCGGAATACATCGGGGAAAGATGAAAATTTCTGCGGATAATCTCATGGGTCTGTTCCGTGGTCCGGGTGATGAAACAGGGCCGCAACGGGTGATCATCAGGTATATGATCCGTGCGGAAGGAAAACGGCACCGGACGGGGGTCGGAATGCTGAATGTGCATCCGGGAAAAATCCACGGTTTTCCCGTCGATGCGCGGGGGCGTACCGGTCTTGAAATACACGATCTCAAATCCCAGATCTTTTAAATTATCGGTCAGACGCACCGCTGAAGGCTCTCCGGCTCGCCCTCCGGGAATGATACGGGGACCGATATGCATACGTCCTTTTAAAAACGTTCCGGCTGCCAGGATCACAGTCGGCGCCGATAATATCAGGCCGGAAGCTGTCTTGACGCCGGTGACGCGGCCAGAAACGGCCAGTATCTCTTCAGCCATATCCGCGATCACAGTCAGATCCTGCTGAGAACAGACAGCCTGCTGCATATACTGCTGATACCGGCGGCGGTCCGACTGACAACGCGATGAACGGACAGCCTGACCTTTTGAGGCATTCAGCTGACGGAACTGGATCGCGGTCTTGTCAGCCGCCAGCCCCATCTCACCGCCTAAAGCATCGATCTCCTTGACCAGCTGCCCTTTGCCGACACCACCGACAGCAGGATTACAGCTCATCAAGCCGATCGTCTCACGGGTTAAATTGATCATAGCTGTCCGGCATCCCATGCGGGACGCAGCCAGTGCGGCCTCTACGCCGGCATGACCCCCGCCGACAACCAGACAGTGGTATTCTCTATCCATATCGTCCCCGATTGGAAAAAATTATTTGTTTTTACGTGTGATCATCAGAAAAGAATTCAAGAAGGAAAAGAGGAACAACACAACCGCAATGGCATTAAGATCCGTATATTCAAATTCCGTAAAGGTCGCCGCCAGAACCATAATAATGGTCAGGGTCCATAAGAGATACATAATTATATTCATGAATCGGCCCATATTACCTTCTTCCTGCTGATCAGCGGACATACTCTAGCGCTAAAGCCTGATTTTGTCAATCTGCCCGCTGGGAAGGCCCGGCGCAGGAATCCCGGATGACCAACTCCGGCTCCAGGATCTTCTGCAGACGTTTTTCCGGGGTTTTCTGTACAATCCGGTTGAGTTCACGCACAGCCTGATCCGCCATCGCGAATAAAGGCTGACGGATAGTCGTCAAAGCTGCTGGCCCGTAAAGGGCTGCAGGATTATCATCATATCCGACAATAGAAATATCATCGGGGATACTCAGGTCGCGCTCCATCGCCACGGCCATGGCCTCAAGAGCCATATCATCAGACGCCACAAAAACCGCTGACGGAGGATCTGCAAGGTCTAAAAGCTGTTCCATGGCTGCACGCGCGCTTTGACGTGAATAGTCCCCTTCGGCCACATACTGATCCGGGACAGAGATCCCCTGCGACGTAAGGTATTCTAAAAACCCTTTCCGCCTCTGCTGTCCGGCCTGCATACGCAGACTTCCGGTGATCATCGCGATCCTGCGATGTCCCAGCTGATAGAGATACTCCGCGCCGAGTGCGCCCCCCTTGCGGTTATCTACGGCAATATAATGCACCGGCACATCCGGGACAACATGATTGATCACCATGCAGGGAATGTCGGACTTTAACGCGGATTTGACCTGCCGTTCGTTCTCAATAATGTCGGCGAAGATCAATCCCCCGACACTGCTGGTCTTAAGATCGTTAAACCCATTCGTGATGTGAAAGATCATATCCAGCCGCAACGATTCACAGGCATGCCCGACACCGCGGATCAATTCTACGGCGTAGAAAGAATGAAAGATTCCCGGATACCCCGGGATCACAAAACCGATGGCGTTATTCAATCCGCGCGCAAGACGCTGAGCGTTGGCATCCGGCTGATAATTCAATTCAGCGATCGCCTTTTCCACTTTCGCCTGATTCTGCGGAGTTACCGTCGACACATTATTGATTACGCGGGATACAGTGGTAATCGAGACCCCGGCGCGATGCGCGACATCATGGATACTGGAACGTCTCTTCTCTGCCATATCTCTGATCCTTTCGAAAATAAAGCCTCACTGCAGATCCCGCAGTGAGGCCGAAAAAAACCGTATCATCACACTCAACGAACAGCATCACCTATCTGAATCTTGGCGTCTTTACTCACGATATCCGCGGCCGCAATCCCTTCACGCACCTGAATAACTTCCAATCCGGCCACATATTCAGCTCCGCGGTAAACATTAAGGGAGTCTCCCAACTCAACACCCTCTTCCTGGCCAAGGTCGACGATGACAAAATTGTTGTCCGGATTAATAGATACCACATTACCGTTACGGACGGCCCCGGCGTCGGCCTGCCGTTCCATATCTTCCGGAGAATCAGCATCAGAGACCACGATCGGCGGCAGTTCAACCTGCCCGTCAACCGGCGCGTTTGATGACAAGGTCTGATCCAGGCTCTTTTTAATATCCCAGATCTCGTCGATGCGGCTTTGGATAACATTCTCGGTCTCATGCAATTTTTTCTCCACGTCCTGCTTTTCATCCTGAATCCGCACGATGGTCTTCTCCAGTGCGATCTTAGTGGATGTCAGTTTCTTGATCTGCTCACGCAGGCCGTCATTCTCTTGATTAATCTTGACCAAACGATCGTTCAGAAATTTTTTATCATTCTGGGCGCGGGCCAATTCTAAAGACAGGCTATCCGAGAGATCATGCCCGTGCTTGATCTTGCGCACGATCTCTTCTTTCCGGTTGATCATATCACTCAATTCCAACTGAAGATCACTGTTAGCCTTTTTCAATTCCGTGACTTTGACAGTCTTTTGATTAAGTTCATTTTCAAGCTTTTCAACTTGCAGCTGCAAAGCGGTCTTTTCTTTCAGGACCTGAGCCCAATAAAAATCTTCGTTCTCATTTAAAGGTTTCACCGCTTCCCGTTTAGAAACCGCTGACCCTTCCGGGGATTCCTCTTTTTCAAAAGAAGCTCCTTCCGGGATCTGTTCCCGTGATTCCACATATTTATAGACAATTTTTTCTTCCGGTTTTTCTTCGAGCTTAGCGACTAGGTCTTCTCTCTGCTGTTTTAAGGACTCCACCTTCTGCTGCCATTCTTCCTTCTGTTCGGTTAACGTCTTCACCTTGACCTGAAGTGCGTTGATATCAACACCTTCAAATGCCGCCAGCTCCTCTTCCAGTTCCGCCTTAGCCTGTTCGATCTCTGCGATCTGATCCTTGATCTTTTTGTTTTCCAGAATATAGGTCTTTTCCCGCTGGCTGTAATCCTCGATCTGCTCCTGCAGAGAAGAGGCCGTGGTTTCTGCCTGCTGCTTCTGCATGATCACAAAAAATAAAAGACCCAACACAACCAACAGCACAATACCAGTAAGCGCTATGATCAATTTAGCATTCTTGGACATAGACGGAACATCTCCTTTTTGCGGTTCGGCTGCCGTAAGAATCTCGACGGATCAGCAGCCAAAAAAATACAAACACGGCCTTCAGCATATCCATGTTATGTATAACTATTATGACTATATCAAAGGATGATTTTCAAGACAAGAGAAAATGTAATAAATTTATGCAGGACAAGGATTTAAAGCGCGCGGAAAACAGAAAGAAGGCCGGCTGATTCTGCCGGCCTTCTTTCTGAAATAATACCGCCAGACCGCCGAAACTATTCATACTGTATTTTATCCAGATAAAACGTTGCACCGTTGGGATTGACCTTAACATTGGTCGTCCAGGCGAACCCGCCGCTGATATACGATAGATCTTTGCCGCGCAGGTCGACCTTATACTGCTTCCATTCGTCCGTAAGAACAACCGGACCGATCATAGCCGAATCCGTGTCAGGATAATCTCCGGTCACTCCGCCGACCAGAAACTCTTCGATACGTTCGCCGCCTTTCTCGCCGCGGGCCCAGAAAGTCAGCGCCTGCGCGCCTTCGAGATTAAAGCCGCCCTCACGGGACCCCCAATTATTCGCCGGGTTAAGCCAGTAAACTCCGGCCCATTGCTGGCCATTCTTCGAGCACTCGCCGTCATAAATGATCTTGATACAGGTCTCTCCGTCATAGCAGTTTTCCTGCCAGCGGTCATTAAAAGAAATACACTCTCCGGTCGGCATAAACCCCGACGGAACAAAGTGATTCTCCGGCGACCCCTTATCATCATAAACAATGAACGGATCAAAGGACGACTCCTCCTGTTCGGACATGCCGGCTTCAGGGACAGACGGCTTTTGTCCGCAAGCTGAACAGACCAGAATTAGACTCAATAAACCAACAGACCAATACATCATTGTCATACCTTTCTCTTAATTTTTCTTTAATATTGCTCGGGGGATCAGAAAAAAGGAATCCCCAAGCTGGTGCTCGAGGATTCCCATCCTAACAGTTTTCATGCTGAAGTCAATCAGTCTTCCAGAACAGCCAGCTTTTCCGCGGCCGCTTCGGCCGGTTTCCAGAACCAGCCCTGCGGGTCCCAGCACTGCGCATAATGATATTCATCGATCAGTGTCTGGTACGCTTCTTTGGCTTCTTCGATCTCCCCGGATTTGCGGTAGGCTTCTCCGAGAATGAATAAAGCTGTTCCCACATCGTTCAGTGCCCAGTATTCAAAGACCTCTTCCTTGGATTCCCAGGGATATTCGGTCAATGACGCTTCCATCTCTTTTGCCTTTTCCGCGTACAATTCGCGGGTCTTATCCACATAGGCCTTGACCGCATCGAAATCACCGGCGTTCAATGCCTGCCAGGCCTTAGCAGTTAAGGTTGATGAAGAATAATCTCCAAAGTCGACCTCTGTCCCGGATTCCAGCATAGCCAATTTTTCTTTTGCTGCTTCTGCCGGCTTCCAAAACCATCCGCCATTATCCCAGCACTGTCCATAGGTAAACTCATTCACAACCTTTTGATAAGCCTCTTGGGCCTCTTCTTCCATTCCACCCTGACGATAAGCTTCACCCTGAATATAATAAGCCGTGGCAACATCATTCAGGGCCCAATAAGCGAAAACCTCATCTTTATCACCTGCAGGATATTCTTCAAGACCGGCCTGCATTTCCTTGGCCTTTGATTCATACAGTTCAATACATTTATTCGTGTAGGCCAGAACAGCGTCCAGATCCTTGTCATTCAAGGCCTCCCAGGCTTTGCTAACCAGTGTCGATGACCGGTAGTCCCCGAAATTATACGCGCTGGCAACCGGACAAATCATAGCAACTGCCATGAGCCCGGCTAAAATTCCCCTCATCCATTTTCTCATGCAACAACCTCCTCTTTTGTGAATTTGATCCAAAATCGACTCAAAGCACCTATAACTGTATCTTTGCGTCTGTAATACTTATATAAGTATACCATTTGAACGAACCGTTTTGCAAGTCCGCCTTGTTAATGAAGCGGATTAGTCCTCTGCGTTCCACATTTCCTGATAGGCGAAATAGGCATCCCGCAGCTGCCGCATGAAGGGGCTATGACGTCCCTTGCCCTGACTGGTGATCCCGAACCATTCTTCATAATAATATCCTCCGGGAAACGGCCCTATAGCGTCAGAACGTTTGTCATGATAAAACGGCTCATAATTCTTCCACCATTCATCGGTCCATTCGAATACCACACCGCCCAGGGCATTGCCCACGCTGTCTTTCTTCCCGGCCATATTCGCTTCGATATCCAGCCAGTTCCCGCGGTGATACAGCGCCTGAGCTTCCTCCGCCTCTTTCAGCGTCAGATGACGGGCAAAGGCCGGGGCCCCGTATTCCGTGATAAAAGCCGGTCTGTCCGCGGCGTCCTTCACCTGTTCCCAGTATGCTCCAAAACCATAATCTCCCCGGTAAACATTGGCCGAAAAGATATCAATATCAGGGGCATGCTTACCGAATATGTCGAGGTAAAGGGTATCTCCATTACATAAGGCCACTGGATGATCCGGGTCGATCTCCTTGATCATCTTGGCCACCCGGTTGGCGAATTTAAAATACGCCTCTGGTTTTTGGTCAGCATTAGAGGCCACACCGTAATTGTTTTCATTTCCCAACAGCCACATTAAGATATACGGCTCATCTTTAAACTCTTCGACCATGCGCCGCACAGAATCCATCATATTTTTCTGGTGTTCGGGATTTTCGTAATCCGTACCTTCAAACCAGGTCGCGCCGGAACCAAGAGTATATTTCCCAAGAAAATCCCCCATGATCACGCGGATGCCGTATTCATCGTACATCTTGCGCAGCACCTCTTTGCTCGGATGAAAAGGCTGGTGATACTCACGGATCGTGTTCACGCCCATGTCCACCATTAACTGAAAATCACCGACCACCGGCTCATCAGCATCCTGCTCATTATTTCTATTGGCATCAACCCAGGCGTCATACGGACCGTCAGGGAGGCCGTTCTCATTCGTATCCTCACGCATCCAGGATACCAAAGTCCCTTTATCCGGACTTTGTCCGATCTTAGTCGGGGCGTAGGTGATCCCGTGGATCACATACGGCTCACCGTCGACCAGCATCTGCCAGTGTCCGTTCTCATACTGTACCAGACGGACCTCTCCCTCGCCCAGCGTTCTGACCGGATCACCCAATTCCTCTTTATCGATCCAGTCCTGCACGCTTTCTTTTAAGTCTTCCCACCAATTGCGTTCATAGATCACGCCGGGATAAGTGATCATGATATCATTGCTGACATCATTATCAAACCCATTCTTGACCCGCAAACTCATCCATTTGACACCGAGATTGAGTTCGGGATGAAAGCGTATCAGGTGTTCGATCTTAGCAATAGCGGCCTGAGCGGGATACCAGGGGGTCTGCCAATAGGTCCAGGCCACGGTTTGAGGAAAATGAACGACAATAGCATGATAGGCCTTTAACGCTTCATAATACATCTCGGCCTTTTCAAAGATCTGGGCAATATAAAACTGTTTAACGCCCCAAGGCTCCCTGGCTGTCGCCCAGAGATAGAACGCCGTTTCCAGGTCATTGCTGTGAACATAATCCCAATGGCTGAGGCCGTCAAACCGCCCGCTTTCTTTCAATTCCTGATAACGCGGGTCACGGTATACAGCCGAAGTATTCGGATAGATCCCTTGGCCGACGGCGTTCGAAAGCGCCTCGGGATCATTTGCCTGATATTCATAGTTCTGCGTCCCAACACCTTTAAATTCGCCGTATTCTTGGTAATTGACAACATTTTCTGTCCCAGGAAAAGCCAATGTCGGGGTCGTGCGCTCCAGCTTGGGAAGATCCTCCACCGCATCATCATCAACAATACCTTTGATCACTTTGATACTGTCCTGACTTTTTTCCTTGACCGACCAGAACCATCCTCTGGGGTCCCAGGCCTGGGCCCAGGGAAATTGCTCAATAATCTCTTCAAACCTCTTCACAGCTTCTTCCGTGCGGCCGTAATTCATCAGGGCCTCGGCGCGGATAAACAGGATCGTGCCCACGTCATTCAGGATCTGATATTCAGCCCGCTGAGTGACCGTAGGAAAATCCTCCAGGCCTTTCTGCTGAACCAAGGCAGCCTCCTTGTAATATTTCAAGCATTCCTCCACCAGATCGTTAAGCTCTTCCAGTTTTCCCTGGTTGGATAGTTCCCAGGCCTGCTGAACACAGGCTGCCGAGTCGGGAGCGTCTGGATCAATGTCCGGCTCTCTAACCGACTCAGGAACTTCAGGATCGGCCTGCTCTTCGCCTGGCAGTAAAATCGGGTCCGGCTGAGGCACCCCGGCAGGGATCTCCTCATTGATAACAGCACCGACCGCGCGATCAGGCTTCTCTTCTGAAATTTCTTGGGCATTCACAAAGGGAAGAAAACTAATGGTTGCTAAAATACAAAAAACAAAAAAATACGTATTTTTTCTCAAAACAGACAACTCCTTGTTTTTTATCCCTTGACCGCACCTGCGGCAAGGCCTTTGATAATATGTTTCTGCATGACCAGATAAACGAGTACGATCGGAATAACCGCGATCGTAAGACCGGCCATCAGCAGCGGATAATCAACATTATTAGCGTTAGCAAAAACCATCACGCCTCTCTGCAGGGGCATAATGGTGGGTTTGCCCGGGATATCATTTAACAAAAGCATAGCCAGAATATATTCGTTCCAGACATTCAGGGCGTTGAAGATCACGATCACGGCGATCGCCGGCCGGGCCAGGGGAAGCGCCACATGACGCCAGATACCCATCTTATTACAACCGTCGATGCGGGCGGCGTCTTCCAGGTCCGGCGGCATCTGATCAAAAAATGTCTTCAGCAAGATAATGCTCAACGACAGGCCGACATTGATCATACAGAAAATATACCCCAGCTGACGCACCCAGGTATAAGAGGAATTAATGAAGCCCAGCTTGGTCATCATAACGGTCAGCGGAACAAAGCTTCCCGGCAGGGGGATCATCATGGCCAGAATAAACATCACGAAAAAAATGTTCTTCCCAGGGAAATTCAGCCGGGAAAAGGCGTAAGCGGCCCAGGAGGCGATCAATACAATTCCGCCGACAACAAAGGTCGTATAGATCACACTGTTCAGCAGATAAAGATTGAATTTTCCTTCGGTCCAGGCCCGGATATAATTTTCCAGATTAAGCTTGGCCGGGAGCAGGGTCATGTCCGTAAAGATCGTTTCCTGGGTCATAAAAGATGAACGAAGCATCCAGAAAAGCGGAAACAAACAGGTCAGGGTCACGACCAGCAGGCAGATATGCAGAATTGTCGCCTTACTCCACCTGATGGCAATATATTTATTGAACCGCATCGGATCACCTTTCTTGGTCTATTACGAGCCTTTGATCTTACCTTCTATCTTCTTGAGCGTCCCGGACATCACGATCAGGATCGCACCAAAGGTTACCCCCATCGCGCAGGCCAGACCATACTCTTTGGTCCCGGTCATAGCGGCCAAAATCCGGGTCACCGGAACCTCCGTGTGATATCCCGGCCCGCCGTTGGTCATCGATAAAACCAGAACAAACGCCTGCATCGAACCCAGAATCGTCAAAATGACAACCACCACAATAACCGGAAGCATCATGGGAACGGTCACATTCCAGAACGTCCTCCAGGCTCCGGCTCCGTCCACGCGGGCCGCTTCGTACAGCTGGCGGTCAATGGTCTGCAGACCGGCCAGAAACATGATAAACCCCCAGCCGAACCCTTTCCAGCTGTGGACCACTGCGATACAGGTCAAGGCAGTCTGCGGATCGGACAGCCAATTGTTGACCAGGGCGTCCAGACCCACTGCGTCCAGAAAATGATTCAATAATCCGAAATATTGTCCGCCCTGCATCCGCCCGTCAAGGATCCATTTCCAGACCAGCCCGACCACAACTTCTGACAAGACAGGAGGAATAAAAAAGACCACGCGGTAAAAATTCTTGGCCCGGATCTCCCGGTCACAGGCCATCGCCAGCATAAAGGCCAGAGCGTTCTGGATCGTCAGCGCGAACAACGTAATGAAAAAAGCGTGCCAGACCGACTGCCACCAGATCTTATCCGTCGCCAGGTCCATAAAATTCTGCAGACCGACAAACGGACGGGCCAGACTGATCCCGTTCCACTCCCTGAGAGCCAGATTGAATGTCTCGAAAAACGGATATATGTAAAATACAGCAAAGATAATAATGGCAGGAAAGACAAAAAGGAAACTGGTGAATCTATCCAGATGCAGATAGAAGGAACTTGTTCTGGCTTTAACCCCGTTCATGCTCGATCTCCTTACGGCCAATTTATCGTGCGCGGCGCTCGGCCCGCCCCATTTGACGTTCTTTCACCCGCTGGACCTCTTGAGCCACATCTTCCGGGGTCCTCTCTCCGATCAGAATGGACTGGATCCCCTTAGTGAACTTCTCTTTAACCAAAGCGTCTTCTTCTACCGGCCAGATCGAAGGATGGGTGGTCTGATCCATCGCTTTACCGAATTCCGCCAGCTCCGGAGGGAGGTCGGCCAAAGCATGACGGTTGGCGGGAAGATTCTTGGTCTCTTCAGAAAGGTAGACCTGCTGTTCTTTTGCGGTCAGCCATTTCAAGAAATCAATGGCCTTTGTTTTACGGGAGGACGCGGCGTTCACCATAAATGATCCTCCCGGACCGCCCCAGATCTTTAATTCATGTTCCCGGCTGATCGGCGGCGGCCTCATAACACCATAGTCCAGGTCCGGATTCATACCGTGATAAACATTAACGCCCCAGGAACCGTTAAAAGCGAACGCCGCCCGCTCCAGGGCAAAATCCTGCTCCGCGAACTTATTGGATTTGGTCACAATATCATTATCAACAAGGCCCTGTCCGGCCAGGGTCTGAAATATCGTAAAAACCTTGATCCAGTCTTCGTCGGTATAAGCGACATTTCCCCGGTAGGTCTCCATGACCTTTTCTTTCCCCATGATATTAAAGGCATAATTTGAAGAGAAACAATCGATCAGCCAGAGCTCACCCCAGCCGGTGACAAAGGGCGTCACATTAAGGCCTTTAAGTTTTTCCGCGGCCTGCAGAAAGGCATCAAACGTCTGCGGTGGATTTTCGATTCCCGCCTGCTGCAGAAGATCTTTATTATAGACCATCTGAATATTCATAACATCCAGAGGCACTCCGTAATACCCCGGCTCAACATCGTACGGGTTTCCCGGAGCAAAATGATTAGGCACCAATGCCTTTTCGAATATCCTTTTGTGCCAGGCGTCGTTGTCGGCGGAATAGGCGTCTTTAAGATTGGCTACAAAACCAGCGTTGATAAAATCCCCGACAACGGATTTTTTGTCCAGGATCCCAAAGATGTCCGGCAGAATGCGCGCCTGGGCCGCTGCCGTAATTTTCTGAGAATAAACATCGGAAGGGGCAAATAACTGAAAATTGACCGTGATCCCGGTCTTCTGCTGATAACGGGACGCCAATTCTTCCAGGGCGTCATGCCGGTCGTTCATCCAGTGCCATACAGTGATCGTATTCGGATCTTCTTCCATTACTCCGCACCCGGCCAAAACCAGCCCGCAGGCACACATGAAAATCGCAGCTATACGGTTCATTTTTACCTCCCTGATATCACTCAAATCAGTATTAAACAACTAGGACAATCCAGGACACCATATCATAATGAGCGATTATTCTATCATACCGGGTTTTAATTGTAAACATCTTCTTGGACAAGAGTTATTAAAG
>CAZQQI010000011.1:4204-72623 GCA_964595465.1 uncultured Planctomycetales bacterium | reverse complement strand
CAAAAAAATTTTTTCTTGACAAAACAATCAAATGGATTAAAATTAGCACTCTGAAGATTCAAGTGCTAACAACTTGGCGACATAAAAACAGTAAATCTTAAGAAGGAGGTGTCGGATGAATCTTAAACCATTAGCAGACCGGATCATTGTCAAGCCGCTGGAGGCCGAAGAGGTCACCAAGGGCGGGATCGTTCTTCCGGATACAGCCAAGGAAAAGCCGCAGGAAGGCGAAGTTCTGGCTGTCGGGGACGGCAAAGTTCTGGACAACGGGCAGACTAAGGCCCTGAGCGTGAAGGCGGGGGACCGCGTTCTCTACGGGAAATACAGCGGGACGGAAATTTCATCCAAAGAGGGGGAAGACCTTTTGATCATGCGCGAAGACGATGTTCTGGCCGTGGTCACTAAGTAAGTGAAACGGGATATTTTAATAAGTGGAACCAATTCGGGAAAAACCGAGTGATTTAAGGGAGGAAAAACATGGCTAAACAATTGGAATTCGGAGACGAGGCAAGACGATCAATCCTTGCCGGTGTCGAAAAACTGGCCCGGGCTGTCAAGGTAACATTGGGCCCAAAGGGACGAAATGTTGTTCTGGACAAAAAATTCGGTTCACCGACTGTGACCAAAGACGGTGTTTCGGTGGCCAAAGAGATCGACCTGGAAGAGCCGTACGAAAATATGGGCGCTCAGATGGTCAAAGAGGTCGCAGAGAAGACATCGGATAATGCCGGTGACGGGACTACGACCGCTACGGTTCTGGCCGAGGCCATTTACCGTGAAGGCCTGAAGAATGTAACAGCCGGTGCTAACCCGATGGCCTTGAAGCGCGGCATCGAGCAGGCTGTGGAGAAAGTGGTCGCCAAGATCTCTGATCTGTCCAAGACCGTTGATCTGAAAAAGAGCACTGAGGTGGAGCAGGTTGCGACGATCGCGGCCAATAGCGACACCCTGATCGGGAAAAAGATCGCTGAGGCCTTTGAGGCGGTGGGAACAGACGCTCCGATCACGGTGGAAGAATCCAAGACTCTGGATACAGAGCTTAAGATCGTCGAAGGGATGCAGTTTGACCAGGGCTATCTGTCCCCGTACTTTTCAACTAATATGGAAAAGATGGAGTGCGAGCTGGAAAATCCCTTCATTTTGCTGTTCGAAAAGAAGATCTCGAATATTAAAGATCTGCTGCCTGTTCTGGAAAAGGTCGCGCAGGCCGGAAAGCCGCTGGTTATCGTCTGTGAAGATGTTGAAGGCGAAGCTTTGGCGACGCTGGTGGTCAACAATATGCGTAAGACCCTGCAGTGCGCCGCGGTGAAGGCGCCGGGTTACGGCGACCGCCGTAAGGCCATGCTTCAGGACATTGCTGTTCTGACCGGCGGGCGTGCGATCAGCGAAGACCTGGGGATCAAACTGGAGAACCTGACGCTTCAGGATCTCGGTCAGGCCAAAAAGGTCAAGATCGATAAAGAGAACACTACGATCGTGGAGGGTGCCGGGAAGACAGAGGATATTAAATCCCGTATTACCCAGATCAAAAATCAGATCGAGCAGACTGATTCCTCTTATGATAAAGAAAAACTGCAGGAGCGTCTGGCCAAATTGTCCGGCGGAGTCGCCATCATCAATATCGGCGCAGCCACCGAGACAGAGATGAAAGAGAAAAAGGCCCGTGTTGAGGATGCTCTGCACGCGACCCGTGCTGCAATCGAAGAAGGGATCGTTCCGGGCGGCGGAGTTGCTTTACTGCGCGCGATGACTGCTTTGGATACGATGAAGCTGAAAGGTGATGAAGGAACCGGTGTGCAGATTGTGCGGCGTGCTCTGGTTTCTCCGGTTCGTCAGCTGGCGGAAAATGCCGGCCTGGAAGGATCGGTTATCGTCAACCGTCTGTTGGAATCCGAAGTGAATATTGGATATGATATCAGCAAAGATGATTATGTTGATATGCTGCAGAGCGGTGTTATTGATCCAGCTAAGGTGACCCGTACGGCTTTGCAGAACGCGGCAAGTATTGCCGGCCTTCTTTTGACGACAGAATGTCTGGTCACAGATGTTCCGGAAGACGATAAAGGCGGCGCACCGGCCATGCCTGGCGGAATGGGCGGTATGGGTGGAATGGGCGGTATGATGTAAGCTCGGCAGTTTTCATAGCTGAAAAAGCCCTGGAAAAGCGGCAGGATTGAAAAAATCCTGCCGCTTTTTCTTTGAAAAAATGAAAAATCCTCTCATAAACTGTCGATTTCAAAAAGAAGATTGACAGTGGCGAGGCTTTTCTATATATTATTAGTTTAATAGTGTTAAAAATTATGGCTTTTCGTTATTTAGGGACAAATCTTATTATTTTTCAATTATTTACGGATTTTTACAGGAGGTAGGTAATATGGCCGAATGGATTGGGATCGGACGGCGTGCACGCCGGTGTTATGGGTTTGATGAGATCGCACTGGTTCCCGGTATGCAGACGGTCAATCCGAACGAGGTCGATACCAGCTGGGATTTTTCCGGCATGAAACTGCAGATCCCTATCCTGGCCGCGTCCATGGACGGTGTCGTGGACGTCACATTCGCTATTGCCATGGGCAAGATCGGCGGCATTGCGGTCCTTAATCTTGACGGAGTGCAGACACGTTACGATGATCCGGCCGCGATTTTGAGCGAGATCGCCGAAGCCACTCCGGAAAAAGCCACAAAGCTTCTGCAGAAACTCTATCTTCCCCCGGTTCAGGAAAAGCTGATCGCTGAGCGCGTCGAACAGATCAAGGCGGCCGGGGTGCCGGCTGTTGTGGGCTGTGTGCCGCAGAACGCCCAGCGTTTCGGGGAGATCGCCCAGGAGGCCGGGGCGGATTCGTTTATTGTCCAGTCCCAGGTTTCGTCTGCCAAACATATTTCCACTGAATATAAAGTCTGCGATTACGGTGAGTTGTGTTCGTCTCTTAAGATCCCGGTCGCTATCGGTAATGTCGTGACCTATAAAATGACCCTGGAGCTGATGGAGCTGGGCGCCAGCGCGGTTCTGATCGGTGTGGGTCCGGGAGCCGCTTGTACAACACGGGGTGTGCTGGGCATAGGTGTTCCGCAGATCACGTCCACAGTTGACGCGTCCGCGGCCCGGGACCATTTCTTTAAGCGTACCGGGAAGTATATCCCCATTATTACCGACGGCGGTATGCGCATCGGAGGAGATGTCTGTAAAGCCATCGCCGCGGGCGCTGATGCCTGTATGGTTGGTTCTGCTTTCGCACGCGCCAGTGAAGCGCCGGGCAAAGGATATCATTGGGGCATGGCGACATCGCATGCCAATCTTCCGCGCGGGACACGGATCCGTGTAGGGACGACCGGGACGCTGGAACAGATCCTGACCGGGCCGGCGACCGTGGATGACGGATCACAGAACCTGGTCGGGGCGCTGCGGGCATCCATGGGAGCATTGGGAGCCGAATCGATCCGTCAAATGCATGATGTCGAGATGATCATTGCTCCATCGATCCAGACGGAAGGAAAGGTTTTTCAAGTCGGCCAGCGTGTCGGCATGGGCAAATAGCCTTACAGAGAGGCCGGGCCTCTTCCCACATGTGGGGCGTGTTATTTTTTAAGCTATAGAAAAAGGTGAGTGGAACAAATGCCAAAAACGAACAAAGCAGCTAAAAAATCAGCAAAAAAGGTCATGAAAAAGACGGCTAAAAAACCACGCCCTGCGAAAAAGAAGACATCCCAGGCTTCAGCCGGAAAGA
This sequence comes from uncultured Planctomycetales bacterium, assembly GCA_964595465.1. GTDB lineage: Bacteria > Omnitrophota > Gorgyraeia > Zapsychrales > JANLHA01 > JAKLFA01. The sequence continues at coordinate 68,898 of CAZQQI010000011.1, read as the reverse complement.
AAAAACCGGTGAAAAAGTCCACCGCGAAGAAGGCATCTTCCGGGAAATCTGCTAAGAAATCACCGGTTAAAAAGGCCCCTGCGAAAAAAGCTGCCAAGGCGTCTGCGAAGAAGGCTGAACAGAAAAAACCGTTAGCGAAAAAGACCGCAGATAAAGTTTTGACATCCGGGCCGCTGACCAGCCGCAGGCGCAACGCGTCCCGGCGTACCGCTGCGGCCAGAAAAAAGGCCCAGACCCTGCGTCTGCCGCGCGGCCGTGCCAAGTTTTCGGTCAAGGTGACCAAGCCGCGGCATAAAGATATTATTTTGATCCTGGATTTCGGGTCGCAGTACACCCAGCTGATCGCCCGCCGGATCCGCGAGAACAAAGTCTTTTGCCGTATTGTTCCGTACAACATCACCCCGGAAGAGATCAAAAGCCAGAATCCAAAAGGGCTCATCCTTTCCGGAGGTCCGATCAGCGTTTATGATCAGAACGCTCCGCTTCCTGACGAGGGGATTTTTAAACTGAATATGCCGATTTTAGGAATATGCTACGGCATGCAGGCCATCGTCAAGATGCACGGCGGTAAGATCGAGAGAAGTAAGGAGCGGGAATACGGCCGGTCCGAGCTTTTTGTGGACCGCAACCGGGATCTGTTTGCTAATCTGCCCACCAATCTGACCTGCTGGATGAGCCATTCTGACGCGACTAAAGATCTGCCGAAGGGGTTTCAGGTCCTGGCCCATACATTGAACGCTCCTGTCGCGGCCATCGGTCATCCCCGCAAGAAAATTTACGGGGTGCAGTTTCATCCGGAAGTCGTTCATACCCAGCGGGGAACGGATATCCTGACCAACTTTGTCTATCAGATCTGCAGCTGTTTTCCGCGCTGGACCATGGAGAAGTTCGCCAACGCCGCTATGAAGAATATCAAAGAGCGCGTGGGCAGCAAGAAAGTGATTCTCGGGCTGAGTGGGGGTGTGGATTCCTCAGTCGCCGCGATGCTGATCCATAAAGCTGTCGGGAGGAAGCTGGGCTGTATTTTCGTTGATAACGGGCTCATGCGTAAGAACGAAGTCAAGTCTGTGGAAAAGACCTTTAAAGGGCATTTTAAGATCAACCTGACTGTGGTCCATGCCGCCAAACGGTTTTTGAAACGTCTGGAAGGTGTGGTGGACCCGGAAGAGAAACGCAAGATCATCGGCGATGAATTCATCCAGGTCTTTCAGGAGGCCTCTAAGAAATACAAAAATGTCTCGTATCTGGCCCAGGGCACCCTTTATCCGGATGTGATCGAATCGATCTCTCCTATCGGCGGACCGTCCGCTACCATTAAGAGCCACCATAATGTAGGCGGGCTGCCCAAGAAAATGCATTTGGAACTGATCGAACCTCTGCGGGAACTGTTCAAAGACGAGGTTCGTGAGATCGGCAAGCATCTCGGACTGCCGGATCATATTCTTAAACGTCAGCCGTTTCCCGGACCCGGCTTGGCCGTGCGTATCCTGGGAGAGGTGACCCCCGAACGCCTGGAGATCCTGCGTGAGGCGGATGACCGCGTTATGGACGAGATAAAAAAAGCCGGATTTTATGAGCAGGTCTGGCAGGCCTTCGCGGTGCTTCTTCCGATCAAGACCGTCGGTGTGATGGGAGATCAGCGTACATATGATAATGTGATCGCGGTGCGCTGTGTGTCCAGCCAGGACGGTATGACCGCTGACTGGGTGGAGCTTCCCCCGAGCCTTTTGGGCAGGATTTCCAACCGGATCATCAATGAGGTCGACGGCGTGAACCGCGTGGTCTATGATATCAGTTCCAAGCCGCCGTCAACGATTGAATGGGAATAATAACGTTATTTCGTGAAACGTGATGCGTGAAGCGGGGAACGATCAGCCGGATGTTTTAGGTTGAACATGGATTGAGTTTGCTGTGCTGGGTTTCAGCATAAATGCTATCTCATCCGGGCGGCTTGCTAAGTTTCCTGTTTTTCCGTTTCTGTTTTGCGCGCCACACTATGAATCCTCAATTCGTCCATCTTCACGTCCACACTGAATACAGTCTTCTCGACGGTGCCTGCCGCATAACGGACCTTGCTCAGAAAGCAGCCGAAATGGGTATGCCGGCGGTCGCCATGACCGATCACGGCAACATTTTCGGCACGGTCAATTTTTATCAGACCATGAAGGCTGCCGGGGTCAAGCCGATCATCGGACTTGAGACCTATGTGGCCAAGACCAGCCGTTTTGAACGCAGCGGCCGTGCCGGCGGCAATTCCCATCTGGTCCTGCTGGCCAAGAATATGACCGGTTATCTTAATTTGGTCAAGCTTTCCTCAGCCGGTTTTCTGGAAGGATTTTATTACAAGCCCCGTATCGATAAAGAACTTCTGGCACAGCATTCTGAAGGCCTGATCGCTCTTTCGGCTTGCCTGAAGGGCGAGGTCTCGTTTCAGCTGGGGCAGGATGATTATACCGCCGCCTTGAAGGAGGCGGATGCGTTCAAACAGATCATGGGTCCGGGGAATTTTTATCTTGAGATCATGGATCACGGCATCCCTGAGCAGAAGACGGTTAATGAAGGGCTGCTTAAGATCTCCCGTGAGCTGGATATTCCTCTGGTGGCGACCAATGACGTGCATTATTTGGAAGAAGACCAGGCGCGGGCGCATGAGGCCATGCTCTGTATTCAGACCCAGACGACACTCAATGATCCCAACCGCATGCGTATGAGTTCGGACCAGTTTTATTTCAAATCTCCCCGGCAGATGGAAGAGTTGTTCGCCTGGGCTCCGGAGGCTGTCGCCAATACGGTCAGGATCGCGGAACAGTGTGAACTGGAATTCGATTTCAGTAAGTATCATCTGCCCCATTTTGATCCGCCCGAAGGAAAATCCCAGGAGGAGTATCTGCGTGAATTATGCGAACAGGCCCTGCCGGAAAAATATCCTAATGCCGATGAGCGGGTCCACAGCCGTTTGCAGCATGAATTTAAGATCATTAAAGAGATGGGGTTTGTCGCCTACTTTCTGATCGTCTGGGATTTTGTGCGCTATGCCCGTTCCAAGAATATTCCGGTCGGCCCAGGCCGGGGTTCTGCCGCCGGCAGTATTGTTTCTTATCTTCTCGGGATCACGAATCTTGATCCGTTGCGTTATAATCTGCTGTTCGAGCGGTTTTTGAACCCCAACCGCGCAGGGATGCCGGATATTGATATTGATTTCTGCTTTGACCGACGTCCCGAGGTCATTGACTATGTCACGGAAAAATACGGTAAGCAAAATGTCGCTCAGATTATCACATTTGGAAAGATGAAGGCCCGCGCGGCCGTGAGGGACGTGGGACGAGTGCTCGGCCTGGCTTATGGTGATGTCGACCGCATTGCCAAACTGATTCCTCCAGATTTGGGCATGACCATTGACAAGGCGCTGGAAAAAGAGCCCCAGCTGGCTCAATTATGCCGCGATGACCGCATGGCCAAAGAGGTTATCGAGACCGCTAAAGTTCTGGAAGGCCTCAACCGCCATGCTTCGATTCACGCTGCCGGCGTGGTGATCGCTGACCGTCCTTTGACCGAGTATGTTCCTCTTTACAAGACCTCTGATGATCAGGTCACGACCGGGTTTACCATGGACGGCATCGCCCAGATGGGTCTGCTGAAAATGGACTTTCTCGGTCTGCGGACATTGACTGTGTTGTCCAAGGCGGTAGACTGGATCAAACAGACGCGGGATATGGATGTAGATCTGGAGCATATCCCCCTGGATGATCCGAAAACCTTCGGCATGCTGAGTGAAGCCAAATCCGCGGGCATCTTCCAGCTGGAAAGCGGAGGGATGCGCGACCTTTTGCGCAAGAGCCAGCCTTCGCGGTTTGAAGACCTGATCTCTATCCTGGCGTTATACCGTCCCGGCCCCATGGGCAGCGGGATGCTGGATGACTATGTGCGCCGGAAAAAAGGGGAGTCGCCGGTCGAATATCCGCATGACAAGCTGGAAAGTGTTCTGAAAGAGACCTTCGGGATGATCGTCTATCAGGAACAGGTTATGCAGACCGCCAGTGTTCTGGCCGGGTTCAGCATGGCTCAGGCCGATAATCTTCGTCGGGCCATGAGCAAAAAGAAGATCGATGTCATGCTCAAAATGCGCAAGGATTTTGTTAAGGGCTGTCAGGAGATCAATCATATCAACGAACCGGAAGCCAACCGTCTGTTCGATTTAATCGATTATTTTTCCGGCTACGGCTTTAATAAAAGCCATTCCGCGGCCTATGCGTTGGTTTCCTATCAGACAGCTTACCTGAAGGCGAATTATACGGTTGAATTTATGGCCGCTCTACTGACCTGTGAACGGGATAACACCGACAAGGTCGTGGAATATGTCAAGGAATGTGAACATCTGGGCATTGACGTCCTCCCGCCGGACGTGAACGCGAGCATGCTGGAATTCAGCGTGGTTGATGATCAGCAGATCCGCTTCGGTCTCTTGGCGGTCAAGAATGTAGGACAGACGGCTATTGAATCGATCGTGCTCAACCGTGAAGAAAATGGCCCGTATGGCTCTCTCTTTGACCTTTGTGAGAGGGTGGACCTGAGGCTGGTCAACCGCAAAGTGATCGAGAGTCTGATCAAGTGCGGGGCTATGGACAGTTTCGGTATTCCGCGTTCGCAGTTAATGGCTGTCAGCGGTAAAGCCTTAGAGGCCGGAGGCCAGATTCAGAAGGAGAAGGCGGCCGGTCAGTTGTCTTTTTTCACTATGGAGGATCAGGGGAAAGGCAAAGGTTTTGAGAAAAAAGACGACCAGTTTCCCGATATTCCGGAATGGAGTCAAAGCCAGAAGCTGGCTTTTGAAAAAGAGGTTTTAGGATTTTATATTTCCGGGCATCCTTTGGAACAGTATTCTTTTGAAGTGCGGAAGTTCGCCAACTGTTCGACGCGTAGTCTGGCGCGGTTATCCGACGGAAACCCGGTTAAGACCGTGGTGATCATCACCGGCTGTAAACTGACCGCGACCCGCCGGACCGGTGAGCGCATGGCCATTTTAACGGTTGAGGATGCCTACGGGCAGGCCGAGGCCGTGGTCTTTCCTTCCACCTATAATACGGTCGCGGATAAACTTCAGCCGGGCCAGGTCGTCCTGCTGATGGGCAAGGCCGCCGCCCGTGAGAACCGGGTCAACATCATCTGTGATGATGTGCGTCTGATAGCAGATGTTTATGATGCGATCCGCGCGGTCCGGGTTAACCTGGCAGGAGTGGATCAAAGCGGCCTGAACCGTTTTAAACACAAGCTTTCCCAATTCCCCGGAGAGGTCCCGGTCTATCTGCAGCTGGATACCCGCCGGTACAAAAGCGTGCAGATCCTGGTCGGACGGGAACTGCATGTCGCCCCCAGTGAGATGCTTCTTAACAATATCAAAGAAATGGTCGGCGAAGAAAATTTCGCGGTGACCATCTGAATCCTGCCTTTTTGTTTTTTTATTTCTTAAACAGGGGATAGTAGAATCCGCTCCATTAAAAGGGGATTCCCTGTCTATGCGGCTTTATCCGTTCCCGCTATCATGTGTTTAAGAGTAGCGTCCTCTTCGGGAAGGACGATTTTATAGATCATTCAACGTAAAAGAAGGGAGCGGCTATGTTATCTTGGGCCATAACATTTTTGGTGATCGCGATTATCGCTGCTGTTTTTGGATTTGGCGGGGTCGCCGGAACGGCAGCGTCGATTGCCAAGGTTTTATTTGTTATCTTTTTGATTTTATTTGTCGTAGCTCTTATTTCTGGAAAGAAAAGAGTTTGAATGTCTGATAAACAATGAAAAGAGGAGGGAATATGTCTTACCGTAAAGGAATTATTATGATAATGATTTTATTTGCAGGGATCGTTTTGACCGGCTGTGAAGAAGCGCAGAATGATATGGAACAGGCCGGGGAGACCGTATCGGAAGGAACGCGGGATGCCGCGCAGGATGTTGAGCGTGAAGTCGAACAGATGCAGCAATGATACAACAGTCCCCGGTCCCGCAGATGGGCCTGGTGTTAAGAAAAAAAATGGTGTCGTATCTCATAAATTGTTTATTATCAAAAGTTTACAATTAATTAAATAGTCATCATCCTTTTTTCTTCACAAAAGTTGGCTGGGGTTAATGCTCAGGAATTATGTCATTAAAAGGAGACTGTGTCATGTGTTTTCGAGCGAGTTCCCCCGCCGAATGGCTCATGAAGATTAGGATGTGCTCGTTCGCTCAAACAGCCTCCCGAACGTTTTTATAGTGAATCGTTAATCGTTCGGTTCGCAACTCGCTCTGCGAACACATCCCAATCTTTTTTAGCGCCATTCGTGTGAGGGCTGTTGGATCGAAGAACATATTGTATAGGATCAAGAGTGACATAATTTGTGTGCTTGTATGTCTGTCATATTTTTTTTCCCGTTAGTCCCGGGATCTCAATTTCAGGAGGTAATCATGCCGTATTCTTCCCGTAAAGACCTGCCGGCAAATTTACAGGATATTCTTCCTCAGCATGCGCAGGAGATTTTCAGGAAAGCATTCAACAGCGCTTATGATGAATACTCTTCATCTGATAAGCGTAAAGACAGTTCCGGCCGAGAAGCGACCGCCCGCAAGGTCGCCTGGAACGCCGTTAAAAGTCAGTATAAAAAGGGCGATGACGGCAAATGGCATAAAAAGCAGCCATCCCGCACTTTGTGAATCCGTTAGGTCGAAAAAATTCGCCTTCAAAAATCGCTTGACACCCTAAACCCTTGTTGATACGATGTTTACGACAAAGGGAGGTGAATCTCATGACCAAGAAAGATATCGTGCTGAAGATTACCGATATGACCGGGATCAAGCAGGTCGATGTCAAGACTATTGTTCAGGCAACACTTGATGTCGTCGTCGAGAGTTTGGTGCGTAACGAAAAGGTCGAATTGCGGAATTTCGGTGTGTTCAAGATCAAGGAGCGCAAAGCCCGTTTCGGACGCAATCCGCGGACCGGTGAAGGCGTGCCCGTGCCTCCCCGTAAGGTTGTGGTGTTTAAGCCGGGTCTTGAAATGAAACAAAAGATAAAATAGCTGCTGCCGAATTTCTTCCCAAGGGATTCCGGGACAACGGCTTTGATGCGTAAAGCATATCAGGCGGGGGGGCTTCCTCCGCCTTTCCGATTAGAAGGACAGGGGAATTATGGCTAAAGGATTGACCAATCCCAGAGGAACAGCTGATATTTTACCGGCAGAGACGGCTGCCTGGCAGGAGCTGGAGCGCACAGCACGGACTCAGCTGGCCCGTTACGGCTACCGGGAGATCCGCACTCCGTTTTTTGAAGAAACAGAGCTCTTCGCCCGGTCTGTGGGGAGCACTTCAGATATCGTGCAGAAACAGATGCTGAACCTGGCATCTCAGGGGGAATCCTCTGATGCCCGGGATATGGCCTCTTCTAAATTGTCTCTCCGTCCGGAGGGCACGGCCGCGATTGTCCGTTCTTATATTCAGCACAGGCTGGACAGGACAGAACGTTTGTCCAAAATGTATTATATCGGGCCGATGTTTCGCGGGGAGCGTCCTCAAAAAGGCCGCCTGCGGCAATTTCATCAGATCGGGGTAGAGGCCATTGGTCCGGATACAGCGAATCCCTATCTGGATGCCGAGACTATTGCTCTTTGTGTGGAATTGCTTAAGTCCTTCGGCCTTAAGGATTTTGAACTCAAGATCAATACGCTGGGAACACCGCAAGATAAGGATGCGTTGGCTAAGACATTATTGAAGCAACTCTCCCCTCAGCTGGATCGGTTATGCCCGGACTGCCGTGACCGGTGTGAACGTAATGTTTTTCGTGTTCTGGATTGTAAAAAGGCATCCTGCCGCGAGCTGATTCACGGATTGAATGTGGGATATGATCATCTCGTGCCGGAAAGCCGGGAATATTATGAGCAGGTCAAATCCGCCCTGAATTTATTGGGCGTAATGTTTCAGGAAGATCCGTATTTGGTCCGGGGCCTGGATTATTATACGCATACGGTCTTTGAGGTGTCGTGCCCGTCACTTGGCGCGCAGGATGCAGTGGGAGCCGGGGGGCGATATAATACTTTGGTCCGGCAATTGGGCGGTCCGCAGGCTGACGCGACTGGTTTTGCTTTGGGGATGGAACGGATCCTGCTGGCCTGTGAGGAGAAGAGATCGATTCCGTGTGTTTTAGATGCCTTTTTTATTGTTTTGGGAGACGCTGCAGCTCCGAAAGCTGTTCAGCTTTTGCAGAGATTGCGCTTCGGGAATGTAATGACTGATATGTCTTTTGTCGGCGGATCCATGAAGAGTCAGATGCGTCAGGCGGATAAGGCCGGGGCGCGTTATGTTTTAATTCTGGGAGAAGAGGAGTTGGCCTGCGGCACAGTGACGTTGAAAAATATGACCTCCGGGGAACAGCAGGATATATCCCTTGAAAATATGGATGCTTTGATTGCTGAGTTGAATCCGCAGAAGTGATCATGGTTAGTACTGTTTTTGGTATAAAATTTTATTATGGGCCCGGTATTGCCGGCTGTTTATGGAGATAGGAGAAGAAAGACGATGTTGAGAACACATACCTGCGGAGAAATACGCAAAGACATGGAAAAGCAGACCGTGACGCTGTGCGGCTGGGTTCACCGCCGCCGCGACCACGGAAAATTGATCTTTATCGACATCCGCGACCGTTATGGCCTGACCCAGGTGGTTTTTGTCCCCGGGGTCAGTCAAGAGGCGCATCAGACCGCTCAGGAGCTCGGTCCGGAGTATGTGATCAAGGTGACCGGAGAGGTCGTGGCCCGTTCCGGCAAGAACGTCAATCCTGATATTGCCACAGGTGAAGTCGAGGTTTGCGCGACGGCCCTTGAGATCCTGAATGTCAGCAAGACGCCGGTCTTTGAAATCGATGACGCAGGAGAAGTCGGCGAAGAGCACCGTCTCACTCACCGTTATCTGGATCTGCGTCGAGAACGTGTGGCCGAGGCCCTGGCTTTGCGACACCGCTTGTGCGCGCAATGCCACCGTTTTCTGGATGAAGAGGATTTTTTGAATATCGAAACCCCGGTCTTGACCAAATCGACCCCCGAGGGAGCGCGAGATTTCCTGGTCCCTTCACGCATGCATCAGGGCAAGTTTTACGCCCTGCCCCAATCCCCTCAGTTATTCAAGCAGATCCTGATGGTGGCGGGCATGGATAAATATTATCAGATCGTCAAATGCTTCCGTGATGAAGACCTGCGCGCCGACCGCCAGCCGGAATTTACCCAGCTGGATATGGAGATGTCGTTTGTCGATCAGGAGGATGTCTTTGATATCACAGAACGGTTGTTCCGTAAGATATTTCAAGACCTGAAAGGTGTTGATCTGCCGGGATCATTCCCGCGCATGACCCACGCCGAGGCCATGGCAACGTATCAGACTGATAAACCGGACCTCCGTCAGGACAAAACCGACCCGAATGAATTCGCGTTTCTTTGGGTTGTAGATTTCCCATTATTTAAATATAATGAAGAGGAAAAACGCTGGGACAGTGAGCACCATCCGTTTACATCGTTCCGGGAAGAAGACCGGGAGTATTTTGATAAAGGGGAATATCAACGGGTCCGGTCATGTTCGTATGACCTGGTCCTTAACGGCAGTGAACTGGCCAGCGGGTCGGTCCGTATTCATCAGCAGGATGTTCAGCGCAAGATTTTTGAGATCATAGGGATCGATGAAAAGGAGGCCCAAGAACGGTTCGGCTTTTTGCTCAGGGCGTTTGAATACGGCGCTCCACCGCACGCGGGGATCGCCTTCGGCATCGACCGTCTGGTAGCGATCTTAGCCGGCCTGGATTCGATCCGCGATACCATTGCGTTTCCCAAGACGCAGAAAGGAACCTGCCTTATTACCGATGCCCCTTCTCCGGTTGATGAGCATCAGCTGGCGGAAGTGGGTGTTGTGGCATGGAACAAAGGAGCAGAACATGCGTAAAACTATTTTTATGATGATCACAGTTTTTCTATCGACCGGGATGATGACCGGCTGTTCAGCAACTCGTCAGCAGCAGACCCCGCAGGCGGGCGTCAAAAAAGGCGGCCTGGAGGTCCAGATGTATGCCGAGGAAAAGCCCCGTCTTGACCAGTCTATGGAAAAGGGAAATTTCGGGTATATTTCCGGTCAGCCCCAGGCGCCGGACCGCAGTGATATCAAAAAGACCCGGAAGATCTATGTGGTGGAAGTGACCAAAAATGTCGACCGTCCTGAAGAGGTGGAAGACCTTCAACTCCAGCCTATTCCGGATGTTGAGCCGGTCCGTGTGCCGCCCAAATCCAAGCCGGAACCAAAGCCCAAATGGACTGAACCGGTTAAGGTCGAAGAGCCGCTGCCGGACATGGATAAAGAATTGACCTATGAAGAATATACCGTGCAGGAGGGCGACACCCTGCAGAAGATCTCCAAGAAGTATTATGACACTTATCAGAAGTGGATCATGATCTATGAGGAGAACAAAGATGTTCTGCCTAACCCCGACCGGATCAGCCCCGGCATGACCATCAAGATCCCGGTATATAAATAACCGTTGCGGAAAGGTTCGACTTGAGTCAAAAACGTATGGAAAAAGATATCTATCTGAATACGATGCAGGACGCTCAGGTCCTGTTCGGGAAGTATGACCAGAACCTGAAACTGATCGAATCCGAGATGGATGTCAAAATGATCCGTACGGATACAGGAGTTAAAGTCGTAGGAAATGACGATGCTGTTCAGCAGGTCGGCGAAATGGTGGAATATCTTTTAAGCATTGTCGCCGACGGCCGGGAGATCAAAAAGCGTGATGTGATCTACGCGGTTCAGCTCGCCCGGGCGGACAGCGGGGTCGACTTCAAACGTCTGGCTCGAAAACGCATTCAGGTCCCTATCCGGGGCGGTGTCATCACGCCCAAGACCAAAGGGCAGATCGAATATGTCGAGGCGATCCGCAAGTATGATATTGTTTTCGGTATTGGTCCGGCGGGGACAGGAAAGACGTACCTGGCCATAGCCATGGCGGTCAACGCGCTGAAAAAAGGTCTGGTCCGGCGCATTATTTTAACGCGTCCGGCGATCGAGGCCGGGGAGAGCCTGGGATTTCTGCCGGGGGATATGATGGAAAAGGTCTCGCCGTATCTGCGGCCGATGTACGATGCGCTGTATGAAATGATGGATCCGGAAAAAGTCGAACAGTATACTGAGCAGGGCATCATCGAGATCGCTCCGCTGGCCTTTATGCGCGGCCGCACTCTCAACGAGGCGTTCATTATTCTGGACGAGGCCCAGAACTCCACCACCTTTCAAATGAAAATGTTCTTGACCCGTCTGGGATTTGATTCCAAGACCGTTATCACCGGAGATCTGACCCAGAGTGATCTGCCTGTTGGGACATCGAACGGGTTGGCAGGGTCGCAGAAAATCCTTGGGCATCTTGACGATATTAAGTTCATTCATCTGACCGGCAAGGACGTTGTCCGTCACGAACTGGTCCAAAAGATTATCGAGGCCTATGCCTCGCTGGAAAGCGGTGCCTGATGAAAGAGATTATCTCAGAACACGTGACCCTGCGTGACTTCCTGATCGGTGCGGTTATCCTGATCCTTCTGGCGGTTTTCTGCTTCGTTGCCGGGATCTCTTATATTATTCCTTTGATCCTGCTGTTCACGGCCATGCATATGCTGTTTATCCGCCGGGCCAGCCGCAAAATGTATCTCCAGTTCGGCCTTTTACTGGCCCTGCCTATGGCCATGACCGCGACCGCCATGAATTATCTTCAGATATCCCCGTATTTCGCTCCGGTCGCGGTCAGCGCGATGCTGACGATGCTGTTATTTAATGATTTTCATCTGGTTTTTATTATGTCACTGGTGGGGAGCCTTTTGGCGGTTTTGGCCGTTGACGGCTCTCTGGAAATGGCACTCATTTTTTCGGTCGGCAGCCTGACCGCTGCCTACAGCGTTAAGGATGCCCGCAGCCGGGGGACTATGATCAACGCCGGCCTCTATGTTGCGGTCATGCAGATCTTTGCCGCCATGCTTTTCAATATCTGCGGCAACCGGGTGGTCTGCCCGGGATTCTGGGCCGAATATCTGCGTCCGTTGCTGGTCAACGGTTTTTTGGCCTCATTCATTACGCTGGCCCTGCTGAAAGTTTTTGAAATCCTTTTCGGTGTCTTGACCAACTTCAGCCTGCTTGAGCTCTCTGACTTCAATCAGCCTCTTTTGAAAAAGATGATCCTTGAGGCTCCGGGGACATATCATCACAGCCTGGTGGTCGGGAACATGGCCGAGTCCGCGGCGGATTCGATCAATGCCAACGCCCTGTTAACCAGGGTCGGGGCGTATTATCACGATATCGGCAAACTGGAAAAGCCGGAATATTTCACCGAGAATCAGCTTGTTGGGGGCAATAAACATGATACGATCGAGCCGTCGATGAGCAAGCTGGTGATCATCAACCATGTGAAGCGCGGTATGGATATGGCAAAAAAATATAAATTGAATCCAGTCATCGCGGATTTTATTCCCCAGCATCACGGGACCAGTATGACGTACTTTTTTTATCAAAAGGCACTGGAGGAAGCGGATGATCCTTCAACGGTCAAAGAAGATGATTTCCGTTATCCCGGGCCTAAGCCGCAGAGAAAAGAGACTGCGATCGTTCTGCTGGCGGATTCAGTGGAAGCTGCGACCCGCTCTCTCGATGAACCGAACCCGCAGAAGATCGAAGAGGTCGTCCGCAAGATCATCAATAATAAGTTTATTGATGGGCAGCTGGATGACTGTCAACTTACCCTAAAAGAGATCGACCGGATCGCGACCACCTTTACCCGTGTCCTTAGCGCTATGTATCACAGCCGGGTCAAATATCCGGAAAAAAATCCGGATGAAGACGATTAACGCGCGATCGTATTGAGCTTCCATGACGTCCGTTCATATTTATAACCAACAGACAGGATTGGCGCTTTCTACGGAGCAATACCGCAGATGCGTGGTTAAAACCCTGACGTTTTTTGATGTCCGGCAGGCGGACTTGTCGGTTGTTATTGTGACGGACCGCAAGATCCAGGCGATCAACCGCCGTTTTCTGGGTCATGATCATCCTACTGATGTGATCAGTTTTGATCTGGGCGATCCGTACTCAAAGGATGGGATCGAAGGGGAGATCTATGTTTCAGCGGTTACAGCCCGGCGTAATGCCCGAGAATACCGCACCTCAGCGGAGTATGAACTGACCCTGTATATGGTTCACGGTATATTGCATCTGCTGGGATATGATGATCATGCCCCGGCGGATATTAAGACCATGCGAGCCAAAGAGAGTGAGGTTATGGAATATTTGGGAATGCCGGGGCAAGGAAAATAATGGATAAAAAGCGGTTCTTTGGAAAGGTAAGGGGCGAGGAAGATGATGTGATGTTTTTGCGTGCAGTTCCACAGCTGAATGGCTCATGAAGATCGGGATGTGATCGTTCGCTCAAACAACCTCCCGAACGTTTTTATAATGAATTGTTCGGTTCGGAACTCGCTCTGCGACCACATCCCGATCTTTTTTATCGCCATTCAGGCGAGAATTGTTTATGTATGGAAGAATTATGGTATCCTTTGATTTGTTTAATCAAAACTTCATAGAGCCGAAAAAGATTACTGGTTGTCGTATTATTTCCTATTTCTTATTTACCTTTCGCTGTACATTATATTATGGCTATTATTCAGACCCGGGGCATTGTCCTCAAATCTTTTGATTACCGCGAGACCAGTAGGATCGCGACTTTTTTCACTTCCGACCAGGGCCGGGTCAGCGGGGTGCTTAAAGGGATACGTAAAGATCCGCGCAAATTCGGCTCCAGCCTCGAGCGTTTTTCGGTTAATGATATTGTCTATTATCAATACCGCAACTCTGATCTGCATCTGATCAGCCAGTGTGATATGAGGGAATTTTTTCTTCCGGTCCGTCAGGATCTCAAACGTTCCCTGGCCGCCAGTTATATGCTGGAATTGGTTTATCTCATGACTCCCAGCGAGATGCCTAATTCTAAAATTTATCGTCTGATGGAGGATTTTCTGAGAAGTCTGGAACAGACTGAAGAGATCACCCGGCTGGTCCACCTGTTTCAGATCAAGGCCCTGCTGTACTCCGGTTTTCAGCCGCATTTGGATGCCTGCGTGCTTTGTCACAAAAAGGTTCACAACCGGGCGGTGTTCAGTCATGCGGATGGAGGTCTGATCTGCGGGCATTGCGGGCCGGGACGTGGCGAGACCCATGCCATTTCCCCGGGAACTGTGGCGACGATTCTGCATGTGGAGCGGGCCGGCTGGCAGGTCTGCCAGAAATTGAAACTGACCCGCATCACCCGGCGGGAACTGAAGTATATTCTGAATAATTTCCTGGTCTTTCATCTGGGGAGAAGGATCCGCTCGGCGAAGTATGTGTGAGAGACAAGGTCACCAGGTTACACGTCACAAAGTCACCTGTCACAAGGAAAACGTAAAACGGGAAAAGTGAAATGTAAAACCCAACAAACTCTCAACCCAATAAACCCAACAAACCTGTATCATCTTTTTTTCTTATCCCACTGGTCTCTCAGGCGTTTGACCGCGTCCAGGTCCGCGGCAGGTTTGCTGATCTCTTTGAGGATGGCAGCGGCAATGTTCTTGCCGAAACCGGGCAGGTCGGCAAGGGTTTCCACGGAAAGGTCTTTCAGAGAGGATGGGGAAGAATATCCCGCGTCGAATAAGGCCCGGGCGCGGACCCGTCCGACATGCTTGAGTTGAGCAAGGGAAATAAGTTCGGCCCGGATCCCGTAATGGACCCGTGACTGCAGGTGGGCCAGGGGCAGGGTAAGGTCTTTCCAATTAAAAAGATCGGCGAAGACAATGGCCGCGTGCAGCAGCCAGCGGGCCGTGTCCGTGACCCGGTAAATATCACCCGGTCCGATGCCGAAACGGTCGCAGATGGATTCTTCACGCTGTTCCTCAGCCCAGCTGTTCAGGACCAGAACGGTTTTCATAATGCTTAAATAGGCAAAATAATCCTGTAGAATGGGATGTTCATTTTGATCCAGAAAGAAATCGTCAGCGTGGCGGGCGGCGTAATCATCAATGCGTTCGATCTGTTTTTGGGAAGAATGCAGCCGCACGCTGTCCGGGCAACAGCAAATCAGCTGAAAGATGCCGGCGGCAGACTGTTTCCTTTTTTTTCGGGTTTCATTCAGTCCGTCGCGCAGGATCATGGCCGAAAGCGGATCCAGATAAAGCCGGCTGGTGAGCTGTCCGAAGTGCGTTGCCTCGAACCTGAATCCGGATTTCTCTACAAATCCTTCCGCGCGCAGAAAGTCAAATATGCCGCTGATCAGCTCTAAAATATTGAGCTGAGGGTTTTGAAAAGCAAAGAAGGTTCCTCGCAGAAAATGGATCGCTGAGTCGACATCATGGATAAATCCGGACGAAAGCGCTGCCAGAAGGTGGATGCGCAGGGCCGATTCTGTGCCGAGTTTGGAGATGATCGGTTCGGGATCCCCTTCAATGTAGCGTCGGAATAAGCGGTTACGGTCCGCGGAAGATTTAGCCAGGATCAGGGCTTCTCCGTAGGTGTCATATTGCGGGCGTCCGGCACGTCCGGCGCATTGTTTATATTCTGAAACCGGGATGTAGGCGGATCCCAGCCCGGATTCGAATCGTTTGATGTCACGCATGATCACACGGCGGGCCGGGAGGTTGACTCCGGCGGCCAGCGTGGGGGTCGCGCAGATCACTTTGATCAGGTTTTTTTTAAACGCGTCTTCAATCAGGTCGCGCTGAACCGGCTTTAGGCCGGCATGGTGGAACGCGACGCCTGCCCGCAGACAATCACTGAGTGCCCGGCAGATCCGGGTTGCCGATGATTCCGGTCCATGGGCTTTCTGCGCCAGTGTTCTGAGAGTTTCGCGTTCTGCAAAGGTCAAAACGTCAGCAACGTCCCGGACCATCTTCCTGGCTGCCGCCTGTGTGGAGCGCCGGGAATTGACAAAGGTGAGGACCTGTCCTTTGCCGCGCAGGGTGTCCAGGACCAGGCGGTTGAGGTCCTCTGACGCTGTTTCGGTGATCACGCGTGTGCCGTGACCCGCGAAACGGATCTGGTCCTGCCAGGAGACGCCCTCCTTCAGCGGGATCGGCCGCCAGGTACTGGCCAGCAGTTCTGCGTCAAGCCACTGAGCCATTTCAGCGGCGTTATGGACCGTGGCGCTCAGGGCCACCACCTGCATGTCCGGATTGAGGGCTCTCAGACGGGCGATGAGCACCTCCAGGGTCGGACCGCGGCTGCCGTCATTAAGGAAATGGATCTCGTCAACGATCAGCAGATCCAGACGGCCGGCGGACCAATGGGAGCCGGAACGCAGCAGTGCATCGATCTTTTCAGCTGTAGAGATGAGGATATCGGTGGAGTTGAGAGGATGACGCGGGCGGGATTCATCGCCGGTGATCCGTGAGACGCGGACTCCGTGCGGTCCGTATTTCGTGCGGAAATCCTGGTCTTTTTCCGCCGCCAGCGCCTTTAACGGAACCAGGTAGAGGCATTGTTTATTGGTTCGTTGAAGTGAGGATAAAAAGCAGAGTTCAGCGATCAGGGTTTTTCCGGACGCCGTCGGGACAGAGATCAGCATGTTTTTGCGGTCCAGCACGCCCCGCCGGACAGCTTCGGCCTGCGGAGGGAAGAGATCCCGTATCCCGCTTTTTAAAACTGCGTCCCTGATCGCCTTCGGAAAAGAATAGGTTTTGAGGACATCGGATAATAACATGGGAGGGATTATAACATAAAACGTAAAGAGGAGAACAGGACTGCTCACTTGTGCTTTGCCAAGTTCAGAAATAGCAATATGTCTTATTTTTCTACACGTCACGATATCTTCACCTGTCCTGTTGACCTGAGAGCGGGTGCTCTATATAATCAATAGACTTATTAATAGGAAAAAGGAGCGGTTTATGCGTGTTGTCGTGATCGGCCCCGGCGCACTGGGGTGTTTTTTTGCAGGACGCCTGTCAAAGCATACGGAAGTCTGGCTGCTGGATTACCGTCCGGAGCGTGTTGAACGGATCCTCTCGCAAAAGGGAATTCATTGCCGGGACGGGGATGAACAGTGGCAGGCCGAACTCCCTGTCACGGCCAATACTGAAGATGTCGGCACGGCTGATCTGGTTATTATCTGCACCAAGTCTTATCATACCCTGGAGGCGCTGGGCCACGTTCAGTCCGCAATATCGGATCATACGCGTGTTTTGAGTCTGCAGAACGGGATACGGAATTATGAAATGATCGCCAATGTCGTGGGTAAGGAGAGAACCCTGGCCGGGATCACTCATCACGCGGTTACCTTGCGTGATGACGGGCGGATCGTTCATAATGGTCAGGGGGAAACGGTGATCGGCATGTTCGACGCGCGGGATATCAGCGCGCATCAGGATATTTGTGATGTGTTTGAAGCCGCGGGAATAGAGACCCGTTTTTCCCGTGACATTGTGGGCCTTTTATGGGGAAAATTGGTCGTGAACGCCGGGATCAATGCCCTTTCAGCGGTGACCCGTTTGACTAACGGCCGTCTGCTTGAGTTTGACGGCACGGCTGATCTTATGCGTTCTGCTGTCGAAGAAGCGGCCGCTGTGGCGCGGAAGAAACGGATCGCCCTTCCTGAAAAAGATATGGTCCGTCTGACTCAGGATGTGTGCCGGGAGAGTTTTCACAACCGTTCATCCATGCTGCAGGATGTTTTGGACCAGCAACGCACGGAGATCGACGACATTAACGGTGCTGTGGTGCATGAAGCCCGTCAGCTGAAGATCGACGTTCCGGTAAACGCGGCCTTATACGGTTTGATCAAGACCATGGAGCAGTCCTATGGTCTGCGGGAGAAGCCGGGAAAAATCCAGGAAAAGGACTAGCAGGTTATGCGGGCGGTCGTTCAAAGGGTAACTGAGGCGCAGGTCACCGTTGGAAAGCGTGTCTCCGGAAAGATCGGCAGAGGGGCGGTGATTCTTCTGGGCGTCGCGCGGGATGACAGCCCGGACGACGCGGTTTATTTAGTGCGTAAGATCTCTCAGTTGAGGATGTTTGCCGATGAAAACGGCAAAATGAATGTCGCGGCGAAAGACGTCGGTGCCGGATTTCTGGTGATCTCACAATTCACGCTTTACGGAAATTGCCGTAAAGGCCGGCGGCCGTCATTTGATCAGGCCGCGCCTCCCGAGGAAGGAGAACGGTTATATGCCCTATTTGCCGAACAGCTCCGGCAGGAAGGGTTTCAGGTCGAGACCGGTGAGTTCGGCGCCATGATGGATGTCGATCTTGTCAACAACGGCCCGGTGACATTTATTTTAGAGAGCGAACGCTGAAACGTGAAGGGCAGCCCGGACAAACGGCGTGCACCCCTGTCCGCAGGATCGAGATTATGGACCTTATAGACAGCCATGCCCATTTAGACAGTGTTGGTGATATTGAGGGCGCTCTGCGGCGCGCGCGGGAGGCGGGCGTGCGCGCGATCGTTGCCGTCGGGGAAGACAAGGAATCCAACCGGAAAAATCTGACGCTGAAAGAGCAGTGCGCTGATCCCAGGATACTATTGGGTCTGGGGCTTCATCCGGGCCAATTGGGTGATCTTTCGGTCGATCAAGAGCTGCAGTATATCTGTTCCCATATTCATGAGGCTGACGCGGTCGGTGAGATCGGTCTCGATTTCTGGTATAAATGGGTACGGAAAGATGCCGAAAAAAAAGCAGAGCAGCGCCGGGTTTACCGTGAACTGCTCGTTCTGGCTCGGGAACATGATCTTCCGGCGTTGATCCATACCCGCGGAACATGGCAGGAAGCCGTGGAAACAGCGCGGGAGGTCGGCGTTCAAAAGGCCGTCTTTCATTGGTACTCCGGGCCGCTCAAGGTGCTGGAAGAGATATTGGAGGCAGGATATTATATTTCTGCTTCACTGAGCGTAGCTTACAGTGAAGAAGTCCGCCGGGCTTTACAGGCGGCGCCGCTGGAGCGCATTCTGCTGGAGACCGACACCCCGGTTTTTTACCGTCAGTATGACGGAGGGTTAAAGGCCGAGCCCCGGGATGTTGCCAAGACTCTGCGTCATCTTTCTTGTTTAAAAGGGCTGCCGGAAGAAGATGTTGTCAGGGCGGTTAACACGAATTTGCTCCGGCTTTTTCCGGGATTGGCCGGCATGAATATGTTTTCATAATACGATAAAAAAGGACCCGACTATGAAGAAGATCATCGCGGCCGTTATTATTTTTTTAGTATTGGTAATGATCGGGGTAACAGTATTCTGGCCCCGCGGTGGTCAGGATGTGGAATTGCGGGATCTTCTTCCGGCTGAACCTTTGGTGTACGCGGAATTCGATCATCTGGCGGAACATCTCGGGAATTTGCAGGAGACACAGTTTGCTCAGGCCCTGGGCGGTATTGATCTCTGGCAGGCTCTGAATAAGATGGACATTTCACAGGCCACGATCCTTATGATCAAGGAGCGTTTATCCGGTATCGATCCGCAGCAGATCATTATGGTCCTCAAACAGCTGTTCCGCGATCGCGCCGCTCTTGCGGTTTATGACGTCGATCTTCAGCGCATGCAGACCCAGCCGGTGGATGAAATCCTGAATAATGTAGTCGGCGTGACCAAGCTGAGTTCTGATATGCCTTTTATGGATCTGGCGGTCAGCGCTTTTGCCAAGATGTCTCAGGATATCAATGAAGAGACGTTCCGGTATCGACAGTACACGATCCATCTATTGTCCGATGCCGGGAAGACATTTAAATTAGGATATGTGCGGATCGGTCAGTATGTTGTGTTTGGATATGGTGACCAGGCCGCGCGCCGCGCGATCGATGTCCTGGCAGAGACGGGGCAATCGGCTGTATCGCAGGGAAAAAATTTTACCGATGCTCAAGGGTATTTTATTTCCGGCTCTGATGCGCGGGGGTTTGTGGATCTTGCCAGGAGTTCGCAGGCGTGGCGCAATTTCATTCTGCGGACGATGGCAGCCCAAAAGGCTTCGCCGGCGGCGATCCAGCAGGCAGCGAAGACATTTGACAAAAAACAGCCTTTTCGTATGCTGGCTTTTTCCGGGCAATGGGGTCAGGACCAGTCTCGCGCTGACGCGGTCCTGATCTATGATCGGCAGAAGATGCCGGCAGTCGCGAGGCGGATTTTGGCGATGGAGCCGGAAAAAAGCGGCGCGAATGCTTTTGTTCCTGAGGGTGTTCTGGCATACCGCTGGGAGAACACCTTTAATGCTCAGCTTTATTGGGAAAAGGCCAGACAGCAGGCGCAGGCCGCGGGAGAGCAGGCGGGTCTGAATCTTTCTGCCGATCAGGTCATGGCCGGTTTGGAACAGCAAATGGGTTTCAGTATGACGCGCGATGTCCTGCCGTTGCTGGGGACAGAGGTGGGGGGATTTATTACAGGACTCGAGACAGAAAATGTGTATCCGTTTCCTTATTTGAGTTTTTTTATTAAAGTGAACGATGTAGAAAAAGCCTCTGCGTTTTTAAATCAGCGTATGGATAACATTCCCTTCCTGCGTTTTGAACAGGAACATTATCGGGGGATCACTCTTCGTCATACCAGAGTTCCTTTGCTGACGGATGTGGCTCCGGCTTATGCTTTTTTGAATGATTATTTTCTGTTAAGTGTGCGCCGGGAAGACTTGAAGTTAAGCATTGATGTTCTGAAGGGAGAGCAGGCCGGGATACAGAGAAATGATGTTTTTCAGAATCCTGCTGTCGGGGCCGATAAACCGTCTAACGGCATTGTTTATCTTGATGTGCGCGCCATGATGAAAGAGATGATCGGTGTTGCTGAATGGTGGGACGCCTGGACCGCACAGGAGGCGGCCAAGGTCCGGGCTATGAAAGAAGGAAGCCGCAAGCGCCTGGCTGATGTGGAAGAAAACATTGCCGGGTATCAGGAGCAGCAAAAACAGCTTGAAGAAGAATTGAGCAAATTAAAAGAAAACGTGGTTTCGGCTGAAGAGGCATTTGATGAAGGGGCCTGGGATCGTTTGTCCGCAGAATATGAAAAGAAACAGCAGATCATCAAGGCGGCGGAAGAACGTTTGGCTGAGGCGCGTGCGGAGCTGGCTGAACTGAAGGCGGTTGAGGCGTCTGAAGAACAGCGTTTGAGTGCGGCCGGTCAGCGTCAGCTGGCTTTTTTGGAACGGGATATTGAAACCAAGTCAGCGCGTTTGGAAGATATGCGCAATGAGCTTGAAGTTCTTGAGGATCGGAGGGCTGATCTTGTCCGAGAGAGGGAAACGCTTAATGATCTAAAAAATGTCTTGTCTAAAAGACGCTCCGCTGTCGGCGATGTCCGGGATAAGATCGCTGCGGCGCGCGAAAAGCGGCAGGAGCTTGTTCAGGTTAGCGAAGAGCTTCAGCAGAAACGTTTTATTCCCGATGACCAGCGCGAGGTTATTGTCGAGGAGCTGATGAAGCCGGGGCTGAACGCTTTCAGCCATATTCTTTGGCTGACGGGAAAACGCAGGCATCAGGAGAACAGTTTGAGATATTCTTATTTTTGGTCTATACAATAACCTGTGACGGGAATGATGATATGAACGTCATGACGTTTACTTATGGAGAAGGGAAATATACGCGCGGCCCTGTAACGGTTCGCGGACAGATTCTGCTGAACGAACATAAATTGTTTCTGCGTTGTGACGGCGAAGATCTCACGCAGACCTTTGTTCCCCTGGAGAAAATTCAAAGGGTGCAGAAAGGATGGTCCTGGGCTGTGTTTCGGGTGATCCCATCTCCGGCACTGCGTTACGAAGTCAGGATCGAGACAGAACGCCAAAATATACGGGAGTTGGTCAAAGATGTGGCCCGTTTACGGCAGCTGCAGTCCCGTTTTTTCGGGTTTATCTGGGAAGACCGTGATTTTTTTACAGGAAGGCCCTAGATCCTCCGTGTATGGACAGAGGGGTGATCTTTGAGTACAATAAGTTTCAAGCAGGATATTTCAAACAGTTTGTAATGGGAAAGTCAATAATATGCCATATACGATCGTCAATAAACAAATTTTAGGGGAAGGGATCAAGCGGCTGGAGATCCGAGCTGAAGTGATCGCCGACATGGTCAGGCCGGGTCAGTTTGTTATGATCGCGCCGGAGGAAGGGAAAAAGTGGATCCCGCTGTCTGTTATGGAGGCGGATACGCGCCGGGGTTTGATTTCGGTGATCATCAAGGAAACCGGTGCGGCGACAAGCTGTTTAGGAAGCCTGCCGATTAGGGATGAGGTCTTTTCTGTGAGCGGTCCTTTCGGGACAGTGGAAGAACCCCGGCAGGTCGGCGTCGTGGTCTGCGCGGCGACGGATATTTCTGCAGCACAGATCCTGCCGATGTGCCGGGCATATAGCCGTGCCGGCAATAAAGTGATCGGCGTGCTGGGCGCCCGCACGAAAAATGAATTGATCCTGGATCCCCAGATGCGCATTGCCTGTCATAAGGTTGTTTTGACGACTGAAGACGGCTCGGCTCACCGGCGGGGAACGGTGACCGACGCTGTTAAAGAACTTTGCGGCCAAGACAATGTCCAGTTGGTGTATACCTGCGGTCAGACGGAAATGCTGCGTGAGATCGCTGAAATGACCCGGCAGAAAAAGATCCGTAATCTTCTGCAGGTTCATACCCTGATGTCCTGCGGAAGGGGGATTTGCGGTTCCTGCCGTATGAAGGTCGCCAAGCAATTGGTTTTGGCCTGTGAAGACGGTCCGGAATTTGACGCCCATCAAGTGGATTTTTCTGAACTGAATCACCGTATGCAGGCCGTATGTTCCAGGGATGAACATCAGGAGGCCTCCGGCGGCCTTAAGCATATCTGGCAGAAAATGATTAAGGGATGACATCATGAAGCCGACACCGGTTCCCGCACAATCTCCGGCAAAACGCCTGCGGAATTTTCAAGAAGTGGAATTGGGTTTTTCTAAACGCACTGCTGTGGACGAAGCTCGCAAGTTTCCGCAGAGCCATGTGCCCACCTTTCAGCCTAAATGTCCTTTGGGGATCAATATCCTGGAATTTGTGCGTCTTCTGCGTGAAGGAGATATCCCTGAAGCCTACAAGAAGATCCGCGAAGCCAGCGATCTGCCCGGCATCTGCGGACGTGTGTGTCGGGCCCCGTGTGAAGCAGATTTCGTTATCGGAGGAAAAAAGGTTCCGCTCGATGTCCGCGCGCTGGAACGTTTTGTGGCGGATAACGGCCGTCCGAAATTTTTCGGCCGTGATAATTTGACCTGCTCCCGGGAAAGGATCGCGGTTATCGGTTCCGGACCGGCGGGATTAAGCGCGGCGGCCCTGCTTGCCAAACAGCATTACTGTGTCACGATCTTTGAATCGCTGCCTCAGCCCGGCGGTGTCCTGCGTTACGGCCTGCCGGAGTTCCGCATATCACGGCCGGCTTTGGATGCAGAGATTTCGCAGATCCGGGACCTTGGTGTGGATCTGCAAACAGATTGTCATTTTGGCCGGACCATTACGCCGGATGATATTTTTGAAGAAGGGTATGCCGCACTTTTATTGGCTGTCGGCCGTTCCCGCCCGTCACTGCAGTCTATCCCGGGCTCTGATGCGCGCGGTGTGATCTACGCCAACGAACTTTTGATGAACCTGAACTGTGAAGAACAGAATTTTCATCATTCATTTGCCCGCCGCCTGGGGGAGAAGATCTCTGTTTTAGGAGATCAAGCTCTGGCTCTGGATTGCGCCCGGATCTGCCGCCGGCTGGGTAAAGATGTCCGTCTGGTATGTGAAGGCGCTGAGGATTCTCTGGATGCCCATCGCAATGATATTGAGTATGCCCGGCAGGAAGGGGTTCTTTTTGAAACGTTGTCCAGGGCGAAAGAGATCTGTGTTTCTTCTTCCGGAGAAGTATCTGGTGTGCGGGTTATCCGTATGGATTATGCGGATCCCGAGGCCAACGGCCAATGGGTCCTGGTTCCGGCGCCGGATTCCGAGACAGTGCTGGAGGCGGATACAGTTATTGTGGCCAAGGGGCATGAGGTGTCGAAAACCATCCAGCGCGCCGTGCAGGGGCTTAAGATGAACGAAGACGGCACGATCCGGCTGGATGAAGACACCGGTCAGACTTCGGTGCCGCGGGTTTTCGCCGCAGGGGATTGTGCCGATCCCCAGCAGCATGTTCTGGATGCCATGGTCTGCGGAAAATGGGCGGCGGAACGCATTATGGCGTTTCTCGCCGGCACTGATACCAGCGGCCTTCCTAAAGGCCGTGAAGGATGAAAGAAGGCCGCCGGTCACATGGTGGCGGTGAACGTAAAACGGGAAACGGGAAACGGGAAACGTGAAACGGGAAACGGGAAACGGGAAACGTAAAACGTAAAACGGGAAACGTGAAACGGGAAACGTGAAACGCAAACCCAAAACCCAAAACTCAAAACCCAAAACCCAAAACCCAAAACTCAAAACCCAAAACCCACAACCCAAAACCCAAAACCCAAAACCCAAAACTCACAACTCACAACCCAATAAACCCAACAAACCCAACAAACCCAACAAACCCAACAAACCCAACAAACCCAATAACACTGCCATGAACGAAAAGCTTCTTAAAGATATTCTTACCAAGCGGCCGGCTCCGCCCAAGATCAGTATGATCACGGCCTATGATTATCCTTTTGCCCGTCTGGCAGACGAGGCTGGTGTGGATATTATTCTGGTCGGCGATTCATTGGCGAATGTGGTTCTGGGCCTGGAGAGTACCCGGGATGTCATGATCCGGGAAATGGTCTATCATACGGCCGCGGTATGCCGCGGGGCGAAAAATACTCCGGTTATTGCGGACATGCCCTTTTCTTCTTATCAGCAGACGGACAGCCGTCCGGTGAAAGATGCCCGGGGGCTGATCAAATCCGGAGCTCAGGGAGTAAAAGTGGAATGGTTTGACGGCTGCCTTGCCGTTGTGGAACAACTGACCGCGGCCGGGATCGCGGTCATAGGGCATGTGGGGCTGACCCCGCAGACCGCGACCGAATTTCGTGTTCAGGGACGGGAGACAGAAACCGCCTGCGCGATCATACAGCAGGCGGAAGCTTTAGAGCAGGCCGGATGCTGTGCCGTGGTTCTGGAATGTGTGCCGGACCGTGTAGCCGCTATGATCACCGAACGGTTGACCGTCGCGACCATCGGTATCGGCGCCGGCGCGCAATGCGACGGGCAGGTCCTGGTCCTGCACGATGTGCTGGGCTTGTCGCAGGGTCGTCGGCCCAAATTCGTTAAGGCTTATTTGGACGGCGCTGATCTGGTCCGCTTGGCCGTCAAGGAATTTCATGAAGAGGTTTCCAGCGGATCTTTCCCTACTGATGTCCACAGTTATCATATACCGGATGCGGTTGCTCACGAGATTCGCTCAGCATATAAAGCCAAAGAAAAGCGTTCAGGATGAATGGGTTTTTAAACAGCTCCTTCCACAGCCACTTATCTTCTCCCAAAGCATGGATTCTTTCTTTTGGAATGATGAGGTTATTCTGCATAATTATTGCGGCTGGTATTATTCTTCTAATTCGATGGATCGGCCCGGATAGGTCCATTCGCGTTTCTCTGGCTTATTTTGCAGGATTCAGCGTTGTTCTTTTTTCTGTTTTACAATTGGGACCAATGGCCGAACAATTATGGTTTCGGATTTCGCATGCCGGCGAAGCGGATTATATCAAATATCTGGATCCCAATGTTTATGCCATTGATCAATACAGCACGTATGTCCGCAAGGTTATCGGCTGGCCGCGGGCTGCGGCGCAACTGGTCACGGATCTGGACTTATCCCGTGATCCGGGCATGTATATACAGCGAAGTTTGGCGTATACTTTTTATCCTTTGGACCTGAGAGGTGTAAGGGGAGGGCATCCAGAATACGATGTGTTTTTCATGTCGAGGAAGGCACATTCTGGGAAGAATGAGTATGAATGGTTCATTTCTTTTTCTCCCCGCACGGCCGTTGGGAAGAGGAGGGCGGGCCGGTGATTTCTCTGTTGGCAACAGTGATATGGTTGTTTTTTATCTGCGCAGTCGGATGGGTGATCTGCCGTCTGCTTGATCCGGAACGGGCGCTGTCATGGCCGTTGTATTGCGGAAGCGCTTTTGGACTGGGCGCTGGGGCTGTCGCCTTTGCCATGTTTTTTTGCGATATTATGACCGGCCGGCTGTATGCTTTCGGGGTCACGGTATTTTTAGCATTAGTTTGCTTGGCAAGCTGGTTTTTCTTTCTTCGTAGAGGTAACGCAACGCAGGCAATGCGTGTTTTTCCGCGTGTCGGACGATTTCGGCCCGCTGAAATCGCAATTCTTATTGTAATCATGTTTTATGTCGTCCATGTCGTCGTTATGACGATAACGCAGCCGATCATGGGATGGGATGCTGTTTCCTATATCGCGTTTAACGGCAAGGTGCTGTTCCATGAGCGGACGCTATCTTATCTTTCAAACATGCCGCATGCGGATTATCCTTTATTAATTCCGTTGTTACAATCCTGGCTGGCGATGCAGATCGGCGTTTGGCACGAATATTTGCTTAAGGCTGTCATGCCGGCCTATTTTATTTCTTTTGGATTTATTGTTTTTGGATTTTTAAGATTTTTTGTATCCCGGTTTTTTGCTTTGTTCGGCGTGCTGTTTTTATTCAGTGCGCCGGGTCTACGTGACCATGCTGCCGGAAACTATATGGATCTGCCCTTAATGTATTATTTTTCCGGGGCGGTGCTTTTGGCGGTCTTGTCCTTATCAGGCAAAGGGAAAAAATATGCTCTTTTGAGCGCGCTGCTTCTGACAGGCGCTGTTTGGACCAAGCTGGAGGGCGGGCGGTATGCGCTTTTGATGATTCCGTTATTGCTGATCGCGTATTTTTTCAAACGGCGCAGAACCCGTCAGTCCTTTTTAGCACAATCCGCCGTGTACTCTGTTCCGCTGTTCTTTTTTTTCGGGTGGCAGGGATACATTTTTTTTCGCGGGATCGAGGTCCGTACGGATACCCGTTTTTTTTGGCCGGCTGACCTTTTTATACGTCTTCACAAACTTGTCCCGCATGCTGTTAATGTTATGGGTGAAATTCATTTATGGGGTCTAGCCTGGTGGATGCTGCTGTTGGCTCTTCTTGCCGGATGGCGAAAGCTGTCTTTCCCGGCAAATATGCTTCTGATCGGGATTGGGGTGTTCCATGCGTCTTTATTTGGCGGTTTGATATTCACATCCAGTTTCAAATATCTTTTTCCTGTTGATGTTGTTCTTCCGCGGTTGATGCTGCACGGCTATCCTCTGATCCCGGTTTCGGCTGTAATTTTGTTGGCCCGGGTGTGTTCTGAATCCCGCAGTGTGTGATATGTACGTGAATTGTAAATTTATATTCCTCAGCAGGTTATAAATCGCTTGCGTTTTAAAATGCTTTCCGTTAAAATAGGCACTCAATTACTTCAAGAACCTAATTCATCACTGAATATTTTTGACTATGCCATCATCAGTATCCATGGATACAATCGTCTCGTTATGTAAACGGCGGGGCTTCATTTTTCCGTCATCCGAGATCTACGGCGGGTTGTCGGGGGCCTGGGATTACGGACCTCTGGGCGTCGAGCTGAAACGCAATGTCAAGCAGGCCTGGTGGCGTTCTGTTGTGCACAGTCATGACGAGGTCGTCGGGCTGGATGCCAGTATCCTGATGCATCCCAGCACCTGGCGTGCCTCCGGACATGCGGAAAATTTCACTGATCAGCTGATCGACTGCCGGGAATGCAAGCGGCGGTTCCGCGCCGACCACGTGGGCAAAGCGTGTCCGGCCTGCGGGGCCAAATCCTTTACAGAACCGCGTGCGTTCAATTTGATGCTGAGGACCTTTTTAGGGGCGATGGAGGATTCCAGCAGTGAGGTGTTTCTGCGACCGGAAACCGCCCAGGGCATCTTTGTAAATTTTTTGAATGTCAAGGATACCGCCCGCAAAAAACTGCCGTTCGGAATCGCCCAGATCGGCAAGGCCTTCCGCAATGAGATCACCCCGGTGAATTTTACCTTCCGCACGAGAGAATTTGAACAGATGGAGCTGGAATTTTTCAGCCGGCCGGACGAGGCGGAAGAATGGTATCAGCGCTGGATCGATCGCCGCAGGCAGTGGTATCTTGATCACGGGATGACGGAGGGACGTCTGCGTCTTCGTCCGCACGGTAACGATGAGCTGGCCCATTATTCCGTGGGGTGTACGGATATTGAATATGAATTTCCTTTCGGCTGGTCCGAGCTGGAGGGCATCGCCAACCGCACGGACTTTGATCTGAAACAGCACGCGGAATGTTCCGGGAGGACGCTGATGTATAAAGACAATGTCACTGGAGAAGAATTTTATCCGTATGTGATCGAACCGTCCGGGGGCGTTGACCGCGCGACATTGGCTTTTCTGGTCGATGCTTATGATGAGGAAGAGGTCAAGGGAAACAAGCGTGTGGTTCTGCGCTTTCATAAACGGCTGGCGCCGATCAAGGCCGCTGTCCTGCCGTTATTAAAGAAAAAACCGGATATTGTGGATCTGGCCCGCAGGATCCAAAAGGACCTTATGCAGGAGACAGCCTGCGTCTATGATGACACCGCCTCGATCGGGAAGTTGTACCGCAGGCAGGATGAGATCGGCACCATGTTCTGTGTGACGGTGGACCCGGATTCGCTGGAGGACCAGCAGGTTACTGTGCGTGACCGGGACACCATGCAGCAGGAACGCGTGCCGGTGGAAGGGTTAAAACGCTATTTAACCGAGAAACTTTTTTGTTAACCGTTGTTTAAAGAAAGGCAAGGGAGAGATGGCTAAGAAGAAAACAAAGTATGTTTACGCGTTCGGCGGAGGAAAAGCCGACGGGAAAGCATCCATGAAAGAACTTTTGGGCGGAAAAGGCGCCAACCTCGCGGAGATGTCCAATATCGGCGTTCCGGTTCCTCCGGGATTTACGATCTCGACAGATGTCTGCGATTATTTTTATAAGCACGGCAAGAAAAAGCCGGCAACGCTGGACAAAGAGATCGACGAGCACATCAAGAAGCTCGAGAAAAAAATGGGCATGAAGCTGGGAGATAAAAATAATCCTTTGCTGGTTTCAGTCCGATCCGGCGCGGCCGTTTCGATGCCCGGGATGATGGACACGGTCCTGAACCTGGGGATCAACGATGACGCGGTTGAAGGCCTTTCCAAAAAGACCGGCAACGAGCGCATGGCCTGGGATTCCTACCGCCGTTTTATCAACATGTTCGGCGACGTGGTTATGGGTGTTGAACACGAGTATTATGAAGACGCGCTGGCAAAGGTCAAAAAGAAGTACAAGCGCAAACTCGATACCGAGCTGACCACCGAAGAACTCAAAGAGGTTGTCGCGGAATATAAGAAGGTCTACAAGAATCATGTCGGAAAAGGATTTCCGACCAATGCCCGTGAACAGCTGGGGTATGCTATCGACGCTGTTATCGGGTCCTGGAACATCCCGCGGGCGATCCGTTACCGCGCCATCAACAAGCTGTTCGGTCTTAAGGGAACAGCGGTTAATGTTCAGGCCATGGCGTTCGGGAACATGGGTGAGAACTCCGGAACCGGGGTGGCCTTTACCCGCAACCCGGCGACTGGAGAAAATAAATTCTTCGGAGAATATTTGGTCAATGCTCAGGGCGAAGACGTTGTGGCCGGGATCCGTACTCCGGAACCCATTTCTGACCTCAAGCGTGACATGCCCAAGATCTACAAGGAACTGAATACCATCCGTTTGAAGCTGGAAAATCATTACCGTGACATGCAGGATGTGGAGTTCACGATCCAGGAAGGCAAGCTGTATATGCTGCAGACCCGTACTGGAAAACGGACCGGGCTGGCAGCCATTAAGATCGCCGTAGATATGGTGAAAGAGGGCCTGATCTCAGAAGAAGAGGCTCTGATGCGTATTGAAGGCGATCATCTTAATCAAATGCTGTTCCCGATCTTTGATCTGGATGATAAAGAGCGCGCTGTTAAGGACGGTAAGGTGCTGGCCAAAGGCCTTCCTGCCGGTCCGGGCGCGGCCAATGGACAGATCGTCTTTACGGCGGAGGCTGCTGAAAAATGGGCCAAGTCCGGCAAGAAGGTGATCCTGGTGCGTAAAGAGACATCACCGGAAGACGTTTCCGGGATGTGGGCGGCCCAGGCCATTCTGACCTCCACCGGCGGGATGACTTCCCATGCGGCGGTTGTCGCCCGCGGCTGGGGAAAATGCTGCGTGGCCGGCTGCAGTGCTCTGGAGATCGATTATAAGAAGAAACAGGTCAAGGTCGACGGTAAGACCCTGAAAGAGGGCCACGCGATCTCGATCGACGGGACCTCGGGTGAAGTCATCGACGGTGCTGTCAAAACATCGGATTCGCCGGTTATCGACGGGATCGTCAACAACAATCCGAAGGCTAAACGGCATCCGATCTACAAGATGTTCGCCTCGCTGATGAAGTGGGCTGACGGTGTGCGGGAGATCAAAGTACGCACCAACGCCGACTCTCCTAAGGACGCGGAAAATGCCCGTTCACTCGGTGCTCAGGGGATCGGCCTTTGCCGGACAGAGCATATGTTCTTTGAAGGGGACCGTATTTGGGCGATCCGTGAGATGATCCTGGCTGAAGACCAGGAAGGCCGGGAGAAGGCGCTGGCCAAACTCTTGCCGTATCAGCGTAAAGACTTTGAAGGCATCTTCAAGGCCATGAAAGGTCTGCCGGTCACGATCCGTCTGCTCGATCCGCCTTTGCATGAGTTTCTTCCTCATGACAAACAAGGTCAGCAGGAAATGGCCAAACGCCTGGGCACGACGACCGCTAAGGTCAAATCTAAGGTCGACGCTCTGCATGAGATGAACCCGATGCTGGGTCACCGCGGATGCCGTCTGTCGATCACATATCCCGAGATCTGCAGAATGCAGGTCGCGGCGATCATTGAGGCGGCCTGCAATATGGCGAAAAAACGGATCAAAGTGATCCCGGAGATCATGATCCCGCTGATCGGGACGAAGGAAGAGTATGATATTCTGGAACAGGTGGTCCGTGAAACAGCCGACGGAGTCATTAAAAAGAAAAAGTCCCGCATCACATACCTTGTCGGGACGATGATGGAGATCCCTCGCGCGACATTGGTCGCGGACAGCGTTGCCGAAAAAGCGGAGTTCTTTTCATTCGGCACCAATGATCTGACCCAGATGACATTGGGTTACAGCCGCGACGACGTGGGGAACTTCCTGCCGGACTACATCGATAAGGAGATCTTCCGTGAAGATCCGTTTTCCTCGATCGATCAGACCGGTGTGGGAGAATTGGTCACAACCGGTGTGGAACGCGGCCGCAAGACCCGTAAGGATCTGAAATGCGGCGTCTGCGGTGAACACGGCGGAGATCCGGCATCAGTCAAGTTCTTTGTCAAGGCCGGGCTGAATTACGTCAGCTGTTCTCCCTACCGTGTGCCGGTCGCCCGCTTGGCAGCCGCTCAAGCGGTTATCGAGAAGCGTGGTATTAAGCAAGTGAAGAAAACGGCTCGTAAAAAACGCGCCAAAAAATAATCATGATCATGGCGGCGGTGTCCTTTCTTTAAAGGGCGCCGCCGCACATATCATTTATTAAGGCTTGCAGTGCGGCCGGAAATTCTATATATTAGATTTATTATTTTATCCGGCCGCAACAGACGATTTCTATGGATCCGATAAAAGCCTATTTTAAAGATGTCCGCGATATCCCTCTTCTCACCGCCGAGCAGGAGGTGGAGCTTGCCCGCCGTGTTCAGAAGGGAGATGAAGAGGCCCGCCAGCAGATGATCCGTTCCAATCTGCGTTTAGTCATCAGCATTGCCAAACGCTACATTAACCTTGGTGTCCCTCTCAGCGATCTTATTGAAGAGGGCAACATCGGTCTGATGCGCAGTATAGAGAAGTTTGATCCCGAACGGGGATTTCGTTTTTCGACTTATTCGGCCTGGTGGATCAAGCAGTCGATCTCCCGCTCCATCATTGACCAGGGCAAGATGATCCGCGTCCCGGTCTATATGAACGAGGAGATCATGAAGTATAAAAAGGCTGTAGAGAATTTGACGCACCGGCTGAAACGGAAACCGCGGATTTCGGAAGTCGCCAAGAAGCTGCAGATCCCTGTCGATAAGGTGCGCGAATGTCAGCGCTCGATCTCCAAGATGTCCAGCCTGGACGCGCCGATCGGAGAAGACGGAGACGGCCAGATCCATGACATGATCGCCGACGAAAATTTGGCCGGCCCGGATGAGCAGCTGGAGTCATTTCTGAATAAAGAACGCGCTCAGGAATTGCTGGAAATTCTTCCCGAACGGGAACGGGATATTCTGGACATGCGTTACGGCATCACGGACGGTAATCCCCAGACCCTGGCCAAGATCGCGAAAAAGATCAAGGTCTCCCGTGAGAGGGTGCGTCAGCTGGAAGCGGCGGCCATTGTGAAGATCAAAAAGTATCTCAAGAGTGAAGAGGCCTCTGACGAGGCGTAATGAGCAGGAGAAAGCATGGCCGGGAAAGCGTTAGACCAATATATCCGCGACATCCCTGATTTCCCCAAAAAAGGTATTATCTTTAAAGATATTACTCCTTTGCTGAAAGACGCCGGAGCTTTGCGCAGAGCGGTTTCGCAGATGGCCCGGCAGGTTAAAGATCAGCCGGTGGATTATGTCGTCGGTATTGAATCCCGGGGCTTTATTTTCGGGGCGGCCCTGGCTGTCAGGATCGGGGCCGGATTTATTCCTGTCCGCAAGACGGGAAAATTACCGCATGTGACGAAGCGGGTCATGTATGATCTTGAGTACGGAACGGATACCCTTGAGATGCATAAAGACGCCCTGACAAAAGGAGGCCGTGTCCTGATCGTGGATGATCTTTTGGCGACCGGAGGAACAGCGCAGGCCGTTGTCCGGCTGGTCCGCAGTTTTCAGGCAAAGCTGACCGGAGCGTTATTTCTGGTTGAACTGTCTTTTTTAAAAGGGCGTAAGAAGCTGCGCAATGTCCCGGTCATGTCATTGCTCCAATATGATTAAATTCTCCAGGCCCGCCTGTGAAACGCGATTCTTTCATAAAACATTCCGTTATTATTGTGATCTTGTTCTGTGCCGTGGCCGGCGTGTTCGGCCCGGCGCTTTTTTACGGTTTTCATAACCTGGATGATGCCCCGCATCTTTTAGCCAATCCATTTCTGCGGGATTTAAGCTTTTCCGGTATAGAGCGTATTTTTACCAATCAGGTCAATAATATCTATATTCCGTTGACAGGGTTCTCGTTCGCTCTGGAGCGGCATTTTTTCGGTCTTGATCCGTTTGTTTACCATTTCAATAATCTTTTGCTTCATATGATGGCGGTTATCGGCGTCTTTATTTTTGCCCGTCAGTTGTCTCTGCCGTTATGGGGCGCCGCGTTATCGGCGCTGGTTTTTGGTGTGCATCCTCTGCGCGTTGAGTCTGTCGTCTGGGTGACCGAACGCAAGGATGTCTTGTTCATGGTCTTTTATATGCTGGCCCTGATCGGTTATGTCCATTATCTCAAGTTGGTTGCGGGAGGACGGAACCCGGGGGCCGGCAGGCGTCTTTTTTGGGTCCTGGGGGTGGCGCTGTTAGGTTTTCTGAGTGTGCTGGCCAAGCCTATGGCCTTGAGCCTTCCGCTGGTTCTGCTGCTCCTGGACTGGTTTTTCTGCCGCCGCTCGTGTCTGGAGCTTTGGCTGGAAAAAATTCTGACCGCCTGCGCGGTCTGGCCGGTCGCCTGGATAAGCTTTGCCATGAATGCGCGGCCTCTGAACATGGTCTTCCCGGATTCGTTTTTGATCTGGGTCTGGTGTTTCTGGTTTTATATCCGAAAATTTTTCTTTCCGGGTGCTTTGCAGGCCATTTATGCCCTGCCCAAACCGGTGAGTCTGCTGAATCCGCATTATTCTATTCCGATAGCGGCCTCGCTGTTGTTGGCCGGCAGTCTCTGGATATTCCGCCGTAAACGGCTTTATGTCTTCGCGGTCCTGTTCTATGTGCTGACGATCTTTTTTTTACTGCGGATGGATACGGCGAGAGATCTGAATATCGTGGCCGACCGTTTTATGTATCTTCCCGGATTGGGACTCACGATCTATTTAGGAGGGGTGATCGCGCGTCGTTTCCAGGAAAAGAAGAGAGCCTCTTACCGGGCGGTCCTGGCCGCGGCGGTCCTGGCCGGGCTCATTCTCATGGGCCTGCGGACACGGGAACAGGTCCTGCTCTGGAAAACAAATTTACGTTATTGGCAGTATCAGGCCGCGAATATAGACCATAATGAAAAGAGGATCCGTTTGGTATATGCCAAACTGGCGGAGGCTTATCTGGAAGATGCCGGGTTTGGTGAAGCGCGGTTTTTTATGCGTCAGGCCAGAGGAGGCGAAGCGGCTGGTTGGATGGAGCGCAGACAATCGGATGCGGTAGAGAAAGCGGTCTTTTATTATCAGCAGGCTCTGCAGATATCACCGGATGCCTGGGATCCGCACTTTAACCTGGGCAGAATATACGCGGTGTCCGGAGAATTGGAGAAGGCTCGCGCGCATCTAAGACAGGTGTTTGTCGAAAAGCCGAATTTTTACTGGGCGTATTACTGGCTGGGTCTGGTGGAATTGAGCACCGGCCGTGACCAGAGGGCTTTATGGTATTTTCATACCGCGCTCTGCCGGGCGCCGGAGCAGCATAAGGCGTTGAGTGATAAGGTCCTGGACAGCGTAACAGCGGTTATCCGGCGGGGGGATGCGCCGTTGATGTATTGCCGCGCGTATGAAGACCTGCGCGAGTTCTATAGAGAAGAATACGGCCAAACGCTGGACGCGTCATTGTGTGTGCAAGATAATAACAGCGCTGATTGACAGACGGCGGAGAGGATGATTTAATACGGAGGTCATTCAAGAGTATAATTTTTGCGCCTGTAGCTCAGATGGATAGAGCGCGGCCCTCCTAAGGCCGGCGTCGGAGGTTCGAATCCCCCCAGGCGCATAAATTTCCCCAGAAGGCATGGCCCTTATTAGGAAGAAAGAGGAAAGCGTGCGGAGAATAGAAAATAGAGAATGGGAGGCGGGGACAGGGCGCGGGCGATCATGCGGAATGCCTATCCTGCTAATATGCCATTTTCTATTCGCTATTCTCCTTTTCCCGTTTTTTGATTGTGAACGTTCGGTGAAAAATAATTCAGTTTTTTTTTGACAGGTCTTCCTAAGTGTGTGAGAATACTGCTGTTTACAAGTATTCGTCCTCAACCCAGTGATGATCTTAAACAGACACGAAAGGGGGTGATGGAATTCTTGCAGTCAGGATCATCGGCAGCTGGTCTAACGCGGTTATGACTAGGCCTTATAGACACTAGTTCATATAGATTCAAATTTGTACTAACTTTTTGGGAGGAGACCCTATGAGAAAAGTATTATTAGCATTGATCGCTGTTGCCCTGATCGCTGCGCCGGCCGTCGCGTCTGTGCAGAACGTCAAGGTCAGCGGTGATATTGAAAGCACGTATGTCAACCGCACTGACTTTAATCTCGGCGCTTCTACCGGGCTGAATGATCAGAGCGCGTTCCTTATGCAGACCCGTCTGCGGGTCGACGCGGACCTGACCGACAAGGTCATGGCCACCATTGGCCTCATCAATGAGAGAGTGTGGGGGGATGATTCTGCGACTGACCCCGAAGGAACAACGTATTCATCCGGTACTACAGAGGTAGATTTAAACCTTGCGTATGTGACAATGAAGGAGATGCTGTATTCTCCGCTCACTGTGACTTTGGGTCGTCAGGAATTCGCTTTTGGGAATTCTTTTGTGATCGACTCTGCCGGCCCGAACAACTCGGTTTCTACGGCATCGGGTCTGTATAATGTTGCAGAGGACCTGACCAAGCAGACCGCGCAGGACGCGATCCGTCTGACCTTTGACTATGACCCGTTGACTATCGATCTGCTGTATTCAGCGATAGACCAGGGGACGATCACCGGGACCGATGTCGTTGACGATAATAACCTTTATGGTGTCAACGCGAATTATCAATTCGATGATGAACGTAACACTGTAGTTGAAGGGTATTTTTGGGTTGAAGAGAATAAAAGTGCTTTAAAAAATAAAATCTATATGCCGGGTGTGCGCGCCAGCATGAATGTGCTTGACGGCTGGAACCTGAGCGCAGAGGCTGCCATGCAGTTCGGGGATTATGAATCAGGCTCCGCGCAGTATGACCGCGAAGCCTACGCTTTGCAGATCCTGTCCAATTACATGCTGCCGTTTGAAGAGACCAAGAAGTATCAGCCTGTATTAGGTCTGGAATACACCATGTACAGCGGAGACGATGCGGCTTCCGGCGGTGAAGGTGATTACCGCGCATGGGATCCGATGTATGAAAATCAGAACGGTGGAAAGATACAGAATGCGCTGTTCAACGCTACGAATTCTCATACGATCGGTGCCCATTTGACAGTGGTCCCGATGCAGGATGTAACGGCCAAGGCGTATTATGACTATCTGTGGTTGGATAAGGAAGTCAGTGCTATTGGACTTGTACAGCCAGCTGGAACGGCTAGTCCGGAACTATCAGGGGAAGCCGAAGAGACAAATCTCGGTCAGGAAGTCGGTCTGGTTATGACCTATGACTATACCGAGGATGTGCAGTTCGGCGCCCGCGCCGGCTGGTTCTTCCCGGATGACCGTTTTGATGGAGAGGATGAAGAAACAGCATCACAGCTGTTGCTGAACGCCAAGGTGGCCTTCTAAGACCGCTTGATGAATACGCCGGCAGGGAGCGATCCCTGCCGGCTTTTTTTACGGTGTTTTTCAGACGGCGTGCTTTTTATAAAAGCGCGTTTTCTTTTTATTGCTTCTTTAAAAAATAAATGGGTATGGCGGATACGGTAATGCTTTCGTGTACAATTTTGCAGCTGAATGGCTCAGGAAGATCGGGAGGGACGCGTTCGCTCAAACAACCTCCCGAACGTTTTTATAATGAACCGTTCGGTTCGGAACTCGCTCTGCGTGTCCCTCCCGATCTTTTTTATCGCCATTCGAGCAGAAATTATTTAAATACGAAACATCACATTATTCTGTGTTTTACCCGCGCAAACGTTCATAGAGCCTTTTATTCTTTCCCCAAAACAAATTTTCCATGACTGGATGTGTATAGAAACATATTTCTCGACGAGGAATGCAATAAATATGCAAATAGAAAAAACATGAAAAATATTTTAAAATTGATATATTCTTTGTTATGATAAAGTATCACTTAAGAGCTTACGGGTGCGGGAGAGTCCGAACCCTTTGATATGATTGGATTTGCAGTATGACCAGGGATGAAATTTACGACCACCTGGCGCGCGTTTATCTGGGCAAGAAAAATCAATCCGGAACAGCAAAAGATAAAAAACAGTTCAGTGCCTGGCTGGTTATCAACATTGTCATAACGGTTGTGATTTTCGCGAGCGCCTTTTACGGCTTTACCGCTTTTTTGACGCGGCGGAGCGACACGCTGCGCGAGCGCGTGATCTATTCGCTGAACCACGGACCGATCCGGGTGCGCTATAACATCGGCCATCCGTATCCTCAGGTCAAAACATTTGTACTTCCCGTCGGAGATATCGACGGAGGCCGGTATGGGCAATTGGAATTTCGAGCCCGGGGCGGGGAATACGGCAATCCCGGGATCGTCCGCATCGAGGTCCGCAATGCCCGCAGGGAAACGGCTTCGGTCATGGTTTCCGGGATCAGCGAGCGATGGGGAAAGCAGCAGATCCCTTTCGCAGAATTTGAAGGTCTGACAGACTGGTCTCAGATCAGGGAGATCAAATTTATCCTGGAATCATGGAACGCGGAAAAGGACCGGGGAGAGCTGCTCATTGACGATGTCTGTTTCTCCAACGCGTTATCCGGTTAAGTTAGAATTTGGTGGTATTCAAATCTAAAAGGGGATAGTTTATGAAGATTATATCGATCGGGAATCAAAAGGGCGGCTGCGGAAAAACCACGACCGCCATCAACCTGGCGGCTTCACTCAGCCGTGACGGCAAGCGCACGCTGCTGATCGATCTGGATCCTCAGGCACATGCCTCGCTGGGACTCAACTTTGAATGTCAGGAGAGCATGTATAATGTCATCTCCAAGATCGCTCCGCGCAAACTTACCATTAGTCAGATCATTAAACGCGTGGAAACCAATTTTGATCTGGTACCGTCTAATCTTTTGGTCGGAACCCTGGAGCAGGAATTGGCTGATGAGATCGGCCGTGAGATCAAGCTGACCGAGGTCCTGGATACGATAAAAGATGAGTATGATTATGTCCTGATCGACTGCCCGCCGAGCCTGGGGTTTTTGACCATTAACGCCTTGCGTGCCAGTGACGAGGTCTATATTCCTGTCGAGACCAGCCGGTTTTCTCTGCAGGGGGTTGAGCATTTGATGGACATTGTCCGCCTGATCCGGGACCGGCTCAATCATCCTGTTGAATATAAAATTCTGGTGACTATGTTTGATTCGCGTCTGCGGCACTCCTTCGCTATGCTGGCCAGGATGCGGGAGATGTTTGCCGGTTCGTTGTTCGATACGATCATCCATGTCAATGTCAAGCTTAAAGAGTCCGCGGTTATGGGCAAGACGGTCGTGACCTATGACAAATACTGCCGGGGCTCCAAAGATTATTTTTCACTGGCCAAAGAAGTGATCGCCCGGCACGAGGCCAAGGCAAAAGAAGAACGGTCCGAACAATCCGAAACCGAACTTTCGGAACGGATGAAAGACACGATCAAGCAGGAGGCTGAAGATTTTCTCAGCCGTATCCGTTTTGAACTGGACGCGCCGGACGCGCAGTCGGTTTATGTGACCGGAAGTTTTAATGACTGGTCTTTGGATGAACAGTTCCGCATGAACCGCAACGGCGACGGACGCTGGCATGTCGAGGTCCCTCTGCGTCCGGGAAATTACCGCTATCAGTTTATTGTCGACGGACGCTGGCGGGAAGATCCGTCAAACCCTGACCAGGAACGCAACTCTTTCGGCGATATCAACTCTCTCATAGAGGTTCAGGCAAATGACTAAATCGGCTCCTGTCCCACGCAACGCAGAATCCAAGATCTTTGCTCTTTTGGGATATCTGTCTATTTTGTGTATCTTTCCTCTGCTTTTCAAAAAAGATGATCCTTTCGTTCTGGCTCACGCCAAACAGGGATTGGTTCTGTTTATCGGCCAGGTGGCTATGTTCATCCTGAGCATTATTCTTCCCTGGGTTTTGGTGAAAGTGCTGGTGTTCTTTCTTTTTGTTCTGGCCTTTATCGGCATCATTAAAGCCCTGATGGGGCAGTACGTGGATTTGCCTATCGCGGCGGATATCGCCGACAAAATATCCCTATCCTGATTCCGGTATGCCCTTTCTGGACGGCCTTTTCAAATCTCTGCATTCCTTGATCCGCGGTTCGTCGTCCCGTAAAAAACGTTCACGAAAAAC
Source organism: uncultured Planctomycetales bacterium (assembly GCA_964595465.1). Taxonomy (GTDB): domain Bacteria; phylum Omnitrophota; class Gorgyraeia; order Zapsychrales; family JANLHA01; genus JAKLFA01. The sequence continues at coordinate 29,419 of CAZQQI010000011.1, read as the reverse complement.
AGCTGTATCCCGGAAACGCCCGGCTCGCAGATCGGGAAGGACGCGCACGACAGTTCCGCGTGCAGCTGCCAAGAAAACAAAAAAGGCCGTCGCGAATACGTCTCGTCGGCGAAGCTCCTCAAGATCTGCTTCACCGGCCATGAAGAAAAAAGCCGCAAAAAAGAAGACAGTCAAAAAACAGGCCCCCACCCGCAAAAAGGCAGCTGTAAAGTCTGTCAAAAGATCTTCTGCTAAGAAGAAACAGAACACTCCTCAGAAAACGACAGTCAAAAAAAGACCTGTTAAAAGGCCTAAGGTTAGCGGAAAAACATCTGCAAAGAAAAAGCCTGTCCGCCCCGCGCGGAAAAAGGCGGTTCGTAAAAAATCAACTGCATCTGCTTCTCCGGGTGTGCTAGTCGGCGAGGTCACGCATTATTTCAGCAAGATCAAGGTCTGTGTTCTGAAGGTTACGGGTAAGAGCCTGCTGATCAATGAGATGATCCGTGTTGTCGGCAAACAGACAGACTTTCGGCAGACCGTCGTCTCTATGCAGGTTGAGAGCCGGGACGTGCGTGTCGCGCGGAAGGGGAGCCTTGTCGGGCTGAAGGTTAAGAAACCGGTCAAGGCCGGCGATAAAGTCTATAAGGTTTGATCGCCGGGGCAAGATGCGGGGGACTAATATCGCTGTGTCTGACGGCGCAGATCTTCCATTTTTCGACGGTTGTCTTCCATCAGGCGTTCCTGCTGCTGCCGCTGATTTCCCATGATCCGGTCCTGTTCCGCGCGCTGGGATCGCATCATCCGCCGCTGGTCCTCCCTCAGTCGGTCCATTTGCCGGCGGATATCTTCCTGTTGGCGTTTCTGCTCCTGCAGCTGCATGCGGTGTTCCGGATTATTGTGAGAACTCATCGTCTTCTCTGAACCTCCCATGACGTGACCGATCAGGTCCATATAGAGCGAGCTGGCCCCGATCATGGCGGCGATGGCTATAAAAATTAAAAGGATATATTTCATGGCTATAAGGTCCTACAGGGATTGCAGCTTTTTTGATGTACTGTTTATAGTATACGTTATTTTTTTCTTTATGGGAAGAGGGCGCATTTATTATTGAACTGAGAGCGGCGTTTTTGTTATAATACCTATTATATGCGATGACCGTTATGAAAAAGGGTCTTTGGAAAGATGAGCGGGTAAGAAGGGCGAGGTTGTGCTTTCTTGTTCAAACAGTCTTAGTCCGAATGGCGTTATAGAAGATGGTGAGGGGCTCGCAGAGCGAGTTCCGAGCCGAACAATTCACTATAAAAATGTTCGGGGAGGTTGTTTGAGCGAACGAGTCCCTCACCATCTTCATAGCCATTCGGCTGCGGAACTGCGCGCGAAAGCATCGCCTTATTTTTTGATCTATCCGCTCAAAATTTTAGAGAGCCATTAAAAAGAAAGGATGCATATGGCAGACGATTCCTATTTCCAGAAAGAGTGGCCCAAGATCCGCAAGCAGTTGATGACCATGAGCAAGGAAGCGGTGGACTTGGCCAAAAAAGGCGAAGAGCAGCTGGTTAAGTTTTCCAAAAAGGGGAAGCTGCAGCTGGATTCGACCACGATCAATTTAAAATTGGAGCGCTTGTATTATCAGATCGGGAAAGAATACGTCCGGGCTAAATATCCGGCTCAAAAAACCCCGAAATTGGAAAAGCTGGTCAAGGATCTCAATGAGTTGAAAAAAGAGGAACGCCGTCTTAAGAAGCGCATTAAGAGTTCGCCCAAAAAGACTTCGAGCAAGCGCTCCAAAAAGAAATCGTAAAACGCTTAAAAGGGTCGAAACTGCTTTATTTTCAGAGGTTTCGGCCCTTTTTGTCTGATCTTTCTTTTCTGTGTGCCGATCCAGCCTTCCCCGGATATCCCGCTGTGCTTTTCATTGACACCCCCCGTGATTTTCTATATAATCATGAGACTTATTTCATATTATAATTAGTATTAGTCTACTTAGATGGGAAAAATGTATGGAAATTGATGAAATTAAACAGGTTAGACAGGAAAAGCTCGATATGCTGGCTGAAAAGGGGGTCGAGCCCTACGGCCGCCGGTTTGAAGGGATAATGCCTACCAAGCAGATCCTGGCGGAGTTTTCCGAGGGGCGTGATGTGACTGCCGCGGGGCGGATCATGGCTCGCCGTAAACACGGGAAGGTGATCTTTATGGATCTGCGGGATGTTTCGGACAAGATCCAGCTGTTCATACGTAAAGATAATATCGGTGAAGAGCTTTTTGATATCGCGGCGCACCTGGATATCGGAGACATTATCGGGGTCAGCGGAGAGCTGTTTGTGACCAAGATGGGGGAGCAGAGCATCCGGGTTAAAGAGCTCCGATTGCTTTCCAAGTCATTGATGTGTCTGCCGGAAAAATGGCATGGCCTGAAAGATGTTGAGACCCGTTACCGTCAGCGGTACGTCGATCTGATCGCGAATACCGATGTACGGGATATCTTTATTAAACGCAGCCGGATTATCAGCGACATCCGCAAGTATCTCGATGAGCGCAGTTTTCTGGAGGTGGAGACGCCCATGCTTCAGCCCATGGCCGGAGGGGCCAGAGGGCGGCCGTTTAAAAGCCGGCACAATACCTATGAGATGGATGTTTTTTTGCGGATCGCTCCGGAACTGTATCTCAAGCGCCTGCTGGTCGGCGGCCTGGAACGCGTCTATGAGATCAACCGCAATTTTCGTAACGAAGGCGTCTCCACGCGCCACAATCCTGAATTCACCATGCTGGAGACCTATCAGGCTTACGGGGATTACGAGGACATGATGGACCTTATGGAGGGCATGGTCAGCCAGCTGGCCCAGAACCTCTACGGCAGTTATAAAGTCCCTTACCAGGGACAGGAGATCGATTTTACTCCGCCCTGGGAGCGCCGCAGTTTCGCAGGAACGGTGAAAAAACTTTTCGATATCGACCCTGAGGACAGCGCCGAGATGATGCTGGAAAAGGTCAAGGCGGTCAAGGGCGGCCGGATCAAGGTCGATGTTCTGACCCGGTCGGCGGTCATGAAGATCGTCGAGGATGTTCTGGAAGAAGATAAGACCATGAACCCGGTCTTTTTTACGGATTATTTCACGTTTCTCTGTCCTCTGGCCAAGGTCAAAAAAGACCAGCCGGCGATCTCCGAACGCTTTGAATGTTTTGTTGCCGGGATGGAGATCGGCAATGCCTACACCGAGCTGAACGATCCCCGTGAACAGCAGGAACGCTTTCTGGAAGACCTGCAGGATGATGTTGAGACCGGTTCGCGCACCTTTGATCAGGACTATATTAAAGCTCTGGAATACGGCATGCCGCCGGCCGGCGGGCTGGGGATCGGCATTGACCGTCTGGTCATGCTTCTGACCGACAGCGCGACGATCCGTGATGTCATTCTGTTCCCCTTACTTAAACCGGTGGATGAGGAGAAAGTGCAGACGGACGGTGCTGAGGAAGATGTTGGAGCATAACCCGTACCGGCCTGCTGATGAAGATTATGAACATTGAACGATTTATCAGTTACCGTTATTTGACAGCTCAGCGGGGACGGTTTCTTTCGTTCCTGAACATCATTTCTATCGGCGGAGTGGCGATCGGGGTTATGGCCTTGATCGTGGTAACCGGGGTGATGACCGGGTTCGGCAACAACCTGCGGGAAAAGATTATCGGCACAACGCCGCATGTGGTCGTCGAGAAAGAGACCGGTGTCGCAGATTATGACCGGCTGCGTGACCGGCTGCTTACTGTGGACGGGGTTCAGGGGGCCTCGCCCTATGTACAGGGAAATGTATTTTTGGAAAGCCGTTCCGGCAAGGCCCTGGGGCAGATGATCCGCGGGGTGAATCCCGGCACAGAGGCCAGCGTGACCAAGATCGAGCAGTACCTTCAGAAAGGCCGTTTGGCAGACCTGAAAGGGGACACGGTCATGATCGGCAGTGAACTGGCCCGGTATTTCGGTTTTGGGATAGGGGATGAGATCACTGTGATCTCTCCCGGTTCCGGCATTGAAGGCCGCGGCTGGCGTTACCGGCTGACCATTGTGGGGATCTTTAAAAGCGGGATGGTGGACCTGGATATGAATCTGCTTTTGGTTCCTCTGGCTAAGGCCCAGCAGATCTTCGATCTAACGGGCGATACGGTCAGTGGGCTGGGAGTGAAGCTGAAAGACCCGTACCAGGCCGAAAAGGTTCAGGAACGTCTGTATGAAGAATTGGGTTATGCTTATCTCATTAAGACCTGGATCGATATGAACCGCAACCTGTTCGAGGCGTTGTTCTTGGAAAAATGGGGCCTGTTTATTATTCTGGCTTTCATGGTCATGGTGGCGTCGTTCAATATTATCAGCACCTTGATCGTGACCGTCACGTCCAAGATACATGATATCGGTATCCTGAGGTCGGTCGGAGCCACCCGCGGGATGATCCGGCGCATTTTTACTCAGCAGGGTATTCTGATCGGTACCGCCGGAACAACTCTGGGAGCGGCCGCCGGGGTCGGGATCAGTTATATTCTGGCAAATTATGTCCGTGTGCCCGCAGAAATTTATTCCATTGAGTATGTTCCGGTTGAGCTTCAGCTGTCGGACATGCTGATCATCGTCGCGGCGGCCATGGTGATCACGTTTTTGGCTACGATCTATCCGGCCTACAAAGCGTCTCATTTAAATACCGTTGACGCCCTGCGATACGAATAACGCGAAAGGACAGCATGCTTCAGGTTCGGGATATTCATAAAATTTACCGTCATCCGGTGAACCCGGATAACGAAGTTCATGTTCTTAAAGGGCTGGACCTGGAGGTCAACCAAGGAGAGGTGCTGGTGGTCATCGGACCGTCCGGAGCTGGAAAATCGACTCTCCTGCATGTTCTGGGAGGCCTGGACCGGCCCACCCGCGGCATTGTGGAATACGGCGGAAAGGATGTTTACCGCTTGAACGACAGAACGCGTTCGCGTATGCGTAATGAGAACTTCGGATTTGTGTTTCAGTTTTACCATCTTCTGCCCGAGTTCAGCGCGCTGGAGAATGTTATGCTGCCGGCCATGATGAATCCCATCAACAGGGATATGGATAAAGTCCGTTCCCGCGCGCGTGATCTGCTGGAGCGCGTCGGGCTCGCGCACCGGATCACACATAAGCCCAACGAGCTGAGCGGCGGTGAACAGCAGAGAGTGGCCGTAGCCCGCGCGATCATGAATGAGCCGGATATCCTGTTTTGCGATGAGCCGACCGGGAATCTGGATACGGCCAGCGGACAGGATGTGATCAGGCTGCTGCTTGACCTGAACAGGGATAACGGACAGACTTTGATGATCGTGACCCATGATGACCGGCTGGCTCCGTACGCTGAGCGTACCGTGCACCTGGTCGACGGCAATATAAAGAACATATCGTCTGCTAATCAAACAAAGTGAGGGGTATATGAAAATTTATATGAACGGCGAATTTGTGGACAAGGCTGACGCCAAAATTTCAATCTTTGACCACGGATTTTTATACGGTGACGGAGGGTTTGAAGGGATCCGTTCCTACAAACGTTGTGTCTTCCGGCTGAATCAGCACATCGACCGTTTATATGAAACCGCGCACACGCTGATGATCGACATTCCCATGAGCAAAGAGGAGATGGCCGAAGCGGTTGTGGCGACATTAAAAGAGAACGGCATCGACGACGGTTATATCCGCCTGATCGTGACCCGCGGAGAAGGTGATCTGGGCCTCGATCCGAAAAAATGTTTCGGCAAGCCCGCGGTCATTATCATCGCCGACACGATCACGCTGTATCCGAAAGAACTGTACGAAAAAGGCATGGCGATCATGACCGCGCCGACCATGCGCAATATTCCGGAAGCCTTAAATCCCCAGCTGAAATCCCTGAATTATCTTAATAATATTATGGCCAAGATCGAGGCTGGAAATGCCGGTTTTAATGAAGCGATCATGCTGGATGCCAGCGGTTATGTGGCCGAGTGTACCGGCGATAATATTTTTACTGTGAAAAACGGTATTGTTTATACTCCCATTTCCGGGCGCCTGCGGGGCATTACCCGCGACGCGGTTATGGCGCTGGCCCGCGATGACGGCAGAACGGTGGAGGAGACCTGGATCACCCGTCACGAGATCTATAACGCGGATGAATGTTTTCTGACCGGGACAGCGGCCGAACTGATCCCGGTGGTGACCGTGGACGGCCGCAGCATCGGGGGCGGAACTCCGGGGCCGGTGACGATGAGTCTGCTGGAGGCCTTTCACGGCATAACCTCGACCGACGGGGTGCGGTATTGACGTTCAACGGTGAACGGGAGACGTGGAGCGGATATGAGTGTGTTGGGTTGAGAGTTTGTTGGGTTTTACGTTTCACTTTTCCCGTTTTACGTTTTTCTTGTGACTGGCGACGTGTGACCTTGTGACTTCAACTTGGGGAGAAAGATATGAAATGCGAAGTGTGTAAGCAGAAAAAAGCAACGGTCCATCTGACAGAATTGATCGATGGGAAGGTGACCGAACTGCATATTTGTGAGGGGTGTGCTAAGGAGAAAAGTCTGCAGATGGAACAGCAGTTCGGTCTGGCCGATCTTCTCGCCGGGCTGTCGGATTTCAATCAGTCTCCGGCGAAAGAAAAAGAGGAGCCTCAAAAAACGGCCGCCTGTGAACATTGTTCGATGTCCTATGAAGATTTCCGCAAATACGGGCGTCTGGGTTGCAGTGAATGCTATGAGTCGTTTCGGGATCAGCTGACCACTTTGCTGAAAAAGATCCACGGATCTAACCGTCATGCCGGTAAGCGGCCCCGCCGCTACGTGCAGTCCGTCAAGCAGAATGGCGATGATCTGAAAGACCTGCGCAAACAGCTGAAACAGGCGGTGGTCCGTGAAGATTATGAGCAGGCGGCAATCCTGCGGGACAAGCTCAAAGACCTGGAACAGCGGGAGAAAAATCATGAATCTTGACGATCTGATCACTCAGAGCGGGGAATGGCTGAAGGGGTCGGGCCCGCATTCCGATATTGTGCTTTCGACGCGTGTCCGCCTGGCCCGTAATCTGGCCAAAATGCCGTTTACCAACCGGGCGACCAAAAAGCAGCTGCAGGCGGTCATGGTGTCTGTTGAAGAGGCCGTTAAAGAGGTCGATTACTTTAAGAATGCCACGGTATTCCCTATGACCGAAATGGATAATGTGGATAAAGAATTTTTGGTCGAGCGTCATCTCATGAGCCATGAACACGCGGCCGAGGGGGAATCTAAATCTTTGATCGTGTCGCAGGAAGAGATCCTCTCGGTTATGATCAATGAAGAAGATCATTTGCGGGTGCAGGTTCTCAATTCAGGCCTGAACCTCTTTGAGGCCTGGGGCGTTATTAATGCGATTGATGACCGTCTGGCGGAGAAACTGGCTTTTGCCTTTTCTCCCCGCTGGGGATATCTGACAGCCTGTCCGACCAATACCGGAACAGCCATGCGGGGATCGGTTATGCTGCACCTGCCGGCGCTGGCCATGACCAAGCAGATCAATAAGGTCCTGAATGCGATTGCGAAACTGAATTTTGCTGCCCGGGGATTTTACGGGGAAGGCACCGATGCCTTCGGGAATTTTTACCAGATCTCGAATCAGGTTTCCATGGGACATAGCGAGGATGATATTTTACAGAATATCAATGGTCTGATCATACAGGTCATTGAACAAGAGGAGCAGGCCCGTCAGGCCCTGGTCGTTCAGAATAAACCCATGCTGGAGGATAAGATCTTCCGTTCTCTGGGGGTATTGCACAATGCCCGGATCATATCCAGTCAGGAGACACTGGAATTGCTGTCCATGGTCCGTCTGGGTGTGGACCTGGGTATCGTGAAGAATGTTGGTCAGAAGGTTTTAAATGAGCTTTTTATCGCAATTCAGCCGGCGCATCTGCAGAAGATCGCCGGAGGACGTCTTTCGGCGTCCGCCCGCGATATTAAACGTGCTAATCTTATCCGCTTAAAATTAGGAGGGAAAAATAATGTTTAATAGATTCACGGAACGTGCACGCAAGGTGATCGTGCTGGCCAAAGAAGAGGCTAAGCACTTCAATCATGATTATATCGGGACGGAACACCTTCTTTTGGGACTGGTGAAAGAGGGAGAAGGGGTCGCCGCCGCGGTTTTACAGAAAATGGGTGTTGATCTGGAAACGATCCGTATCGAGATCGAAAAATTGGTCCAGCCGGGTCCGCAGACCCAGGTCCTGGGAGATATCCCGTTTACTCCGCGCTCAAAGAAGGCGCTGGAATTATCTGCCGAGGAGGCCCGCGCTCTCGGACATAATTATATCGGCACAGAACATCTTTTGCTCGGCCTGGTCCGCGAGGGCGAAGGCATGGCCTACCGGGTCCTGCTGAACCTGGGAGTGGATCTGGACCGTCTGCGCATGGAGATCATGGAGATTTTGGGATCCGGTGTGGCCGGTTTTAATATGCAGGAGCAGGAAAAAAGCAGCGGGAAGACCCCGGCGATCGACGCCTACGGGCGTAACCTCAACAAATTAGCGAAAGAGAACAAACTGGACCCGGTGATCGGCCGCGAAGAAGAGATCGAACGTATTGTGCAGATCCTCAGCCGCCGCACCAAGAACAATCCTGTTCTTCTCGGGGAGGCCGGTGTCGGAAAAACGGCTATTGTTGAAGGTCTCGCTCAGCAGATCATCCATGGTGATGTCCCGGAAATTCTGCGGGACAAAAATATTGTGGTCCTGGACCTGGCGCTGATGATCGCCGGGACAAAATACCGCGGTCAGTTCGAAGAACGGATCAAGGCCATCATGGAGGAGATCAAACGATCAGGCAACCTCATCCTCTTCGTGGATGAGATCCATACCCTGGTCGGTGCCGGGGCCGCGGAAGGAGCCATCGACGCCGCTAATATTCTTAAACCGGCGTTAGCCCGGGGAGAGATTCAATGTGTCGGCGCCACCACGCTTGACGAATACCGCAAGAATATCGAAAAAGACGCAGCACTGGAACGGCGCTTTCAGACCATTATGGTCGAGCCTCCGTCGGAAGAGGAAGCCGTGCAGATCCTGGAAGGGCTGCGTGATAAATATGAGGCCCACCATCGGGTCAAATTTTCCGACGAAGCGATCCGCGCAGCGGTCCGCCTTTCGGAGCGTTATATTTCCGGGAGGGCCCTGCCGGATAAGGCTGTTGATATTCTGGATGAGGCCGGGTCCCGGGCAAGGATCAACGTGATGCGTATCCCGCCGGAAATCAAGGACCTCGAGGACCGTATCGAAGTTCTCAAGCAGGAAAAGGAAGCCCATATCAAAAGCCAGGATTTTGAGGCTGCGGCCAAGATGCGGGATGAGGAGCGTGAAACCCGCGAGGAATTGGATAAAGTCCGTGACGCCTGGACCAAGGAACGTGATGAAGTTTCTGTGACCATCGGGGAAGAAGATATTGCCAAGGTGGTATCACAATGGACGAAGATTCCTCTGGTCCGTCTGGAGCAGAAAGAAAGTGAACGTCTGCTTGCTATGGAAGAAAAGATGAAAGAGGTGGTGATCGGACAGGAAGAGCCGATCAGCGCTATCGCCCGGGCGGTCCGCCGGTCCCGCGCGGGGATCAAAGATCCGCGCCGGCCGATCGGTTCTTTTATTTTTCTGGGACCGACCGGTGTGGGGAAAACCCTGCTGGCGCGTGTTCTGGCAGAATTCATGTTCGGCGATGAAGACGCCTTGATCCAGATCGACATGTCGGAATATATGGATAAATATAATGTCTCGCGTCTGATCGGTGCCCCGCCTGGATATGTGGGGTATGAAGAAGGCGGGCAGCTGACCGAGAAGGTGCGCCGTAAGCCGTATTCCGTGGTCCTGCTCGACGAGATCGAGAAAGCGCATCCGGATGTCTTTAATATCCTTCTGCAGGCCCTGGAGGACGGGCGCATGACCGACAGCCTGGGGCGCAAGGTCGATTTCCGCAATACCATCATTTTGATGACGTCGAATGTGGGCGCGGAAATGCTGCGTAAACGGGGTTCGCTGGGATTCGCGGCCCAGACTGAGGACACGTCTTACGCCGATATGCGCGGACGTTTGCTGGAAGAGGTGAAAAAGGTTTTCAAACCGGAATTCCTGAACCGTATTGATGACATTATTGTGTTTAAGTCATTGACCCGGGAAGACCTGGAAAAGATCGTTAAGATCGAGGTGCGCGGTGTGATCAAACGGCTCAAGGAAAAAGAGATCGATGTCGAGCTGACGTCCGAGGCTCTGGATTTTCTGATCGATAAAGGGTTTGATCCGGTTTACGGGGCGCGTCCTCTGAAGAGGACCATTCAGCGCCACGTCGAGGATCTTCTGGCCGAGGAGATCATCGCCGGAAAACATCCTCCGGGTTCGAAGATCGAAGTTGTGCGTTCAGGTGACGGCTTGACGTTCAAATAAACGCGAACAGGAAATGGTCCGCTGAAAATTGATCCGGCGGATCATCTCCTTTAAGAGGGCACTATGATCCTCCGGATAGTGGTCATGATTGCGGTATGGGCTGCAGCGGCGCCGGTGTTTGCGTCTGAAGCGTATGTGTTTCATGTTGCGGGACGATACAACGCAGATACCAGCACGGCAGAAGGTGTCTGGTCTTTCGATGAACAGGGCCCGTTTGAATACGAGGTTCGTCGGGCTGAGTCCGGTAAAGTTGAAGCCGTGATCGATATTGATCAATGGCGTACCGGGATAGCGGAATTTTCGACCCGGCTGAATGCCGATATTTCGTTTTTGGAAAACCGTTCCGGGCTGCAGGCTGTTTTAACGGGGCGGTATTCTTTGCTCAACCGCAAACCGGTTGATGATCTGCGCGCCACGATGCGGCTAACAGCTGGACGTCTGGAGATCGAGCGTTTGACCCTGCCGCCGTTTTCCGCGCAGGGGTCAATTGCGTTGACCAGGCCGTATAGTCTGGATCTTCATCTTCGTTGGGATGATCTTGCTTTGATCGATGTTGCCGACCTGATCGAACAGAAGCGTTTGGTTATGGCCGAAGGTGCTGTGAGCGGAGAATGCCGTCTGCAGGGCAGTCCGGATCATATTCAGGTTGACGGTTTCGCCCGTTCCACGGGCGGACGGCTCGGGAATTTGGAATACAGCTTTATGGATATTAAAGCCGTCGGTGTTTGGCCGGTTTTGCGTTTCGCGGAATCTGTGATCGCGCAGAGCGACGGGTTTGTTTTTCGTCTTTCCGGCGTGCTGGACTTTTCCGAATGGGAAAAGATCGGATCCCAGCTTGCTGCTTTGAATAAAGAGCCGCTGATCTCCGAAGACAGCGACAGCAGTGAATGGACTTTTAAAAAAGTCCGTTTTGGAGAGCGCGGAGGAACGGCAGAATTGAAATATCTGCGGCGGAAAAATCCTTCCGGTGATGACACAGACATGATCGGCGTGGAACGCAAGTTTGAATTTTAGGACCTGTTCATGAGTGCTAAGACCAAAACCATTTATGTCTGTCAGGAATGCGGGTCCCAGTCACCGCGCTGGGTGGGCCGCTGTCAGAACTGTGAAAGCTGGAATTCGTATGTTGAAGAACGTACGGCGCCGGCAGCGCAGGCTGTCTCGGCACGCGGCCGGGATGCGGGGACGAAATCCCAGCCGTTGCGGTTGAGTGATGTGGTCAGCGAAGCCGCGCCGCGGATCACGACCGGCATTGCTGAACTGGACCGGGTTCTGGGCGGCGGGGTCGTTCCGGGTTCTGTGACGTTGATCGGCGGAGACCCGGGTATCGGAAAATCGACCCTGACCTTGCAGGCTGTGGCCCGTTTGAGCGATCAGGGACGCACTGTTCTGTATGTCAGCGGCGAGGAATCGGTCCAGCAGACCAAGATGCGCGCTGACCGTCTGGATGCCGGCACGCATGAATCTTTGCTCATTGTCAGCGAGACCAACGCGGCGCTGGTCGAAGACCATATCCGCCGGATCAAGCCGGATGTGGTGGTGATCGATTCCATTCAGGTTCTGCATCATCCGGATATCGCGTCCAGCCCGGGCAGTGTCAGTCAGGTGCGGGAATGCGCGTCTTTTTTAACCCAGATGGCCAAACATGAGGGTGTCGCATTGATCTTTATCGGCCATGTGACCAAAGAAGGGGCGATCGCCGGTCCGCGCGTTCTGGAGCATATCGTTGATACAGTCCTCTATTTTGAAGGGGAACGCTACACGACGTACCGTATCATTCGCGGTATAAAAAACCGGTTCGGTTCGACCAATGAGATCGGTGTTTTTGAAATGACGGCCCGGGGCCTGCTTGAGGTCGCCAACCCCTCGGAGATGTTTTTGGCTGAGCGTCCTGAGGATGCCGCCGGCTCTGTGGTCCTGCCGGTGATCGAAGGCAGCCGGCCGTTTCTGGTCGAGATCCAGGGGCTGGTCAGCCGGTCCACCTATGGTGTGGCCCGTCAGAAGACGCAGGGTTTTGACGCGAACCGTCTGGCCCTGCTGATAGCCGTTCTGGAGAAACGTCTGGATATGAACATCGGTGATAAAGATGTTTTTTTGAATGTTGTCGGGGGCATGAAGGTTGCTGATCCGGCGGCTGATCTGGGGGTGATCCTGGCTGTGGCGTCCGGACTGCTCGACCAGGCGGTTCCGGGGGATATGGTTGTTTTCGGAGAGGTCGGCCTGTCCGCCGAGGTCCGCAGTGTGACGTATCTGGCGGCCCGTCTGAATGAGGCTGTCAAACTTGGTTTTAAACGGTGTATTCTGCCGCGCAATAATTTAACGGAGAAGACCCGGCCGATCTCCGGCCTGGAACTGGTGCCGGTCGCTCATGTCCGTGAGGCGATCGAGGCTATCCAATAACAGATAACGAGGAGCCAGACGCATGACCCTGCTTTTTATCCGCCTGTTCTTTTTGATCATTACAGCGATCGTCGGCAGTTTTATCGGTTCGCTTTACCTGCAGCCGTTTATCGGCGCTTTGTGGGGGTTTATTTCCGGCTTATTTTTGATCCTGATCGAGGCCCGTATGAAACATGTCTCGGTCCGCGGGTTATCCAGCATGGTTTTCGGATTACTTCTTGGTGTGTTCATGGCCAAGCTCGTCGCGGATGTCATGAGTCTGCTGCCTCTGGATGAACATGTGCATGCCCTGGTGCGGGTGGTCCTGACACTGGTCTTTTCGTATCTCGGCGCGGTCATGGCTTTGAGGGGGAAAGACGAGTTCAATCTGATTATTCCTTATGTCCGGTTCAAACGCCAGGATATCGGCGAACGGATCATCCTGCTTGATACCAGCGCACTGATCGACGGCAGGGTCAAAGAAATTTACAAGACCCATTTTTTTGATGACCGTCTGGTGGTGCCCAGTTTTGTCCTGCAGGAACTGCAGAAACTATCCGACGTCTCTCAGCCGCATAAACGGCGGCGCGGCCGCAGGGGGCTGGATATGGTCCGTATGATGCAGGAAGATCCGCTCATTGATGTCCGCGTGCATGAGGATAATGTTTATCATGCCGAAGATGTGGACAGCAAACTGGTCCGGCTGGCCAAGGTCATGGATGCCAGAATCTGCACTCTGGATTACGGTCTGGAGCAGGTGGCCTCTATTCAGGGGATACAGGTTTTGAATATCAACGCTTTGGTTGACGCGGCCCGTCCGGTTTATTCCATCGGCGATGAACTGCAGGTGGACCTGGTGCGGGACGGCAAAGAACCGGGGCAGGCTGTCGGGTATACTGAAGACGGCACAATGGTCATTGTGAATCAGGCCCGTGACCGTATCGGCAGTAAGGCCGGTATTGTCGTGGTGTCCTTGCTGCAGACCGGCAGCGGGAAAATGATCTTTGCCAAACTTTCAGAACATAAGGATCAGGGATGAACCCATCTTCAAAGCTTCAGGTGATCGTGCCCGCCGCGGGACGGGGTGAGCGTATGGGGATGAAAGCGCCCAAGGCCTTTTTGCCTGTTGCCGGAGAGCCTATGATCTTGCGGACCGTGAAGATGCTGGCGGGTCTTGGTGAGATCAGTGTTTTGGTGGTGCTTATTCCGCCGGGTGACCGGGATCAGGCCGAACAGATATTGTCTGTGTTTCAAGAGGGTCCGGAAATCCGTTTGGTCGAAGGCGGCGCCGAACGGACAGATTCTGTCCGCCGGGGCCTGCAGGCTGTTGATGAAGATGCAGGATGGATCGCGGTTCATGACGCGGCGCGTCCTTTTTTGTCTGCTGACGATTTTCGACGGGTGTTTGCTGAAGCCCGGAAGAGCGGGGCCGCGATACCCGGTGTTCCGCTTAAACCCACGATCAAGCGCGTCGGGAAGAATGGTCTGACTGTCCATGAGACCCTTCCGCGGGATGTTCTTTGGGAGGCGCAGACCCCGCAGATCTTTCGGCGGGATATTCTGCTGAAGGCCTATGCCGGGGCAGAAGGTTCAGCAAGTGATGATGCCAAACTGGTCGAAGATACCGGTGTGCCGGTGACCATTGTACCGGGCTCGTACCGCAATATTAAGATCACGACGCCGGAAGATCTGAGTCTGGCGGAATTATTTTTACGTGAGGAGGACGGCTATGTCTGATCTACGCGTCGGGATCGGCTATGATTCTCATCGCTTTGTGAAAGGCCGCCGTCTGGTGCTGGGGGGCATCGAAGTTCCGCATGAATTCGGCCTGGACGGACATTCCGACGCTGATGCGGTTCTGCACGCGATCTCCGACGCTATGCTGGGCGCGCTGGGCAAGGGAGATATCGGCGAGCACTTTCCGGATACGGATCCGCGTTACCAGGATGCTGATAGCTCGGTCTTATTGAAGCAGGTTTATGAATTGGCTGCGGGAGACGGATACCGTGTCGGGAACGTGGACGCGGTGGTCATCCTGCAGGAGCCCAAGATCAAGGTCTTTAAAACACGGATGGCTGAACGCATTGCCGGGATCCTGAGGGTGGAGCCGTGCTTTGTCAATATTAAAGCGAAGACCAATGAAGGTATGGGGCATATCGGCCGGGGGGAAGGGATCGCCTGTTACGCCACAGTGACCCTGCAGCAGATGACATGATTGAGGGAGGCACAGTATGATGATATTTTTTATATTACTGGGTATTGTCGCCGCGGTTTTTCTTTATGTGCGGCTGATCTTTGCTGAAGAGATCCAGGCGACCAAGGACCGTGATCCGGCCGCGCAGAGCACGTTAGAAATTCTTCTGCTCTATCCGGGACTGCACGCTCTGATCTGGTACCGGGTCGCGCATTTTTTGTTTAAACGGCAGATCCCGTTTTTTCCCAGGCTGATCTCTCAGCTGGCCCGTTTCTGCACAGGGGTCGAGATCCATCCCGGAGCGCAGATCGGACGGCGGCTGTTCATCGATCACGGCATGGGGGTAGTGATCGGAGAGACAGCGGTCATCGGAGAGAATGTCGCCCTGTTTCAGGGGGTCACCCTGGGCGGGACCGGAAAAGAAACCGGCAAACGGCATCCCACCTTAAAAGATAATATTGTGGTCGGAGCCGGAGCCAAGGTGCTGGGCAATATTGTGATCGGTTCCAATTCTTATATCGGAGCCAACGCGGTGGTGATCAAGGATGTTCCATCCAACACGACAGTGGTCGGGGTGCCTGGACGGGTGACCCGGCAGGAGGGGCAGAAGATCGATATCCTGATGGACCACGGGCATGTCCTGGATCCGGTCTCTGCCAACCTGCGCGCCCTGCACCGCAGGGTGGTGGAACTGGAACGCCGGGCCGGATGCGATGTCGCCCGGGATGATATGGGTAACGAGGAGGAATAGTGGGGATACAGCTTTACAATACACTCAGCGGTCAAAAAGAGCCCTTCGCGCCGATCGACCCCGGCGGGAAGAATATCAACATGTATACCTGCGGTGTTACGGTTTACGATAAATGTCATATCGGCCACGCGCGCAGTCTGTATGTCTTTGATGTAATCCGGCGGTATCTGGAGTACCGCGGCTACCGGGTGACTTTTGCCAGGAATATCACCGACGTGGATGACAAGATCATCAACCGGGCCCTTGAGCAGGGCGTGGATTGGCAAAAGATCGTGGCGGATAATATTGCCGACTACCGGCAGGACCTGCAGTCTTTGGGTATCGGGGAGCCGGATTATGAGCCGCGCGCCACGGAAAATATTGCTGAAATGATCCGGGTGATCGAGGGACTGATCGAGAAAGACGCCGCTTATGCCGTCGATGGCGATGTCTATTTTGCGGTCCGCCGGTTTGACGGCTACGGCAGGCTTTCCGGACAGAGTATTGAGCATATGCTGGACAGCGTGCGGATTGAAAAGGGCGCAAAAAAGCGTGACCCCCTGGATTTTGCTCTCTGGAAGGCCTCGAAAGAGGGAGAGCCCGCCTGGGACAGTCCCTGGGGCGCGGGACGTCCGGGGTGGCATATTGAATGTTCCTGCATGAGCCTGAAGCATCTGGGATGCGATACCCTGGATATTCACGGCGGCGGATTAGACCTGCAGTTTCCGCATCACGAGAACGAGATCGCTCAGGCCGAGGCCCTGACCGGAAAGCCGTTCGCCAAATACTGGATCCATCATGGTCTGCTGACGATCAATAAACAGAAGATGTCCAAGTCGCTGGGGAATTTTATTACGATCGAGGATGCTGTCCGCAAATATTCCGTTGACGATATCAAAATGCTTTTTTTAATGACGCATTACCGCAGTACACTGGATTTTTCCGACGACAGGATGGCCGAGGTCCGTCAGGCCCGCAAGAAGATCTGGCGGCTGAGTGTTTTGGCGGAAAAGCTCTCCGCGGATCCTGATGCTCCGGAAGAGCAACGTGTTACGGCGTTCCGTAATGCGTTTACAGCCGCCATGGACGATGATTTTAATACCCCGCGGGCCTGGGCCGTGTTCTTTGAACTGCTGAATGATGTCAATAAGGCGCAAGGGCGCAAGGGCGGGGAGGTCCTGATCACTCAGGGCGCGGCAGCGGCGGGAGACCTGCTTGAGCGTGTCTTTGGACTGTCCGCGGATTTTTCTGATCTGGACGAAGAATTTCAGGAGGCGGTTAAAGATCCTGCTGTGTCGGAGTTGATCCGGGAAAGGCAGGCGGCCCGCGCCGAGAAGAATTATCAGCGGTCGGACGAGATCCGCGACCATCTTGCCGAAAAAGGGATCAAGGTCAAAGACACCCCGCAAGGGCAGGAATTGGAGCCGGCATGAGCGGACGTTTTATCACATTTGAAGGGGCGGAAGGATCGGGCAAAAGCACACAGATCGCTTTCGCCCAAGAATACCTGAAGCAGCAGGGCCATGATGTCCTGCTTTTGCGTGAACCCGGCGGGGTCAAGATCAGCGAGAGGGTGCGTGACCTTTTGCTGGATGTCGACAATACTGAAATGTGCCGGGAATGCGAGGTGCTTTTGTACATGGCGGCCCGCGCCCAGCTGGTCGCTGAAGTTCTGGTCCCGGCGCTGGAACAGGGACGGCTGGTTTTATGCGACCGCTTTCTGGATTCGACTCTGGTTTATCAGGGGTACGGGATCGGGGTCGCGCTTTCGGCGATCCGCGACATCGGTCGTTTCGCGACCCGTTCAATCCGGCCGGATATCACGCTGGTCTTTGATATTGATGCCGCAGAAGGTCTGCGGCGGGCTGGAGACAACAAGGACCGTATTGAACAGCGTTCTCTTGATTATCACCAGAAGGTCAGAGAAGGATATTTGGAATTGTCCCGACAGGAGCCGGAACGTATCCGGGTCATTTCAGCGGACCGTTCCCGCGGGGAGATCTTTGCGGACGTCCGCCGCGCTCTTGACGGCTGTCTGGAGAAACGATCATGACCGGAACCGCGCAGACATCTGCTGACAGCCGTGTGCTGAAGCGCTTCACCGCCATGGCGGGGCATCAGCGCCTGGCGCATGCCTATCTTTTTCACGGCCCTTCCGGTTCGGGAAAGTGGACGACCGCGGTGAATGTGGCCCGCGCCCTGAACTGTGACGTGAATTCTTCCGGCACGGACCATGCCTGCGGGGAATGCCCGTCATGTCAGAAGATCGCCTCCGGCAATCATCCTGATGTTGTTTTGGTCGACGAAGGCACCGATGAAAAGATCAGGATCGAGCGGGTGCGGGAATTGATCAGCCGGGGCCATCTCCGCCCTTATGAAGGCCGGTATAAAGTGGTCCTGATCCGTCACGCGGATATGATGACCGTGGAGGCAGCCAATGCCCTGCTTAAGACTCTGGAGGAGCCGTCGGGGCAGAGCCTGATGATCCTGCTGACATCATCTCCGCAGAGGCTTTTGTCCACGATACGGTCCCGCTGTCACGGCATCCCGTTCTTCGCCCTTTCCCGTAAGGATCTGGTGAACCGTATGATAACGGAGCATCAGCTGGACCCCCCGGATGCGGCTTTTCTGGCGGATTACTGTGAAGGCAGTTACGGCCAGGCTGTCCTTATGGCTGAGGATCGGGGTCAGCAGAAGAGGGATCAGTATTTAAAGGCTTTTTTCGGCCGGGCGATGAAGGACAAGGATCTGAAAGAGCTTCTGGCGGATAGGGACGCGACCCGGGAGGCCCTGGATATGCTGTTATTATGGTTTCGTGATGTTCTGCTGGCTAAGGCCGGTCTTCCTGCGGCCCGGACTGCCCACGCGGAAAAGCAGAGGGAACTGAAGCAGGCTGCGGCCAAATATTCGTTGATCCAGATCCGCGAGATCATAGACGATATTGTGCGGACCCGTAAAAACGTTCGTGAAAATCTTAACGTGAAGCTGCCCCTAATGATGTTGAAGGAGAAGCTATGACAAAACTTGTACAGGTCCAGGTCGGGCATTTCCGTCCTGTGGCGTATTTTGAATTGAATGATGTGGCATGTCAGCGGAACGATTGTGTGATCCTGGAGGCGGAGCGGGGCACGGAGTTCGGCCGGGTTGTTTCCGAGCCGGAACATGAAGAACATGTCCCCGAGACAGCGCGCTGCACAGGCAAGGTCCTGAGGGTGGTAACCGAAGGAGATCAGAATCAGATCCGCAATAACATGCAGAAAGCCCGCGACGCCATTTCGATCTGTGCGCGCAAGGTCAATGAACGCAAGCTGGATATGAGGATCTTCAAATCGGAATACACGTTCGACTGCAGTAAGATCATTTTTTATTTCACCGCGGACCAGCGGGTGGATTTCCGCGCCCTGGTCAAAGATCTGGCCAAGGTCTTCCGTGTGCGCATTGAGCTGAAGCAGATCCCTGTCCGCGACAAGGCCAAGATGGTCGGCGGGTACGGTGTCTGCGGATGTCAGTTATGCTGTTCGTCCTATATCAAGAAATTCTTTCCGCTGTCGATCAAAATGGCTAAGGAACAGGCCCTGCCTCTGAACCCGTCCCGGATCTCCGGAGTCTGCGGCCGGATCAAGTGCTGTATGGCTTATGAGTTTAAGGCCTACCGGGAACTCTCCCGGGACCTGCCGCGGGCCGGGGACAAGGTCAACACGCCGGAAGGGCGGGGGCGCGTGCGCGACGTCAACATCCTCAAACGCTTCGCCCTGATCGATGTCGAAGGAAAGCTGATCAAGATGGATTACGGACCTCTGGAGGAAAAGGGCGCGCAGGATGATCAGCCGCACCGGGAAGAGAAGACGGAAAGCGGTCCGCAGGAAGCGGAACCGAAACAGTAAGTTTTTGCTACACGAAGGAACGGATATGGACCCCAATCATTATTATGTCACCACACCGATCTATTACGTCAATGACCGCCCGCATATCGGGCATGCCTACACCACGATCCTGGCGGATGTTCTGTCCCGGTATCACAAAGTCGAACATCAGCAGGTATTTTTTCTGACCGGCGTCGATGAGCACGGGCAGAAGGTCCAGCAGGCCGCTGAAAAACGCGGTGTGGAGCCGCAGCAGCACTGTGACGAAATGGTTTCCTGGTTTCAGGAATTATGGCGCAAACTGGAGATCAGCAATGATGATTTTATCCGGACTACTGAATCGCGTCATACCCGCATCGTCCAGCATGCCCTGCAGAAGGTCTACGATAACGGCGATGTCTATGCTGATGAATATGAGGGCTGGTACTCCGTCGCTGAAGAGCGCTTCATTACCGAGACCGAGAAGCAGTCCGGCGAATTCCGCGATGTGAAGCAGCTTAAGGAGAAGAATTATTTTTTCCGTATGAGCCATTATCAGCAGAGGCTGATCGACCATATTGAGCAGAACCCGAAATTTATTCAGCCTGAATCCCGCCGGAATGAGATCCTGGGGTTTCTCCGTCAGCCGCTGGGCGATCTGTGTATTTCCCGTCCTAAGTCACGCCTGAATTGGGGGATCGAGCTTCCGTTTGACAAGGATTATGTGACGTATGTCTGGTTTGACGCGCTGATGAATTATATTTCAGCCCCCGGCTGGGGATCGGATGAACAGCGTTTTGCCGAATGGTGGCCGGTCTCTGCGCATCTGATCGGCAAGGATATTCTGACCACGCACGCGGTGTACTGGCCGACCATGCTGATGTCGCTGGGCGTGGAACTGCCGCAGATGATCTTTGCCCACGGCTGGTGGCTGACCGGTGAGGCCAAGATGAGTAAGTCCCTGGGCAACGTGGTCAACCCGCTGGAGCTGATCGATGAATTCGGGGTGGACGCGGTCCGTTATTACCTGATGCGCGAGATGGTTCTGGGCCTGGACGCTAGTTTTACACCGGAGTCTTTTATTAAACGCTATAACAGCGACCTGGCCAATGATTTCGGTAATCTGCTGAACCGTGTCAGCGGCCTGCTGGGGAAATATTTTGACGGCAGGATCCCTGAACCGGGCGAGCCGACTGCGGATGAAGAAGGGACCATCACCGCCATTAACACGCTGGAGGAAAAGATCGCCCGGCTGGTCGATGATATGCGTATCCATGACGCGATCGAAGAGACCCTTCAGCTGGTGCGGCAGACCAATAAATATATGGAAGTCCAGGCCCCCTGGAAGCTGGCCAAGACCGATCTGCCGGCGGCCGGCAGGGTTCTATATACAGCGACGGAAGCCCTGCGGGCGGCGGCGGTGGCGCTGAGCCCGGTCATGCCCGAGAAGACGGATCAGGTGCTTAAGGTTTTGGGAGCGAGGGAGAGCAAGATCGCCTATCCCGGTTTGACTCCGGGAACAGAGCTGGGGACGCATGAGGCGCTGTTCCCGCGGATCGATACCAAGAAACCATAATGAGCGCGGTGTGCCCGAAAAATAATAAATGATCATATTGTGATTTTTCCGGAGCGTTTGTTCTGCCCCAGCGAGGCAGAACTCACTCAATGAAAATTCTTCGCTCTCATCACGCTGACGCGTGATGAACCGTGCCCGCTCCGAATTTCCGAAGTCCGGAAAATCCCAATATGATCATTATAGAAATGCTCAACAAGATAAGCAGGGCTTAGCCGTTGCTTATTAGGAGACGGAATGCCGATCAAGACCATCCAGTGGAAGGCCAACGCGGTCCGTATTATTGATCAGACCAGGCTGCCGCTTAAGTGTGTTTATCTGGACTGCCGGACGGTAAAATCTCTCTGGCAGGCGATCCGCACGCTTAAGGTGCGCGGGGCGCCGGCGCTGGGCGCGGCCGCGGCCCTGGGGGTTCATCTTGGTGTGGGTGATCTCAAAACATCGTCCCGCCCGGTCTTTATCCGCCGGCTGAATAAGGTCTGCGATGATCTGGCTGCGGCCCGTCCGACGGCAGTGAATCTTTTTCATGCTTTAGATGTCATGCGGGATATTCCCGGACAGCATCCCGATGCGTCGGTCCATGAACTGCAAAGTATCATCAAGCAGACGGCTATGGATATATTGGAAACGGACCGCCGTGTCTGCCGGGTCATGGGCAAGACCGGCGCCCGTTTGATCAGTACGGGCAAACAGTATATGACTATTTGTAATGCCGGGGCTCTGGCCACGGTGGACTTCGGTACGGCCCTGGGCGTGTTCTACGCTGCGCATGAGGCGGGCAAGACTTTCCGCGTCTTTGCCTGCGAGACCCGTCCTCTGCTGCAGGGCTCCCGTCTGACAGCCTGGGAACTCCAGCGCGCGGGCGTTCCGGTGACGCTGATCACCGACAATATGGCGGCCGTGACCATGCGCGAAAAAAATATTTCCGGCATCTTTGCGGGTGCTGACCGCATCGCGGCCAATGGAGACACTGCCAACAAGATCGGGACCTACGGCCTGGCGGTTTTGGCCCGTCACCATAAGATCCCGTTTTATATTGTCGCCCCGCAGAGCACCTTTGATCTGTCGCTGAAAAATGGGGCGCAGATCCCGATCGAAGAGCGTTCGCCCGATGAGGTTCGGCAGTTCGCCGGGTGTCCCAGCGCGCCTGCCGATGTTGATGTCTTTAACCCCGCGTTTGACGTGACACCGGCCCGGCTGATCACGGGGTTTGTCACGGAGCACGGTCTGATCGAGAAGCCTTTTTCCCGTAATATCTTACATATCCTGGGAGGTGCCTGATGCCCGCGCGCATGCTGAGAACACAATCCGACCGTGAACCGGCTTTTTTTACAGAGACTATGAAAGATATCGGGGAGTTTGCTTTTATTCAGCGCCTGATCGGGACTGAGGAAAATGTCCATGGTGTGATCAAAGGGATCGGGGATGATGCCGCGGTGCTGGACAGTCCAGGCAATGATGTTCTTCTGTTAACCACGGATATGCTGGTCGAAGGCGCGCACTTTTTAAGGACCACCATGAGCCCTCAGGAGATCGGGAGGAAAGCCTTGGCCTGCTCGGTAAGTGATATCGCCGCCATGGGAGGGTCTCCGACCTTTGCCGTGATATCGGTGGCTGCGCCGTCCAACATTACGACAGAATTTCTGCTGGGCGTCAATGAAGGCGTCAAGACATTGGCGGAAGAATGCGGGGTGGCGGTCGTGGGCGGGGATATGACCGCGCACAGCCGGGTGGTGATCAATGTGGCTTTGCTCGGCCGGGTGGAAAAAGACCGGGTGGTCTACCGCCGGGGCGCTAAACGCGGGGACCGGATCTTTGTGACCGGGCCGCTGGGCAATTCATTCGAAACGAAGAAGCATATCTATTTTCAGCCGCGTGTTGAAGAGGCCCGCTTTTTAGTCAGCGAAGTGGGGCCGTCAGCCATGATCGATATTTCTGACGGATTGGCCGGGGACCTGGGTCATATCATGTCCGCCGGAAAATGCGGCGCCCTGCTGAACGAGGAGGCCGTCCCCTGTGCCGACGGGGCCGATCTGGTTCGGGCCCTGCATGACGGGGAGGACTTTGAGCTTTTATTCACAGTTTCGGAAAAGGCCGCTGATATCGTGAGGCAGCAGACCCGGTTCCGTTTTTATGAACTGGGGCATATGACCTCCGGGAAAAACCTTTTGCTGGAAGACAAAAAAGGCCGCCGGCACCGGATCGTGCCCAAGGGGTATGAACATTTTTGAACGGTGGACGGGGAACGTTAAACGGGGAACGTGATACGGGAGACGGGAGACGGGAAACGGGAGACGTGAGCGGGGAACGTGAAGCGTGAAACGTAAACAAGTTTATTGGGTTGTGAGTTTGTTGGGTTTGTTGGGTTGTGAGTTTGTTGGGTTTGTTGAGTTGATTGAGTTTGTTGAGTTGAGCACCCAACCCAATAAACCCAAATAACTCAATGAACTCAATTAACCCAATTAACCCAATAAACCCAAATAACTCAATGAACTCAAATAACCCAAACAACCCAATCAGAATACATGTTCAGTCGGGAGATTATAAGGAGAAGGCATGAGCGGATTCCGTTTGATGACAACCTCTGCGCAGAAGACGCGTAACGTCGGACGACAGGCGGCGCGCTGTCTGCGGGCCGGCGATATCCTGTGCTTTTTCGGTGATCTGGGCAGCGGAAAGACGACTCTGATCAAGGGCCTGGCGCAGGGCCTGGGCATTGCTCCTGATCAGGTCAGCAGTCCGACCTTTGTGCTGATGAATATCTATGATCAGGCGGCCCTGCCGGTGTATCATTTTGACCTGTACCGTCTGGAGAACAGTGACCAGCTGTATGATCTGGGATACGACGAATTTCTGTACGGGAACGGGGTGGCGGTCATTGAATGGTCGGAGCATTTCGGCCCGCTGCTGCCGGCTGAACGACTGGATGTGGTCCTGACACACAAGGGCGAGGACCGGCGGGAGATCTGTCTGACCCCGCACGGGGACCGCGGGTGTGATCTGTATGACCGTATCTGTCAGGAGGTGTCGCCCCAATGAACGCGCAACCGTCCAATAACCCGCCGTGTATTCTGGCGTTGGAGCCGTCGACCCGGACCTTCGGTCTGGCTGTGGGTGAGGGCCGGAGGGTTCTGGCGGATCTTGCCGTGGAAAATGACCGGGCGTTGTCCAGTCTGATCCTCCCCCGGGTCCGCGACGTCCTTAAGCAGGCGGGGAAGAAGCTGGAGCAGATCGATGCTTTGGCCGTCGGTCTGGGACCGGGGTCTTTCACCAGCCTGCGCGTCGGGGTCTCGACGGTCAAGGGCCTGGCCCATGCTTTGGATATACCGGTGATCGGTATCCCCACGCTGGATGTGATCGCGCGGAATGCCATGCCCGCCGCCCGGGACGAGACGGACGGAATATGTGTACTGGGTGATGCCCGGCGGGGGCTGGTCTTTTTTGCCGGGTACACGCTTAAAGACGGGGAGCCGGTGCGCGCGACCGAGTATTTACTGATCGAACCGAAAGCCGCTCTGTCCTCCTGCCGGGGGCGGAACGTTTTTTTGGGAGACGGCGCTGAGCTGTACCGGAAGCTGATCTGTGAACAGGCCGAGGACGCCGGGACATATGATCCGGTTATTCTTCCGCTGGAGACGGCAGCTCCCCGGACTGCGGTGCTGTTTGAACTGGCTGTCCGCCGGTTTCGGCAGGGGGCGTTCGACAGCATTGATTCTCTGGTGCCGTTATATTTATACGAACAGGATTGTCAGGTGCGGAAGGACGGGAGACGGGAGACGTGAAACGGGGAACGTGATACGGGAAACGGGAAACGGGGAACGTGAAACGGGGAACGGGAGACGGGAGACGGGAAACGTGAAACGTAAACAAGTTTATTGGGTTGTGAGTTTGTTGAGTTTGTTGGGTTTGTTGGGTTGTGAGTTTATTGAGTTTATTGAGTTTGTTGAGTTGAGCACCCAACTCAAACAACCCAATCAACCCAAATAACCCAAACAACCCAAACAACCCAATCAACCCAAACAACCCAAACAACCCAAATAACCCAATAAACCCAATAAACCCAATTAACCCAAACAATCTCATAA
>CAZQQI010000011.1:0-4104 GCA_964595465.1 uncultured Planctomycetales bacterium | reverse complement strand
AACCCAAATAACCCAATAAACCCAATAAACCCAATTAACCCAAACAATCTCATAAATAATAAGGAGCGCCGTGCCCCGTCAGACACATGACTATACCGCCTGGGCTGAGATCGACCTTAAGGCGATCCGCGCGAATTTTCGTGCTCTGAAACGGCTGACCCGTGAGAAGACCGTGGAACAGCGCGAGGCTGAAGGCCTTCCGCCCCGCGCCGGGGCCGGACATTCTCCCGGGATCCTGGCCGTGGTCAAGGCCGACGCCTACGGACACGGCATGCTGACTGTTGTCGACGCGATCTCTGCGTTGGGTATTGACTTTCTGGGCGTCTCGGAAATGGAAGACGGCATCATCCTGCGCCGCAACGGGGTCAGCAAACCGGTTCTGGTCTTTGAACCGCCGGTGCCGGCGGCCGCCCGGAAAATGATCGATTATGACCTTATTCCTACAGTGTGCACCTATTCATTAGCCGCGGCCCTGAATAAACACGGCAAAGACCTGAACCGCAGTGTTCCGGTGCATATCCAGATCGACACCGGCATGGGACGCCTGGGCATCTGGCATACCAAAGCCATCGACTTTATCCGCCGTGTTATGCGTCTGAGCCACCTGACCGTTCAGGGGATCTACACCCATTTTCCTCTCGCGGACAGTAATCCCGAATTCACCCGCCGGCAGGTCCATGACCTGCGAGAGGTCGTCGCTTATCTGGATCGCAGCGGGCATGTGGTTCCTTATGTTCATGGCGCTAACAGCCTCGGGCTGGGAGGGTATGAGACCCGTATTTTTAATTTGGTCCGTCCCGGCCTGATGCTCTACGGATTGTATCCGGCGCCGCAGATCCGTCAGGCGGTAAAACTGAAGCCGGCCATGACGGTCAAGGCCCGGGTGACTTTTGTCAAGGATGTGAAGAAAGGCCGGGGGATCAGCTACGGGCACAGCTTTGTCGCCGATCGAGACATGCGTGTGGCTACGCTGCCTATTGGCTACAACGACGGTTATATGCGGGCCCTGTCCAATAAGTCAGCGGTCCTGATCGGCGGCCGGCGCTGTCCGGTCGTGGGCACGGTCACCATGGATCAGACCATGGTCGATGTCTCCGGGGTGGATCATGTCCGCGCCGGTACCGAGGCGGTCATCCTGGGATCGCAGAAAAAGGCGGCCGTCACCGCCGAGGAATTGGCCGAGCATGCCGGCACGATCAATTATGAGATCATCTGTTCACTGGGCAACCGCCTGCCGAGGGTGTATAAGGGTTGAAAAAAATAATACAAGTAGGGATAGGCCGTGCTTATTGAGAGAAAAGCATGTTCCAAAAGATCATCGTCATCATACTGAGCATTTCCCTGGTCTGCGCCGGCTGCGTCACCATGGATCAGGGTGATCTCGCGCGCAAGAATTCGATCGATCCTGACAAGATCGAGGCCACATGGTATACGAAAAAGACCGAGAGCCTGGGCAATCATATTTTGTTCAGACTCTCGGACATGACGCAGAACAAACGCGGTCAAGACACCCTGCATGGAATCGTGATCGCGACGGCGTATGTACCGCTGTATTTGGTGCTGGTTTTTTTGGGACCTTTTGGTCTTAAGGTGCGTACAGAAGGCTACCGGTTCAAGCTGCGTCCTGAATATGAACAGAAAGTGCGCGAGGTCGCCAGAAGTGTCGTGCCGTCGGTTATGGTTAAGGTCTGGCTGACGCTGACAAAAAATGACCAGATCGACCTGGTGATGGCTGGGCATCTGCTGGAAGGGGATTCTCCCTATGATAGCAACCCTGTCGTGCGGGGCGATTACGGCTCCCGCGACCGTCTGACCGCCAAGTCGAAAGAACGATCCGCAGAGTTGATCAAGGCCCTGCTCGGCGAACTCGCGCTTCAGCAGTTGTACAAAGATATTGACGCGATCGCGATCCAGGTCCGGCATGGGGTCAAGGTTGAAACCCGCCGGCAGGGCTTCTCGTTTCCCACCAGTTCCCGTAATGAATCACGCAAGATCTTCGCTGTGCGTGCGCCCCTGGAACAGCTGCGGAAAGAGAATGGGCAATTTGATCAGGAGAATGTCAGCCAAGTTCTGGGCGTGGTCTATAATGATATCCCCAATCTGCACTTTAAATCCTCCCGCAGTTTTTGGTAATTCATGAACGGGGCAGCGGTCTTTATTGATATTTCTTGTCCAAAATCCTTCTTTTATGTAAGATATCCGCCGCGACTCGTACTATATTAAAGTTGTCTTATGAACATTAGAAAGAAGGAGTCTTTTATGTCGGGCTTACCATCAGATACTCAGCAGCAGGTGCAGCGGTATTTTCATGGAAAAGAAGGGTATAACTGCGCCCAGGCCGTTCTTAAGATCATGCAGAAGTCCGGGATGTCTGTGCCGTCCGAAGATGTCGAGGCCATGAGCCGCTGCGGCGGAGGGCGGGCGCCGGAAGGACTGTGCGGGGCGCTGTATGCCGCTCTTGAGATCACACCCCCTGAAAGACGGGCAGAGCTGGGGGCGGCGTTTGAACAGGCTGTAGGCTCGCGCTACTGCCGGGAGATCCGCCGTGGGAAAATGGCTCCGTGCCGTGATTGCGTGGCCTGCGCCGTGGATATATTGAGTACCGCGGTTATGCCGCAGATTGTGTGAGGAGGAAAAGATGAATAAATGTGTCCGTCACCTTTATTCAATTAAGCTGGTACTTTTATTATGCTATAAATAGCATTGACAAAACTTAATTTTATGATATATTTAGCATTAATAGGACTATTTTTAATGCTAAAAAGGACATAAAAATGGCATATTGGGATATGAGACTTATCAGAAGACAGGTTCAGGAAAAGATCGCGGTTTTAAAAAAATTCTCAGATATGGGAATGCCGGAGAAAGGATGGATCAAGACTATCCGCGAATCGCTGGGTATGACTACCGGGGAAATGGCCGGGAAAACCGGTCTGGACCAGTCACGGATCTCCCGTCTGGAAAAAGCTGAACCAAGCGGCCGCCTTACTGTATCTTCTCTCCAGAAGATAGCCAAAGGGTTGGGGATGCGGTTTGTCTACGGGTTTGTGGGGGAGAAGACGCTGGAGCAGATGGTCCGCGACCAGGCGCAAAAGATCGCGCGCAAGCGTATGAAGCGGCTGGATAATACGATGGCGCTTGAGGAGCAGGGCCTTTCGGACACGGATAAGCAGGCCGCGCTAAAGGACATGGTCGATAAAATCATGATGGAACGGCCCAAGGATTTCTGGAATGATACAAAAATTTGATATCCCGCCCGGGGCGACACCGCTGGAGCCCGATGAATTGGCCGGTCTGCGTTTAACGCACATTACGACAAAGGCCGAACTTGACCGATGGGAGCAAGACAATATTAATGACGCACTTGATTGGATCCCCCGGCGCAGGGGGCGAGATGTGCTTTCGGAGACATTCCTTAGGGCGCTTCACAAAAGAATGTTTGGAAAAGTCTGGACGTGGGCCGGACAATACCGGCGTTCGGACAAGAATATCGGAGTTCATTGGGTTCGTATTGCGGAAGAGGTCAAAAAACTTCTGGATGATGTGACCTACTGGAGTGATCATCAGACGTATTCTGAAGATGAGATCGCGGCAAGGTTTCATCACAGGCTGGTCTGGATCCATGCTTTTGTTAATGGGAATGGCCGCCACGCCCGCTTGGCGGCAGATGTCTTGCTGAAAGAAACTTTCCAAAGGCCTGCTTTCAGTTGGAGCGGGGCTGAGATCAATGTCACCAGTGATATCCGCAGGCAGTATATCAACGCCTTGCGTGATGCGGACCGGGGAGAGTACGGGCCATTGTTGAATTTTGTCCGAATGTAAAGAGAATAAAGGCAATAAAGGTGACGGACACATTTAAATCTGTGTTGCGATAAATAAAAGTGTCCGTCACCTTTATTGCCGGTGGAGGGTCGACCTATTATGTCACCATTCCCCAGGCCATGGTGCGCCAGCTGGGCTGGAAGAAGGGTGAGAAAAAGGTCGTGCGCGTCGAGAAGGATCGGGTGATCATCGAGGACTGGCGGCCGTGAGACCCTGTCGCGGGGCGTAGTTGCTCTGTCTTGCCCGGCGCGGGCGTTAAGCGTTTAACGTATGATCAAGGAG
>CAZQQI010000010.1:60365-75392 GCA_964595465.1 uncultured Planctomycetales bacterium | reverse complement strand
TTACCCGAAGCTATTCACCAACCTTCAATTGATTTTTATCGTATCATCTCCTTGTCTTTTACGGGCCAATATTTATCCGTCAACATTTTAGAAGAGAACAGCGGGCGACGCAAATACTTTAGCAAAGAAAAAGGCCTTCTCGCGAAGGCCTTGATCCTGGTTAGAACATCTTATCGCTTCAAGATTCTTTATCTTCAGGCACATCCTTGTCTTTCGATCCGCAGGCAACTTTAATCCCTTCTGACCGCAGGGTGGACTGCTGCTGATCCGCTTCCTGATGAAGCTGATATTCACGCAGAAAACGGGCGAACGTGCGCGGCCTGATCTCAAATTCTCCTTTAGACAAAAGACGGTTCTGATATGGAATAAACGCTTCGGCAGACGACACAGCCAAAAAGGCTCCAGCAAACATCAATACACTCAAGACAATAAAGGTCATTTTCATAATACGATCCTTTCGTAAAGTTTTACCTCGAACCGTATTTTTGTCGCTGACAGGCGGACGGACTTACAAAAAATGTGATCATATCTGTTTAACAGGGCACAAAAAAGGACATGGCGCGTAACCCCTCCTTCGGGACGGACTATGCTCCATGCCCTCTTAATAAAACGAATTATTTATTATGCTTCATTCGCCAATTCTTCCTCATTCGCAGCATCTTCATCCTTTGCATGTGTTTTCACCCGGCCCCGGTCGCGGTCCATGATCGCCTGGACCTGACGGCGGGCTGTAATAAAAGCATTGCGAACCTGAGTTGTCAGCAGTACATCCTGCGGCTCGCCTTTATGAGGATCTTTAAACACGACTACCTCATGATGCGGAGGGAATGTGATGGTGATATGTATGCTGTAGGAATGATGATTATGCTTGGGGTTCTGGATCTGTTCAATAACCACGTGACAACTGATCATTTTAGGACAGATCTTTTCAAGCTTGGCCAATTTTTCATGAACAACCTGCTCCACTGCCCCTCCGGTATCCTCAAAGTTGCGAAAGGTGAGTTCCAGCGGAATACTCATAGACAACCTCCCTCCTAAAGATGAACAACTGTTTAACGGCGTGACGGCTCAACCGAACAAAAAAACCAAATCCCCTCTAAAGGACTCTTTCCGGTCCTTGCCGGAATGCCCGGTATCAGAAGATTTGGCTGAAGCGATGACATATTGTCGGTAAATCCGTCATGATCATTCTCTGCTTCTACTATAGCATACTGCCGCGCGTTTACCAATGGGCTCAACGGGGATTTTCAGGGAAAATCTTCTCCCGGATGACGCGAGCAATATTTTCGGCCAGAATCCGGTTCCCAGCTGGTGTGCAATGGCCGAAATTTCCGGCAAATCTGTCGGAGAAATAGGTGTCATACATCCCGGCCGCAACAGCCTGCCTAAAGATTTGCTCATTGTCAACAAAAGTCACGCTGTCCGGATCAACCAGCCCGTCCACCATTGCCTTCAGATCAGCCAGAGGACGCAGGGGATACTGGACCAAAACAACAGGAATACCGCGCCCCTTCAATATCTCAAGGATGCGGCCGTAGTTATGACGCGTAACCGGGTCAAATGAGGCGATGCGGCCTTGGCCGGCCCGCTGGAAGTAACGTTCAGCCTCAGCCAGACCTCCTGCTTCAGCATAACAGGAACCCAAAAATTGTTCATACTGCCAGAAACCCGGATCCTCCCTGATCATCTGTCTCAGCTGGCCGCGCACCGCCGGACCGGCCTGCGGGTCAGAACACAACGGAAGAATACGGGCATTCAGCCAGTTGTGATGATGATTCCGACGGACCAGATAACGGATAACATCATACAGCAGGTCGTACCAGCCCTGCGCGATCACATACTCACCGACATTCTGATAAAGATCTTCGTTGTCGGGAGAATATTCAGACATAAGCTCCAAATTGTGCAGAACCAAACGAAAGAGTTTACGGCTGCGCCTTTTTTTCGCTAAAAAAATGATCTTAGAGACATTGTATTTCTTGCGGACGATACGCTTGACCTCTTCCGGAGGAAGAGAAACACGCCGGTATTGCGCGATCGGGTCTTCGGCAGAAAACCAGGACTGCAAAAACCAGCGTCCCAGCTTATACACCCGCCAACGCTGATAGAATCGGGCCTGTTCGGCTGTC
This sequence comes from uncultured Planctomycetales bacterium, assembly GCA_964595465.1. Lineage (GTDB taxonomy): Bacteria > Omnitrophota > Gorgyraeia > Zapsychrales > JANLHA01 > JAKLFA01. The sequence continues at coordinate 73,263 of CAZQQI010000010.1, read as the reverse complement.
CTCCGGTCCAGGGGAATACGGGGATTATGATCATTGATTCCCATCATGGCCACGACCAGGTCCGGACGGTATTCCTCCAGCCAGTCCGGAAGATCGCGGGCGATAATGCTGGTATTGGTCATCGGGACACCCTTGTTGATGACCTGAATATCGCGTTCGGGAACTTCACGGTCTAATAGAGTTTCCAGCTGGGCCGGATAAGAATGGCTGCCTCCCAGGGCGGTCGTGGATTCTCCGACGCACATGATCACAAAGGTGTCCCCGCCCCGTTGAAAGGCATTGCGGGCATCACGGACCTTCAGAAAGATCAATCCGCCCAGCCGAAGAAGAGCTTCCAGCAATAGCAGAACCGCCAGAACGAGCGCACAGACTTGCAATAGAATTTTCAGAAAACGTTTCATGGCATCCTTTTTATTAAGTGAATTTTACTACAATCTGAAACCCGCGCAAAACCCTAAGGTAGTTTTTTATTTTCTCTATTCCCAATTCAATCCGGGCAAGATACAATGGAATACAGTGAATAGAAAATAAAGAATAGCGAATAGAAAATAGAGAATAAAGAATTGAAAACAACAAATAGAAAAATAGCAATAAACGGTTAAGAAGCGGTGTTGACAATTATATGATCAGCACATCTTCCGAATAATACGAAAAAATTCCTCACATGGCAGAAAACATCATTCTAGGGATCATACAGGGCATTGCCGAATGGCTGCCGGTCAGCTCCGAAGGCATGATCATGCTGACCCGCCTGCTGGTCTTTAAAGATCAGAGCGGCTTCGATATCCTGGTGCAGGACATCCTTTTTCTTCATCTGGGATCCGCCCTGGCCGCCGTCGTCTATTTTCGGAAAGAGATCCTGGCCCTGGCCGCCACATCATTCCAATATAAAAAACATCCTCCGGCAGACCGTAAAACCCTGATCTTCCTGGTCATCTCGACGGGGATCAGCGGCCTGCTCGGTCTCGGCCTGATCTGGGCCGTGACCGCTCTCAGCACCGGATTGTTCACCTCACTTTACCGTCCACTCTTGCTCCTCATCGGTACCAGCCTTCTGCTGACCGCGTGGCTTCAGCATCGCGCGGACTCCCATGGACAAAAGCTCCCGGAGGACCTGAAACTTTGTGATGCCGTCTGGCTGGGACTGGCTCAGGGACTCGCCGTCATTCCCGGGCTCTCCCGCTCCGGCATGACCGTCTCGGCTCTGCTTCTGCGCAAATTCGCCGGCCCAACAGCATTGCGCCTAAGCTTCCTGATGAGCATACCGATCATTCTTTTGGGAAATGTTGCCCTGGTGGGCCTGGCGGGCTGGAAGGTCACACCGGGCAGTCTTGCCGGCCTGGTCTTTGCTTTCGTCTGCGGCCTGCTGACCATTCACGCGCTTTTAAAACTCGCCCGACAGGTCAACTTCGCCGTCTTTATAGCTGTCATGGCCGCACTGGTCATCCTCTCGGCTTTTCTTCCTGTCTCTTGAACACCTGAAAATTTCTGATCAACTGCGGAGCTGTTTTTCAGAATCTACGATGTCGCGGTTCAAGCGGGACATAGCATCTCCGATGGTATGGCGCAGTTCCGGCTGATCTATCCCGGATGAGATCTGACGCAGGACCTGAATGCCCATGCGCAGGTGACGGATAATGGTTCCCTCGTCGGTGTCGGTTAAGCCGCAGACCGCATGGAAATCCGCGCCTTTCATCCAGGCTTCGACCATAGGGGCGAGATGAAAAAAACATTTTTTGGTCAGCGGCCGCACTCCGGTAATCCGCTCAAGTTTGTGAACCGGCTTAAGCGACGCATCAGACACTTTCTGCAGACGGCGGACATGCGGAGCCAGCTTAGGCCGGGTCTGACCTTTGCGAGGTTCAAAGACCGCGGAGACAGCCAGTATCCCCAGGTCCAGCGGAGAAAGTGCCTGCAAGAACCCTTCGGCATAAAGCTGACCGAAAACCAATTCATAACCATAGACCTGGGCAGCAAAATCCCCCTGCGGGGTCAGGGCCTCCCCGGAAATATACCCCAGCTCCTTGAGAATATCAACACGCGCCCGCATATAGCCGATAGCACGTTTTTGACGGGACTTGCCGGTCTGAAAATAATGAAAGGACTTCGGGTAAATATCATAAAGCCGTTCGCGGTAACGCCGGTAAAGGTTAAGGATGGTGGCATAAGAAGCGCTGAACTGTGAACGCACCTTTTCCGGACTGCCCTGAACCGCACGGCGCAGTTCATTCGTAGAAATATAATGCGGATTAACCCGGCAGTAGACATACCCTTCCGTATCGATCGAGCGCCGTCCGGCTCGGCCGGCCATCTGATAAAAATCCCGTGTCCGCAAGGTGTCGAATTTGTTGCCGTAAAACTTTCTCAGCTCGTCAAAGATCACACTGCGCGCCGGCATATTAATGCCCAGCGCGAATGTCTCAGTAGTAAATATCACCTTAAGCAGACGCGCGGTAAATAAGCGTTCAATGGTTTCTTTAAGCGTCGGCAGCATTCCAGCGTGATGATAGGCGATACCCCGCGTGACCAGGGGGCGGATGTCGGACACACTGGGTTCATGCTGTATATCAAACCGCGCGCACAGCGCGTCAAACATCTCTGTGATCTTCTTTTTCTCATCAGAGTTCAGAAAATCAAAACCGTGCAGTTCCTCGGCGAGAAGCTGGCTGCGTTTGCGGCTGAAAACAAAATAGATCGCCGGCAGCAAATCGCGGTCCTCCAGCATATGGACCAAACGCAGCAGGGAATTCGGCTTGAGCGGAATAAACGATGGGACCCTCCCTCCCCGGCCTCCCCTGGCCTGGCGGTACGCGGATTTTTCTAATTGCCGCAGGTCATCATAGACTTTTCCCTGACACTGGTAAAAGACATGCAGCGGAACAGGTCTCGTTTTCTCAACGACCGTTTTGATCGTTTTCCCATGAATATCCTCAAGCCAATCCACCAGTTCTCTTAGATTGGGGATCGTCGCCGAAAGACCCAGGAAATTCATATGATCCGGCATAAAGATCAGCGATTCTTCCCAAACCGTGCCGCGTTCATAGTCATCCAGATAATGGATCTCATCAAAGATCACCCAGCGGTACTCCCGCAGGTTCTGATCCCCTTCCAGGAGCTTGTTGCGGAAGATCTCCGTAGTCATGATCTGTATCGGTGCGCCTTCGTTCAGAGAGACATCTCCGGTCAGGATCCCAACGCTTTTTTCGTCCTGCTCCTGAAAATCACGGAACTTCTGATTAGAAAGGGCCTTAATGGGCGCGGTGTAAATGACCTTCTCGCCCCGCTCCAGACACTGCCGGATAGCATGCTCGGCGATCACAGTCTTGCCGGCTCCGGTCGGGGCCGACACCAGAACAGAATATTCCTGATCAATATAGGACATAGCCTGTTTTTGAAATTCATCATAGATCATGGGGGTATTATACGTGCATTAGGCAGGATTACAAGATTAAGACAAAAAGACGCGCCCCGTTGTGCCGGCTCATCGTCATGATCCCGCTACAGTTCAAAATACACAGAAAGCGGAACGTCCTGATCCCCGACGCGCTGATCGCGCACCCACTGAACACCATATAAACAGGCAAAGACAATAAAACAGAGAGCGTAGATTATAAACACAACATTGAAATGCAGACCGCGGCTGCTATCTCGACAGACCAGCCGATAACAAATATAGATCAAAACAGGGATATACGCGATAAAGAACGCCGACAGCAGAACAATGAACAAAGACTCAAGGACATCCTTGATAGCAATGGGGATATTCTTTTCAGCCAGCCACCAAGCAATAAAAAATAACGCGAAAGAAAATATAGCCAAGCCGTAAGATGTAAAGACCCAGTTGAGGCAAAGCCCGTCTTCTTCTTTGCGCCAGGGGTTCTTCCAGATCAGATAAAACGCCACCGGCAGATAAGAAATAACAGCAAACCAGAAGACCACGATCGATAAACTGGAGAAAATATCAAACGGTTGCAGACCGGCATTGCCTGTCCCGGCATTTACAATATAGACCACCAGCAGAGAAAGGCAGCAGGTCATATAAATCATCCCGACCGTCCGCAAACGTGAGCTTTTTTGCTTTTGCAGTTCGTGGTCCTGACCAAGAATAAAGATCCCGCGCGACCGGAACCGTTCATTACGGGTAATAGACGGATTCTTGATCAAAAGATAAAATGTCGCAGGGATAAACGCCAGGACAGCGCCCCAGAACAGGACCAGGGGAAGACCGTTTAATATGCTGCTTATGGTCACAGTTCCTCCTCATCAAGCAACGATCAGATCTGATCTTATAGCAACTGTTTTTTAATACTTTTGATCAGCTCTTTTCCCCGGGCATCAAAAACAAATTCCGCGCCGTCTTTAGACGACTCGACGCAGCCGATCGTGTCATAGATCAAAATGGGGATATCGAAATACCGCGGTTTACTTTTTAACTGATCCGCCAGCTCTTCAGTATTAAAATCATTAATAAAATGCTTCATTATGATCACCGCAGGCTCACGATCTTCCAGTTTCTGCAGAAACTCAAAACGCTCACCGGAAGAAACTACTCCGACCCGGATCTTATCCATAGACAAAGACAGCATCTTAACAAACAAGGGCTCATCTTCGAGAAGAAAAACACATTTACGGTACTCATCTTCCTTTTTCTTGCTGTCTGTCTTGTCTGAAAGCTCTGTACGCGGAACGCTTTTTTCTTCCACGTCCAGGATAGAATGATCCAGAATCTTTTCTGCTTCGTCCTGAACGGCTCCACCAGATGTCTCCCGGCCTTTGACCTTTACCCCGGATCCGGATTTTTTTTGACCCGTGGCCTCTCCCCCTGCTTCCGGGGCCAGCACACGCTCGATCATCGCGGCGAGATCATCCATTTCAAAAGGCTTTTCGATGAAGCCGTCAACATTTACCGCCTCAAAATAATCCCGCATCGCAGATCGGGCCGTGACCACAATAACCGGGATCTCTTTCCCCCAATCCGAAGCCCTAAGCTCTTTAAAAAACTGGTTCCCGTCACTTTCCGGCATCAGAACATCAGTCAGGACAATGTCCGGCCTGCTCTCTTCACAGATCTTCATGCCCTGACGGCCGTCAGCAGCCTGAACAATTTCATACCCCCGGCTCCCAAGTTCACTTGCCATCAATTCGCGCAGTACATCTTCGTCTTCAATGATCAGCACCTTTATCACACTCATTCTATCCTCCCTCATGATATGCCATCCACCTCAATCTTTACCGCCCAGCACCTTTTCAGCACATTCCAATAGAATGTTCATTTCAAACGGCTTGGGTAGAAAATCCGCGATCCCCCAGCGTTCCTGCAGAACCTGGCGGACCTGCTGTTCATCAAGAGTTTTCATGTCGAGATCATTACCGGACATCTCTTCCCTATTCAGACAGCTGGCCATCGCTCCCAATCCGCTGATAAAGATCACCGGAATATCAGCCAATTCAGCATCCTGTTTAAGGCAATCCAAAACCTCATTCCCCTTCATTTTAGGCATAACATAATCCAGAAATATTAATTGAGGACGGCTCTCGCGGACCCTGCGCAGACCCTCTTCGCCGGTCCCCGCGCATTCCACCCGGTACCCCCCCATATCCTGAAGAATATCCTTCATCAAAATAGTCAGGTCCTTTTCGTCATCAATGATCAGAACTGTCGGTTTCTGCGCCATGGGTACCCCTTTCTTCCATCGTCAGCTTAATAATAAATGTCGATCCCTTTCCCGGCGTGCTTTCAACATCAATGATCCCTCCATGGCGCTCCACGATCATGAACACTGTGCTGAGCCCCAGTCCTGTCCCCTTACCCGGATCTTTGGTCGTAAAAAAAGGATTAAAAATACTGGCCCTCGTTTCTTTGTCCATGCCGCAGCCGTTATCGCTGATCTTTATAATGTACTGACCGTCATCAGGCGCGGTTTTCAGATGGACAATGATAACAGCATCCGGTGTGTCCTCGACAGCGTCCACGGCATTATTAAGAAGGTTGATCAGCACCTGTTCCAGCAGAACCCGGCTGCCTTTAACTGATGCGTCCCGAGCATCATCCGCGATATCTAATGTCATCTTAACATTCCCGAATTTACTTTTATTCTTAATCAGCTCCAGCGCCGAACTGATCACCGCGGACAATTCAACATCTTCATTCTGTTCCAGATTCACCTTGCGGGAATAATCCAGCAGATCTGTGACCACGTGATCAGCTTTTTCCACGGCTTCTCGGATCATGGTGACCTTATTGCGGAGGTCCTCTGCTATGCGGTCCTGTGCCAGCTCCAGGATCTGAACAGCCAACAAAATAACGGCTAGAGGATTTTTGATCTCATGAGCCACCCCGGCCGAAAGCTGGCCGACAGCCGCCATTTTATCACTTTGAACCAGCTGGTCCTGCATTGTCACAAGCTGTTTATTCTTTTCTTTAACTTCATTATACAGCCGCTCAAGATCAGCCTGGGCTTTTTTCTGCTCTGTAATATCGGCAAACATCCCCAGCAGACCGATAATGCTCCCGCTGTTATCCCGCAAAGGAACTTTGCTGGTCAGCAAAATTGTTTCACGACCATCGTCATGTGTCTGCGGCTCCTCTAGATTGAGAATAGGCTCACCGCGTTCCATAACCTGCTGGTCGATCTTACGGTAAAAATCGGCCTCCTCCTTTTTGACATGAAGATCATAATCGGTCTTCCCGATCAGGTCATCCGGCCGATCGTATCCAAACACAGCAGCAAAATTCTGATTACATCCCAAGAACCTAAGATCCCGGTCTTTCCAGAATATGAAATGAGGAACATTGTTCAGTACAGTTTCCAGTAACTCCCTCTGCCGCTGAAGTTCATGCGCGAATACCCGCTGATCGGTCACATCGATCACGGCACCGATCAGCCCTGAGACCCGGCCTGCATCATCACGGATCGGCGCTTTGTGGAAAACCACGTCACGGTATTCACCAGCTGAATTGGGGACCTTAAATTCATAGATCTGCCGGCGGCCCTCACGGATCACTTCAAGATCTTTTTCATGATACTTGTGCGCGATCGCTTCCGGGGCCATCTCAAAGACCCCGTGTCCAATGATCTCCTCGCGATCTTTTCCTAAAAACCCACAAAACGCTTCATTACATCCGGTATACTTCAGCTCCCGGTCCTTATAAAAGATCGGCAGAGGGATACTCTCCAATAACGTCGTTAAGAACCCCGCCTGCTGTTCAACGATTTGCTGGGCCTGCAGACGTTTTGTAATATCAACAGAGAACCCGGTGAGCCCTCTGATACGGCCGCTTGCGTCAAAATCCGGAAAACGATCGCTCTGCAACCAGCGGATCTCCCCGTCAGGCTTGATTATACGCTCAACCACACCTAGCGCAGGCTTGCCAGACTGAAAGACCCGGCGATCATGCTCAGCATAGGATTCAGCGTCTTCCGGGAAAATATCATAACAGGATCTTCCCACCAGCTCCTTAAGAGGCCTCCCCACCATATCAGCAAAATATTTGTTAACCTGAACCAACGTGTTGTTGGTGTCTTTATAAAAAGTGACCACGGGCATAGAATCCAGGATCATTTCCAACTCACCGGTTGTCTTTTGCAGCCCCATATTCGCCCAGCGCAGACGCCTGTAAACCAACAAGACAAGGACCCCAGCAATACCTAAAAGGACGAAAAGGACAATGACCGCGATAATCCAAGGACGATATTTTTCGATAACATCTGCCAAACCGAACTGCCCGTACCCTTCATACGGTGCTATGCCCAGGATCTTCAGACAATCCCGTACAGACTGATAAGATACCGGCAGGGTCCAGCCGTTATACCTGCCGCTGACCGCGGCAATATTATCCGGTTCAATTTCCAGCAGAGCATCGGCCACCCTTTCGGCTAATGAGAGCGGAATATGCCCGGCCCGGGCAAAGGGCCATTCCGGGTACAACCTGGTGCTGTGCTCCAAAGGAAAACGCCAATGCACCTTCTCATCTTCAATGCCGGAATGAACAGTGTTAAACACTTTTACATGATCCAGAGATATCTTGCCTTCGTAGGCCAACTCTTCAAGGATGCCGGTGCGGACCGCGCCGGCGTCATATTTTCCTGCCAGGACCGCGTGAACGACCGCATCCTGCTGCCCGGCAAAATCCAGCTTTGCCAGATCAGCATGGGGGTCAAAACCCTGATCACCCATTTCTCTCCATATCACATGCCAGCCGCCGAAAGAACGTTCGTCAACGGCAAGAAATGTTTGTCCTCTCAAATCCTCCAGCTGATTAATATCCTGACGTTCAGCGCGGGTGAACAGAACCCCGCCCAAAACCGAAAAAACACCCTTTGACCCGATCTCCCTCTTCAGTGTCGCGACAGCCTGATAATCAAACTGTTCCTGCAGCTTGACAAAGATCGCTGGGTTGAGGATCAAAAAATCCAACTCGCCGCGCTCGGCGGAGGAAAATATTTCCGCAAAATCCAGCGGTATGATCATAAAACTGGCCCCGCCCACTTCCCGTGATAAATACCGTGCCGTATGCTTCCAGCGGCTGAACGCTTCGTCCTTGCCCCGGTTGGCGGCCACGCCGATCGTATAAACGATCGATTCCTCTCTGACAGCAGATTGCCGGACAGCCTGAACGGATTGAATTTCGGGGAATAAAAACACAGTCATAAAAAAACCGCGCCTGTCAAACAAGCGCGGCTCAACAATCTTTTTCTTCGGCAAAAACAACTCATCGGACCAGCCTATCCGTATTGCTGATAACATCTTCAGGAACATCAATACCCAAAATTTCAGCGGTTCGCAGATTCAGCATACGCACCCCCCGTTCGGCAACATGAATAGGCAATTCGCGGATATCAGTGCCATTGACCAGTTCCCAGGCCATACGGCCGGCATCATAACCGTGTTCATGACCAGACTCCACCACACCACAGAGCATGCCGTCCGCCACAGCAAAATCAAAAAAACCGACCAGAGGCAGATCAATATTTCCTATTGTCCAATCCATTACCTTTTCCGGATCAATACTCCGGCCGCCCTCTTCTGTTTTTAACGTATGATACATATAAACCGCTACAGCATCGAAATCACGATGATCATAATCGGAAAACCGTTCCTGCCAGACCGACATTTTTTCGATCAAATGGATCCCTAAAACATCGACACCCGGCACTGCGCGTCCGCTCATATAGTCCAAAGCGCCCATTGATGTTGGTCCCAGATCGCTGATAATAGCAATACGGTGAACACGGGGAAGGATCTCTCTAAGGTATTCAATGCTTTCTTCAAAATGCGGCCGTTCCAGGACACCGGTCACATTGGGCGCGATAATGTTGTATGCTTCCGGTTTTCCGTTCACTCCGCAGAACACAAAATACGGACCAGGTTCTCCGGCATAATGCTGGGTCACCAGAATTTGAGCATTATCATCAGCCGTTACAACCGCGTCCGGCTGCCAGGAATCAATGACCTGCCATGCCTCGCGCGCCTTCTTAACTTTCCAGTCCTGGGATGTATTGCGCTTGGTATCCAGATAAAAAATACGCAGCTCAACAGGACGGCCTTCCAGCGCGTCTTGGACTCCCAAGGTGATATCGCGAACCCACGCATATTCAGGATGATAACTGTGAATGAGTAAAATCTTTTTGGGCGTTTGTTCGGATACAGCAGGTGAGGAAAGAATTAACGAAGCGGCACAGAAAAAAAACATCCACAAAAGAGACATCGCAACAGCAGAACGCCTTGGGAAATGGACCATAACTGCCCCCCCGTTTCTACGGTATAATGGACTTAAATTAGACTAGTACAAGTATACCCCAACCCGGACAGGAAGTAAAACCGCTTTATAGTTGAAGAAAATATTATTAAACAACAGGAAACCAGACGAAGATAAGCACATCCCAGAGAGCATGGGAAATGATGACCGGCCACAGGTTACGGCAAACCAGAAAAAGCAGACCCCAGTAAAGACCGCAGACCAACGCCGCCAGGATCAGCACAGGGTTGAATGACCAGACATGCACCGCGGCATAAATGCCGGCGGCGGCAAGCCAGCCAGCAAACAACCCATACCGCGCAACCAGTCTCTGCTGAACATACCCCCGCCAGAAAATCTCTTCGGCGGGCCCGATCCAGAAAAAGAGCATGGCAAATAAGCCCCATGCCGGCAGACCCGCTTTATTAACATAAACGGCGCTGACGGCCGACGAAGACCCCGGCATAAAAACAGCAAGAAGCTTACTCCCTGTCCAGAACACGGCATATAAAAATATCGCTGATACGATACCGATCCAGATATGTTTCTGCTCAAAACCCCAAAGACCAGAGAATGCCTTCTCCCGCTTTTGCTCCTGAAACGCGACGAAAGTCAAAACTCCCGTCGCTGTAATCATCACGGACCAAAAAGGGAATAACTCCGCTGTCCAGGGAGAGAAAAGCAGAAACCAGAAACAGGCTGCAGCTATGCACCAGACCACAAGACGGATCATAACGATCCTTTTTGCAGGACCAGGGAAAGAATAAAGATCAGACCGAAGGTGAGATGAAGCTTCGCTGTCTGCTGATCCAAGCGGGCCAGATCAGAAGGAACACCTTCACTGCTGCGGAAAACCTGGACAATATTATTCCCGGCCAACGGGGCCGTCAACAGGATCAGCCAGGACCAGGAGCCGAGCAAGCCGCTCAAAATATAACCGGCCGTCAACACATACGGCAGAACAATCAAACCAGTATAAAACCAGCCGGCTTTTTGATGGCCCAGTATCCCAGCGAGAGTGCGGAAACCCGCGCGGCGGTCATGCGGAATATCCCGCAGATTATTGGCATGGAGAATAGCGGAAACCAGACAGGATATCGGCAGGGAAAACAAAATAACCCGCCAGGAAAGATCCGCCGTTAAGGCGTAATAGCTCCCAGCGACCAGGCAAACCCCCATCAGCAGAAAAACAGCCAAATCGCCCAGAGCATAATATTTATAGCCCAGCGGAGCGCCGCTGTAGGCGTACCCGCCAAGCGCACCGATACAGCCCAGCACCAGGATCGGCACACCGCGGACCAAAACCAGGCCCATCCCGATAATAAAGGCTGCAGCCAGCGCGGCGAATGCTCCCCGATGGACCTGCTCCGGCGTAAGAACACCTCCGGTGATCACACCGCTGGAGCCATAGGTGTCCTCCCGATCGGCCCCTTTGCGGTAATCATAGACATCATTGATCATATTGGTTGCAGCATGGATCAGAAACGTACACAGCAGAAACCAGGGCAGCAATTCCCAGCGGGCCGGAATGCCCAGCGCGAAAGCGGCAGCAGCGCCCAGTAGAACCGGGGTTACCGAAGCGGTAAACGAAAACGGCCGTGCCGCTTTCAGCCAGATCATTATTCTTTCTGAAGACTTACGCACAGAGTGCATCACTCCTCGATGGTGATCGCCTCAACCGGACAATCTTCCGCGGCCTGCTTGGCGACCAGTTCGGCATCTTCCGGAACCGGGTCAGCCGTGACAACCGCTACATCTCCCTGCATTTCATAGACTTCCGGACAGGTCTGCGTGCAGAGTTCACATCCTGTACAGGTTTCCTTATCAACGATCGCTTTCATGAGGAACTCCTTTCTTTGATTGGTGCTTAACGTCTTGCAGCTTGAGGATGATCAGCCGCAATCCCTTGCAGCAGCTTCGACCGCTGCGATAACCTTCTGATGCACCGCAGAATCCATAAAATCCGGCACCAGCTCATCGTCCGGCGCGAGATCCGCGATGGCACGAGCTGTGGCGAGCCGCATATCCGAAGTAATGGCGCGGGCGCCGGAATTGAGAGCTCCCTTCATTAATCCCGGGAACGCCAGACAATTATTAATGGTCCTGCCGTCGGATGCCACGACCGCCCCGGCGGCCAAAGCCTCATCCGGCCATATCTCCGGCTCGGGATTCGCCAGGGCAAAAACGATCGGGTCGGCATTCATACTGCGGACCATATCCTGCGTAACCAACCCCGCCATCGACAGGCCGATAAAAATATCGCGTCCCTTGAGGAGCGAGGACAGATTCCCTTCCATACGTTCGCGGTTAGTCTTGCGGGCGATCTCTTCCTTATATGGATTCATTCCATCTGTGCGGCCTTCATAGATCGCCCCCCGGCTGTCGCAGAGGATAATATCTTCAAACCCGTACTCCAATAAAGTCCGGCACACCGCCAGGCCTCCCGCACCAGCACCGTTGATCACAACCTTGACCTCTCCGGCCGAGCGCCCGGTCATCTTAAGCGCCCGGATCAATCCGGCAAGAGCGACGATCGCGGTGCCGTGCTGATCGTCGTGAAAAACAGGAATAGATAACCGCTCCTGCAGACCCTTCTCGACTTCAAAACACAACGGCGCTTTAATATCTTCGATCATGATGGCGCCGAAACTCGGCGCAACATTGACCAAGGTCTCGATGATCGTTTCAGCTTCGGCGGATTCGATCAGCAACGGCACACAGGACACTCCGGCCATATTATGCAGGATCAATGATTTGCCTTCCATCACCGGCAGTCCGGCCCGCGCACCGATATCGCCCAATCCCAGCACCGCCGAACCATTGGTCGCGATACAGACCGTGCGTCCCAGCGCAGTATACTCACGAACAGATTCCGGCTGATCAACGATCTTCCGGCACACTTCTGCCACGCCCGGCGTGTAAAAGATCCGCAGATCTTCCACTGTGGACATGTCGACCAGAGGACGGATCGCAACCTTACCGCCTTCATGACGCTTGAAAATCTCTTCTTTGGAAACAGGAGTGTTCATAATATCCCCATCTTTAGAAAAACGACACATTTCAATGTTCTAAAAAACCCGTCGTTTTTTAGCTGGCTGCAAGCTGCCATTCTCTATTCGCCATTCGCCATTCTCTATTCGCCATTCGCCATTCTCTATT
>CAZQQI010000010.1:0-60265 GCA_964595465.1 uncultured Planctomycetales bacterium | reverse complement strand
GCCATTCTCTATTCGCCATTCGCCATTCTCTATTCGCCATTCGCCATTCTCTATTAACTATTCACTATTCGCTTAATAGATTTCATAATATCCCAAACCCTCCCCGCTGTCAAAATGTGATGCCGGAATCTTGGCGGGATGGAGTGTTCAATGGAGTGTTCAGGCGAACAGGCCGTCGGCAGGAGTTCCGCAGGAAGCGCAATGCCCGTCACGGACAGCAACGTGATCGGCCTGATAATATGACCTCCCGATCAGTACGTTTCCGCATTGCGGACAGGATGTATTCTGCACCCCGGCGAGATTGCCCAGATAAATATAACGCAGGCCGGCTTCCCGTCCGATCTCTCCGGCCCGTTTCAGAACTTCCGGGGCGGTGGGCTCATGGTCCATGAATTCATAGTCCGGATGAAAACGGGAAATATGCCAGGGGGTTTCCAGCCCCGTGTCCGCGATAAACCCCGCGATATCGCGCAACTCTTCTTCGGAATCGTTCTCTCCGGGAATGATCAGAGTCGTCACCTCCACCCACACCCCGCGGGATTTTAATAATCGGATCGTGTCCAGCACAGGCTCCAAACCGGCCTTGCAATGTTTGCGGTAATACTCATCCCGGAAACTCTTAAGGTCAATATTGGCGGCATTAAGAAAGGGGACGATCATTTCTCCGGCTTCAGGGGTCATATATCCGTTGGACACAAACACATTGGCGATCCCCTGTTCACGGGCCAGCCGCGCGGTCTCGTAAGCATACTCAAAGAAAATGGTGGGTTCCGTATACGTATAGGCAATACTCCGGCATCCCCGCCGTTGGGCCTGCGCCACAATATCAGCGGGCAGAAGATCTTCCCCGGGCAAATTCACACCTCCGTCACGGACATTAAGCTGTGAGATCTGCCAATTCTGACAAAACCCGCATTGAAAATTGCAGCCGATCGTGGCCACGGAAAAGGCCTGCGTTCCCGGGTAGACATGGTAAAGGGGTTTTTTCTCGATGGGATCGACATGCGCCGCGATCGTCCGGCCGTAGGCATAGGTGTAGAGCGTCCCGCCGATATTTTGACGAACACCGCATATTCCGAACTGATCCAGGGCTATGCGGCAGCGGTGCGCGCAGAGGCCGCAATGCACGTGTCCGTCATCGAACGTTTTATATAACAGGGCTTCTTTCTGCATCGTCACCCTCGCATAATAGCAGCCAGCAATTTGCACCTGGCAGCTTGCCACAAACACGGCTTATCCTGCCGGTTGCCGAATGCTAACTGCAGATCCTGAATACCAAACGCTGGATGCTGAGTGCTAGGTGCTGAATGCTAAATGCTAGTTGCCAACTTATACCAGATATTCATGCTCTCAATACGTCCGGCGATATTGGTATTATTGATCAGTGTCCCACCGAACGTATAGCCGTTTTTGGCAAAGGTAATATTCATTCCCGGCGACGCGGCCCGGGCAATCGTATAGAACACCTTCATGCCCTTCTCTGCCATATCCTCTTCCATGCGCTGCAAAAGCGCCAATGCGGTCCCCTGCCCCCTGTGGGCGGGCGGGGTGGCGAAATCGGTCATTTCCACGTTCTGCATATCATGGTCCATTTCCGCTGAGGAAACCGCGAGAATGTCTTCTTCCCGGCAGGCCAGATAATAATCCACATGGGTCCGCATGGTTTTACGTATATATTCAGGGTCGAAAATGGGAAACGGATAGGATTCAAAGACCTCGGCGAAGACCGGGCATAAGCATTCGGCATCTGCAGCTTCCGCCTGACGAATGGTGTAATCCCGTTCACGCCCGGACGAAATTTTCTGCCCTTTTTCCTGAGCAAGTTTTACGATCTGTTTGATCTGCTCAGGATCGTCCGCTTGATCACGGCCATGATAAAAACGCGATAAAAAACAGCAATCCATCTCCCCTTTAAAAAATTTAGGGATCATAGCCTCCTGACAGTATCCGGCTTTTTGAAACGCATCCTGATGATCGGCCGGAACCTTACAGAAGATCTTACTATAATTCTCTTTTTCGGCCAGTTCTTCCATCTTGGGAATAATATCCGGCACATCATCAGGGTGCAGTTTCATCAAATAAATACGGTCACTGAGTTTGCCGTGCTGGATAATAGATTTTCCAAATTCCGTGATCACATCAGCCGCCATAATTTTCCCCTCTGCTAACTCTTTTTCTTGTTCCGGCTTATCCGCTCGGTATTCTGCGGTGTCAGACAGATCGTCTTATCATGATCCGCGATCAGCTTGCGGATGCCCACGGCCTTGTCTTCCGGAGCGCCTTCCAGATTCAGATCAAGATGGCAATCATCACACTTGCGGTCGCAGAAGATCGGTTCATAGGCGTCGGGTTCTTTATATGTGGTGATCACACCTTCATAATTCCGCAGGACGACCTTATTGGTCGACCAGGAGATCAGATAATTCGGCATGACCGGGATCTTCCCTCCTCCGCCCGGCGCGTCGATCACATAAGTCGGAACACCCATCCCGGTGGTATGGCCGATCAGATTTTCCATGATCTCGATCCCTTTTCCGACAGGGGTCCGAAAATGGGTCAATCCTTCTGAAAGATCACACTGATAGAGATAATACGGCCTAACCCGGTTGGCCAGCAGACGCTGAACCAGGACCTTCATGATCCGCGAACAGTCGTTTACCCCGGCCAACAGAACCGACTGATTCCCCAGCGGAACCCCGGCGTCAGCCAAACGGGCCAGTGCCTCGCGGGACGACTGGGTCAATTCCCGCGGATGATTAAAATGTGTGTTGATCCAAACCGGATGATATTTCTTCAGCATGTTGCAGAGCTTATCGGTAATGCGGTACGGCAGGACCACCGGCATGCGTGATCCGATACGGATGATCTCCACATGAGGGATCTTGCGCAGTTCGGAGAGGATCCATTCCAGATACTCATCAGAAAGCATCAAGGGATCTCCGCCGGATAACAGGACATCACGGACGGTCTTGGTCTTGCGGATATAGGACAGTGCTTTTTTGATCTTGGTCTTGGTGGGAATGTAGTCCCGGTCGCCGACCTTGCGTTTCCGCGTACAGTGCCGGCAATACATAGAACAGGTATTGCTGACCAGGAAAAGAACCCTGTCGGGGTAACGGTGTGTAATCCCTTCAACCGGAGAATCATGATCCTCATGAAGAGGATCGGACATCTCACTATGGCAGGTGTCCAGTTCATGGACCGACGGAAATGACTGCATAAAGATGGGGTCATAATCGATATTTTCGACATCGATCAAAGACAAATAATACGGCGTGATCGACAAGGGAAACTTCCCCAGTGTCTTTTCGATTTGGTCGCGCCGCTCTCCGCTCAGCTTGAAGCCCAGCAGCTCTTCGGCCGTTTCCAGGTCACGGATACGATGAGCGATCTGCCAGCGCCAGTCATACCAATCGGAATTTTTTTTGAGCTTGCCCTTCATCAAACGGGCAATACGCTTTTGATTTTGTTTTTGCGGCATATCTATCCTTTCCTAAGTCATTGCAAGGGCGGACACATTGCATCATACTCCCTGTGCATATTTGAAGTACGGTAGTAAAGCTGGCCCAACGCTTTGAAAAAACGCGTCAAGATGTGTAACGAGTGCTATTTAGCCTTCGGTATTAAACTGAAAAGACTGTTTATCGGGGAAAAATGCAGAATAATATATGTCATAATCTTAGTATAATGTACAAGGTTTCATCTATATGTCAAGCGAACCCGCGATTCCTTACGAAAAATGTGGAGAAATGTCCGTAAAAAGAGAACTCCTGTCAGCTTTTATCCAATAGCCCTTAGTATAATAATTTCTGGATGAATTTTTGAAAAATGGAATCATGAAGCAAAAAGGAGGAGGAAATGGATATGCCCAAGATCACAAGCTGCAATGCTGAAAAATGTGCGTACAACCGGGACCAGGAATGTCATGCCATGGCCATTACGGTCGGAAATGACGGGAATCCCCTATGCGATACATCGGACACGTCTCATCCGAAAGGCGGAATTTCCGAAACCGGAGGTGTCGGAGCCTGCAAATCCGCGGATTGTCAATTTAATCAGAATCTGGAATGTTCCGCCCAGAATATCGCTGTGGGCATGCAGTCAGAGCAGCCGATGTGTTCCACCTATGAACGAAAATGAGACGATTCAGGGGGAAGGGCTACAGAACTCCTTCCCCGGGATCATAACAAAACAAAAAACCCTTCATAACGAGTGCTCTCAGTGTTGTTATTTGGCCGGGACAACCGCCTCCAGCACATCCAGCAGTTCTTCCCGGGCAAACGGCTTAGGCAAGAACGCGCGTACGCCGAATTCATCAGCAACATCTTCCGGACTCTTTTTCCATTTCAGAGAATCCGGCAGTTCTCCGCGCTGCTGGACGACCTTGGTATTGGCCATCCATTTCCAGGCATCTTTCTTTTTAAAATAGACGATCTCTCCCAGACCGCTCATTAGAATGATCGTCATATCTTCTCGATGGGGATTTTTATTCACAAAATCCAAAACCTCATCTCCCTTGATCCCGGGCATGACATAATCCAACAAGATGATCTCCGGCTGAAGATCAGCCGCCTGATCCATGGCCTCCTGCCCGTTATTGGCCACATAGACCTCATAGCCTTCTTCTTCCAGGATCATACGGATCAAGGCCGTCAGATCCTGTTCGTCGTCGACAACCAAAACTTTTTTTGCACTCATAACAGCTCCTTCCATTACTTCTGCCCGCAGAGCGGAAGCGTGATCGTAAAGGTCGTCCCCCCACCTTCCCGGCTGGCCACCTGAATGTCTCCTTTATGTCCTTCTATAATGGTGTGTACAATACTGAGCCCCAGACCGGTTCCTTCGCCCTGCTCTTTTGTGGTAAAAAACGGATTAAAAATCTTATCTTGCAGATGTTCCGGAATGCCGTCGCCGGCATCCGCGATCTCAATAACCGCCCGGCCGGCGCTCTCCTTTTTTTCTAAACAAAAAAGTTTTATCACGACCGATCCTTTCTTACTGCTGGTCGCGTCAATGGCATTGTGCAAAAGATTGAGCAGAGCCTGCTCAAGCAGCTGCTCATCCCCGGGGATCAGGGTTTCTTTTGGACATTCGATATCACATGTTAAAGATACGTCCCGGATCCGCGCCATATTCTCGATGAGGCCCACAGTCGACCGGACAACATCCGCAACACTGATATCTTTAAACTCCATATCCGAATAACGGGAAAAATTCATCAAGTCCATAATGACACGGTTCGCGCGGTTCGTCGCGCTGCGGATCATCTCGACATAGCGGCCGTGCTTTTCATCCATTTCCGGAATATGCCGGCTCAGGCTGTCCATTCCCAACTGAATGATCGCCAGAGGATTTTTAACTTCGTGAGCGACACCGGCGGACAAATGCCCCACAGCAGCCATTTTTTCAGACTGAAACAGCTGCTTCTGCATCTGGCGCAGCTTTTGCTCTGCCTCAACACGTTCGGTAATATCCACGACCACACCTAATAGGCCGGCAATTTCCCCATCAGCATCCCGGTCGATCACCACCCGGTCTTCGACCCACTTAATATCCCCTTCACGGGTAATGACACGGTACGGCTCATGAATAAACTCCCTGCATCCCGGATCCTGCACGCAGGCCTGGTATTCCGTCGTCACCTTCTCTAGGTCGTCGGGATAGATCACGTCAACATAACACATCTTATGTTCGAGAAATTCCTGAGAACTGAACCCCAGCAAGAAAACAACATTCTCTGTGACAAAAGAGACCGGCCAGCGGCCGGACGGCTCCCAGCGGAAAATAACAGAAGAAGTCATGCCGATAATACGGCTGGCTTCCTGCAATTTTTCCTCCACCGCTTTACGCTCATCAATATCCTGAAATACACCGACCATCCGGCGCGGATGCCCGTCCTCCCCTTTTTCCACCAGCTTGCCCGCGGCCAGAACCCATTTATACCGGCCGTCCTTACACCGCAAACGGTACTCATAAGAAAAATACGGATTATCAGCGCGGAAACAGTCTTCCAGTTCCTCGAAAACGCCTTTGCGGTCCTGGGGATGTATAAGAGACTTCCAGAAATCGATCGGAGAATCTTCGATATCGGAACGAACATAGCCCAACATATCAAGCACCTCGTTAGAAAAAACAGCGCTGT
Organism: uncultured Planctomycetales bacterium; assembly: GCA_964595465.1. Taxonomy (GTDB): domain Bacteria; phylum Omnitrophota; class Gorgyraeia; order Zapsychrales; family JANLHA01; genus JAKLFA01. The sequence goes on along the minus strand of CAZQQI010000010.1, from coordinate 54,123 downwards.
TTTTCATCAGGTCCCAATCCCAATGTCCTTGCTGTGATGCTACCAGCGCCAGCTGAAGGCGCTCCCGGCTTTCTTCCAATTTCTGCTGAAAAACTTTCAATTCGGTAATATCTGCGAACTGACAGACCACATTTTTAAGCTGCCCGACCTCATCCAGAATGGGAAACAGAGAGACATCGATATCCCGAACCCGGCCGCCGCTGAAGTCCACCTGACCGGCCTTAGAAGGCAGCCAGCGCATCCGGAACCGGGCGGATTCATGAGATTCAAAGACAGCGTTCACGGCAGGCATGACCCCCTGCTCTTGCAGATTTTGGTCTTCAAAAATATTATATTTTCCGATAATCTGCCCCGGGTCCAGATTCAAGGTGCGGCACAAGGCCTGATTCACCCTGCCCACCTCTCCTTCGGCATCGGAAATCCACAGGGCAAACGGACTCATCTCAACCACCGCATCCAGAAAAGCGTTCATGGATCGGAGCTCTTGCTCATCTTTTTTCCGTTTCGTCACATCATCAAAGACGACACAAAAACGGCAGGATTTTTGGTCCGGGCGGAAAACATTACAGTGATAGATCTTATCCGTAGGTCCATGATAGAGAGCAAAACTCCGGCTCACACCGGTCAAAGATACCTCACTATAGCGCTGAACCCATTCCGGTTCTGTCCCGGGCCAGACCTCATGAACGGATTTGCCTTTAACCTCTTCTTTTTTGACCCCAGTGATATGTTCGTAGGCTTTATTGATATATACAAAACGGTAACTGACAAAGGCGCCATGCTCGTCGAATATCGGGTCGAAAATCGCCAGAGCATTTAGCATGCCTTCAAGAATGTTATCCATCTGTGTTTTTTTATCAAGGATCTCGCGTTCAGCATTTTTGCGCTGCCGCACATCCCTGGCCATAGCCACAATAATCTTGCGCTCTTCGCGTTCCAGAACACTCAAAATGACCTCTACAGAAATCTCACTGCCGTCTTTACACTGGTGTACCGTTTCAATTATGCCGGATTTACCTTTATGATCAAAGAGTTTCTGAAATTCTGCGGCAAGCTGATCGCGGGAATACAACGGTTTGATATCCTGGGGGCCCATTGCCAACAGCTCTTCGCGCGAATATTGCAGATCCCGGCAGGCCGTATCATTAACATCAACAAACTTCATTTCCACAGGATCGATCAAAAATACCTGGTCAACAGAGCAGTCCAAAGCCGCACGAAAAAAGGCAAGCTTTTCAATATCACCGTATCGATCGTTCATGCTCTCTGCTCCTGGTTTTGGAAATATAAAAAAAGCCGTCTGAAGACAGACGGCAGAGAATCGGATTTCTTATGTAAAGGGATATGGTCATTATCCAAAGTTTAACTCAGGATGTATCAAAATTCAATTTTTCTTTTTACAATACAATTTTCATGATCTATAAGGATTACTCAACCGCAAGAGCAAAACCGTCAGCCAAGCTCGATCTCCTCCTGCTGTCCTTCGTGCAGGGTGTATTCCTGATCACAGTACGCGATGCGGATCGGTTTGACCGCAGCACGTTTGGAACGGACGGTCAGCTTGTCACGGGTTATTTTTAGCAGAAGGGTATGTCCCCGGTAGCGGATCTCGGTCTCCAGATGGTCCAACTCTTCAGGCAAGCGCGGATTAAAACGCAGGACATTGCCGCGGAATTCCAGACCGGTATAACAGCGCTGCAGCAGATCAACCGTTCCAGCCATAGCGCCAAGATGGATCCCTTCAGGGGTGGTGCCGCCCTGAACATCGCTGACGTCACTTTTCAGGGCTGTACAAAACAAATCCCAAGAGGCCTTGCGGTCGGAGCGGGCCAGAACCCAGGAGTGCACCAGACTGCTCAACGTCGATCCGTGTGACGTCCGCCTAAGATAATATTTCACGGTCTTTTCAATAGTTTCTTTGGTCAGATCATAGCCCAGGTCCTGGAAGACCGCGCGCAATTCTTCGGCAGAAAACAAATAGAAAAGCATCAGCACATCCGCCTGTTTGGAGGCTTTATAGTGATTAGGGGAATCCCCTTCAGCCTCCAGAATGCGGTCCAGGCGCTGAATATCATCATATTGTATACGGTACCGATCCCAGTCGAGCTCCTTCAGCTGTTCATATCCCTCGAACTGACTGATGACGCCGTCTTCGTGAAAGGGGATGAAAAGTTTTGTGCGGATCCTCTGCCATTCTTGTACTTCTTCTTCACTCAGACCAAGGGTTTCCTGCATCTCTTCTTTGCGGTCCTGCGGAACCGCTTCCAGAACCTGAATAGCCCGGGCAAAGACCCAGGCAGCCATGATGTTTGTATAGGTACTATTATTCAGGCCCGGCTGCTGTGCATCCGGATAGGCGTCATGATATTCATCCGGCCCCATAACGCCGCGGATCTCATAACGGTCTTTCTGAGAGTTGTAGGCGGCAATACCGGCCCAAAAACGGGCGATCTCCAAGATCAGTTCCCCGCCGTAGAAGGCGAGAAATTCCGCGTCTTCTGTGGCCTCATAATGCTGCCAGACATTATAGGCGATAGCCGAGCTCACATGACGCTGAAGACGGGTATGATCCGGGATCCAGCGGCCGGATTTCGGATTCAGATGGATCTTCTGACTTTCTTCCCGGCCGTCACTGCCGCTCTGCCAGGGAAACATGGCGCCGCAGTATCCGGCATCACGCGCGGCGCGCCGGGCCGCCGGCAGACGGCGATAGCGGTAAAGCAGCAGCGCCCGGGTCAGCTCCGGCAGCTGTAAATTCAGCGTGGAGAAGACAAAAAGTTCATCCCAGAGGATATGACCGCGATAGGCCTCCCCATGCCAGCCCCGGGGAGGAACGCCGATATCCAGATCAAGCGAATTGACCGATGTCGTCTGCAAAAGATGAAAGATATGCAGGCGGGAAATACGCGACACGTCCTGCTGAGAATCACGCACACAGATACGGATATCGAAACGTTTCCATAAATGCTCCCAGGCCAGCTTGTGCGCTGTATAAATATCATCAAAAGACCCTGCCCGCATTGCGCTGTTGCGGGCTTCCAGACCGGACTCTGAGACCGCCTTGTCCCTGGAAGTGTACAACCCAACCACTTTTTCCACGCGCAGGGTCTGTCCTTTGCGCACATTCACCTTGAAACGTTTAGCAGTGTACCCTTCCTCAACATAGTCCCCTGCCACCATCCCGTCCGGATCTTTTCCGTCGAGATATAGACGGGTACGGGCTGCTTGGGCCATATAGATATTAGACTGCACCGTCCTCACTTTGAGATAAATTCCTTCCTCGCTGAACGGACAAGCCTCCACCGGCTCCAGGTGCTGACTGTTCAACTGACGGTAACGGGCCACTCCGTTATTTTTTATACGGCCGTCTAACGCGGAGAGGACTTCAAGGTCCCCATTCCAGTTTTCCGCCCGTATGGTCATCTGAATAGCCGCGCGGTGCGGGTCACGCATAGAAACGATCCTGCTTGATGTCAAAACGGTTTCCTGCCCTTCCGCATCCCGGAAACGGATGTCCCGTTTTAAGACACCCTCATGAATATCAAGTTCCTGACGATAAAACAGGATCTCGACATCAGAGAGATCAAACCATTTCCCATCGTTGACGCGGAAATTCAGCGGCAGCCAGTTAGAAAAATTGACCAAATCTTCATTTTCAATGGTCTGACCTTTGACGCGGGATGTCAGACGGTTGTATCCCCCTGCCAAATAAGTGCCCGGATAGTGGACATCATCGTCTTCACTCTCTTCCCCGGCGCCGCGGGCGGCAAAATACCCATTACCCAATACACACAAAGCTTCCCGCAGATCTTCCTGCTCGGGCTGATATGAATCATACACCAATTTCCACTCGTCCATTGTGTCCTTTCTTTTAAGATCAGAAGACGGCCGGCAGAACCCGGCGCGCCGTTAGGCAAACAGTGCGATCAGGCCGGTGATCATCAGGGCCATGATCAGGATCCAGAAAAAAACACCGAAAACCACAGCAACCGCTGCTGTCTCTTCGGCCTCCCTTTCGGCCTCCACTGATGTCGGCGGACGTCTTTCCGGAGCCGCCACGGCCAGGATCAGCAGTACCACAAATATGCCGATCATCATAAACCCCAGCCAGGAGGAACCGTAAAAAACCGGGCCCACCGGTGCCAGCCAGGCTCCGCCCGCCCACATCGCCAAAAACAATACCAAAAAAGCAAAAAGAACTGCGGCGCCTGACGCATCACGCCGCGCCGGATGCCGCCAGCCGAACCCCCATGTCAGGATACTGCTTAAAATAAATGCAAATATCACTATGAACAAAAAATCGATCCAGAACATACCCGTCTCCTTTCCTTAAATTCATTTATACCGCAATTTTCAGATCATCCCGGATATCGATGACCCCGGGCGTGCGCTCAGCATCCAGACGGGCGGACTGCTTCGCGCTCCAATCACGCACGTTACCCGACAGCCGGACAACCCCGTTATCGACCTCTGCCGTAACATTTTCCACATCCACCAACGCATCACGGTCAAGAGAAGCCATCACACTTTTTCTAATAAATTCATCGCTGATGCTTTCTGTCCGCGCGACAGCAAGCTTATTTTCGATCTTCAGAATTCCTTTGAGTCCTGATATCCTGGACTCAAGAAAGGTCTTCTTCCATAACTGATCAACACTCCCCTCAAGCGTCACAACACCGCCGTTGACCGATACCTGGACCGCCGACTCATCGATCGCTGGTTTCCAGGACATAATGTTCTCGATCCAGGACTTGATCTCCTCGTCCGAAGGCATGTCCGGAGAAACTGTATTGTTAACAGAGATTTTATCAACCACATCAATAACCCCTTTGATCCGCCAGGGCACATAACGGGCAACGGTAAGTTCGCTGTAGGTGGGGACCTCTCCGGATAGTTCGACCACGCCGTCATTTACCGCAACTTTGATCTTGGAGGCTTCAATACGCGTGTCCCAATACAAATCATCTGTAATATCTTTTTTTATCTGCTCATCAGTACGGCCCATCAGATCCCCCTTTGTTCCTTGTCTGCCTGTCGTTCCTTATCTTTGATTACAGCTTAACAAATCCAGGCCGCACGCGATGATGACGTTTCAGGTAATTCCTAACCTATTTCTACTAAATTTCTGAATTGTAATTGAAACATAAGTCTCCGGACAGAATTTTTGCAAAGCGATCTGAAATATCGCTTGTTGAGGATTTTAATCCGTAATAAATTGATTGCCACGGGTTTATTCCGTTATCCATCCGAACAGCTTTATCCATATCTTTGCGGAAACCTTATGGCAGATAACATTCTGATCGTGGGACATTCCAACATCGGCGACGTCACCTAGGACCTCGCTGTCATTGCCCCTCTCCGCGGTCATATTGAAGGGATCATCCCCACAGCGGCATGGTCTCTAAAAAATTGGCCGCCGGAACGACAACGTCCCGGCCTGATCTTACAGGTCTCAATTTTATGGGTGGATATTCTGGAAAGCTGCTATGCCGACGGCTTTGAAGACCGTTTGGATTTTGAGCGTGACCCGCCTCTTCCCGGACGCCGGCTCTTTGACGCAGAGCCTTTGGGACCGGATCTTTTGCTCCCGCCCTGAGACCTGCCCTTTGACCCCCCGAATGAACGGCGCTGTCCGGACCGGCCGGATGATGAAGCATCCGGTTTAACAAACTTGGCATCTGAAAATTTTTCATGCCGGGTTCTCGGCAGGCTCATTTTGATCATATTCTCAATCCTGCGAACATCCTGACTTTGCGTTGGAGTAGCCATGGTCACAGAATGCCCGGTCTCCCCTGCCCGTCCAGTCCGGCCGATACGATGAATATAATTTTCCGTATCATCCGGCAGGTCATAATTCACCACCAGCTCGATCATACTGACATCAATCCCCCTGGCGGCGATGTCCGTGGCCACCAGAACGCGATGCCGTCCGCGCTTAAACCCCTCAATGGCGTTAGCGCGCTGGCTCATCGACCGATCGGAATGGATCTCGGCTCCTTTAACACCCATAGCGCGGATATCCTTAGCTACACGCGAGGCCTTGCGCTTGGTACGAGTAAAAACCAGTACCGTTCCGCAATATTTCTGAAGAAGCAGCTGCAGGGCCTCCTTTTTGCGTGATTCTTTCACAATGAACAGCTCCTGCGAAACTTCTTCCACTGTGGTTCCTGACGGCGCGATCTCGATCGTAATGGGCAATTCCATATATTTTGTTGCCAGCTTCAGGATCTCCTGCGGCATCGTCGCGGAAAACAGCATCGTCTGCCGTCCCCGGGGCAGACAGCGCAGAATACTTTTGACCTGGGGTTCAAACCCCATGTCCAGCATGCGGTCGGCTTCATCCAGCACCGCGACTTTGACTTTAGCGAAATCGATCACCCCGCGGTAGATCAGGTCGTTCAAACGTCCTGGGGTAGCAATGATCACATCCGGGTTCTTTTTGATATCACGAAAATGCATGCGGATATCGATGCCGCCGATCAGAACAGCACTTTTCATCTGAAACGGCTTAAGCAATGGCTCCAGGGCGTCACTGACCTGGATCGCCAACTCGCGGGTCGGGACCAGAATAACAGCCTGCCCGCCGTCTGCCGCCAGACGCTGGACTGTCGGGATCCCGAAGGCCATGGTCTTGCCGGTTCCGGTCTGGGCAACTCCCATAATATCCTTACCGGTCAACGCCAGCGGGATCGCCTGTTTCTGGATCGCGGTCGGCTCCACAAACTTCAATTTCTGTAAAATGGTTAAAATATCCGGGGCCAAACCCAGATGGTAAAATCCTTCATTCTTTGTACTCATAACATCCTCTTTTTTATTTATTGAATATTTTTTATCTATTCCCGTTCAAGGCGGCCGAAATCACCTTTTATCTCATTATGTGAGAGCCGTCCCATGACAGGGAAAAAACCAAGATAGATAAATCGGGGCGGTATTGTCGAATTAACAAGGAAATAACGCGGTCAGCTGAAAGGCAGGACTTATCGATCTCATTAAACTATGGCGTAAGTATACTCTCTTTTTGCCGTAATTGCCACAATTATTAATTTTTTATTATTTTTCGAAAAAGACCAAGCTGCCCACCATTTGCAACAACCAAATGGCATTAGAATCTATTGTGTCGCGGAAAACGCCGAAGGGGAATGATGATATACCCCCTTACAAGCGATGATCACGCACCCATTCCTGCAGCCCGGCCCTGATCATATCCCTCACTTCTCTGGTCTTCTCCAACTTTTCCTCAGGCGTTCCTTCAAAAGACGAGGGATCAGGAAAGCCAGCTGTGAATACAGACAAATAAAACCCTTTTCTTCATCATACGTTCCTTTCTATTCAAACCAATGCCTGGTCTTAAGACAGATCCGCACCAGCATCAGCATAACAGGCCCTTAGATCAACCCCCTGACCACTATCACCAAAGCGGCTCCCAAAGAAAACCCGAACAGCACCGCCGCGATCGCGATAGCCACCTCAAAATGAATACTCGCGCAGATCATAGCCGACAGCGCGGCATCCTCGTAGCTATGCACATATACGTATTGTAAAGAAAATACACAAATTGTCATCCTCCTCGTTTTCATCGTTATGCTTTAGAAATATCCCGCATTTCAGCCCAGGACCATTACCAAATTAAACCGTGCCTGACTTGGCAGATTCTGTTATATATAAAAGGATCGCTTCTCAATGAATCCGCCTATAAACCAGACTGAGACCGCAGACATGAACATTCTTATCATATCCACGAACCGCTGCCAACAGCCGATGGCTGTCATGCCCTACGGAGCCTGCATCATCGCTGAGGCAGCCGAACAAGCCGGGCATTCCGTAACGTTCCTGGACCTTATGTTTAAAACCGGCTCCGCCGCGGCGGCAACCGCGGCTGTTAAACAAAGCCGTCCGGATGTCATCGGCCTGTCGCTGCGCAACATCGATAATAATGATATGCAGCAGCCCGAAGCCTTTTATCAAGAAATCCTCCCGGTTACCACCGCCATCCGCCGGGAGATTGACTGCCCCATTATTCTGGGCGGCGCGGCCATGGGCGTCATGCCCGAAGACATTCTGCGCTACACCGGCCTGTCACTGGGCGTGGCCGGTAACGGGGAAATTGCCTTCCCCCAACTGATCCAAGCGCTGAGCGAAAACAGAGAACCGGATGATATTCCGGGGGTATGCCAGCTGAAAGACGGGACCTTCAGGAACAATCCCCCGGCGCGCTGTGATTTTTCCTCTGACTGTCCCGCGCCGGATCTCTATCGCTGGCTAGATGTTAAAGCGTACCGTTCCCGCCTGTCTTGCGCGCCGCTGCAGACCAAACGCGGCTGTCCTTTCGACTGCGTCTATTGCACGTATGCCATTAACGAAGGCCGGCGCTACCACCTCTTTTCTCCGGAAAGCGTGGTCAAAGCCGTTGGGAATCTCGTCAGTAACGGATTCCGGGATATTGAATTTGTAGACAATGTCTTCAACTCCCCCTATGATCACGCGCTGTCGATCTGTGAAAAACTGGCGGATGCGCAAACCAAAGCGCGTCTGCAGAGCCTGGAGCTCAATCCCCGTTTTGTGAACGATGAACTCCTGAACGCCATGGAAAAAGCCGGTTTTGTAGGCATAGGGATAACCGCGGAAAGCGCCGCAGACCCGGTCCTTAAAAGATTGCGTAAAGGGTTTACCGCACAGGACGTGCGTGACGCCGCCGGCGTGATCCGCGAACACAAACTCCCCTGTCTCTGGATATTTATGTTAGGCGGACCGGGGGAAACCGAGGAAACCGTTCAAGAGACCCTGGATTTTGCGGCTGAATATATCAAGCCCAAAGACGCCGCCTTCTTTAACATCGGGATACGGGTCTATCCGGGCACAGAACTCGAACGCATTGCCCGGGACGACGGCAGTCTGCGGATTCTGGACGATAATATGCTTGAGCCCTGCTTCTATCTATCGCCGCAAATAACCCAGGAACGGCTGGCCGAACTTTTGGACGAATCCATGGAGGCACATCTGAACTTCATGAACTCAAACTCTATCACTTCGCCATTAATCCCAATGGTCTATAAATATGGACACCGGCTGGGCATCAGGCCGCCGCTGTGGCGGCATACGGCTGTCATCAGACAGATCCTGCGGGCGCTGGGACATAAAATATGATTTTAAACGAAAGAGTCTACATGGGTGAGAACAAAATCCTTGGTATAGAAACCGCAAACCCTGCTTTACAGCTGACCCAGCAGCAAATCTGGGACAGCATATCCAAACAAGCTCTCTCCCGCACAGAAAGATCGCTTTACCAGCGTTTTCTGTCCGATCCAAGCATACGCATACGCCACGCCGCGGTGGAGGATATCGACCGCCTATATCAGGAAACACCGGACCAGGCAGCCGCGCGGTTCGAGCGTTATGCTCCGGCCCTGGGTGCCGAAGCAGTAGAAAAATGCCTGCGGCGGTTTTCGCTGGATGCCTCCCGGATCGACGCCCTGATCGTGACCACCTGCACGGGCTACCTTTGCCCCGGTCTGACGTCTTATGTGGCCGGCCTCGCCGGATTCCGCGAAGACATCTTTACCCTGGACCTTACCGGCCTGGGCTGCGGCGCCGCGCTTCCGGCCCTGCAAACCGCGGATCACTTTCTCGCAACGCATCCGGAAAACCGCGTGATCGTGCTTTGCGTTGAGATCTGTACGGCGGCCGTATCCTGGGGTGAGAAGACCGGCCTGATCCTGTCTAACGCGATCTTTGCTGACGGAGCGGCGGCATGTCTATTAAGCAATCACAAAGAAGACGACGGCTATGCCCTGAAACGGTCCGCGGGCCTTTTATGGCCGCAGTTCCGTGATGACCTGAGATTTAAGACCCGGGACAACCGCTTATGTAACGTGCTGACAAAAGATGTGCCGGCCGTGGCGGGCCGGGCGGTTCAGGAAATCATAGGAAAATTAAGTAAAGATAACGGCAGGGGTATTGCTCATTACGCCTTCCATCCCGGGGGACGAAAGATCCTTGACACGATCGCGCACAGCCTTCAGCTGGATGAACGCGGCATGCTCCGTTCGCGCGAGATCCTGCGGGATTACGGCAATATGTCATCGCCAAGCGTTCTGTTCGTTCTGAAAAGGGTCTTGGAGCAGGATCAACCGCGGGAAAATGAAGCCATCGGACTTTTTGCCTTCGGCGCCGGATTCACTGCTTTCGGAGCGGTCCTGCAGAAATAAAACACTGCACAAATAATAAGAATCCCCGCCTCATCATTCATCGTGTGAGGCACGTATACTGTACCCCATTAACAGATCAGCGGCTTTAAGGTAGAATCAGCTCAGCAAAAAAGAAGCAGATTCTATGAAAACACCTCAATGGCAACCGCAGAAAAAATTTAAAATCGCACTCGAAGGCATGTCCGGCAACATCAAGATCGCCGGAAAGGGAAGAGGGAAGGGGTCAGGCCCCCTTCCCTTTTCTTGAAAATTAGTGCGTATTGACTAACTGCGCCCCTTGGGCAACCCTTCCATCTGAACAAGGGCTTCTAATGATCCCATGAAAAAAAACATATATCCAAACAGCTCTCCAAGCTCTTCGATGACCCGTTTATAATCATTATTATAAAGAGACCCCATTAATGTCTCTAAAAAATGCCCGTTTCCTACTAATTGAGCAAAGGGCAGCGCTACTAAAACACCACAAAACAAAAAAGCGAACGATCTGGTCCCGAAGAATGACGTTAACTGGTATGACAAAACCGCTTTATCTTTATACAGCACCCAAAAAAAATAAAAAATAAAAATGAAGCCTGCCTTCCAACCAATCAGCGGGATTATTTTGTCCAGCAGGGAGTCGAGTTCCCGCGCCATTGTAAACGCTGTTAGCAAAGCTAATAGCAAAAAAAGCTGCCTGAACCTTTTCAACCAACAGGCGCCAATGATAAACATAATACCGGTCATCATTAAAATAAAAAATTGCAGCCATTCTACCGTGTGATTTTCCAGAAAAAATTCCATGCCATATCGTATGAAAAAATTCGGCAAAGATAATGTAAATCCAAATAACATCAAAAGGTATAGAAAAAAACGGGCCGCTATTTTGATCGGTGATTCATGGAATATTGAAATAAAACTGTTTTTCATTATCATACCTTTTTAAAATACTGATGAAATGATTTTTATCATTATGCATTTTTTCTTTAAATTTTCAACCCCTAACACATCCTTTTTATTTAAAATAGGCCGACGCATGAAGCCCCCCTTCCTTCCTGTACCAATCGGCCCAGCATAGGTCGCTTCCCTCTAGTCACTGATACTTACTCTCCATGCTCATTCGCCGTTAGCTTCGCTGGCTGATTCAAGTGATCCAACCTGAGAATTGTTCTAGGCTAAATATGCGGTGAAAATATCCTGATTTATCCACTATTTTCGGCATAGAATTAACGCAAAATATTTGATATATAAGCAATCAGCAAATATCCTTCCCTTAAGGGTGGACATTCGTGCTTTTTCGTCATATCACGCCTTTGCCGAACAAATCATTATAAATTTTTAAGCTCCGGGGATTTCCTTAATATAAGGCCCTAAATCCATCTCTTTATATGAACAGCCCGCACGCACAACCGGATATAAAACCTCCTCAATATCCGTCATGACTTCAAGTAAACAGGGACCTGTTGTTTCCATAAAAGATTTAAGCGCTTCAGATAATTCAGACCGCAAAGTTATTCTTTTTGCAAACTTGTAGTGGCAGTGCTTGGCAATTTCGGCAAAATTAACATCAGATATCCTCTCTGTCGCGGAATGACGTTTACCGTAGGCAGCATCTTCAAGATTTCTCACCATGCCGTCGCTCCGGTTATTAAGAAGGAGTATCTTCAAAGGCAGCCCTAATGAACCTATTGTATGCAGTTCTCCCATATTCATCCTGAAACTGCCGTCGCCGTCTACCACAACAACGGCGGCTCCGGGATTAGCAAAATACGTTCCTACGGCTGTCGGCATGCCGAATCCCATTGTCCCGAAGCTTCCCGAAGTTAGAAATGTTTTCGGTTTTGACATCCTGAGATATTGAGCCGCTAAAAGCTGGTGATTGCCCACGCCCGTGGTAACAATCGTGTTTTTATCAATCATCTTGCTTAGAAGATCCAGAACCTCCGCCTGATAAATATATTTCCCGTCCCGGCAATAATTCAAAGGCCATGTTTTTTTTAATTTTACCGCATGTTCCCGCCATTCATTGATGTTTATTTTTATGCCTTTTTTCTCTGCGTAATCCGTTAAGTCGTTGAGCGCTCCGCTCGCGTCGCCTATGTAAGAAAAATCAGGATTGCGCTCATTGCGTATCTGATAAACTTTTTGAGGGTTAATATCAATATAAGCGATTTTAGCGTGAATCGCAAAACCGACTTTCTCGGCGACACGGTCATCCCACCGCACACCAATGGCAAAGAAAAAATCATTGTCTTGGATAATTTTATTCGCGGAAGGCGTCCCGAACATGCCCAAGAGTCCCAATGATTCCGGATCATTCTCATCCACCACACCCTTTGCCATGAGAGTGTTAACTGAAGGGATATTGAAAACAGCATTAAACCGGCGGATCGATTCACTTCCGCTCTTTGAATTCAACCCGCCCCCCAAATACAATAACGGCCGCTTGGCTTCCGTCAGAAGATGAAAAAACTGCCCGCACTGTTCATCCGACAAATGACATTCGTTCTTATAAACAGAGTCGAACCTGTGAAGGTTATTACCCTCATATTTATTAATACTTTGCTGTAAATTAATCGGGATATCAATAACTACCGGCCCCGGCTTCCCGGATTTCGCCAAAAAGTAAGCATCTTTGATGATAGATTCAATATTATCAATTTTATCGACGAGAACCACTTTTTTGGCCGTAGGTCCGAAGACACTGGAAACATCAATATGCTGAAAAGAGTCAGTTCCTATTTTATGTTCGGGCACCTGTCCGGCAATAACAATCAAAGGAATGCTGTCGGCAAAAGAATCCGCGACCGCCGTTAACGTATTGGTAATCGCGGGTCCTGACGTAACAATGGCCACGCCTACACGCTCACTTGATCGTGAATAACCGGCGGCGCTAAAAGCGGCAGACTGCTCGTTTGAATTAACTATGATCTCAATAGAGCTTTTGCCTAACTCATCCATAACCGGAAGAATGGCCGCTCCTGTATATCCAAAAATATGTTTAATCCCGATATCCTCAAGGCTCTTAACTAATATTTCCGCTCCCGTCACTTAAAACTCCTTTTTTAATGCGTCCATTCAATAATTTTAATATCAGGACCAACTTTCTTAATAACAGCGTCACGCATATTGGCATAATGCGGACAGGGATACCCGATCGGATTGCCTTTTGTTATGCATGAAACAAAAACGATAGCTTCCGCACCACGGTCAACCATCATTTTTGCCCGGGCAATGGCTCTTTTCCCCGGACAACCGCCACATGAAATAAACCCGACGACCTCAACAGGTCCTGTTTCTTTAAAAGCTAATTTGCCTTCTTTAGCAACTTTAAAATCCGTATTCCCTGGGCACATATCCTCGGTTTGATGACACCGGATCATTCCTGCCTTTAACATATTACACCCTCCTCTGGCTTTCTCACTAAAATAACAAATTTTATTTCTGCAGTTTTTCCAAAATATCTTCCATTAATTTTGGATCTTTTAAAAAATAACATTTTCTTTTACCATCCTGATTCCAGTCAACAATTCCGTTCGCCTTTAAAACGGATAAATGCTGGGAAACACTGGGCTGATTTACGTCAAGCAAATCTTTCATATCGTTAACGCACTTTGTGCCTTTTAATAGTTCGATAACAATATCAACCCGAACAGGATGAGAAAGGGCGTTAAAAAATTCAGAAATTTTTCTATTTTCTTTTATCGGCAAATTCATCCTCCATCATATTCATATATTTGAATATGATTATATCAAAGAGAAAAAAAATAAACAAGTTCCTACATTCCCCCGCCAAGCCTTCTCATGAATTTTGTGCAGTTATTATGCTGAACTCTTACCGACAAAGATATCCGCCTTTAATGTACCGTATTCAGTAAAACACGCGCGTGACGTCATGACAATAGTAAGTAAAACGCTGATGATCGTGCTTACGACAATGCTGATCATGATCATGATCTGATACTTGATCGCGACCTCAGGGCTTGCCCCGCCAAGAATAACGCCGGTCATCATCCCCGGAAGCGCCACGATCCCTATGGTTGCCATCGAAGCGATCGTCGGTTTAAGCGCGAGCTGAACACTCTCTTTCATATACGGACGCGCGGCTTCGTTACGCGAAGCCCCCAAAGACAGAACATACCGGTATTTTTTGATATCTTTTCTGAGGCTTTTATAAAAAGTATCAATGCCTACGATATTACCTCTTAAAGAATTTCCCAGCAGCATCCCCCCGAGAACGATCAGATACCGGGCGTCAAAGATATAATCCAGCCGGATGACAAACACATTAAGATAAAATATAACCACTAAAGTCGCCAGAGCGAATGATATAAAAACCGGCACAAGGATTTTACCCGGCTTCATTGACGACCCGCGGATGGCCGAGAAAACCGCGACCAGGATCATCACCATAAGCCATAAAAGGTTGACGGCCGCGTTATTCCATAAAAATAGATATTTTAGAAAAATGCCGATAAGTACCAGTTGGACAGTCATCCTTGCTGCGGAACTTAAAAGCGGCTTTATAAGGCCCAGTCCGTAGACACGGCTCAATACAACAGGCACAACGAGCAGTAAAAACACCAACAGCAATGAGTATATGGGAATATCTATTGTTTCCATGATTTTTTCTCCAGATCAAAAACTTTTACATCAGGATTATCCAGCCAGACAGCATCATGCGATATGCTGAAAACAGTCCAATCTTTGCGCCCTATAAAAAAATCGGCTACTTTTTTCTTAAGGTTCTTATCTAAAGCCGACGTGACTTCATCTAAAAGAAACACATCCCGCTTCAATAAGACAGAAACAATGACGGCGACCCTCTGCCTTTCGCCCCCGGAAAGATCAGAAATTTCTTTACGGAGAATCTCCCGGCTTAATTCAAAAAAGTCCATCAGTCCCGCGATTCTTTCTTCACTGAAATCCAGCATTTGGTTAGATTTTATCCCTGAGACAAATGTAAACCAATCTGATACCTTATAATTGCCGATACTGACATCCTGATCGACAAACGAAATTTTCTGCCTCGCATTCCAGACTGTGTGTTCATCCAAAGGAGCACCGTCAAATAACACTCTTCCCCTTTGGGGCCGGATAAACCCGAGTAAGAGAGCGAAGAGCGAAGATTTGCCGAGTCCTGACTTTCCCAAAAAAACAACTTTTTCGCCATTTGTGATCTCCAGAGAAAAATCACTGAAAATCTTTTTATCGTCAAAATTTAAATCTATATTCTCAAAAATAATCATAAAAAACCCTTTTAACATTATGGTGATTATAAAGGATTCGGTACGGATTCAGCATTAGAGCTAAAATGTGCATATGCGAACTCTCGACTTATATCACATCACAACAAGCGAAAAACATGCGTTCAGATACTTGTCAAAAATATGCCGGAAAAATAGACGCCGAATTTGTGCATTTTGTCAGAGCAAAATGTTTATTAAACTCCGATAAGCGGTTTCGTTGTAAACGTTGTGAATTTCGATTCAACGTCTTTACCAACCAGTGGTACGGGCTTTTAAGGATTTCAGCCAGCCAGCGGCTTTGGCTGATTAAGCTCTTTGCATGAGAGACATCAAACAAACGTATTGCCGAAGAACTTTACGTTAGTTATCCAACAGCATAGGCAACAAACTTGATACATCAAGCCATCCCTCAATAAAACAACAATTATGAATTGTTGTTAAAGGGCAAAGTGGCCGCTGATGAATCTTATTTTAACGGACGCCGCAAAGACAAACGAGGTTACGGTGCTGCTAATAAGATCCCCGTCTTCGGGATACTTGAATGGAAACCTATCAGGATGTGGAAAATTATAGGCGGTTAAGCCAATCCTTGATTCTCGATTCTATCTCGTCCCTGACCTCTCTGGCCTGCTCCACCTTTTCTTGATGCGTTCCCGAAAAACGTGACGGGTCCGGAAATCCCATATGGATCTTTTCGATCATACTCGGAAATATCGGACACCTTTCAGATTGCGACTCATCACACACCGTAAAAACATAATGAAAATTTCTCCCCTCTTTAAATAAGTCAAAAACGCTTTGTGTCGTGTTTTGCGATATATCAATGCCTATTTCTTTCATGACATCAACCACCACCGGATTGAGCCTGCCCGGCTCTAATCCCGCGCTCTCTACTTCAAAACGGTCTCCTCCGTATTTTTTTAAAAAGGCCTCCGCCATCTGGCTGCGTGCCGAATTATGGATACACACGAACAAAACCTTTTTCTTCATATTAAAATCCTTCCTATTCAAACCATTTCCTGGTATTCAAACAAATACGCACCAACATCAACATAACTGGCACTTCGATAAGAACTCCCACAACCGTCGCCAATGCCGCTCCTGATGACAGACCAAACAACATCGTCGCGGTCGCGATCGCGACTTCAAAATGATTGCTTGCCCCGATCATCGCGCTGGGCGCCGCGTCTTCATAGCTTAACCGTAATTTTCTCGCCAGCCAATACGTAATGGCAAAAATAAAGCATGTCTGGATAAACAACGGAATGGCGATCCACAGGATCGTCAGGGGCTGCGCCAGGATCATATCTCCCTTGAAGGAGAACAACAGAACCAGCGTGAAAAGCAGGGCAACGATCGAAACCGGCGTGAGCCTGTTCAGGAAGTGCTCCCGGAACCAGGTCGCCCCTTTCGCGCGGATGATCCACTGGCGTGACAAATAGCCGGAAATAAGCGGCAGCGCCACATAAATCGCGATCGACAAAAGCAGTGCCTCCCAGGGAACAGGCATTTGCCCCACACCCAAAAGAAACCCGCCCAAAACACCATAGAGTAAAAGCATGGTCAGCGAGTTGATGGCGACCATCACCAGCGTGTGCCCGTCGTTGCCTTTGGAAAGAAAACCCCAGACCAGCACCATCGCCGTGCACGGCGCGATCCCTAACAGGATCGTACCGGCAAAATAACTCCGCCATAATGGGACCTGAAGCATTTTGGCCCCTTCATGCATGACAACCTGTCCCGCGCCGTGAAGGGAGCCGACTGCCCAATCCACCGCCCCCGGCGGTAATTTTACCAGATCAACCGCGTTCTCCCCGATAAATCCTTTGAATAGAACCCCCAGGAATAAAAACGAGATCGCATACATCGTAAACGGCTTGATCAGCCAGTTGACAAAAAGGGTCAGCCCGACTGGCTTGGGGGATTTTCCCGCTTTGATAACCTCGGTGAAATCGATTTTGACCATAATCGGATACATCATGAAAAACAGGCAGATGGCAATGGGGATGGAAACCACGGGAGCGCCTTTTACATATATTGAAAAACTGTCGAGCGTTCTTGCGAACCCGGGGGCAAATTTCCCCAACATGATCCCGGCGATGATGCACAATCCCACCCAGAGGGTCAGATACCGCTCAAAGATCGACATATTGCGTTCTGTTTTTAATTCCATAAGATTCCTCCTACATGGTTAAGTGCGGCACAACATACATCCATATATAATAAAACCCAACAAAAACAAAGATCATGCCGGTTATTTTGCGCGTGTAGTATTCAAGTTTAGTGATCTTATGGAACCAGCGGCTCAAGGATGTGACGCCCAAGGCGATAGCGACTGCAAATGCCAATACAGGAAGCCCTGTCCCGACCCCGTAAACAAACGGCAATATTGTCCCTCCCGCGCTGTTAAGCGCCAAAGGGATAAGGCTGCCGAAAAACAACGCCGCTGAAACCGGGCAAAACGCCAGGGCGAAGACAAACCCCAGAAGAAACGCGCCGGGAGCGCCGGACTCAACGAGTTTATTGTGATGTTTTTGAGAAAGCGTTACACCCGGTAATTTGATGGTAATAATCTCCAGCAAAAATAATCCTGTAAGAACGAGAACCGGCCCCAGAGCTTTTGACATATATTTCTGTAAGAACTGAGCGACTTCGGGAACACTCAACAAAGAATTGATAATGATCCATCCAAGCGCCGCGTAGGCAGCCATCCTGCCCAGCGTGTAAGCCAGCCCCGAGAGAAAAACCATAAACGGATGAGTGATCTTTTTTGACAAAAATGATACCGCCGCGATATTCGTCGCCAAAGGACAGGGACTGATAGAGGTCAATATCCCCAGCCACAAAGCCGAACCAAAAGCGAATAATAATTCCATTATTGCGGCTCCTTCATTAACGTTTCAATTTCTTCGATAACATATTCACTGAACCGCTGTTTATTACGCACAAGCTGCCATACTTGATTCAGGTTTTTTGATTTGACTTCCTTCCCGTCTTTCAGCATAGAAATAACTAATGACTGGCCATAAAGCTGGTAATCTTTTACAAAATGTTGATTGCCCTTGTTTTCCACATTGACAGCTTTCAATTCCAGTTTTCCGGAATCGATCTCATCTTTAAAATATGCTCGGATGGCCTCTTTTGAATATTTTTCTATCATATTGCATGTATAGCACCGGGCCGAGCCGTGAAAATAATACGCGATAACTTTTGAGGCGTTCTTATCTGCCGCAAAAGCTGTTGATGTGTTAATTGCCGCAACGCCCGCCAGAAACATGAGCATTGCCAGAAATAGTTTTTTCAACGTTACCTCCTATTTTAAATATCCCGCTTTTAACCAGCCCTGAATGCCCCCATCCATAATGATGATCTTTTCAAATCCTTTTGTTTTTAAAAAACGGGCGGCTGTCCGGCTCTTATTTTGCGTGTTGCAATAAACAAGCAGCGGCCTTGTTGTATCGCTTCCAAGCGCAACGTAATCCTCAGCCAACTGCTCAATAGGAATATTGACCGCACCTTGGATGTGGGCGCGTTCAAACTCTGCTTTTGTCCGCAGGTCCAGTATCCTGAGCGTTTTATTGTTTTGAATGAAATCATACGCCTCCCTTGTCCCGATAACAGAGATAGCGTCATCCCGCATATTGCTTGCAGCTTTTTGCGCGGCGACTGTATCGTTTATCCAGGCATCGTAACCGCCGAGCAGTGTCCGGACCTCCTCAAAACCCGCATTTTTAAAGATCGTCAAGGCTTCATCTGATCTCAATCCGTATTCATCACATAGCAATACCGGAACATCCTTTCGCAATTCTGAAAGACGCGCTGTGAGAGATCCCAGAGGAATATTGACCGCATCCTTTAAATGCCCCTTAGTAAAAACACCCTCATCTCTTATGTCGATGATCTGAAGGTATTGTGTCATTTTTGTACGATAGATCCTTTTAAGCATTTCTATCGTGATCGACGGATAATGCACAAGATAATCATTAATAATCTCATCAGGGATCCTGGGGCCCAGCACTTCAGAAAATATCCTGAACGCGGGCGTCCCGGTTATCCCGAAAAACATGGCTTCTTCAATCTCGCCGCGGACACTCTTCCGGATCTCTTTACTTTCCGCGCACGCGCGCAGGCCTTCCGTATCAAGGGCAAGGCCTTGCCCGATCGCGACAAGCTTCTCCTGTGTTATTGTTTTCTGATTTTCATAAACCTCATCATGATATTCCCAATATTTCCCTTGTTCCCCGGCGCATTTGGCATAATAGGCGGCCAGGCAGGCATTCTGATGAAAAGGCTGTTTAATGTTCGGATTGCAGGCCATATCCAAAGGAAAATCTTTTCGGACAAACCTGATCTGTTTTTCATACCGTTCCATCAAGTCAGTCACATAATCATGCGCTTTCTTACACCAGGGGCATTCAAAATCCGTATATACCGTAATCTGTACTTTCCCGGTTTTTCTTCCGAGAAAGGCCTCGTGCGTTTTTTTATTATAATTCTCACAGCAAATGGCCCCGGAGCCGATCGAATCACAGCCTAATTGCGTAAAATAAAAATGCGCGCAGATCAACGGAAGCAGAAAAACAATGATAAGCACGGCTGTTAGAATTTTTTTATCCCAAATTGACTTCATCATGTCCATAAATCTAGAAGAAAGTGGGAAAATCTCTTTTTTCGAGATCATCACAAGATAGACAAATGTCGCGATGCTTATCGCCCAGTAGATCATGCAGACAAAACATAACGCCGGCACAAAAATAAACGAAACGAGCGCGAGGGCGACACAGCCGACGGCATAAAGAGCGAATACATACGTAAATATGCTTTTAAGGAGCCCCGTGTAAAATTTTTGACCGGCGAACAGGAAGACCATTAAAAACAGGTTCGCCCATGTCCCGATGAGCGCGACAGGAACGCCGAAAATATGCGAGAACGGGCTCGCGGCGACGGCATCGCAATTAAAGGTTTCATTGACGTTGCAGAAACTTTTGTAGGGATCCGCGGAATAGTTCACCATGTAATCAATGTGCAAGAGCTTCAGCGCGACGATAAGTCCTGAAAAAAGCAAAAAGAACAGAATGAATTTTTGTTTCCTTGTAAACATTTAACCTCCTAAAAAAATAAAACAAGCGAACGTAATTTATCTTTTATTATCATACTTCACAAACTCCGGCATGAGATCCTCTGCTGATACGCTTATTCATTTCACCAAACA
Source organism: uncultured Planctomycetales bacterium (assembly GCA_964595465.1). Classification (GTDB taxonomy): domain Bacteria; phylum Omnitrophota; class Gorgyraeia; order Zapsychrales; family JANLHA01; genus JAKLFA01. Next base: position 33,481 of record CAZQQI010000010.1, on the reverse strand, counting down.
GTATACTGCTATGTTGAGAGAATTTTTTTGATCTCATCCGCGCTTAACACTTTGCCCGCTGACGCCACTGTCCCGTCAATGACCAGTGCCGGCGTCATCATCACACCGTATTCGGTGATTTTATCAATATCCGTTACCTTGCTGATCTCAGCCTGAACGTTCAGCTCTTTAACAGCCTCTTCGGCGCTGGCGGTAAGTTGCTGGCATTTCGGGCATCCCGTCCCTAGAATTTCAATTTTCATTTTGCAGCTCCTTCTTGTTGATTTGTTAGGCTTGTTTAAAATGCATATAAAAACCCTGCCGATACCGGCAGATCACCCTGCTATCATTCCGAATAATATTCCACTGATGGTCGCCATCACAACTACCAGGCTGACATAAACAACCGTTTTTCTTGTTCCGATCACACCGCGGATCACCAGCATGTTCGGCAAACTCAACGCTGGACCCGCCAAAAGCAATGCCAATGCCGGACCCTTGCCCATACCGGCGCCGATTAGACCCTGCAGGATCGGAACCTCGGTCAATGTCGCAAAATACATAAACGCTCCGACGATAGACGCAAAGAAATTTGATAAGAGCGAATTGCCGCCGACCGCTTTGACAATGATCCCTGGCGGGATCAGGCCTTCCTGGCCAGGGCGGCCGAGAAGCAGCCCGGCTACCAATACCCCGGCCAACAGTAACGGCATGATCTGCTTGGCGAACGTCCACGACGCCAGCGTCCATTCAGTTATTTCATTTTTCTTAAACCACTTCAGCAGCATTATTCCTGTCATCACCAGAAAACCTGCCGCCAGGTACCACTTCGCCGCAAAGATCGACGCCCATACTCCCGTGTCCCCCTCCTGCGGTTTTGCCCAGTTGGCAAACACAAGAAAACCGACCATCGCGAAAAAATACAGCGCGTTCTGCCATAAGGCTCTGGGTTCCTCAACGTCTCCAACAATAAGATCGCCTTCGGCTTTTCTGGCATGCTCTTCCTTAATAAAAATGAGGTGCATTAAGAGCCCGATCACGACACTGAAAATAACAGCGCCGATGGCCCGGGCCAAGCCGAGCTCCCAGCCGAGGATCCGCGCGGTCATAATGATCGCCAGAACATTGATAGCAGGGCCGGAATAAAGAAACGCGGTAGCAGGCCCTAACCCGGCCCCTCTTTTGTAAATACCGGAGAATAACGGAAGAACAGTGCAGGAACACACAGCCAGTATCGTACCGGAAACCGCAGCCACACTGTAGGCGAGAAACTTGTTCGCTTTAGCGCCGAAATATTTTATGACAGACGCCTGACTCACAAAGACCGAGATCGCACCCGCGATAAAAAACGCCGGCACCAGACATAGAAGAACATGCTCCCGTGCGTACCATCTTACCAATGCCAGCGCCTCAAAAACCGGATTTCTGAACGGCAGCATCTCTACCGGCAGATAAAAACACGCCAGAAATGCCGTGACCATTAACACAAATTTTTTTGATTCTTTCATATCTTCGCTCCTGAAATTTGACAACACCCACCTTCTATTTTTACTGCCTTGATATTAACAAAGGCATCGGCGATCTTCTCATGGGCAGATTCCAATATGCGGGAAATAGTAGAACGATGAACTTTCATTCTCCTGGCCACTTGTTCCTGTGTTAACTTTTCAAGATCAGATAAACGAATGGCCTCGAATTCATCAATAGTAAGATTTACGCCTTCCAGTTTATTCTTGGGTTTGCATTGCGGTCTAAAACACCGCTCACCCGGCGCGCATTCAACCCATCTGGTTTTTTTAGGTCTCACATTCAGCTCCTTTGTATAATGCACATATGTGCATTATACAAAATATTTCATTTTTGTCAACGCCTGAAAAGTTCTAACATCCGGTCAAGGGATACAAAAAAAACCATTGCAAGTTATCCACTCACAATGGGTTAGAAATAAGGGTCGGTGAGGACAGATGCCTCTAGTACGACTCTCGAATTTCGCTTATTTAGTACTATGATTAGATATGCGAATATCATAAGGATGGACAACAAAAACGAGCAGAGGTGGAATGTGCTAATTCAAGCAAAAAAATATATTGACCGAGATTGCCATCTGTTTTAGTATATTTAAAGATACTAAATTGGTTTGTGATAATGGACAAAGACAATAATATCGCAGAAATCAACAAAGCTCTCAGTGCCGATACCCGTGTGAAAATAATCCGGCTACTTAGTGAAAGGGCGTTCTGTGTGGGGGCGTTGTCGGTACGGCTGGGGATTACACCGGGGGCTGTTTCTCAGCATATGCGGATACTCAAATCAGCCGGGCTGGTTGTGCCGGAGAAAAAAGGATATTATGTTCATTACCGCTTGGAGAAACAAGCATTAAAAAACTGGGCACAAGAAATTAACGAACTGTCAAAAATTTAAAATACGAAGCTAAAATGACCAAAGAACAGAATGCCATTATAGAAGTAAAAGGGCTCGCAAAATCGTTTGACAGTACAACAGCTTTAGACGGCATTTCGTTTTCCATACAATCAGGAGAATTGTTTGGCTTTTTGGGGCCCAACGGAGCGGGCAAAACCACCACAATTAATATTCTTACAGGGCTGGCTCGCCCGGATAAAGGAAACTTTCAGATCTCTGGCATTGATTGTACTAAAAACGTCCAATCGGCACAGCACCTTATCGGTGTAGTTCCGGACGAAAGCAACTTGTATCCCGAATTGACCGGATTTGATAATCTGTGCTTTTGTGGAGCACTTTATGGATTAACAAAGCAAGAAAGACAAAATAAGGGTCGGGAACTACTGGATACGTTTGGCCTCTCTGAAGCAGCAAATCGGAAGTTCGACGGCTATTCCAAAGGGATGAAAAGAAAACTCACCATAGCAGCAGGGATCATCCACAGCCCAAAAATCCTATTCCTAGATGAACCTACCACCGGCCTTGACGTGGCAAGTGCACGGCAGGTGCGTCAGCTCATCGCTCATTTACACCAGACAGGCACCACAATATTCCTCACAACACACTATATTGAAGAAGCCGAGCGATTATGCGAACGTATTGCTTTTATCGTTTCTGGCCGCATAGTGAAGATTGATTCGGTCGAAAACCTGCTTCAGCCTCTTCAAAAAAAACAGGCAATGCAAATCACATGCGTGAAAGACACTCAGTTTATACAGTCTAAGCTTCCCGAAAAATTTCCCGAGATGAGCTTTATTTTCTTAAAAAATAACATGATTCGCGTTGAAGCAGATAAACCTATTTTTGCAGGAGTAATTGTCCGCTTCCTTGAAGAACAGGGCGTTGACGTTGCTGAAGCCCGTAGACTGAAACCTTCTCTTGAGGATATTTTTGTACAAATCACAGGCATTGAAAGCGACGCTTTGAAAAAAGAAAAGGAAAAACAAGGTATGGGGGGTAAATCATGAAAGCGTGGATTGCTTTCTGGAATATCCTGCTTAAAGACATGCGCAGTTATTATCTCAAACCGCCCAATATCAGCTGGGGATTACTATTTCCGCTGGTCTGGATAACGATGTTTTTCATCCGTTCCGGACTTGGAATGGAAAGTCTTCCCGAGCTACTGCCCGGTCTTGTGGCGCTCAGCATCCTTTTTGGCACAACCAGCGTCCTTTCCGTAACCGTAACGTTTGAAAAAAAAGGACGGTCCTTCGAACGGCTGCTCTTGGCACCCATTTCATTAGAAGTCTTAATGTTAGCCAAAACATCCGGAGCAATATTATTTGGGGTTATAAACGCGTTTGTGCCGATTTTTGTGGCGATGCTGTTAACCGACTTATCAGCCGTAAACTGGGCCATCCTCGTTCCCGCAACAATCCTTATAGCTATAAGCTCAACTTTCTTAGGACTGTTTATTGCCGTCTCGGTCAAAGAGGTTTTTGAGGCCCAAACATTTTCAAACTTCTTCCGATTCCCCATGATTTTCCTATGCGGCCTCTTCTTCCCCATCCAGCAACTGCCAATATGGTTAAGGCCATTATCCTACATGTTGCCTCTTACATACGGCGCTGATGCCTTACATACCTCAATCAACCAGACCAGCCACATGCCCTTATTACTAAACTTTAGCCTGCTAACCCTGTTTTGTATCGCGCTTTTCGCCCTAAGCCTACGAAACACCCGCAAAAAATGGATTGTTTGAGCTCCATACGATAAAGATAACAACTGATGCATATTCGATATAATCAATTAACAAATGTCCCGCCCTTAAGGGTGGACATACCATAACGCAGAGGGCAACACGTCGGCAATAATCATAAGAAAATTTCATAACGTGCGGTCTTTGATAAGCTCAAAAACAGTGAAAGCCTGAATTGACCGGCTTCCGGCACCCGGTCCTATCGAAAAGTTATTTGATGGGACCGACTGAGTACCGGACAGGCTGTCCTGGGTTCCATTCACTGATTTGGTAATGCTGGTCAACGAACGCACAACTTCGTCAATCTCCTGATCATTGGTGTCCACGGTGATTTCTAATGCCCCCTGAGTAAACGTAATGGAATAGTTATCTGAAGAAAACCCCTGGGGGATAATAGTATAGTCTCCCACCTGTATCGCGCCTTGCGAGGTGCCACTATAATCCAACGCCCCGCCAAGCATGTTTTGATCCTCACCGCTGGCAAACCCCGAATATGTGACACCGTTACCGCCGGAATAAGCCAGGCCGTCATAGGTTTTACTATCATCACGGGCGGTGATCGTAAGGCCGGCTTTCGTAATATCTGCCATTGCTGAACCGGCGGCTGAGGCTAAAGCGTAGTTGCCCTGGTCTGTTCCACCGCTGATCGTGATGCCGGTATAGTTGACAGTTTTATCCGTGCCCGCGTTTTTATTCGCGAACGCCGCGGCGTAGTCAAAACTTAGATCATCCCCTCCGATGCGGTCATCGCTGAATCCTGTCCCGGTCACACTAGTCGTCCCGTCATAGGTTTTGTTATCCGCCGTGAAACCGCTCAACGTCAGTGCATAAGGATCAACCGTCAATTCATTCGTGCTTGCGGCATTGTCCGTGAACCCGTACCCCAAGCTGCTCGTTAATCCGCTGCTGAATGTGACTTCATGCATATCCGCCGTATAATTCCCAGACGTTGACTGAGAACCGCCAACTGTCCAGACCGCGGTACCTGTTACTGTACCCGGCGAAGCGTCACCGTTAGCATAACCGGTATAAGCAGGAGTGAATGAAACAGCATCACCGTAAGTGATAGTGCTGGCTTCCGGCGCGACCGAAAGAACCGGCTGTTCGCGGTACACCGCGTAGGTTCCGGCTCCTAAGGCATCGGTAAAATTAGAATCCGCTTCATCGCTATTATAGCGAAAATTCCCGCTGCCTGAACCGACCAAATCCGTCAGGCCTGTGCTGTCGCTGACATCGCCGGAATATAATGTGCCCCGCCCGCCGTCTCCAACACTTACACTGCCCCCGCTGATAATAATGTTTCCTCCGGTCGATGTCCCGGACGCGGAATTTTTCCCAGCGTTTAATGTCACAGCAGAATCTCCGGCATTTGTTGTTTCAATGGCTCCGGTTAATGTCAGATCTCCGTTCAGGGTAGCCGCGTCCACCGTGCCGGTTGAACTAAGCGCTCCCAGTGTCATCGCACTGCTGTCGATCAACCGGATGTTTCCCGCTGATACCACCGAGACCTCTCCGGTGAAATCATTACCGGTATTCATCAGTGTCACCTCGTTAGTCCCGGCGGTCAGACTGGTTGTGCCGGTTACTGTGACAGCTTCTGTCTGTGTGATAGCGCCGTTACTTTGAAAAATGAGATTTTCATTGGCGGTAACCGTGCCGTTAATATCGATCGTGGAGTTATTATGAAATGTCGTTGAATCATTTAATGTTGTGGTTGCGCCGATTGTGATCGCGCCTGCCGTCGCGCTACCGATCGTGATCCCTGAAAATCCATCCACAAAGTTTGTTGAAAAATTGTCCGCTGTCAGCGCCAGTGTCCCCGCGCCGCCGGCAATGCCGATGGATGTGTTGTCCGTGTTAGGTTTGACCGTGAGGGCTCCTGTACTTTGCAGACGGGTATCGGCGCTTAAATTTAAAGAATTGGAAATGAACGTAATGTCTCCCGTGTCTGTCGCGCCGCCCACACTAAAATCATTGGAAGCCTCAATGCCGTAACCGCTTCCCGCACCTGTCCCTGTCACGGTTATCGCGGCATTGGATGAAGTAACTCCCCCTTTGCTCAACCAGACCCCGTTATTATCGCCGTCATCCGCCGTTCCGGTAATCGTGATCGTTGCAGCGGCTGTTCCCGTAGAAGTAACATTAGCAGCGGTCACCCCGTCAGAGATTTTAACCCCTTCCTTACCCAGCGAACCGGTACCACCCAGTCCTGTGCCGGTAATAGTGATAGCACCACTGCCGCTGGTCTGAATATTGGTGCCGGTATCCACGATTACGCCTCGTGACCAGTCATTAAGTCCGCCAGTGCCTTCAATTGTGACCGCACCGCTGCCGGTTGATTCGATAATAGAATTGGAATGAATCATAACACCATTTCCATCATTATCAGATACAGTCCCGGTCATATTGATACCGCCGTCACCCGTTGTCAGATCAGCATCGTTAATCTCAAGGCCGTAAGTCGACCAACCGTCCGTGCCCCTGGCTGCGGCATCAACGGTTATCAGTCCGGATGTTGATGTAATACTGCCGTCTTTCATCGACACACCGTCAGCTCTTTCACCGCTTGCCGTTCCTTGCCCCCGGATCGTGATCGCTCCCGCGCCGGAATTCAGCGTGGCATTGTTGAGTCCTACACCATAGGTCCGATTGGTGAAACCTTGGCTCCATGTAGAAACATTTGAACTGAGACTCCCCGTTCCAACAGCATATCCTGCCGCGTCCGCGCCCCCGGCCAGGGTAACAGCGCCGCCGTTTGACGTAATGGAGGACGCATCATCAAGATAAACCCCTCCTCCCCCGGAAGCGTCACTGTCAGCATTTAAAACAACAGCCTGATCCCTGGTTGTGATCGAGCCGTTCGCGTTTAGAATCACATGCCTTCCGACTTCTACCGTTAAACTGCCGGAAGATGTCCCGGTTCCCGCGTCCGCGATCGCTCCGATCAATGTGGCGTCCGCGCCTGCCCCGCTTACAAGTGTCAATGGATCACTAAACGTTACCGTACTCGCTTCAATATCCCCTGTTCCGTCAGCACGGCCCACTGTTATAGAAGAAAACCCGTTACTGAAATACGTCGTAAATAATGTATTGGGGAGGCTTAGCGTTCCTGTTCCAGCACCCAGGCCGATAGATGTGCCGGTAGATCTCGGCTTAACGGTGAGCGCACCGGCATTGGATAATGTGGTTCCAAACGACGAATCTAGTGTATCCATATTTAAAGTAATCCCGCCGCTATGGGAAGCATCCCCGATAGTTCCTCCGGCTAAAGAAATGTCTTCGCGGTTGGATCCGCCTTGACCAGTTCCGGTAATAGAAATCAGGCCTTCGGCGCTTAAAGCAGAATCCGCTGCGCTGTTGTATCCCCAAGCCCATTGCAGATCCGCGTTATCCCCGCCGGTGCCATCGATCACAATGCCGCCGCCGGTCCCGGTCGCGCTGACATCCGAATTCGTGTAAAGCTGGATGCCGATGGCGCCATCGGTTGCTGAGGCCGAACCTGTGGCCGTGCCGGCATCGCCGGTCACGGTTATCGCTGTCGATGTTGTATTAGCTGACGTAACTGTTGTCGAACCGCTGCTTGAAGCCCCGATTTGTATGCCGTGGGCATAAGATGAATCCCCTAGATCGGTGGCAATGCCGGTCCCTGTCAAACTAATGGTCCCGGTTCCACTGTTTACGGCGGCATTTGTCGCGCCGTTATTCGCGATATAAATACCAGAGGCATTATTCCCTAAAAAATCCGCGTGCAATCCCGCGGCTGACATATCCCCGGGAACAGCCGCACCTTTTCCGCGCATGATGATATTGCCCCCGCCGGATGTGATACTGGACCCGGCGATCAGGATGCCGTTGCTCAGCCCGGCCTGACTGTCACGGCCGAAGGCGTAACCGGTTGAAACATCCAGACCGCCGGAAAGTGTGATATCACCACCATTACTGGAAATACTCGCGCCGGGTTTTATAAAAATCGCGCCTCCATCCGCATCACTATCACCGTGAAGCACAACATCCAAAGCCCCGGTGGCGGAACTGATCTCACTGCTGCCTTCCATAATGATATCCCGGGTGGTCTTAATGGTCAGACCCGCATCCGTGCCGTAATCATTAATAATGGATTTGCTGGATTGAAGCGTAAAATCCGTATCCGCGGTTGTCTGGGTGAGCGTTGTGTCAGCCGCGCCTAACGTCACGTTACCAGTATAGGTCTGAAGCCCTTCGGTGGTCACAGCGCCGCCGTCAATGTCGATCGTCCCGGCGGTAATGTTTAAAATATCCAACGCCTTTGTCCCGCCAACTTCACCAGAAAATGTAACAGTACCTTCCCCGGCATCCACGGTAACGCCGGATGCGGCAAGATTGGTCTCTTTGACATAACCGTCTAATGTTGTGTCAGTATAGTTCAGGTCATTCCAAACACCGTTATTGCTGGTGAACTGCAGCGCTGATTCATTCTCAGATCCAGCTACAGGTTGGACTGTGCCATCATAGTTGTTCGGCTCACTGGTATTCCAATTCGTGTACGCGTCATCGATCGCTGTTCCGCCGCCGGAATCACTTTGAATAAAAAATTGGCGTCCGCGGCCTGAGTCCTCCAGCCCTTCAGGTCCGGCCACCCAGCGCCAGACCGCATCTGTGCCAAGGCCCAGTTTTCGTCTGGCACCAAGCCATGAGGCCGCATAATTTGCTGTCCGTCCGGCAATGGCATTCTCCAAACGAGAAGTAATGGTCGCCAAATACGCATCTCCTACAGATCCCCCGCCGCCTGATTGCGCGTCACTCAGGGCATTTTCCCAACTGATCTTATCAGCGTCCCAAGGAGCACCTCCGTCTGATGTTTCGTAAGTATAACTGTTTCCGGAATTCAGCAAGCCATAAAATCTAACATTCCCGCCGTTGGTATTGATCGTGAATCCGTCTGTATTAGCAACGATCATCTCACCCTGAACGTTTACCGCCCCTCCGTTCGTTGAGATAGTCCGGGCCCCTGTTCCGGCCACATAAACATCACCGCCGACAAGAGTATTCACTCCATTAATCGAATCCGTACTGCCGTCTCCGAAATGAATATATCCGCCGTTGGTGGTGATATCTGCATTTAAAAGAATGATCCCGTCTCCGTCATGAGTACCGTTATCATTATCCGCCAACAAAGCCACATTCAATTTTCCCGTGCCTCCTGTATTACTTATCGCCTGATCAACTGAAATAGTTTTAGCCGCCTGCAAGGTAAACGTCACATCTGTATCGCCTGAACCTTTGGTGACCGTGCTGCTAACCGTGATATCGCCATTCTGGGTCCCGTCGTTACCGGTGGTTACCGTCACACTCGTCCCGCCTTCGAGCAAAGTATTAATATCTGTGTTTAAAATGGTGGAATCGTTACCGGAAGGCGTCCATGTGCCGGAATCAAAACTGCCGTTAGCCTCTGCGGTTGTGATCGTGACATTGCGCGGGTCAAAAAGCCATTGTCCCGGCTCACCCATCGGCGCTCTCGCCCCGCCGCTTACACCTGTTACTTGAAGCCATCTTCCTGACGTTTCAATCCGTCCTCCATCACCGCCGTTTATTCCACCCCTGGCCAGGAAATCCCCATAAGCGCGAGTCGCTGAATCCGGATTATAGATATCCGACCAGGCGACAATGGTCCCGCCGTCACCATTGTTAACGGCCGAAGCGTCCAGTACAGCGGTCGGGGCTACTGTAACAGCCAGTGCCTGCCGGATATCAGGATCCTTTCCCTGCCAGCCCCCGCCGATAAAGATCTCTCCGCCGCCGGTTTCACCCGCCGCAGACAGCTGAGCGCCTTCGTCGATCAGCACCTTGTTTCCTGTCACCGTGATGCGTCCGGCCTGCGCTGTTTCAGAGGAAACGTCCAGCGTGCCGGACACAGTTGACTGACCATATTGACCGGCATCGAGAACGATCCGGCCCTGATGTTGGCGCATAGACTGGGCTTCAACAATCCCGCTGGTATTGATCACGGATTCTTTTAATGCCCCGGCCGCTTCTGCCTTCATCACAACCAGTCCGCCGGACGCCTGAATGACCCCGCCGTTTTCGATCATCGACTCAACAGCACCGGCATCGACATTAAAATTGATCAGCCGGTCGCCGTGAAAGTCAAGGCTGACCTTGTCCCCGGCAGCCAAAGCAACAGCCCCCGACGGAGCAGAAATGCTGCCGGTGTTGTGTATGTCCGGGCTGATAAAAACGACATAACCATAATCATCCGCGGTTATATCGGCGGCACTGTGAATAGAGCCGGCGCTGCCGGAATTCTCAAACGCGTAATTGCCCCCTAGAAAATCTTCGTTGGATATCTCTAACGATGACGCGACCAAACCGCCCACATTCACCCGGGCCGACGGTCCGAAAATGATCCCGTTGGTGTTGAGCAGAAAGATCTTTCCGTTGGCTGAAAGCTGTCCGGAAATACGCGACGGGTTGGCGTCAGATATTCTGTTCAGTGCCGTGCTGGAAGAAGACGGCTGACGAAAGGTGACAGAGGCATCTTCGCCGATATTAAAAGATGACCATTCAGCGATCATGCTGTCCGTATGCTGATGAACGGTCATCTGACTTTGGGAAGCATCGAAGGAACCTTCGCCGGAAACTATCTCGCCCTCCGTCGGGAGTTCCCCCGGATCAAGCGCCCATGCTGACGGCCCTGCGGATAAAACAGCACTTAAGAACAGGTATGCGAGGATTTTTGTGCGTTTAAATATCATGTTCTTCCCAGAGCTAAAACAGTACCGTTCCTTTAATCCAAAAAGCACCGCGGTCATCACGGTTATCTGCGTCTTTCCCATCGCTATCTCGTCCGGGGTTATGCCCGATCTTATACCCGTAAGAAAGCTGGATCTGAAACACGCCTGGTTTTTCGATATTAATACCGGGTCCGGCACCGGCGAGCCAGTAATGGTTGCGGCCGGAAATATTGGTCACGGAACCAAACCAGGTATCTTTATGCAGCGTGATGTGTCCGATATCGGCGAAAAGGATAAACTGGGTTTTCAAACCGTAAAAGATATCCGGTGCATCATAACGTGTTTCAACGGTAAATAAATGGCCTTCATCCCCGGACGCCTCGCCCACAGGATATGCTCTGACGCCGGACGGGCCTCCCAGGATAAATTTTTGTGATGAATCCAGATTGCTATCCGCCAACTGGCCGCGCGCGGAAGCAAACAAGGATATGCTGGAAGTCATCCGCTGCAGACGGGTCAGCGAATATACCCATCGGGAAAAGGGCCCTTCCGTCCGTGCCCCGCCGGCGTCCGCACTTTCCCCGTCTGATATATTTGTTCTTCCTCCGTACAATGCGGCATAGACACTGGTGAGCCCGCCTTTCCAGAAAGAATCAAAAAACCGGCCTAACATATTTATATTCCCGACAGCAACATGACGGTCGCTGGTGACCTCGCCGAGGGATTTGTCTTCAAGAAGATAGTTTTCATAGCCGGTACCGAGCCACAGGCTTGAGGCGCGTGTCCGCTGAACCGGATAGGTGTAATTCGCTCCCATAATATGGGCATGGCCTTTGGCGCGCAGGTCCCCAAGTTTTCCGCCTAGTTCATAACGCAGGCCTGAATAAAACACATCGGCAGCCGCGCCGGAAGTTCCCAGCGGCAAGGCGTAATAAATACTGCCCTGATTGAGTTCCTGCGCATTAGTATAACCCGCCTTTAACAGATCGCCTTTGCCGGAAGGATCGTTGAGAAATATCTGCGTCCCGCGCCGGAAACGGCCGGTATACCGATTACCGAAATTATCACCGAACACCTTGCCGGAAAATAACGGCCCTTCACGCACACGGATGGTCATACGTGTTGTCCCCGGCTCTTGACCGTGGTCCAGATACGACCGGGAAGAAAGCCCCGGCAGGTCATTTATCAATAACACCGCCCGTTCGATATCATGAAGATGAATGGTGTTTGCGCCGGAAAGGGCCTGGCGGGTGATGCGTTCGAGAAAGGCCTGGTTAATCCGCGATGGACCGTCGATAATCACATCAACTTGACCCTCAAGTCGAAACATGACGATCTTAATATGGATAACACCGTCAGTCACATCCTGCTCAGGCAGATACGCCTTGGCCAGCAGATAACCCTTCTTTTCTCTCAAATACCGGGTGATTTTATCCGTAAGCCGCTCAAGCGCATCAAATCCAAGTTCTTGGCCGACCGAATCCTGAACAAGCAAATTCAATTCCCCGAGACTGACGATCGGCTCATAACCGGAAAACTCAAAGTCTTTGACATGAACACGCACGCCCTTTTCGGTCAACGGTTCGGGAAGGGGCTTTTTTTCATCAGGAAAGGGCAGCTGGGGAAGGCGCAGTTCTTCCTGTTTTTGTTCGCTTATTATACGGCCGGAATCGGGCTGTGCATGGGCGAGCAAGGGGAAAAGAACAACAATAGCTGATATTACAAAAAGTTGAGTAGGATGACGCATTATAATAACTGACGTATGTTAATTTGTAGGCTTATTTTGACAATGTCCAAAAAGGAAATCAATATGTTTTTGGTGTTTTTCTGGAGATGCGGCTTTTCGTCAAAAAAAAATCAATGAAAACGGTGCTGAAAATTATGATTAAATCAGCAAATGGACGCAGTTCAGCCTGCCAAGAGTTTATCAAAAAAGTGGTCAACCATTTCAGATAAAAAAAAGACGCCCCGTTCGGGACGTCTTTTTTATCTGGGGTGGCTGGGTTAAGCAGGTTCGCACCTGTTTAACCTGTACAACGCACACTTTAACAAGATTTCCTATTTGAACAAAACTCGCATATTATCGCAGTTTGGCTCAAAGGACATACCAAGGAACCGCCCAAATATTTGACGCCACCGAAAAAACTTTTTTGCCATTATAGACAATCACTCCCGCATTAACTTCGGAATGTGCCTTAAGGAATTCTCTCATAGATTTTGTGTCTTTAAATGAAACAACCTCTGCTGATTTCACCTCTATTCCAATTACCCGTTGTCCTCCTTTAATAACAAAATCTACTTCAACGTCTTGTGATTTACGCTTCCAATAATAAACTTCTGGGCTGATAACCTGCAAAGAAGCCCAAGATAATATTTGTTGGAAAACATAATTTTCAAAAAAACGTCCTTTCAAATTCTTCTTCATGAAATCTTTAGAAGAATAAATACCAGACAAAAAACACGCAACGCCTGAATCAAACCAATAATATTTAGCCTGTTTATACGCACGCTCATCACCTACCACATATCCTTTCAATTCATATAAAAGCTTCGTGTCCTTCAACAAACTCATATAACGGCTTACATTACTACGCTCTTCCCGGCAATCTTTGGACAGTTCTTCCTGAACGCTTTCCCAGCCAGTTGCTTTAGCTAAAGCCTGCATCAGCCTTCTAAAATTCTGAGGGTGCCTAACCTTAACAAGATTCTGAATATCTCTTTCAATATATGTGTCAATATAACTGCTCATACGATCCAAAGCCACCTTTTCAGAAGGAGACAAAAGAATCCCCGGCAACCCACCCTTCCACGCCGCGACGATATCCTTTCCTGCAAAATCAGCGGATATAACTTTTTTATTTTGCCATAACTGATCCAAAACACCTTCTTCCGGCTGCATCCCCTTCCATTCCCGGAAACCAAATCCAGTCAAATGAACATATTTGGCCCTTCCGGCTAAAGTTTCTCGAGGGCTTTTACGCAAAGAAATATTACCGGATCCAGATAAAATAAATTTCCGTTTCCGACGGCTTTTATCAACTAAATATTTTATCGTAAGGAGCAACTCCGGGCACCGTTGAACCTCATCTATAATAAGCGGGGCATCTTCCTGCAATAATCCTTTTGGGTCCTCCTGACCTTGCTCTAGAGCCTCCGGGTCATCCAGAGTAATATATTTCCAATCTTTTAAAAAATCCGCAAACTCCAAAAGAGTGCTTTTCCCCACCTGACGCGGTCCCGTTAAAATAACAACAGGATGCGACTTAATAGCTTCTTTGATAATCTGTTCCATCCATCTTTTAATATATTTCATCTTTCGCCTCCTGGACTAAGAATATCACTCAATTATGCACAAATCAACATTTATTTATGCACAAATTAACAAAAAATTTGCACAAAAAAACCAGCTTTACCTTAAATCAGATTAGATAAAAGCTGGTTCTGCGGACCATGAGCCGCAATGGTTCATGGGACAGCAAAACCCTTTGGCAAGATTATCAAACCTCACCAAAGGTTATAAAACTGGGGGGCCATGGCCCTCTGGCCATTGGCACTTCCTCGCCATGCTCAGTCGCTGACCGGGTTTGAAGCAGAGCCGTTAACGGCTCTGCACTTCCTCCCTGTGCCAGCTAGCACAGTGTCGGTCGCCGTTATCTTCGATAGCCAATTCAGTTGGATCAAACACCAACAGATAAAAAAAGACGCCCCGCTTGGGACGTCTTTTTTTATCTGGGGTTGTATTCGGCTTTTGAAACCACGCCGTTCTGATCCACAAAAAACAATATCGATCACGCACTCGCTAATACATAGATGCCATTTCTTTCGCATCGTCTCTCAAGCCCAAAAACATCGGCACTGTTGTTGTCATTGGATAAATATCAATGATCACTGGGGTCAACCCAGATGCATTTTGCAACTGCTGAAGCACGGCTGGTTCAAAATTAAATTGAACCCCTTGTCCCGACCCCTGAATTCGCAAATCAACTTTGTCACGGGTTAAATCAATACCACCCTTTGAACTGGGATTCTGAGTTACCATTGCATAATCTTCGACAGGAATATTTTCAACGACATCATAACGAAGCTTTTCAGCAAGCACGGGAATCGAGCTCAACATCTGATCATATCGAAGCCGCAGGGCTTCGCTATTATATCCTTTACGCCAATCTGCCGCCTCCCACTTCCCCAACGCTGACCCTGCCAATAAACGCATAAATTGCCTCGCTCCTTCAGGAAGATTAACAGCAAAGTATGCCCCTCCCTTCATCGTCTCAAAATAAAGATATTTTAACTCGCGTAGTCCGTTGCGATCTGCTGCCTCCCAAAAACTATTGGCCTTCTGAAAGTGGAGCCCTTCTTTGGTCACAGGCAGCTTTTCCTGAACAAGGGGGTCTTGGAGAAGTCTAATAAAATCAACATCTTCAGTAAGAGGTATCGCATGCAAATGCGCATGGCTGACCGGTGACTGCACGGTAACCTCATCTTGAGACAACAAGCGCGCATCCGCCAACCCCACCTCGCCGTGTTCAAAAAAGAGGACATCTTTGGCCTTGTACACATCTTTGAAAATCTTACGAATTTTGTCTTTCAGCTTCTCAATCTCTTGCCTTGCTTTAGGCGATAGTTTCGCCATGCTGGTCACATGCTCCTTAGGGAGAATTAAAATATGACCTTCAGAGACAGGATGATCATCTGGCCGGATTATAAAGCTCTCTGTCGAACCAATAACATGAACAGAAGCAGATTCATCTTGATTCCAAGGTTGCGGCAGGTCAAAAAGCAAGCGACAAAGGACACAATTCTCGTGCCCCTGCTCTTGCAAATAGGCAATCATATCTTCCTGCGAGAGCTGCTTGATATTTCCATCGGCATCCTTACGCAAATAAATTTTTACATCCTTGAACCCCTCTGGAAAAAAATGAAGCATAAGAATATCATGGTGCGCCACTGCTATCGTTGAGTGAATAATTGTCTGAATTTTTTTCTGAAATCTATCACTACTGATATCTTGATCGAAATAAGAGAGTACTGCATTTGTCAACTGCTTTACTTGCTGAGAAGAAACTTCCATGGTCTGAAGTGCCTCTTCTAATATGACGGAGACCGCCCTCCCATTCTCTCCTGTCAAAAGTTTCTCTTGATAAGCTCTAACCACTGCTAATAAGGCATCTCTCTTCATTTCCAATACATCCCGTCGATCCGCAATTAACCCTTCCTTAGCTAATCGATCTCCTAAAGCATAAAGTTTTTGAACATACTGCTCCTGCTGGCGAACCATAAGATGCAAAGCATTGTCCTTCTCCAAAGAATCTAGTACGGCCATCATAAGAAGTTCAAACTGACCGGGTGTAAGTTTTGCCAATACTTTTTTATAATCTTTTTTCCCTTCAGGATACTCCGCTTGAGTCGCTTTAAGATACCCTTGGATATCTTTAACAACGCGGATCATCTTTTCTTCAAGAGTGATACGAGGATCAGTTGAATCTAATACTTTAAAAGTTTGGGCATGCTGCCTGATTTGGTTTAAAATCGACGAAGACTGCTCCTGCAAGGCATTTAGAACAACCTCAGGAGAATGACCTTTAAAGAGCTGAACAAGCTTCTCGTCCTGCCCAATGAAATCAGAAATATTGGACAAACTCCTCATCATTTTCTCCGTCTCAAGGGGAAACAAAGAATAACTTGAATAATACTGTTTTATCTCTGGAGGGATATTCCCTTCTCGCAAATACTGTGTCATGGCATCCATATGAATATCTGAAAGACCAGATATCTTGAGCCTTTCCTGAAACATGACAGAAAGGTTCCAAGCCAAATGTCGATACTGCATATGCTTTGCGTATACATCAAGCCAATCCTTAATGTCATTCAAATCTGTCCCAAGACTAGAAGACTTCTCTACAAAATCTTGTGACGCTCGCAACTTTTCAAAAAAGATTTTATAGAGATCCTTATTGGAAAGTTTCTCGAAATATTGAATAATCCCATCCCTATCATCAAACCGCACCCAGAGCAAATCTTCTTGGTATTGCGCATTTCTCGATGTGTCATGCTCTGTCTTCAAATGCATAGGCAAATTAAAATATTGTCCTAAAAGGACATATCCTTCTTGAAAAATGTCCATGACCAGCGCGCCCAAAGGATGCCGCGGAGCCTTCATCCATATTCCCTCTTCATCCGTATACCCGCCTTTTCTGGCGATGTTTCGACGATGCTCACGAGTGTTTCTTTCCCCCAAATTCACTTTTGGCATAGTCCTAAGATCAATTTGAGAATCAATAAGCGACACCTTGCCTTGATAAATTGACAGAGAATATGGATCTAGCGTAACCCATTGTCCATCCAAGGCACTGAATGTTTCGATTGCATTCGGCATCCCGATAATCGCCGGTTTCTTCCATTCGCGGGAAACAATTGCCGTGTGACAAGTAATACCTCCTGCTTCTGTCACCATTCCCCCTGAACGTAACAAAAGCGTATTCCAGGATGCATTCGTTTGAGGAGCAACAATCAAAGTATCCGCATCCACTAACGCATCCTGATTGCTTTCCATAAAATCCTCAAGATTCTCAACAACCTGAACCTTAAGATGCACCGCGTTCACATACCCGCGCATCCCGCCCCTTACGAGAGCAGTGGCATTCCCAACAGCATTGGCATCAACAATCCGACGGCTAGCCATCGATTCTCCGGCACGCCCTCCTGTCGTCTCAGGCCTTGCCTGATTAATAACAAGCTTCCCCTGTTGATCAATGGCAAACTCCGACTCAGACTTATTCCATTTTTGCAAATCACGCACAGCCAAAACAGCCTTAGCCGCCTGAACCACTTCAGCGTCTGATAAGGAATAGGAAGATTCCTCTTCCGATAGCGCGTCAATGACCTTCATCCCACCTGAAGATTCTGCAATAAATTTCTTAACCTTACGCCCAAGGGTTTTGCTTTTAATCTCAAAGGTTCTAGGATCGACAATCCAAACATCAGGTGTCACTAGCCCATCCACATTACTTCCAAAACCAATAGTTGCTTCTACTCGAATATCAGAACTGCCATCTTCTGGATTCATACTAAATACAACGCCCGACGCTCGTGGATCTTTAACCATAAGTTGTACGGGAACAGCCATACTTACATTTAAAGGGCTCAAATCATCTCCAGATAGCCATCGCTCAATATTTTCTAGCAGCTCTTCTTCATTGCTATTATTCAATTCTTTAGATAAACGATTGGCTTGCTGTGTTATCCGATACATAATCGCCCGTTCTGAAAATAAGGAGGCAATAACTCTCTTAACTCCATCTAAAACATTCACTGTGCCTGAAAGATTAGGCATACTGTCTTGTTGCCCGGCGAACGAGGCATCTGGAAGATCCTCAGCATTGGGAGCTGAGCTACGGGGGATAAATACAGCCCCTGGAAAATTCTTTTCGTAATGCCGGAGTTTGTTTTGAAAAGCCTCAAGAAATTCTGGAGAAAAACCTCCATTAACAATAATCGTTTGAATATCCCTAGCCAAGTTATTGATTCTTTCCTCTGTTTGTTTTTGAAACTCTGCCAAAAGAATCTGTGTTCCAGGGAAAATAGTCTCTCCCCTGGCATGCAACAACTGACAATAATGCCAAACAACGACCTGATCTGTTAACTTATTAAGCTTTCCTCTGATGCCGGGCTCAGACAAAAGTTCTCTTGTTGCCTCGGTGGTCACAGTAAAGCCAGGATAAACAATAAAATCTGAAAAGTTATGTTGAATTATATTGGATAAGACGGCAGCCTTCCCTCCCGTCAAAAAGGTGTTTTGAGATAATGGATTCATGAAATCCAACAACCACACGGGGTGAAGAGATTCCACTTGGTTCTCTCTATCAAAACGTCCTTCCTTACGACCTTCTTCTATATATCGACGTTCACTGTAATAGTCAGATAAGGTGAATGCAGGTTCCGCTCCTTCAGCCGCATAAACGTGATAATATTTTCCATTCACATGAGCAAAAGCAAACGTCCCGATCGGCGCCCCAGTAATCGTCTTGGCAATAATCGATTCTAGAGAGAAAAAATGATAAATATCCTTCTTCAATCCATTTAATGTCTCAAAATACGTCTGCCCAACAGACATCACACAATCTGCTTCTTTGAATTGCCTCGCCCCTTCATCATTCAAATCCTTAAGATTAATTCCAGCGCCCGCCGATCCTCCTTGAGAAATAACAATCCTGCCTTCTTTAACAAAACGGTTGAAGTCAGACAAAAGGCCACCCTCATTCGCGTCCCTATCAAGAGTCTCGACAAGATCATTAAATGAAAGATCTTTGCCGTACTGACGGCTTTTAGGAAGCAGAACAAACTTAAGGTTCGCATTGCTTTTCATATATTGCTGGATGAGATATAGATGTGCAACGGAATCTCCCACATCATCCGGAAGGAATAAAACCGTCATCGGTTTCTTAGATAAAAGAACATTTTGAATAAAATGCGCCACACTGTTAAAACTAAATCGTTGCCCCTTGGCCTCCCCAATAACCTTTCGAACAAAATCTACAGCTTTACCCTCATCAGTCTGAAAATCCAGATTCGTATAGTCTACTTTAGGGGTTGCGGCGTAAATAGCGATCTTAAAAAGCTCCTCCAATGTCTTCTGAAGCTGCGGAATATCCTGCTCTTCAACGAGACCTGGCAACGAATCAGCCAATTCCTGAAAATGCGAACCCTTAAGTGCCTTTTTTGCAATTCTGTTGGCATTAGCTCCCGACACTCGAAAAACTGGATTCTCGTCGTATTCACTGTATTCTGGATTCCCGAAAACAACAAGTTTTACAATACGCTGAACACTGGCTACATTTTCTGCAGCCGTCATGACATCCCAATATTTTCCTTGATCAAATTCAATTAATGCATTCAAAAGCGCGACCGCTTCCTCCTCTTTCTTCTGCATATCTCTTTCGGAAAGAGCCTCGGGTTGAGCCTTATGGATTTTAGCTAACTCTTTCTTAATAAAATTTTTAAGATATTTAATAGAATTATCCCACTCTGGTTTCCCTCGGGTATCCTTATTGCGGAAAGGCCCCGGTAAATACGCCCCAACTAGAAATAGATCAAGTTCATCCTTTTTTTGGTCAGCACTTAAACGCTTTCTCAAGCTCGGGCTCAAAACGCCAATACTATCTGACAGAATCTCGTCATACGTTTTCCCTTCAGTACTCAACGCCCCTCGTTTAATCAATTGTTTGGTCAACACAGGAAAAGCGGACAACTCTTTAGCGGCACTTTCGACCGCCTGCTCCAAACTTTCCCCTCTCCTGTAGCAATCTGCGATACGTTCATAAATTTTTCGTTGAACACGACCTTCAAGGGCAGACACCAGTCTGATCAAATACGAAACGCCTAAATTGTTTAAACTGTATTCCCGACCTTCCAAAACAACATGACCCCCTGCTTTAATCTGATCGCTCACAAGTTCCCGTGAGAAATCCATAATAACCGTCTGAAATTCAGAAGCTATTTGAGCGATAAAAGTCAGTAGATCCTTAGCTGAAAGTTCCTTATGTAGTTGAGGATCATCGATAATATCAATCGTATTATAAAAAAGCTTACGGACTCCACCCACCTCTTCGACGTGGATATTGGAAAGAATTTCCCGCACTTTTTGCTCCCTATCCTGAGGAAGAGTGTTTTCTTTGTATAAAATGTATCCGACAAATCGAAAAATCATACCCGGCAGAAAGCGGAATATCGGCAACTTGGTATTCTGAACAAGCGCGTTCATTAACTGTCCACCATAAACCGATTTTCCGGATCCTGGCGGACCCGTGAAAGCAATCACCTTTGGCGTCGAAAGATCCATTGTTGCAACAAAAGGATCCATCTTTTGTTGAACTAAATCGGAATCTGTATCAATCGTAACCTTGTGGTCATTTGGTAATTGAAGTTCAGGCACTCCCTGAGAAATCAATCTATCGCCGGTATCCCGTTTTTCCAACCCTTCTTTTTGGGATGCTACCATTTGAGCATAAAGAAGTTGATATTGGGACGTATCCAGAATATTTTTGATTTCCTCTTCAAGTTCACGATTTTCTAGAAGCGGCCCCTTAAAATTAAGTATCGACTGAACGACCATTGCATTATCAGAAACACCTTCCGGCAATTCTCCGCGGTCTTTTGTCTTTTCGTAAACCCCTCTAATTCGATTTAATCCCGCCCCACCGGAGAAATACTTGCGCGCCACGATTTCTTCTGTCACGGGGTCATAATCTTCTTTAATGTAGTTATACGCGCCTTTCTTAAATGCTTCGACATACCGCGCCCAAATCTTATCTTTCTCGGCCTTATCAGCAATATCGACTCCACCCGTCTTTTCCTGATCCACATAAACCTTGCCAAAAAGGCTCTCTCGAATTTTGTCCTTAAACCAGATCGCCAAAATAAGCGATTGATACACCTGTCTTAATTGCGCAAAGTTTTTCCCCTCATTAACCTCTTTCTCAAGAATCGGAATCACGATCTCGCGAACGATCTCCGATCCCAGCTTGCTCGTTTCCTTTGCTTTATTACTGTCAGATTTTCCGGCTGTGCCTTTTTCGAGAGCCAAGTAGTCCTCGTCCAAAAGAACCTTCAAACGACTCTCGATGACATAAGCCGAATCCTTTGTTTCATAGACCGTGGCCTTGGCCGGAACGATCCAAACCTTATTAAAAGTGTCGATCGGAATATCCGCTGTGCCATATCGTTTCCGAGCCTCTTCATAAACCCTGTCCCAAAACTCTTTCCCGATTTTTTCTTCCGGATAAATCATTGATGCTGTGAGTTGCTTGAGAATATAGTCTTGCGCCAGAAGATCTCTCCCCATCTCCGTCACGCCAAAAGCATTTGGAATAATACGATCCTTTTCGTACGGCGAGAGATTAACCCACAGATCATTTTCAGGAACGGTCACCGAGGCAAGAAAATATTTGATGAGACGAGTTGATTCTGTCTTTAAATCTTCGATTGACTCCGCGGAGTTCCCTTTATCCAAAATAAAATCTAGCCTGAACGGATTATCAGGATAAACTTTGACGCCCTTAAGAAGAGGTGGTGTGAAGGCTGGACTTAGATTAAGAAGAACGCCGGGTTGCGGAAGCTGAAACAATTCCTGTGCATAAGAATGCCTGACCGGCAATGCAAAAGTATTAAAGAAAAAAGCAACAAGGGCTATTGAAGAAATAGCCTTGCGCACATATATATTTTTTGTTGACAACTTAAACATCCTAATACCCTTTTGTATTTAAAACTAGAAAATCTATAGAAAGTATGCCATATAATATTATAATATGCCAATTTTTTTGCTTTCGTAACATGTTGGCATTCATACGTTTATAAATTGAGCAAATGCTGATCCACAGCATCATCGTCCACGATGATACGATCGAAATGAACCTTTTCGTCCAACCCGAATGTTTGCCCCATAATCTGCCGGAAATGCCCCTTAAAAACGAAAACCCCGACCTGAATGATGATCAGGACGGGGTTAACGCCGAAACCGTGGCCCACAGGGCCCCTGTTTCGACTTATCGTCAAGTCTGGGGTGGCTGGCTGGGCCAGGTTAGAACCTGTTGCCTACAACAATGAGAAATGACAATTGCTGATATTTGATGTGATCAGCCCTTGTCGCTCAGAGGTCGAAACAATCAGCCCTTTATCCTGCTTTTGTTCAGATAATCTTAACCATGCCTGCAGCCCGCCTGCGTGTTTCGCTGTTAAAGTCGAAGAACTCTTCATCTCAACTGGAAATATGCCGTCTGCCGTTTCAATTAAAAGATCCACCTCAAGCCCGTCTACGCTGCGATAAAAATATAAAGAACACGCATCCATTAAGGCCGAGAACCTTTTAACAAACTGGGTAACACACGCCGTTTCAAATAAGGCCCCGGCCATCGGGCCACTCAGCAAATGCGCCTCATCTTGCAGGCCGACCAAAAACGACACCAATCCCGTATCCATAAAATAACATTTCGGCGATTTAATAACACGCTTGCCTAAATTCTTATGATACGGATAAAGCAAATAGATCAATGAACTCGCCTCTAGAAAAGAAACCCATGATTTGATTGTCGGGACGGTTACGCCAATCTCCCGGGAAATCGTGGAATAGTTCAACTCCTGAGACGTCCGTGCCGCCAATACCCGAATAAAACGTTCAAAATCATTTAAATTTGCCGTCCGAATATTTCCCCGCACATCACGGTCAATATAAGTCTGCACATAACTCGAAAACCATATTTTTTTTATCACCTCTTTATTAACAAAAATCTCCGGATACCCGCCATTCAAAAGCCATTGCCCTACCGACAACGAGCCCTTTTTTACTGACTTCTCCCTCATCAAAGAAAGAATATACTCGCTTGCCTGATCAAGCGCGGGACGCAATCTCCCGGTCATTTCGTCCAAAGCAAAAGGATATAACGTCAATACGGCAACACGCCCCGCCAATGACTCGCTCACATTACGCATTAATGGAAACTGCTGCGACCCGGTCAATACCCACTGACCAGGCTTTCTATCCTTATCAACTAACGCCTTAATATAAGACAATAAGTCCGGAGCGTTTTGAATTTCATCAATGATAATCGGCGCGGAAAACTGCTGCAGAAAGGCCCTGGGATCTTCAATGGCAAGACTGCGAACATCTAATTCATCCAAGGACACATACTGATATTTTCGTCCCAATACATGCTGGACAAGTGTTGTCTTTCCTGACTGGCGGGGCCCTGTAATCAACAAGACCGGAAATGTTTTGACCGAATCGTTCAGGCTTTTCTCAAGAAGTCGTTTGATGTACATATGACTATTTTAAAATACAATTTTAAATTGTCAAGATATGAAAATTTTCCACTAACGCATGAACGTGTTGCGCTAGACCCTTGAATCCAGAAAAAATCCTTGCAAATTATTAAGCTACAAGGGTTTAAGAAAAAGGGTGGCTGACGGGATTTCGCTGGCCCATGCGTGTAAAGTACCTGGTACTTTTTTTAGAGAAACTATTTCCCGAGAAATAACAACAACCGCCCTAAAAACATCCGTTCAGAAATCAATCTGACTTCTGATACCACCGACAACGATCGTTTTATCTCCATTCGTTGCATCGCCTCCATACGGATTCCAAATAATCTGAATATCCGGACTAATGGAAAGATGATCGTTTACTTTATAATTATAATATGCTTCAAGATGATGTTCGGTATCTGCCTTTAAAGCACTGTTTGTTTTCTTATAATCATCAGATGGCATAACCCCGCCAAAGGCTAATCCAAAAACATCGTCATCCCTATCCCATTCTGAACCAGCCAGCTGCATCCCAACACTATAGGACTGCTCTAACGAGATGTCTTCGCCGTTTAGAAATACTTCCGGATTTTGCCACCCATAGCGAGCGAAAAGCCCAAGCCCATCAGCAATTTCCTGATCAAAACTTAAGCCAAAACCATAATTCCCTTCTTTGGTTTGAGCAGCATCATCCCATTTTGTATGCTCCCGGTCACTTCCCCATCCGTAAAAACGGTAATTCCCCGGACGGTCAAACAGATTTGGCTTAATATTAATCTGCCCAGCATAGAAAGTATCCTCAAACATGTCCTCCCAATCACCATTTCCATCCATGACAAGTGATTCAATATCAATCAATTCATTGGGGGAAACAGCTAATCGTAATCCTGCCCCATTATCAGCAAATGCCACAACAGGATTATTGCGAAAAATGCGCGCCAAGAACTGAGATGCCTCATCATTGGCATAATTATTGTTATCAATTAAATACGTGGGATCCAGCTTACCAAATCTGAAAGTGAGAGGTCCCATGTATTGCTCATACCACCCCTCAACAACGCCAAGATTGGAATCGCCATCCGTGGCGTCAAAATTAACATTACTTAAAACTTTGAGCTCATCTTCAACGCCAGCCCCTTCGCCCGCCTCAAACAAGATCAACGCTTTTCCGTAATCATCAAATTCCTTCGATAATTCAAGATCAACGGAATATGACGCATCGCCGACATCCTCGCTGTTCTGAGAAAGATCATCACCGTTGGCATTATCCGTAAACTGATAAACAAGCGTCGCTCCGGCGCCAATCTCAACACCTTCAGCAAGCGCACCGATACCTTGCGATTTTACTTGTTCAAGTTTCCCTTCAAAACCGGAAACTTTTTCTTCAACTTGACTCAATTTACGATCAGTTCCCCGCCCATTAACCTCGTAAACCGCCAAACGATTTTCCAAATCCTTTATCCTGTTTTCCATTATTTGAATTTTTTTCATAACGTCATCATCTGCCTGGACTGGACTAACGCCCACGGCAAACATAATCATAATCAAACTCATCATCCTGACTGCTGCACTCTTGATTCTCATTTTAATTTCCCTCCTTTTTTCTTTTTCTAATTTTGCCTTTTTTATTTCAGATTCACACTGACAGTTATCGCCGCATTTACCATTGCATGTACAATTTCCACACATAATTCAACTCCTTTCCTACTTCGAATCATCAAGTAATATTTTTAAAGCCCCGTCCATAAGGCATGTTGCGGCGTCTTGCATCAATCGTGATACAGCAACAAATTGCAATTCCGTCATATGTAATGAAACACCCGGAATATTTACATGAACACAACCTCCGGGACATCTTGAAATATCTCCCGCTGAACTTTTGGCTAAAAACTTTGCTTCCTCCATAGCCTGCCCTCCTTACCTTAAAAGTTAGAGCAATCTAAATTAGAGAACAAAAAAATTTACTTTTTGCAATTATTCTGATGGGCGCACCCCTGACACCCATCTTCCCCTTTCGCTGCTTTTCTAAGATGTTTGATCAGCAGCACAAAACTGATAAAAATAATTATAAATATGATCAGCTTTTCCATAATCTAACCTAATCCCAGGAGAGACCCGCCCTGATAAACGATGAAAGCCGCTCCCCAGGCCATCACCGTTGTCCAAAAAACCAGAAAGCTTGTCCACTTCCAGCTTGAACCCGACTCTCGATAAAACACGGCCATTGCTACAAAACACGGCAGATAAATCAGCGAAAACATGAGAAAGGCCAATGCTTTTAACGGACTCCATACCGGATCATTTTGCAGTGATTCTGATAATGACTCCGTTCCTTCAGGATTAACTTCACCTAGAGAATAAATCGTTCCAAATGTACTAACCACAACTTCCTTGGCCGCGACGCCAGCCATAAGCGCGACCCCGCCTCTCCAATCCATTCCCAAAGGTTTAACAACCGGCTCAATAGCTTTCCCTATTTGTCCCGCAAAACTTTGTTCCATTTGCATCGCGGCAACAGTCTCTTCACTCATTCCAGCCTTTCCTTCATATTCAGGAAAAGTAAACCCCGCCCAAATAAGAATAGAAATGAGAAGAATGATCGTTCCGGCTTTTTGAACATATTGCCAGCCCCGTTCCCACATCTTAAGAAGCAATCCCTGTATCGTCGGGATACGGTACGGCGGCAATTCCATGACAAAGTGAGCCGTATCACCTTTAAAAACAAACTTTTTAAGCACCCACCCTGATGCAAATGCAATAATGACACTGAGCGCATACATTAAAAACATCATATTGGCACCGTGTTTTGCCGGGAAAAAAGCGCCGATGAATAAAGCAAATATCGGAAGCTTGGCCCCACAAATCATAAAAGGCGTTACCATCATCGTAATGAGACGGTCTTTTTTGCTGTCTAATGTGCGCGTTGCCATAATTCCGGGAACCGCGCAACCATTCGTTGATATCATCATAGGAAGAAATGATTTTCCATGAAGGCCGAATTTATGCATGATTCTATCCATGACAAACGCCGCGCGCGCCATATAGCCGGAATCTTCAAAGAAGGCAATGGCAAAGAACATAAAAAGAACCAACGGGAAAAATCCAAGCACCCCACCGACACCCCCAATAATCCCGTCTACAACAAATGACTGGATCAAACCTTCAGGAATAATAGAAGAAGCAACTCCCGACATCCATTCAAACATTCCCTCAAACCACCCGACAACAGGTTCAGAAAATGTAAATGTGAATTTAAATATGCCGTACATAACAAGCGCGAAAATCGGCAGCCCTAAAAATCTATTTAGAATCACCTTATCGATCCTGTCTGAAAGATCATGCCGTTCTTCAGCTGTCTGCTTGACCGCCTGATTAAATACACCGCTGACAAACCCATAACGCCGATCCGCGATCATCACTTCCGCGTCATCACCAAAATGCTGGCGCAGATGGTGCCTGCTTTTTTCCACCTGATCAAGTATTTCTGATTTGAGAGAAAGGCCTTTTGCTACATCAACAGCTGAGGGGTCATTTTCAAGCAGCTTAATAGCCAGCCATTCGATCGGAAAACCAGATATTTCTTTTTTTGCTTTATGCAGTAATTTACAAATCTTTTTATGCTCTAAATCAATCTCTTCACCGTAATCAACACGCGTTTTTTCAACTTTAATGTGTTTTTCATTTAAGGATATGATCGTATCAAGCAATTGATCCATCCCCGTCTTTTTTGTGCCGACTGTAGCGACAACAGGCTTTCCAAGTAACCTTTTCAACTCTTCGTAGTCGATTGTATGTCCTTTTGATTCCACCATATCGCTCATATTAAGAGCAACAACGATAGGGACATCAAGTTCGGCAAGTTGTGTGTAAAGATATAAATTTCTCTCAAGATTAGAGGCGTCCACAATATGGACGATCACATCAGGCTTCTCTTTTATAATAAAATCTCGCGCGACAAGTTCATCCTCTGAATTAGCGGACAGACTGTAAGTGCCCGGCAAATCAACAACGGTCATTTCATACCCTTTATACTTTGCCTTACCTTCTTTCTTCTCAACGGTCACACCGGGATAATTGCCGACGTGCTGACGAGCTCCCGTAAGATTGTTAAATATTGTTGATTTTCCTGAATTCGGATTTCCTGCTAAAGCTATGAGTATTTTGTCCTTTATTCCTGACATGTCTTTTATGCCTCCTTCACTATTAACTTGCTGGCCAAGCCATGGCCTAAAGCTACGCGTGAGCCTTTTAAAGTAACCGTCACCGGGCCAATACCTGAATTGTTAATAATTTTAATTTCTTCTCCCGGGATTAATCCCATATCCAGAAGCCGTTTTTCAGCAGATCGTCCGCCTTCAACAGATATCAATATGGCTTTCTTCCCGGATTTTATACTTGTTAATCGAGTCATCATCCCTCCACTTCAACCGAGACTGTCGCGGCTTCTTCCTTGCGCAATGACAAGTGGTATCCCTTAATTTTGACATCTACCGGATCACCCAAAGGAGCAAGTTTAACAATTTCAAATGGAGATCCCGGGATGATTCCCATATCTAGTAGCTTTCTCCTTAGGTTACTGGAAGCTTCAATCTTTCTAATTTTGCCTTTATCACCTGGTTTTAAATCACTTATTTTTTCCATTATCAATCACCTCTTTTAGAATGTTATAAAAAACTTCGACTAATCTAACTTTTAAGTTAAAAAAAATATTACTTATTATTGTGACAATCTCTATCTTCACAGTCACATTTCATACGTTTTCCTGTTTTTAAATACACCTCAAATAATTGTAATATTTTTGGCTTCTCATCAGTGAAGCCTTGCTCTAAAAATGAAAAAAACTTGGTTAGACGAATAAATGTCTCTTTGCTGATGGCATGTTCAATACAGCACGCTTCTTTTTCAGCTGCCTCGGCATTGAGCATTAAAAATTCCGTAAGAAACCGAAACAAAATATCATGCTTTCCTTTGACCTCCGCGGCCAGCTTATCACCTTCTTTCGTTAGTGATACATAACCATATTTTTCATGAATAACCAAATTTTGTTCAGTCAAATTCTTAATAGCAGAATTGACCGTTGAACTTTGTACATTCAACTTTTTTGCGATTTCACCGACTCGCGCGACACCGCCATCCTCTTTCAAGGTGTAGATGGCCTCGAGATAATCTTCCATTGTTGAACTTAAATTATTTGTCGTGTTTTCCATAAGCATAAAGTTCGAATCATCAATAAATTTTGGAACACTCTAACATATGAAATCAAAATGTCAAGCACTATTTTAAAACATGCATCATTTGTTCGCTTGTTACAACTGGTAAAAAAGAAGCCCTCCATAACATGTTTATTTCTAAACAATTACAGAGGGCTTATAGAAACTCCCCCAAGTGGACGAGTTTTGCAACTGGCTACAATCTCAAAACAATGAATTAACCTTACTTAATGAATCATCCTTAGGATTTCTTTAAATCAACCTTAAAATTCAAAGAAGTCGGCCTCCCAACCCACCTTTCAGGATTAAAACTTTTCTTAAAAATTGAAATTTCTCTTTCTCGTCCCCCACTCAATAAATCATTTTTTAAATTTTTTACACTCTTAAATAATAATGTAAAAAGTTTTCGTGGTTGGATTCGATAATGTCTTGTTCCATCCTGATCACAATTAACTTGAAGAACAACGTTTTGGTCCAAAGTAAATAAAAAATTACACTTTATTTTTTCTTTATGCTTAACCGTTCCAATCTCAATGGTTCGAGTATCCTCATAAAATAACGTATATCCTCTATGTTCTAAGGCATTACGAAGAAATCTCAAACCTTCCGCCGACCCATAATCCAGTCCCATAAAATCATGAATAAATTTTTTTGTTTTTTCTCCTTTACCCAATTTTATTCCATAAATGTCTTTCGCTATTATGTGCAATACAATATTGATCAATATGATTCCAGCTTTATATGGATAATCAAATTTTGTGGGCAATCCTTTCAGATGGCCAAAAGAATACTTAATATCTCTCAAGACTTGATACAGTGGGGAAAAGCGACAAACATAATTATTAAAATCAGTAATATTCTGACTGAAATGATCAATATAAAAATTTTGGTACTCTTCCGGGGGGCTTGAAGAATCGAAAAAGTATAACTCAATTTTTTTATTTAAATCATTATTCAATTAAAATCCTTATAAAAAAGTCGATCATTTTGATATATGATAAATCGAAAAAATGGTGTCGTTTCTCATAAACGTCACAATAAAAAATGGTGTCGTTTCTCATAAACGTCACAATAACAACAACTTATATTTCATTTTTCCGAAACAAAAAATCAAACTTAACTAATTGAAAATAAACATTTTACCAGAAACGACACCATTTATTGAAACGACACCATTTATTGATTAAATTTTGTTTCTTGTAAAACCGAATATGCACAAAAAGTTTTATCTTTTTCTCTTATGGTTTTTAATAAGCCATAAATCTGTTGTCCAAAACCATCCAAATCAGCAACAATTTTCTTGTTGATCTCTTCATTCTTTGGATTATTAGTATAATATTTCGCTTTGACTCGGCAATCATTCATTAAGCCGCAAAGACCATTATAAATTGGGGAGATTTTAATAAATTGAATAATATTGACTACTAAAGAAATTATCGTTGTAACAATAAAAAATATTTCGAGTCCCGATAAATTAATCATTTCTTCACTCCTTATTTTACAAGAATTGAATTTAAAAGCCCTCACCGCTTTTCAAAAAATGGCAAAAAATGGTGTCGTTTCTCATAAATGTCACAATAACAACAACTTATATTTCATTTTTCCGAAACAAAAAATCAAACTTAACTAATTGAAAATAAACATTTTACCAGAAACGACACCATTTATTATTCAAGCTTTACTGTATCGGGTTCATAAATGCTTGTTTGTCCGAATATACTTTCGATACTGTCCTTAAACTCAGAAATGTCATCCAGATATAAAATGCGCAGGTTCTTAATTGCTCTGGAACATGAAACATACAGCAAGTTTTTTGTATTATTGAATTTGAACAGCTCTTCTTCCCCTAAGACAGATAGATCCTTGCGATTCTTAAAGAAAGAAGAAAATTTGTTCTTGTTCATCCGCCCAAAATCATTTTCCATAATGATTATGACGTTATCATACTCAGCACCTTTCGTCCCATGATAAGTATGATATTCAACCTCCGACTTTTGTTTATTATTTATGAAATTATACCAGATTCCCCACTGATCTAATCCTATGTCTAAGAGTTCGTCCAGCTTTGTTTTAGCTACTTCTACCTCATCCTTATCTATCAAAGATATTATCTGATTTCTAAAAATTTCGTCTATTTTTTTCATAAACATATCCATAATTTTTGGCTTTATGCTGGACATTTTTTGTTCTTTTATGAAATCATCAAGCCTTTGCTTAAAGTCATTCGCTTCCTGAATATCGATGGACGAAAAATATTCTCCATCAAAAAAATCATCTAATTTCAATTTAAACCGTTCAATTTCTTTTTCGTCCACCTCTGAGAATAAATCGCTCTCAAACAGCTCAAAAACCATAAGCTTAAACTCTTCCCACCTCCCGTTTCCTATGTTGAAAAACAACTTATCAAGAAGGTGATTTGTAAAATCATGATGCGAACACCGCTCAAGACCGATTAATTCTTTAATTACCTTAATGTAATCTCTATTTCCTGAACTTACATATTGCCCAAAGATATTCTCAACGTATTCGCCCAACGAATCGCCCTTAAGACTTTTTGACACAGAAACCAGCTCTTTCATCTTCTTAAAAGTCATTCTTGAATAAATCTTTTTGTTAATAAAATTAGTTATCGGGGTGCCACTATCATTCAGGTCGTCAATAAACTGAAGAATCCGATAAAATAAATTCGGAATTTCCCCAAGTTTTGCCAAATCGTTACTGAGCAGTTCATTGTTCAGGAGATCATAATTAATCTTGTAGTAAGAAGTATCCGCAAAACACCTGTATATGTCGGGAAAGCCATTAAACTCTGCAACAAATTTATTCAACAAAACCAAACAATGAAGCTTATTTTCCGAATTGATTCCCCACTTTTTTTTGTATTCCTCTATGAATTGCTGCTTATTCTCATCTGTCCCAGTGTAAAACCTAACAGTCCCGCCGTCACAGTCTTCAAAGATAGACTTCTGTTTTATCTCATCAGCCCTGATTTCGTTTATGACATCTATTATTTCGGAGTGAGACCTGCGATTGAACTGCTTATTCACAACCTGTAATCCTGGATGAACAGACAACAGCTCGCTGCCAACTCCGTCTTCATAAATATTTTGAGCTGAATCCCCAAAATACCCAACAAAAAGCTTACGTTTAATGCTCTTTGAATAATCTTCAATAAGCCTCATTATTTCAACCACATGCTTATTAGTATCCTGGTATTCATCAATAAGCATATACGGGTAACTATCAAGAATAACCCGCTTAAGCAAGTCGTGATTCTCAACCATTTTAAGAGCATATTCAAGCAAGGTGTCATGGCTTATTATCATCCTATGCAGGACGTCACGATTATATTTATCATCATACCGAACCCCGACATACCCTTCCTTTCCCTCGTCAATTTTCTGCAAGCAATCCTTGTAGTTTTCAATCCTGAAAATTGTATTAACTGTCTTTTTAAAATTTGACACGTTACTTAAAAGACCGACATGTTGCCCTATAAAGCTTTCAAGAGCAGACTTAAACTCTTTTGCAGGTTTGTCATAAGCCCTAAAAAACTCCTTTTTATTATTTATAATCACAGTCCTGAAATCATCTTTTTCGACATCAGAAAGTTCACGATAAGCTTTAAATTGCTTCGCTTCTTTTTCTTCCATGCTGTCGTATAAGTCAGAATTAAGACGTTCAAATTCTTCCTGAAGCTTTTCGACATGTATATTGACAAGCTCCTTTTGATAGCCATAAATCAAGTCCCATATTCTTTCGTGGATAGTCGAAACCTTGACAAGACCAGAGTTCCCGAGACGTTCTTTGATTTCATTCGTTGCAACGTTAGTATAAGTAATACAAATTACCTTTTGATTGTGCCGCACCAACCTATCACCATGCACGTTTATAATATGCTTTAAGCTCTCAGTTAAAGCATATGTCTTTCCTGCTCCTGCTCCTGCACTAAAAACAAGGCTTTCATTCTTGTCAATGTGAGAATTAATAAGGGCTTGGACTGCAAGCTCTTCCCTTTGATAAGCAGGGGACATTTTTGATAAACTCATTGTCTACTCTCCCCCATTTAGCTGTTTTTTAAGGGAATCACGCAGCCAGTCCAATCCATCCGCTATATATTTTGGCAGGGCAGGTATAGCATCCTGGTCTTCACAAATCACCATTTCATACAACAATTCATTTGAAAAATCGCTTTTGCTCTTAGAAAGCCTGCTTTGCAACTTATAAGATTCCTCCTTCAATTTGTTCCTGTCAGCGGGATCTCCGACAATTTCTTTATAGATTCCCGGCTTCACAACCGATAAAGCCTTATTTAAAATATCGTTATTGTAATTAGAAAGTATGAACGCCTCTTCAAAACTTGTCGCATAATATCCTTCGAGCGCTTCAAACTGAAACACAACGTATATATTCTCGCAATCAAAACACCCTTTAATATTATCAATTTTTTCTTTTTCGGGATTATAGTTGGCAATCGTTTTATTAGTAGTCTGCCTGTCTTTCAAGTCTGTGATCTGCAGGCAACTGTCTTTTTCAGCCTTTTCTCTCTTTATGTCGAAATCAGTGATTATCAGTGATGAGCGACAATTATAATACCCTGTTGACGACAATTAGAATTCCCGAAAATT
>CAZQQI010000009.1:64137-79954 GCA_964595465.1 uncultured Planctomycetales bacterium | reverse complement strand
ATTGGGTTAACGTTCAACGGGGAACGTGAAACGTGAAGCGGTTTTTGGTTTGAGTTTCACGTTTCCCGTTTCCCATTTTACGTTTCCCGTCCCCCGTTCCCCGTTTCCCGTATTCCCGTTCCCCGTTTCACGTTCCCCATTTTACGTTTCCCGTTCCCCATTTTACGTTTCCCGTTTCCCGTTTCCCGTCCCCCGTTTCCCGTTCCCCGTTTCCCGTCCCCCGTTTCCCGTATTCCCGTCAAAAGACCACTTCGTGCAGCCCGAATACCGGACCGTCGTGGCACACGGTCTTGTAGCCGGCGGTGGTGGCGATCACGCACCCCAGACAAGCGCCGATGCCGCAGGCCATGACCTCTTCACAGGAACACTCTCCGTCCAGTCCGCGCGCCGCACAGAATTCCTGCACAGCTTTCATCATAGGACGCGGCCCGCAGGTCAAGACTAAGACATCGCTTCCCGCGGGGATCTTTTCGAACAATTCCGACACACGGCCCTTCACCCCGGCGCTGCCGTCTTCGGTAGACAGCAAAACACAGCAGCCGTTGTCTTCAAAAGCACTCATGTCGAACATCTGGTCCTGGCCGCGGCCGCCGTAGAGCAAGGTCATCTCCAGCCCTTTTTCGCGCCAGGCGTCGGTCAGGGCCAAAAACGGGGCCACGCCGATTCCGCCGGCGATCATCACGATCCTTTTGACCGCTGGTCCCGGCGGGGTAAACGGCCGGCCGAGAGGACCTAAAATATCAAGGGGGTCACCGGGGGTCAGAACGGCCATTTTCGCGGTCCCGGTCCCAACAACATCGTAAAAAATTTCGATCGAATCATTCTGCGCGCGGTACACGCTGAACGGCCGGCGGAAAACCGGCTCCAGCCCGTCCGTAACACGGATATTAACGAATTGTCCCGGCTTAAGGCGTGCCGCAACGGACGGGGCGTCGAGAACCAGTCTCCGGTAACAGGGACTCAATGATTGCTGAGCTGTAACGGTCACTCTGTGCTGCAGCTGTTTCATTTCTGATATTCCTTAATTTAAAACTGACAGCGCGGACAAAAAAACGTTGAACGCTGAGCCTGCACAATACGTTCGACCTCTGTCCCGCAGACAGGGCACGGCTGCCCGTCTTTTTTGTAAACCTTAATCTCGTCCATGTACCGCCCGCGCCGTCCGCGGCCGTCGAGATAATCGTTCATCGTGGTGCCGCGCAGGCGGACGGCACTTTTCAAGACCTCACGGACCGCGCTGTGCAAGGCTGCCGCCTCATCAAAAGTCAACTCGTCCGTCCTTCGCCGCGGATCAATGCCTGCCCGGAACAAGATCTCGGACGCGTAAATGTTGCCGATGCCGGCGACCCTGCGGTGGTCCATTAAAAAAGCCTTCACCGCGACGTGCCGGCGGCTGAGTTCTTCGGCCAGACGCGCAGGGGTGAACCCGCGGGAAAGCGGCTCGGGGCCGAGTACGTGAAAATAATTGATCCGCCCCAGATCCCGGACCAGGCGCCACTGTCCGAAGACCCGGACATCATTATAATGCACAAAGAGCTGTCTGCCAAAAATCAAGCTGAGTTTTTTTGCCGGCGCGTCCGAAGGACAGGAGGCGACGACCAACTGGCCGGTCATCATCAGCTGGACCACCAGGAAAGGACGCGGACCGGAAATGTTGAACACCAGGGCTTTACCGCGGCGTTCAATAGAATGAACGACCCTGCCTGCCAAAGCTTTAGACAAGTCCTGCGAAGAAATGCCGCGCAGAACACGGGGATCCAGGATCTCGACATCTTTGATCCGGCAGCCGGCAACAGCCTGCTGAAGATCCCGGCGGATCGTCTCGACTTCAGGAAGTTCAGGCATGATAGAATAATTTCAGCTTTTGTATTATTGAAAAGAGCTTCTGATAACTCCCACTAGATCACCACTGGCCGGCCGTCTGCATCGCGGACCTTTTGAATACATTCATCCAGCCTGCCGGGAAGATCCTCAAGCCCGGAGGCCCTGATCATCCCTTCAATATTCCAGCCGCCGAGATCGATCACCGGACGCTTGTAAACCAGGGCGTAGCAGATCTCAGATTGCGTGCCGTGGCTGCCGGGCAGAGCCACCACCACGTCCGCTGAGGCCGCCACAATAACATTACGGGCAAATCCGATCGTGGTCGGCAGAGCAATGTCGACAAAAGGGTTGGCATCAATCTTGGTCTTTCCCGGCAGGATTCCGATCGTGGTCCCGCCTGCCTCCTTAGCACCACGGCAAGCCGCCTGCATCGTTCCCAAAAGCCCTCCACAAACCAAAACACATTCCCTTTCGGCGATAATTTTGCCTACTTGGCGGGCAAATTGATCCCCCTGATCAGAACAATCATGACCGCCGATCACGGATACTGTGATTTGCTGAATCACTCCCTTTTCTGCCATTTTTCTGCCTTTTTAAGAATTTATTTAAAAAATAAGAGCAAATTAACAAAAATTTGCTCCACTTGCTCCGGTTTTTTGAAAAATGGAGGCCCCGTCGGGAATCGAACCCGAACCGCAGGAACCGGAATCCTGAACTCTATCCATTAAGCTACGGGGCCCTAAAAATGTCACAAGGTCACAAAGGAAACGGGGAATGGGATACGTGATACGGGATATGGGATACGGGACACGTGAAACGGGGAACTCAAGCCAAAATCCGCTTCACGTTTCACGCTTCACGTTTCCCGTTCACCGTTGAACGTTAACCCAACAAACTCAATCAACCCAACAAACCCAATCAAACCAACACCATTTCACGTTCCCCGTTTCCCGTTGCCATCGTACACCACTTTGCCGCCGCAGATCGTGACGCGGACACGCCCTTTCAGCCGGCGGCCGGCAAACGGAGAATTTTTCCCCTTAGAATAAAAATCCGCTGTATCAACCGTCCACTCTTCGTCAGGGTCCACGATCACCAAGTCAGCGTCGCGGCCTTCGGCGATCTCACCTTTTGTCTCCAGCCCCATCAACCGGGCAGGAGAATGAGACATTTTATCCGTTAGCTGGGCCAGTGTCAAAACTTTTGTGTGAACCAGTTCAGTCATTGCCAGTCCGAAAGCGGTCTCAAATCCGGACATCCCGGGAGGCGCGCCGTCAAACCCGCGCTCCTTATCTTCCCGGCTGTGCGGCGCATGATCCGTAGCGATGCAGTCCAGCGTGCCGTCAGCGAGCGCCTCTTTCAGCGCCTCGACATCATCGGCTGAACGCAGCGGCGGATTGACCTTAGTATTAGCATCAAATCCTGCCACTGCCTCTTCCGTCAAAGTAAAATGATGCGGACAGCATTCAGCCGTCACCGGAATGCCGTCGGCCTTGGCCCGGCGGACCAGATCACAGCTCCGCCGCAGGCTCAAATGCGCGAAATGCAGAGGGATCTTCAAGTACGCCGACAATTCAATGTCCCGCGCCAGGATCACGGTCTCCGACGGGGCCGGGTCGCCCCGCATGCCCAAAACCGTAGACTGATAGCCTTCGTTCATCACACCCTTTCGACTGAGCAGAGGATCTTCGCAATGCTGGATCAGCAATACCCGCGCCATCTGGGCGTACTTCATGGCCAGCAGCATCAGCTGGCTGTTATTAACCGACTTACCGTCGTCGGACAGAGCCAGACATCCGGCGGCGCGCATTTCAAACATGTCAACCAGCTCCTGGTCCTGCTGGCCCTTGGTGACCGCGCCGATCGGGATCACATTGACCAAACCTACGCGCCGCGCCTCAGCCTTGACCGCCTCAACGATCTCGGCATTATCGATCGCCGGCCGCGTGTTGGGCATGCAGAACACAGTGGTAAACCCGCCGTGCGCCGCGGCCCGTGACCCGGTCTCAATGGTTTCCTTCTCCTCCTGCCCGGGTTCACGCAGATGCGCGTGAATATCGATCAGCCCGGGCAGAACCTTTTTCCCTCCGGCGTCAATGACCTTGACTCCTCGACCAGACAGACCCTTGCCGATCGCAGCGATCCGTCCCTTTTCGATCAGAATATCCTGGATCTCACTCGCCTCTCCGGCGGCATTGACAATTAAAGCGTTTTTTATCAGCATTGTCATACCGCCTCCTTGGCTTTCGACGCGCCGGACAAAAGGTAAAGCACGGCCATGCGCACCGCAACCCCATTGGTCACCTGGTCCAGAATAACCGAACGCGGCCCGTCAGCCACTTCCGCGCTCAGCTCGATCCCGCGGTTAGTGGGACCGGGATGCATCACGATCATCTCCGGGCGGGCACGGCACAGGCGTTCTTCAGTGATCCCGAACCGCTGAACGTATTCACGGATCGACGGCAAAAACTTTTCCTGCTGGCGTTCTTTCTGCAGACGAAGAGCCATAACCACATCACTTTCCGGGACCACCGCGTCCAGGTCAAAAGAGACCTTAGCGCCCAGACGTTCGATCTCCGGCGGGATAAGTGTGGACGGCCCGCAGAGAGTGACATTGGCCCCCATCTTGGTCAGGCCGACAATATTGGACCGCGCGACCCGCGAATGCAGAACATCCCCGACGATGGTTACATTCAGACCTTTGATCTTACCCAGCCGTTCTTTAATGGTAAACATATCCAGCAGGGCCTGGGTGGGGTGCGAACGGCAGCCGTCTCCGGCGTTCACGATCGCAGAATTCAGATTGTCCGCCAGGATCCTGGGCACGCCTGACGACGCGTGCCGCACAATGATCATGTCTACGTTCATGGCCTCGATATTACGGGCCGTGTCCAGAACCGACTCGCCCTTGCTCAGTGAACTGGAACTCGCCGCAATATTAATGGTATCCGCGCTTAGACGCTTGGCCGCCAATTCAAAAGATGTGCGGGTCCTCGTCGACGGCTCAAAAAACAGGGTCACAATGGTCTTGCCCCGCAGAACAGGAACCTTTTTAACCTCACGGGTGGAGATCTCTTTAAAAGACGTGGCCGTCTCCAGGATCAAACCGATCTCTTCAGCACTTAATTCCCGCAGGTCGAACAGATTTTTGCGCGTCCAGGCCGTCGCGGTCATAGGCCTGCCCTTTCACTGATCAGAACTTCATCATCCTGCCCGTCGGTCTCTTTCAGCATGACCTGAACATTCTGGTTTTGGGAGGTCGGGACGTTTTTCCCCACATAATCGGCGCGGATAGGCAGTTCCCGGTGGCCGCGGTCGACCAGCACCGCCAGCTGAATATTATCCGGCCTGCCGAAATCGATCAGGGCGTCCAGTGCCGCGCGGATCGTCCGCCCGGTGTAGAGCACATCGTCAACCAGAATGATCCGTTTGCCGGTAATATCAAAATCGATCAGGGTCTCGTGAACCACCGGCTGATTGGCAATACTGGTCAGATCGTCACGGTAAAGCGTAATATCCAGGATCCCGGCCGGCACATCTGTGCCTTCGATCTCTTTAATAAGCTGATGAATACGCTCAGACAGCACCGCACCGCGGGTGCGGATCCCCACAATACAGAGATCATCAACACCTTTATTTTTTTCCAGGATCTCGTGCGTGATCCGCGCCGCTGCCCGGCGCATCTGCTGGGCGTCCATGATCTTTGCCGGTGACGTCATCACTCTGCCTTTCTCAAAAAATCCATAAAAAAAGCCCTGCCCGATTTTGTGCGGTGCAGGTCAAAAAAAAGGCCCTCTCCCCTTTGTTGGGGACGGACCTGTGTGCCTGATATTTCACGGATCGTATCCTGTTCATGATCATCCTTGCCGGCCTCGCAGGACCGGATTAAAGGGTTGATTTGAAGAAATATACCATTTTATTTGACGAGTGTCAAGTTTCCCTGATCAAAGAAAGCGGTTCCTTAAAAACGCAAATATCTCTTGTTCCCGCCTCTCGCAACTTCTATACTTTAAGTAGCTTAAACACGAAAAAGGAGAACCACCATGAAAAAGCTGACCCCCGTCCTTATCCTGTTAATTATTTGCGGCAGTGCGGCTTTCGCATCCGCTGAATCCCTCACCCTGACAACCTATTATCCGTCACCGTTCGGATCGTATGACCGCATCCGCTTGGTCCCGCATGACACAGCCACCAACCCCATTACATGCACAAAAGACAACGAAGGCCTGCTGTATTATGACGCGGATGAAGGTCGTCTGCGGGTCTGCGGAATGGATGACACCGGTCCGACCATTCAAGACCCCGGGGCCTGGACACAGGACGGGGACGACCTCTACCCAACTGAAACATCCAACAATTCTAATATTTTTGTCGGCATCGGAACAACCACCCCGGCT
Organism: uncultured Planctomycetales bacterium; assembly: GCA_964595465.1. Classification (GTDB taxonomy): domain Bacteria; phylum Omnitrophota; class Gorgyraeia; order Zapsychrales; family JANLHA01; genus JAKLFA01. The sequence continues at coordinate 73,733 of CAZQQI010000009.1, read as the reverse complement.
GCCCGCTTAAGTGTCGTCAACGGGGCTATCCTGGCGGCAGGTGCCGCCGGCGCCACGCCGGCTTCCGGTGCGGGTACACGGTTCATGTGGATCCCGGCCAAGTCCGCCCTACGGGCCGGAACAGTCTCCGGAACTCAGTGGCATGATGACAATATCGGACTCAACTCCGTTGCCCTGGGAGAAGACAACACAGCCTCGGGATCCCATTCTTTTGCTGTCGGATTAGACAATACGGCTTCCAGACAGTACGGCATTGCCATGGGCTACGGCTCAACCGCCAGCGGGTGGAACGGCTCTATTGCCATTGGTGCGGAAGGGTACGATAAGGCCAACGAAACGCGGCCGAATTCTGCTAGCGGAATGCAGTCTACCGCGATCGGTTTCGGCAACGAATCCACCGGCTGGGCAAGCACAGCGATGGGTTTCGGCAACCGCGCTACAGCAACCGCATCCATTGCTCTGGGCCTTCACAACCGTGCCGATGGTTACAACGCTCATATTCTCGGAACAAATAATGAAATCGTTTATGGAAGCGGCTATGGCGGGTCCGGCCCTAAATGGAGCGGCATTATAGGCCTTTCCAATAAGATCCATGCCGACACCGGGATCTCTCATATTATCGGCAGCCTAAACCACCTCTACGGCCCCAACTCTTACATCCTCGGAGCCCGCAATAAAACATACGGAACCAACTCGTTCACAATCGGGAAATATCTTCAGGCTGACGCACGCGGAGAAATCGTCCTCGGCCAATACAATGCCGCCTCCGGCGGATCAAACGGATCCTGGCTGGATGACGATCCCTTATTTGTCATAGGGAACGGAACATCCGACACCAGCAGATCTAATGCTGTTACTGTTCTAAAAAACGGCAACACCGGCATCGGCACATCATCCCCGGCGCACGAATTCCAGGTCGAAGGGCCTAACACCCCGACACTTTACATCAAAAGCTCAGACGGGACAAAGGCCAATATTATTATGGAAGGGCCGGGCACAAAATGCTATCGATTAGAGATCGTCGCCGGACCAAGCCTCGGCATAACAGAAGTGACCTGCCCATGACACAAAAAAATGGAATCGCAAAAATCCTACCGGTCTGCGCCGCGGCAATGCTGATCTCGATCCTTCTTCCGGGTCATTTAACAACCGCGGCCTCCGCCGAGGCCGTCACCCTGACGACCTACTACCCCGCACCGTTCGGCTCCTATGACCGCCTGCGCCTGGTCCCGCACGACACAAATGCAGACCCTGTCGCCTGCACAGCCGAGAATCAAGGCCTGACCTTCTATGACGAGATCGCCGACGCCCTCATGGTCTGCAACGCGCCGGGATCACCCAGCCCGGTCGGGACCTGGAACTACGTGGATACCAACACAGATGGGACCCACGACGGAGCTTACCTGATCGGGACTGAGACCAATTATGATCTAAACGTAGGGATCGGAACCACGGACCCCCAGCGCCGCTTTCACATTGTGGAAGACTCCGCAGGCACGCCGTCCATGCTCTCCCTGCAGAACATCGACACAACTGATAATAACGGCATGTGCCTATCCTTCCGCGGAGTCACCACCGATACAAGCGGCATTGTCAGCGACTTTCATGAATACGCTTATGTTAAGGCATCTTTCCCGGAACATGATCATTCCGCCTCCCAGGGAAATCTATCTCTCGGCGTACGAACGCCCGGAGCAAGCATCAACACCCCGGCCGTCTTCATTGAATCGAATAATGTCGGTATCGGGACGACTAACCCTCAGGCCCGTCTTCATATTGACCAGCCTCTAGGCATACCAGTTTTAATCGAAGGCGAAAATCTGCGTACGACACCGACTGTCGATTCCAGCACCTATCTTTTTATTCGCGATACGACCGGCGGCACCCTCTGGGGCCTGCAGGCCCTCAATAACGGAGACTTCGCCATCCACCAGAGCGGCCTGGGAAGCCCGGTCCATATTCAAAAAGATACGTATAACGTGGCTATCGGCGGAGGAACCAATCCGCAGGCTTCGCTGGATGTCAGCGGACAGGCGTTCATATCAGGAGACGTCGGCATCGGAAACACCAGCCCCCAGACCACATTAGATGTCGCGGGACCTGTGCGTACTCGTCCGACCACCTTCCCGGGGAATTCCGGCTGCAACGACGATACCCGCGGGACCATTATGTTTGACCCGGATACAGACAGTTTCCGAGGTTGCACAAATTCAGGCTGGATCGATCTCGCAGTTGGCACAGGAGGAACAGAATGCTCAACCGTAAAAGCCGGACCTACCGTTACCCCAACCAATGCCTGCAGCGGAACGGGCCATTCCATCACAGCCTGGGCCTATCTCAGCACGAATTCATATGTCTATCATCAAGCCTTCAATACCGCCAAAGGCCACGAGATCCTGGTCTGGTGCTGTGACTGAAAATAAAAATAAATAGGGACAACAGACCCTGCTTTTCTTCATTCAACGCGCACGGCGTCTTTGTTTTCATATCTTAACCGCCAGCACGATCTCACCCTTGACCCTGCGCCCGTCAAAATAGCGCACGACCTCCTCAGGCGTCCCGCGCACCACCTCCTCAAATTTCTTGGTCATCTCCCGGCAGCAGGCCACTTGACAGTCTTGTCCCAAAACAGCTCCAATATCACCAAGCGTCTTCAGCAGACGATGCGGTGATTCATAAAAAATCACTGTCCGCCCCTCATCTTTCAGTGCCTCCAGCCGGCGGCGGCGCGCCCCGGACTTGGGCGGGAGAAATCCTTCAAATACAAAGCGATCCGTCGGCAGGCCGGACAGCGACAGGCCCGCAATCGCCGCACACGGCCCCGGGACCACGGTCACCTCCAGCCCGTTATCCAGCACCGCGCGCACCAGACGGTATCCCGGATCACTGATGCCCGGCGTGCCCGCATCAGATACCAGAGCAATATCCTGACCCTGTTGCAGCAGGCTGATCAGCTCATCAGTTTTGCGGGACTTATTATGTTCATGAAAACTGGTCTGGCGGGTCGTAATCTCGTAGCGTTTCAGCAGAATGCCGGTGTGCCGGGTGTCCTCGGAGGCGATCAGGTCAACCGCCTTCAGCACTTCAACCGCGCGGAAGGTCATGTCACCGAGATTGCCGATTGGAGTGGAGACAATATAAAGCATGGCAGATGTGTTGGGTTTATTGGGTTTATTGAGTTTGTTGGGTTTGTTGGGTTTGTTGAGTTTGTTGAGTTTGTTGGGTTTGTTGGGTTTGTTGGGTTTGTTGAGTTTGTTGGGTTTGTTGGGTTTATTGGGTTTATTGGGTTAATGTTCAACGGGGAACGTGAAACGTGAAGCGGTTTTTTGGTTTGAGTTTTACGTTTCCCGTTTCCCGTTTCCCGCTTCCCGTACCCCGTATCCCGTCCCCCGTATCCCTCTTCCCGCAACGGCGCTATTCCACCGTCACCGATTTGGCCAGATTGCGCGGCTGGTCCACATCACAGCCCAGCTGGACCGCGATGTAGTACGCCAACAGCTGGAACGGCAGGGCCGCCACCAGCGGCGTCAGCACGCTTTCGATCGCCGGGACCGTGATCACATGACTGGCGTGCTGTTTGATCTGCGCATCGCCCTCGGTAGCAATCGCGATGATCTTTCCCTTGCGCGCGCGGATCTCCTGAATATTAGAGATCATCTTGTCATAGGTCTCACTCATCGGGACAATACAGACCACAGCACGGTACTCGTCGATCAGGGCAATGGGACCGTGCTTCATCTCCCCGGCCGCGTACCCTTCCGCCGGAATATACGAGATCTCTTTCAGTTTCAGCGCGCCTTCCATCGCCGACGGATAGTTGACATTGCGCCCCAGAAAAAGGAAGCAGCCGAAATGCGAATTCTTTTTCGCGATACGCGCGACCGCGGACTTTTTCTTCAGCATTTTATCGAAAGCCGACGGAACCGCCTTAAACGCCTTGATCAGCCGTTTGCGTTCGGCCGGCTTCATCCCGTGGTGAACCGCCGACAGCTTAAACGCCAGCAAATACAGCATACTGATCTGGGCAATGTAGGCCTTGGTCGAGGCCACACCGATCTCCGGTCCGGCATGAGTGTAGAGCACCCCATCCGATTCCCGCGCCAGTGACGAACCCACCACATTACAGATCGAAACCACTTTTGCCCCGGACTCCCGGGCCTCGCGCACAGCGGCCAGAGTATCAGCGGTCTCTCCCGACTGACTGATCGCGATGACCAGAGTCCGCTTGTCGAGGATCGGATCGCGGTAACGGAATTCACTGGCCGCATCCACTGAACAGGCCACACGGGCAAAACGCTCAATAATATATTTTCCCAGCAATCCAGCATGATAAGCGGTCCCGCAGGCCACCAGCTGGACATGACGGATCTTTTTTAATTCCGCCGCCGTCAGTCCGATGCCGTCCAGCCGCACATTCTCTCCCCGGATCCTCTCCCGGATCATGCGCCGCAGAACACCCGGCTGTTCATGGATCTCCTTAAGCATGAAATGTGCGTGCCCCTGTTTGCCCACGGCCTCGGCGTCAAAGGTCACCGTATCAATTTCAGCCTTAACCCGGCGCCCGGAAAAACTTTTAACCTCGACGCTGTCCGGCTTCATCACAGCCATCTGTCCGTCTTTAAGATAAATAATGCGTCGCGTTTTATCTAGAATAGCCGGCACATCCGACGCAATGTAGTTCTCTCCCTCACCCAGACCGATGATCAGCGGAGAACCAATGCGCGCGGTCATCAAAATGTCAGGACAATCCTGACAGATCATCCCTAAAGCAAAAGCCCCTTCAAATTCAGCGATCGCACGGCGAACAGCCCATTCAAAACGCCGCTCACACGGACCTTCACCACGGGCGTAATAAAACCCGATCAGCTGGGCGATCACTTCCGTGTCTGTCTCTGAGACAAAACGAACGCCTTCGGCCTGAAGACGTTCTCTGATCTGCTGATAATTTTCAATAATACCGTTGTGGACAACCAGGATCTTTTTGTCCTGATCAAAGTGCGGATGAGCATTGCGGCGGTTGGGCGCGCCGTGTGTAGCCCAGCGGGTATGTGAGATGCCCAAGGAAGACTTCGGAACACCCTTTTTCTTGATCTGCTCTCGCAGGCGGGCGATCTTGCCCTGGGTCTTACGCACCGTAATGCGCCCCTGCTCCAAAGAAAGAACACCTATCCCGCTGGAATCATAGCCCCGGTATTCCAACTTTTGGAGCCCATCCAGTAAAATAGGTGTCGCGTCATTACGGCCGATATATCCGATTATTCCGCACATAAGAAGTGAGGGGTGAAGAGTGAAAAGCGCAACGTGAAACCCCTAACACAAACACATGCCGTGCTGATCGGTTTCACCCCGCCGTTATCACATTTCACCATCATTCGTCCGAGGAAGGACGGACATTAATATAAGTTATCATCTTATTATAGCTGTTCTTTTTGCGGGTAAAATAGATCTCACCGTCACAGGCCGCATTCAGGTGCATCTGCCCGGTCACATTCACCCCCGGCTTCCAGCGGTGTCCCTGACGGGTCAAAACCGTTCCGCCCTTGACCTGCTGCCCCCCGCTGGTTTTTAAGCCGCGGGTCTCCTTGTAAAATTTTGTTGTCTTTCCACCGACTTTTGCCATGATATTCCTCCTTAAAAATAATAAAACTTCAAGAAATCAGGATAAAGGAGGCTATATTACCAGAAAATCCTTTAGAAGTAAATATTTATTCTTTCTCACCCAGCCGCTCTTCGATCTCCTTTTTGATCGCTTCAACAGAACGGGCCCCGGTCTTGTACCCATCAATATAAAACGTCGGAGTCCCCCGGACATCCACCTTCTGCCCCAGGGCATAATCCTGCTGGATCAACTCTTCCCACGATTCCGCGTTCTGTTCCATATCTGTCATAAATTTATCAGTATCCAGACCCAGCTGATCCGCGAATTCCACATACTTTTCCTCGGAAAGCTGGCGATTATTCTCCAAGATCAAATCCAGCATTTCAAAATACTTCCCCTGCTGACCCGCCGCGATCACAGCCTTAGCCGCGGGAACCGCCTGAGGATGGAATGCTAAAGGAAAATGCTTGACCACATAATTAACCTTATCCGGATACGCTTTCAGAGCCTCATCAAAAGCAGGCTGAAAACGAGCACTGAACGGACACTGCAGATCAAGAAATCCCACGATCGTAATCTCGGCATCTTCCGCGCCTTTAACCGGAAGACCGGCCGTGGGAATGTCGTGTTTCCTGCTGTAATCTTCAGCCGGCGGTTTCGGCGGGCGCTGAGGCTGAGGATCGCGCGGTCCCCGTCCGCTGGCCAGCTCGATCACCGTGTCCAAACGGTTATTGACACTATCCAGCTTGCGGGCAAGATCCCCTTCACCGCCCGGACCCTGGCTTTTTTTCAGCATATCCAGGATCTCCTCCTGCTGGACCACCAGACGCTTGACGATCGTCTGGTTGATCTCATAACGGACCGTCAGCACCGTAACGATCGCCACCACCGCGGCCAAGATCACACCGATCAAAACCTTATCTCTCATGTCCCATCCTTTCTTTATGAATGCGTGTTAAACACATATAGTATACGGGAACTTCTCATCCTCTACAACCACGAATTATCCGATCGAACAGGCCCCATGCGTCGTGTGCCCTTGTGACCGGTGACCGGGCCCCTTTATCCCTTACATCTGTATCTTGCCGTAATGCGACACAATATGTTTGATATCCTGCCATCTGCGGGAAGCGTTAAAGACCACAATAATGCACACATCATCGCCCCTCATCAAATACCCCACAAAACAAGGACCTGCCGCGCGGGTGTACCCGGTCTTCCCGTAGAGTTTGCGCTTCCAATCGAAAAATAAAATCTTATTATGCGTTTTCAATTTAAACGTGCGGCCGCTGGACGTCGAACGTATCGTTTTATATTTTGTGTGGACCAGCGTCTTGAAAAACGGGTGCTTAATCGCCTCACGGAAGATCAAGTACATGTCATAAGGCGTGGAGTACTGGCTCTCCTTGCTGGGCAGACCGTTAGCGTTAGCGAATTTGGTGTTGCGGCACCCCAGGGCCTTGGCGCGCCGGTTCATCAGGTTGACGAATTGCCAATGCGTGCCGGATATCTCTTCGGCCAGGGCAACCGCAGCGTCATTAGCAGACCTCAGCATAATCGCGTACAGCAGATCCCGCACCTTAAACCGCTCACCCGGACGGGCATAGAGCTTTGACGGCTGAGTGCCGGTTGAATTTTTAGAAAACCGCACCGTCTTGTTCATAGGCAGGCGTTCCAGTACCAGCAGAGCCGTCATCACCTTGGTCGTGCTGGCGGGCAAAACACGGGCGTGAACATTTTTGCCGTAATAGCGGATCACCTTCGTGCTGTTGGAAAAGATCGCGGCCTTAGCCGAAACACTGTAGGCCTCCGCACCCCGGGGAAACCAGATGGCCAGATGGATCAAAAACACACACGAGACAGCTCCGCGCACAAAAGGCCGTCTCCACATTCTCGCTCTCAGCATACCTCCCCCTTACATCATGATTCTGTCCGCGCGACCGCTTCAGAGACCCGGGCGATCGCCCGCGCCACACCGTCTGTCGGAAGGACCTGCTGGCCTTCCATCCGTAAAACACACCATCCTTTTCTGGTCATGACGATCCCGATCCAGACATTCTGCGTCAAATGCGGCTCGGACACCACAACCCGGACCGCGTATTTCTCCTGCTCCCGGTCAAAAACCGTTTCTTTCGGAATCACAGCAACGCCCGCGGAAACATCTTTTTCAAGCTGAAATTTCTCCGGATCGAAATGCTGATGATAATATGCCTTCACGATCACATCCTCCACAACCGGTATATCCTGATGCGGGCCTTTTTTGAACCTCAGCGCGCTGAAGACCTCCTGGCCGCCGGCCCGCCATTTGCGTTCAAATTTCGTATCGAACCCTGCCGGCACATGACCGATGTCGATGACCATACCGGTTCCGCCGGCATGTTCGCGGATCCAGGAGGCATAAGGCTCATGGTCCGTGACCACACGCAGGGTCCCGCTGTCCTCCAGACGGCTGTTGATCAGCCGCAAAAACTCCGGGCTGAACAGGCGGTGGCGTTCATGGCGGTCTTTGGGCCATGGACAGGGAAAAAGGCATTCGATGTGCCGGACCATGCGGGGCCTCACCAGGCGTTCAAAGACCGTCCAGGCATCCGCCCGCAGGATCCTCAAGCGGGAAAAGATCTCCTGCTGCTGTGACATGTCCAGCCGGGCGATCCGGCGGAAACATTTCTGAATCCGGCCCCAGTCCAGCTCGATCCCAATGAAACAGGCCTCCGGCCGGGAAAGAACAGATCGGATCAAAAACTCCCCGTCACCGAAACCGATCTCAATATGCAGCGGCCGCCGGCAGGAAAACTCCTTTTCCCAATCCACTGGACGGGCGCTGGTAAAATGAGGAAACAAAATTTCAGCGGCAGCCCGGATTGCGTCTGAATGCATATTCACCGCCGCTATTCCGTCCTGACCTTGACCCGCCGCTGCAGAAACGCCCAGCCCTGTCCGATAAGCCTGCCGTCCCGGAAGACCAGCGGGACCAGCTCCTCGTCAGTCACCTTGCCGTCATCCTGATAAATCCCGACCAGATAATAATCAACTGTATACGCGTCATTTCCCCGGCGCAGCGTTTCACTTTTAAACGGATTCGCGACCGTGACCGGCTTGTACCGTTCCCCTTCGGGATCGACCAATTCCTGCCCGACGACAACCTCCGTTCCCAGCAGAGCACGGACCTCATCACGGGTCAAACCGCTGCTGACCTGACGCAGACTGATAAACCGCCGGCTCAAAACAGGTTCGGGCAGCGGCTCTTCATAGACATACTCGGCCGTCATACAGCCTGACAAAAGGCCCGCACAAAGGACACAAAAAAGACAATTTTTCTTCAGCATGATCAACTCCATAAATAAAGGTAAATGAAAGGAACTGCGTTATGTGTTCCCGGCCGCGGATGTCAGAGCGAAGAACACCTGCCATAGGATCAAACGTGACAGAACGATTGAGCATACCCGCCCGTCACCTATATTAACGATCACCCTTAATAAGCCGCCCCTCCCCGCGCCTGCCATTCAGCGAACAGCGCAACGCATTCATCACGCAGAATACCAGAATCGACCGCACATGACAACCCGCCCATAGTCTTCAAGCAGGCATTGGACACCTTGAATTCATTAAACCCGGCACGTTCAGCGTCGTCAATATCCGCGCCGAAAACAATACGCCCGATCCGCGCCCAGTGAGCGGCGCTGAAACACATCGGGCAAGGCTCACAGGTCGAATACAGCACCGCGCCGGAAAGGTCAATATCTCCGATATTCCGGCAGGCAGCCCGCAGAGCCGTCACCTCGGCGTGCGCCGTGATATCGGTCGTCTCCCAGACACGGTTATGCTCACAGGCGAGAACTTTACGATCGCGCACAATACACGCACCGAACGGCGTCTGCCCCGCGGCAATGCCCTCGCGGGCCCTCTCGATCGCCATGGTCATAAAGTGTTTATCCATCATACTGTTGAATGTGTTGGGTTTATTGGGTTTGTTGGGTTCTTTGGGTTTGTTGGGTTT
>CAZQQI010000009.1:62355-64037 GCA_964595465.1 uncultured Planctomycetales bacterium | reverse complement strand
CCCGTATCCCGTTCCCCGTCTCCCGTGCCCCGTCTTCATTGATACGCACGCTCCAGGTCCTTCTCCAGGTCGCGGATCTGCTCTTTCAGCTTATCATTCTCGTCAAGAATATCAAAATAATCTCCGGCCAGATCTTCACTTTCTACAGATACCGTTTTCAGTTCTTCCTGCAGCCGGTTGATCTGTGCCTGCCGCTCCCAGATCTGCGTCTCCTTCTTCTCAATGCTTTTATTCAAAGCCGCGATCTGTTTTTCAGCCTTTTTTTCCTGCGCGGCGATGACCTTCTGCTGTTCCGCGGTCAAGGCCTTAACCTCTGCCTGCAGACGCTCGGCCTCGCTGTTAAGAAAAATATTTTCTTTCTGCGTTGCGGATAAGCTGACCGTCATATTCTCAATGCCCGCCTTTAGCCGGGCCATCTCCTTTTCCTGTGCCGCCATTTCCCGGGCTTTAACCTCTATCTCAGAGCTCAGTGACTCCTGCTGTTCCTCAAAGCGCTTTTGTGCAGCAGCCATACGCTTTTCTGCCTGCTGATCCTTCTGCGCTAAAAGCTTCTTCAATTCTTCGACGCGAGCAGCCGTCTCCCTGCGGACCTTTTCGGCCGCCTGTTTTGTTTCGCGCTGCTGATTTTCCAGCGCCTTCTGCAGGGCCTTAATTTCCTTTTTGAGAGGAGCCTGTTCGTCCGCGATCCTGCGCGGGATCGAGGCGGCCAGTTCTTTCCGTTCCTGCTCTAATTCAGCATATTCCTGTTTAGCACCGCTGAGAGAAGCCTGCAATTCTTCCACCGACTCCTGCAGGGAGAGGATCCGCGTCTCTTTTTGGGCAGCTGTCTGTTCTTTTTCAGCGATCTCCGCCTCCTTCTCCTCAAGCAGCGTCTCAAATTCATCCCGTTCACGTGAAAACTTCTCCCTCTGTTCCTGCAGGTCTGCTTCACGCTGTCTCTGCTCCTGCTGGATATTTTCCTGCAGTGCCGCGATCTTTTCTGTCAAAGGCTCTTTTGCGCGGGCGATCTGTTCCGGAACACGGGTTTTGATCTGCTGAATATCCTCGATCAGAAAGCTGATCTTCTCCTGTAAAGGCTCTTTTGCCTTGAGAACAGCAACTTCTTCCTGCCTCTGCTGTTCTTCCAGGCGGGTCTTAAGAGAACCGATCTCATCAAGCAAAGGGACCCGTGCCTGCTCAACCGCTTGTTCCGCCTGCTCCCCGGCCTGAACGAGACTGCTCTCCAGACGTTCGATATCTTCCTGATACGATTTCTTAACCTCCAACATTTCGCCGGCATATTCCTGCTCCTGCTGCTTAAGTGCGGCACGCAGATCAGCGATCTGCTGATCCTTTTTTTCTGCCAGACGCAGGCGGGCCTCTTTAAACTCTTCCTGCCGGCGAACCGATTCTTGTTCCTGCTGGTCAAGTTTTTTCTGAAGATCACTCCTGGCACTCTGCGCCTTTTTCAGCTGATCACCAAGATCGTCCAATTGAGACTGCAGAGAGCTCACTGCCTGGGCGCGGCGCTCAAGCTCAGACTTTTGTTCGGCCACAGTTTTTTCATACGGTCCTACAGCCTGGGCGATCTTTTTCGGCAATGCCTTTTCTCTTGCCGTCAATTGCTCTTCCAGATCAGCAATTTTATTCTGCAGAGGATTTTTTGCCGCGGCAATCTTCTCCGGCAATGACTGATCTTTTTG
>CAZQQI010000009.1:23614-62255 GCA_964595465.1 uncultured Planctomycetales bacterium | reverse complement strand
CTGCTCCTGCAGATCCTGAATCTTTTTCTGCAGAGGCTCTTTTGCAGACGCGATCTTCTCCGGCAATGACTCATCTTTTGCCGCCAGCTGCTCTTCCAGGTCAGCGATCTTCTTTTCTAATGGTGTACGCGCCTCCTCCACCCTCGACGGAAGAATGTCATTTTTCATCTCCGCCAGCTGCTCCTGCAGGTCAGCGACCTTTTTCTCCAACGGCTTTTTCGCGGAAGCGATCTGCTGCGGAATGGATTCCTCTTTCTGAGAAAGACGCTGCTCCAGCTCATTGATCTCCTTCTGCAAAGGCTGTTTAGCAGACGCGATCTCCTCCGGCAATGACTGGTCTTTTTGAGTCAACTGCTCCTGCAGATCCTGAATCTTTTTCTGCAGAGGCTCTTTTGCAGACGCGATCTTCTCCGGCAATGACTCATCTTTTGCCGCCAGCTGCTCTTCCAGGTCAGCGATCTTCTTTTCTAATGGTGTACGCGCCTCCTCCACCCTCGACGGAAGAATGTCATTTTTCATCTCCGCCAGCTGACCTTTAAGGTTCTCGATCGTCTGTTCCAACGGCTGTCTGGCCTGCCGGATCTGCTCAGGAAGCGATTCTTCTTTCTGCGCCAACTGCTCCTGCAGGTCAGCGACCTTGTCCTCCAAAGGCCGGCGGGCCGCCTTGATCTTCTCCGGGAGAGACTGCTCTGCTTTCTCTAAACGCTCCTGTAAAGCCGCGGCCTTTTGCTGCAACGGTTCTTTTGCCTGAGAGATCTTTTGCGGGATCACGGCCTGAATATCACGGATCTGCTGTTCCTTTTCAGCTATGATCTCTTCGTATTCCGCCTTCACCCGGTCAACCCGTTCCGGCAATTGATCAACCTTCTCATTAAGCCCGGAAATCCTCTGCTCATATTGGGACTTAACCGCGGCCAGCTTCTGCTCATACTCACCGCGCTGCTGAGTCAGCTGCTGATTCAAACTGTCAACCCGTTGGGAAAACTTCTCCACCTGCTGTTTTTGCCGGGAGATCTCTTTCTGTAAAAGGCCTCTTCTGTTGCCGGCGTCTTTGATCTGCTCCTCTTTAGACGCGATCGTTTCGCGCAGATCTGCTGTCTCCGCGCTCATCCCCTCAATTTTCTCCAGCAGAGGCGCCTGGGCCTCGCGCAGCTGACGCGGGACATCCTCTTGGACCTGCTCCATTTTCTGCTGAAGTTCCTGGACCTGCTGCCGGGCTTCGCGATGATATTCCTGGGCCGCGGAAAGCTCTCTCTGCAGACGGAGCGCCTCCTGCTGAAGCGCTGAAGAACGCTGAGCCTGCCTGCTGGACAGTTCTTCAGCCTGAGCGGCTTGACGCCGGGCCTGTGCAAGCTGTTCTGCATAACGGGCCCGGATATCCGCGGCCTGTTCCTGAGCCGCTTTTTCCATTTCAGCTATTTTCTTCTGCAGCTGAGCGGCCTGCGTCTCCAAAGGTTTTTTAGCCTCCTGAACACGATCATAACTGGCGGCCTTGAGCTTTTCCAGCCTCTCTTCAAGCGCCGTGACCTTCTCATTTAAAGGCTTCTTGGCGCGTTCCACGCGAGTCTCGATCGAACCGCGCAGCAGATCGATCTCGCTGGTCAGATTGAGTAGGCGGCCCTCAAGTTTTTCCCGGGCCTCCCGGACACGGGCGTCCCCGGATTCCTCGAGATCATCAATCGTTTGTTCTAAATTTTTGAGTGCGGCTTCTCTGCGGGACAGCTGATCCTCCAGAGAACCCGCCTTTTTTTGATATTCCCTGACCTGCCTGCGCGCCTCTTCAAGTTCCTCCTGTCGGTCCGCCGCCTCCTCCTGACGGGCGTCAAGCCTGTCCGCCAAATCCGCGATCCGCTCCTGCAGGGGCTGTTCCGCCCGGCTTAAGGCATTCTGCCAATCCGCCTTTAATTGCGCAACCTGCTCTCTCAAACGGCCGATCTGATCGGTCAAAGGCCCGGTCGCCTTTTCCACGGCGTCTTCTTTCGCCTGTTCAGCCAGCTTCACACGGGTTTCCAGTTCAGCGATTTGCTGTTCTAAAAGCTGCTGCTCCTGAAGCCGTTGGGCATTCGCTTGAGAAAGCTCCTGATTGCGCCGCTCAAGCTGAGCGATTTCCGTTTTGCGTATTTCCAGTGCAGCGGAAATATCCTGCGAATCAGCCTCTTTCTTCTCCAGTTTCTGTTCGATCACATCAGCTCCGCTGCGGATAACATCCAATTGCTGCTCATAATCTGCTATGCTCCGCCGCGCACTGATCAATTCCCTCTCCAGAGCCTGCTTTTCTCTGGACAATTCCTCGTATTTAGTCATTAAGGAATCGATCTTTTGACTGAGCTGGGTGTTTTGTTCGAGATCCTTTGAAGATTGTGCCTGGGAGATAAAAGGAAAGAGAGTAAGCAATACAATAAAAAGGCCAAAACTCATATACCGCCGCATGCGCTGCTCCTAATACTGATCATGATTATTAAGACTCGAATTATTATATTATGAAATACAGGATTATAAAATAAAATCCAAAAAAACCTGTCAACTTATCTAATAAGCGATAATATGATATACTGAAACCACACAGAAAGACAGGTATTATGGGATTAAAAGATTTCTTCCAAAGCAGGCCTCTGACCAATCACCTCAACGACCGCATTGAACTGTGTTTTTCACGTTACGGTCCGACCCTGGCCCTGGCCGGGACTCTGACTGACCTAAAAAAACCGCTCTGTATCAACAATATCTCCTTATCCATTCAGCAAGACCAGCGTCAACTGGATTTCAACTGGCTGGCCTTCCGCCCGCTGACCTTTTCGCAGAAAGAACTCCTGGGAGGAGATTCTCGATCCCCCTCGAAGTTTGTTGTCTCTCCGGGATCAGAACATCCCTATCATATTCTCTTCTCGGACAACAACGCCTACGCCGAAATGAAAGATACCCTGGAAACACTGCGAACCGGGTGGGAATTCGCTCTGACACAGGCTGGAGAAGAAGCAGACCCTGCGGAAATCTTCCAGGATTTCCGTCAACAGCCTTCAACCCAAGAATACGCGCGGATCCTGGCCGGTTTCTGCTACTGGAAGTCCGGAGACTATGAGCTGACCGTTAACGTAGAGGCCCGCGAACTTGAAGCCCCTCACCGTTCCCAAAAGATCTTCCGTGTAAACGAAGACCACACCCGTGAACTTCTCGGCAATCTGGACGAGCTGGTCGCCGATGTCTGCGGCCGGCCCAACACCGATTACACCTTACTCCTTCTGCCCCTCGAATAAAATAGGGACGAACCCGCCTTGTGGTTTTAAACAAGTGGGATCCGTCCCTTGCGATTATTGTTTTTTCGGCAGGCGGATAATCAGCTGGCCCTCCTGCTTTTTGGTCTCGACCTTCCCTGTGTCCGCGTCCGGCGGCAGTGGAATGGTCCGCATAAATGAACCGAACGACCGCGCGCGAACAACAGCGTTAGGGTCCTGCTGTGTTTCCTCAGAGAGGCGTTCGCCCTGGACCGTGAGAGAGCCCTGGTTGATCTCAATATTAAAAGAATCCTCATCCAGACCGCTCATATCAAAGACCATTTCATAATGATCCCCTTTATCCATCATATCAAAATCATAATCAAAACCCATACGGCTGCTGAAAACACCCTGTCCTTTATCTCCGCCGGAGGAAAAAGAATCCTGGAACATACGGTTCATCTCCTGCTGCATGCGCTGCATCTCCAGAAAAGGATCCCAGCGATCAAGACGGTACCTCTGCGGCAGGCCTTTCCACGGATCCACGGCTCCACGATCCTGCGGCTGCTGAGTTTCTTCAAGCTGTTCAACGCGCTCCTGCAGAGCGCGAATCTGCGCTTTCAGCTCTTCGACCGATGCCTCTTCCGCCCAAAGCGGAACAGCACACGCCAGCAAACCGGCTAACACAAAAATCACCAGGGTATTCTTTAGCATGTCTTTTCTCCTCATACCCATGCCCTCCTTATTCGTATAGCAGCTGGCAGCTGGCCGTAAACAGGCACTGACTCAATGCTGCATGCTGACTGCCAGATACTAGCTGCTGATTTCGATCTTACGCGGCTGGGCCTTCAGTGCCCTCGCTAAAAAGACCTTGAGCACGCCGTCCTCATACTGCGCCTCAATTTTTTCAGTATCGACATCCGCATTGAGCTCAAATTCCCGACGGTATTCGGCCGGAACCCGTTCACCGTAGACCAGCGAATACTCTTTCGGCACATCCCCGCCCGCCTTACGGGCCGCAATCTTAAGGCGGCTGCCTTCGACCTGCACATCCAGATCCTTTTTATCGATCCCCGGCATCTCTACAGCTAAAACCACCTGCTGGTTCTGCTCGTAAATATTGACACGGGGCGCAATGACTGCCGTTTCCTGATCCTGCTTTTTCAAAGAATTTTTGAACATGGTCCTCCTCCTCAATAAATACGGCTGGAGTGTACGCGGCATAGCGCGCACACCTCAGCGCGTGTTATTTAACATCGATCTTGATCCGTTTTGGTTTGGCTTCTTCCCGTTTCGGCAGATTCAAAGTCAGCACCCCGTCGCTGAACTTGGCATCGACCTTCTCCGCCTCGACTTCCGCAGGCAGAGGGATCGTCCGGAAAAAACTGCCGGTAAAGCGTTCGGTTTTATAATAATTGTCTTCCTCAATCTCGTTCTCTTTTTTCTTTTCGCCTTTGAGGATCAGCTGGTCACTTTCCACAGTCACATCAATGTCATCCTTATTCAGCCCCGGCAGATCCGCCTTGATCAGAATATTATCTGCCGAATCATAGACATCCACAGCGGGTGCCCACTGCCCTCCCAAAAGCGTGGCATCACCAAACGGACGTGATAACGAAAAATCAAACAGCTGATTCATCTGCTGCTGGATATGCTCCAACTCCCGGAATGGATCCATCCAGCGGTCCTGACGTTTTTTATAAGGCATCAGATCCATCATCCACCTCCTGTTTGTTTATAGATTTTAAAAAGCGTTTTTCTTAAACCATAAGCTGAAATCATTTCCCATCCGATAAAATTTCACCGTCTTCCTTCATCACCTCCTTTCCTAGGACCCTGCGGTTTTATCGGGCTGGCACTCTCGTGTATTGAGTGCTAATTTGTCGTGAAAAAAAATCCTGATTACTCCCCTTTCTTCTTTTCCATCCTCAGGATCACTTTTAACCCCGGGATCTTCACACTATGCTGCTTCATATAGACCCAGCAATGCTGAACCTTTTTTAATTGCCTTTTGGAATACAGCCGGGACTGCCCTTCAGACTCACGCGGCGGGGAGACGATCCCCTCTTTATCCAGCTGTTTCAGCGTCCACACCGGAATCCCCAGAATCTTGCAGACAACGCCGGTCGTATAAACCGGCATATCCTCATCGATCTCAACCTCTTCAAAATGTCCGGCCTGTTTTTTCTTTCCCGCTATCACGCCTCACCTCCGATTACATAATCAATATACCGCAAACCGGATATTTTGTCAAGAATAAACGAAATATTTTATTCGATTATCGAAAATATAAACCCTGCCGCTTCGCCCTGGACATACATGAATGCATGAAATCATAGACCTTTTATCCTACCCTAATCGGATCCCCAGCAGCCCTGGATTCACCAGAAGAACAATCCCGAGGAGGAGCATAATGACCCCCCCGATGAACTTAATAATCTCCATCTGACGCTGAGTCACCTGACGGACCTTTAGCGTGTAAATAAAAATAAGGATAATAACACACAACGGCATAACATATACCAGATTATAGAATATCAAATACACATAATAAACAGCGGAGTTCTCAAGGCCTTTTCCCGACAATATGCCCGTGTAAATAATAGGAAAACCTGCCGTGCACGGCAGCTCCACTAAAGACGCCAGGGCGGCCAGCCCCAGTGAGGAAGAGATCAGAAGGGGATAAGAACCTTTTTCAATGATCTCGCGCATGCCCTGTATCCTTTTCATCAACGGACCCTTGTGGCGGTCTTGGATCGTAAGGGAAATCCCTTTTTTGAAGAAAAAAAGCTCCTTACAGTTAATGAGACCCGCCCCGACAGCAACGATCCCGAGCCCGATCCTCAAAGGCGTGATAAAGCTGATATACTTGAACACATTCAGCCACAGGGCCATAAACATAAAATAAAATATATAGACCATGGCGACAAAGCTGACCGAAACAATATAAAGCCTTTTACGGACGTCGGATGTTGAGATCAGCACCGCCAGCAGACAGGTCAAAACAAACATATTGCACGGATTAAACCCGTCCACTAAAGCGATCAGAAATGTGAACACAGGAAGCGGCAGCCTGTATCCCATCTGTTCAAGAAATGACGGTGAGATGTTTTTGGCGGAAAGGAAGAAGAATAGCAGCGCCGCGAGCGAGACAACCACGATCATAAAGTCCCGAAAACGGCCGCGGAATTCGAAAGATACCGGCGCGCCCTTTTTTGTTTTCCGCTGCCTTATTTTAAAGAACGACAACGAAACCGCGATCACCAGCAGAGAAAACAGCATAACCACATTCCACTTTTCGGCCGATCCCTTCGCAGGAGGCGCAACCGATAACGGCTCACCGGTCCACTGCAGACGCCAACCGCCTATTTTTACCGCGTGGTCGAATTGAATTTCTGAGTGTGAGATCTGCACCGGTTCGGGCGCGACCTCAGCGTAATCAGCATCCCGCAAGGCACGGGACAGATTTTCTGCCAGCAATACCCTTTTTAAAACCTTATTATCACCGCCCCGGCCATGGACCAGGACCCTGTTTTTCGTCCATATCTTTACAGCTCCCGGCATAGCGGTCAGATCAAGTTCATCGAATGAAACGGGCGCGCCGTCCGGTCCCGGAAAACGGTTTTCAGTCATCCCGGTCAATCGGCCCGCCGCCTTAAGAACTTTGAACCGTCCAATAAAACTTTTGTCCTGACTGAAAATTAAAAACGGGACCCCGCTGCGCCGTCCGGAAGCATAATTCTGAAAATACTGATCTGCGGCATCTTTGTTGGCACCGCGGGAATGATAGATCTCATATTCAAACAGGATCAAATCCGGATTAGCGCCTGTCGCCTCGGTCAGCAAAACAGGATCGGTGACCGCACAATTTCCGCATCCGATGCCGGTAATATAAACGGCGCAGACCGGGCCTTGATGTGAGCTTGAAAATACCGGGGGCACAGCGTGCAGCATAAAAACAATACATGCCGCCATCAAAACCTGCAATCTGTTTCTCATTTCGTCATACCTCCATCTCCTCTCCAATTCTCAGCGGCAGGAATCGGCTTTGATATTCTTTTTCAAAAATACAGAGGGCCCCTTCACCTGTACAATGCTGGGGAGCGGCGATCTTAACGTTCCGCTCTTTGAATTCCTGCACAACATGATTGATCTCTTCAGCCGAGTGGTCTTTGAGATGAAACCCGCCCAAAACAACATAAAAACCGGACGGGCTGATCTGTGACCGAACTGTGTTTAAAACTTTAATAATCCCCGGGTGGGCGCATCCTGTGATCACGGAAAACCCCTTATCCCCGTAGATGATCATCGACTGTTCCGCTATGGGGTTTCCCTTATATGTCCCGGAGATCGCACCGGTTGAATATACGCGCGGGACAATGGGAACAAAATGCGGCGCTTCTATGATCCGGGCAGGCAGGGCCGATATTTCCTTCTTAAACCCGGGGGAAAATCCCGGGCAGATATAGACCTTAAGATTTCTGCGGACTGAAGCCGCCCACCCCAAGCCGCCGACATGGTCCCAATGCTCATGGGAAAGAACGACCGCTTCCAGACATGCAGGATCGACCTGGAATTTTTCAAAATTCCGCTTCAGCCCTTCGCTGTCCGGGCCGGTATCGAACAATATGCGGTTATCGATCAAACACGAAAAACCCAGCCCTGCGGCCGTATCATTATCAGAACGTGTGTTGTCATAAAGGATCCTGATCTTCATCTTTCTCTGCTCCGCCCCTTCATTAAAACCACATCACCGACCGGAACTTCCGCATGCCGGGCTATAACCGGGCACTTGGCCCGGAACAGAAAATAGATCAGGCGGCCGGCGTCATTCAAGGCCTCATAATTTCCCTGCCCCTTGCTGATGACCATATCGGCTGAGCGGAACAGCTCAAGAAATTCTTCCGAGCAATATTCCAAAATCGTTCCCGGGGCGTCCACACCGCTGCTCATAACCCGCGCGATCTTATCGAGCCCGCAGGTGACGGCATCTTCCGCCAGCGCGTCATTAATGACCGGCTTATCCCGAACCGCGTAAATGATCTCTTTGTGATCCGGGATCTCTTCAATAAACACCCGGTCAAACACGGTCTCACCGGCATTGTCGCCAAGATACAAAATTTTCTCAGCACTCAACAATGCCTCTTTAAAATGAATGTAATCGAACACGGTCTTGCCCAAATGAAAGATCTCAGCGGAAAGCAGATTGTCGATCTCCTCCTCGATATTCAGCGAATTTTTGGCGCCGTAATCGATGACATTCCCGACAATGGCGATCTCCACCGCGGTCAGCAGGCGGTCTTCCGACGCCTCGACCTTTTCCTTCAGATGCGGATAAACCTCAAGGGCCATCCGGTTGCTCTTCTCCTTTATTTCCTTATAAAAATCCTTCTCTCCGGCCTCCCGGGCAATGATCTTATGGATGATCCGGGCCATTTCAGGAGGGGTTTTGTTCAAAGAAAACCGGGGGATCTGCCGGGCGACCGCGTCAATAATCCTCTTCTGCACCCTTTCATCCTGAGACGCCATTCCGGCCATATAGATGACCTGATGAAAAAAACAGGGGATGCATTCTAAATATGTTTTCATAATCCCTGCCCCGGTTTTATGCGTTCCCATACGCGGCGGATCCCCTGCTCAGCCGGTCCGCTCCCTCCTTCAATAATAGTTTTCCCTTCCACCATAGCCTTGACAACCGTTTTATCAAAAGGCACGTGACCGATTACTTCGGCACCGTTATCCTGACAGGCTCGTATAATTTTATCCGTGACATCAGGGTTCAGATCATATTTATTAATGACAACCTTTGACAGAATGCCGAAATGCTTAGCCACGTCCATAACCCGCAATGCGTCATGCATACCGGAAAGCGTGGGCTCTGTTACAACCAGGGCGCAATCCGCTCCGGACAATGATGCGATCACCGGGCAGCCGATACCGGGTGAACCGTCGATGATGATCCAGTCACTGCCCTGCTCCTGGGCCAATGCCTTGGCTTTCTCCCGGACGAGGGAAACCAGCTTGCCTGAATTCTCTTCTGCGACCCCGAGTTTGGCATGCACCATGGTCCCGAAGCGGGTTTGGGAAATATACCACGCGCCGGAATGGTTCTCCTGCATAGTGATCGCTCCCGCCGGGCAGACATAATGACAAAAGGCGCACCCCTCACACCCGACCGGATCAACCACCAAGTCCGTGCTGATCGCGTCAAACCGGCATACCGCCCGGCACTGCCCGCATTGAACACATTTTTCCTGATCGATCACAGCGGTCGCGCCGCTGCGGAATTCCCCGGCACTCTGCACGTCCGGCTCAAGCAGCAGATGCAGGTCCGCCGCGTCCACATCGCAGTCAGCCATGACCGCATGATCTGCTAAGGCTGCCAGACTGGCCGTGACAACGGTTTTTCCCGTGCCGCCTTTTCCGCTGATCACCACGATCTGCTTCATATGCCCTCTGCAATCATTTTAAATATGCCTTGAAATTTTTTCTTGTACTCCGGAAAGGCCTCAATGATCGTTTCTCCCCGCGAATAACTTTCAGCAATTTTTCTTTCAAAAGGAATGCGCAGCAAGACCGGTATCTTCTCTTTTTCACAATACTGTTCCGTTTTGTCATCCCCGAGGTCCGAGCGGTTGATCACAACCCCGAACGGGATAGACAGATTCCGCAAGACCTCAACAGCCAGCGTCAGGTCATTCAGCCCGAAAGGCGTCGGCTCGGTTACCAGCAGACAATAATCACTGCCTTTAATGGATTCGATCACAGGACATGATGTCCCCGGGGGCGCGTCAATAACAGCGACCCGTGTCGGGTTGATATAATTTTTAACCGCGCGGATAAGAGGCGGCGCCATAGCCTGACCGATATCCAGACGGCCATGGATAAACTGAAGGTCACCGCTCCGGCCGATCTCCACAACCCCGATCCTTTTTTTCTGTTCTTTAAGCGCTCCCGAAGGACAAAAGTACGCACATGATCCGCAGCCGTGACAAAGTTCGGCAAAAACCATGGTCTTTTCTTTTAACACGGCAATCGCATTATAGGCGCAGACCTGCTGGCACTTCCCGCAATGTGTGCATTGACCGTGATCCACCTCGGGCACAGAAATATACACGGCTTCCTGCTTGTGTATTTCAGGCTTGATAAAAATATGCGAATTAGGCTCCTCAACATCACAGTCAAGGATCTGAGCCTGGGGTAAAGACCCCGCGAAATTGGTCGCGACTGTTGTTTTTCCGGTACCGCCCTTGCCGCTTGCCACCGAAATAATCATAACCGGTTCTCTTTCCTTTAGGAAACTTCCATAGCTGCCGCTAGCTCAACCCGGACTTCTCTGCGGCGTTCGGACCGTCCGAAATCCGCAATTCCCCGTTTTTAAAGCTCTGCACCGCATCATCCACTGTCCCGTTCACATCGAGAACCACCTGGATGCCTGCCGCGTTCAAGGTTTGAGACGCGTTCGGCCCGACCTTGCCGGTCAAGACAACCTTGGCCCCTTTTTCCGCGATCAGCTGGGCTGATTGGATCCCCACGCCGCCCATTCCGGAGGCGTTTTCATTCGCCACAGCTTCCCATGCCATCGTATCCGGATCCACAAAAATAAAATACTGACTTCTGCCGAACCGGGGATCTATCCCGGCTTCCAATTGAGCCCCCTGGGCCGTAATACAGATCTTCATCCGTCACACTCCTTCGTGTTCGCAGCCATCCTGCTGGGGATGATCGCATTCCGTTTTATCTAAACCATACCCTTTACCGCCGCCGGGCTGACAAAGGCTTTCGCCGGGCTCCAGCGTGCCTTCTAAAAGTTTTACGATCGTCTCATCGATCTTTCCCTGGACACCGACGACCGTCTTAATACCGAACTGCTGAAAAAGGCCTTGTGCCCGCGCGCCCATCCCCCCGGCAATAATGCAGTCAGTCCCCTTTTCCTTCAAAAACTTCGGGATCACACCCGGCATGTGCCCGGGATTAGTTAACGTTTCCTGACGGACCACTTCTCCATTTTGTATATCCACCAACGTAAAAACAGGGCAGCGGCCGAAATGTCCTGAGACATAGTCCTGATCTGTCGAAATAACAATTTTCAATTTAGCCTCCTTAACAATAAAAAAGGGGGGAATAAAAAATAGTACCCCCCTTGTTAACTATGATCCATCTTGATCGGCTGTCGGCCGGGATTCCATTTCTTTAATACGCCCATTTATAGCATTCATTTCCTCCTGCATGAGTTTAACCTGGTCCTTTAGCATCTGAGCTTCTTGCCGATCCGTTACGCCGGATCCCGGCGCCGTATTATTGACAGCTCCTGCGCGCCAACCAAAACCACGCGCACATCCTCCGCGTGAGCCGCGGCCCATGCCAAGGCCTCTTGAAAATCCTCTTCCATACCCTGCTCCGCGTCCCGGCAAAGGATTCGTATAGCCCGGGTCAGCATATCCGGCGCAGATCCCCCTGCCGCGCCCGGTCATGGAACCTGCTCCCATCGGTCCTGTTCTGTCTCCACCTGGCATATTAACCCCCTCCCTTTAGTTTGTAATGACAACCATTTTCATTAAATACTAAAAAATTTTTACTTCCCCTGACATGCACTGCACATTCCGTGAAACTGAATAATATGATCATGGATCTCAAAATCATACTTTTTTGAAAGCCCCTTCTCAACACTCTTTAAAAACTTCATCTCATCTTCCATAAAATCACTGTAGTCAATGATCTTGGCACATTTCCGGCATACTAAATGATGATGATGACCCTTTTTGCTGTGCTCATCTGCCAGCTCATATTTTGCCTTGCCGTGATCAAACTGAAATTTAACAACCACCCCCATTTCAACAAGCAATTCGAGATTGCGGTAAACAGTTGTCAATCCGATATTGGGATAAAACTTATAGACCGATAGATAGACGTCCTCCGCGCTTAAATGTTCTGTGGTCCTGTTTAAAACATCCAGGATCGCTCCGCGGGGTTTTGTCATACGGTAACCGCACCCCCGAAACTCTCCATGCCCGCGATGTCCGCAATTTCTCATTCACAGCCCCTTAATGAAAATGGTTTTCATTATTAATATAAAATATCTTCTGCTTTTTGTCAAATGCCAGCAACACATTTATCCCGATATGCCCTTCGCCGCTTAAAACTTCATTGATAAATGACAAGACTTGACGCGGCCGAAATGGGAAGGATTCACCGGACCGCCGTCTTCGGAGATCATTTTTCTAAATAAATAACAATAAACTCAGCGCCATGACCGCCATGCCCGCCACAAATCCGTAAATACAATAATGATGTTCTCCGTATTCTTCAGCCGATGGGATCAGCTCATCGATCGAGATAAATACCATGATCCCGGCCACAGAGGCAAAGATCAGCCCGAAAATTGTTTCATTAAAAAACGGACGTAAAAGAAAATACCCCAAAAGCGCCCCGAAAGGTTCGGCAAGGCCTGATAGAAAAGAATATCCAAACGCCTTCTTCTTATCCCCGGTGGCATAATAGATCGGCACGGAAACCGCTATTCCCTCCGGGATATTATGGACCGCAATGGCAACGGCGATAGCAATACCTAATTTCAAGTCTCCCAGGGCACTCATAAATGTGGCCAACCCTTCGGGAAAATTATGGATCGCAATGGCCAGCGCCACAAAAATCCCGGTGCGGTGAAGCGCTGCGCGCTGAGCATGGTTATGCTTGTCGCCTTCTAAATGGTGGACCTCATGCGGATTTTCAGCATCCGGAATGAGTTTATCGATCAGCGCGATTAAAGCAATCCCTGCAAAAAAAGCGCCGGCGGTCGCCCACGCTCCGCCTCTATCCCCCCACACGCTTGACAGGCTGTCCTTTGCCTTAACAAAAATTTCCACCAATGACACATAGATCATCACTCCCGCTGAAAACCCTAACGCGGTCGATAAAAACCGCTTATTAAGATCTTTCACAAAAAACGCAAGAGCGCTTCCGACCCCGGTTGCCAGACCGGCAAACATGGTCAGACCGAAAGCGATCACGACCTGTAATGCCGTAGTATTTTCAAACATCCCAACACCCTTTTAGAAAA
Source organism: uncultured Planctomycetales bacterium (assembly GCA_964595465.1). Taxonomy (GTDB): domain Bacteria; phylum Omnitrophota; class Gorgyraeia; order Zapsychrales; family JANLHA01; genus JAKLFA01. The sequence goes on along the minus strand of CAZQQI010000009.1, from coordinate 48,983 downwards.
TTTTCACGGGAGCTTATAACTAGATAATTATTATATACGCTTTTTCAATTAAAACAAAAAAACAGGCCTTTTCCTACAGCAAAACTTTTAGAAATCGATCTGGCTTCTGACCCCTCCAACAAGAATCGTCTTGTCCCCGTTAGCGGCATCTCCTCCGTAGGGATCCCAGACAACCTGCAGATCCGGGCTGATGGTCAAATGATCATTCACCTTATAACTATAGTACAGCTCCAGATGCTTTTCATCACCGGCCTCAAGCGCGCTATTGGAATTCTTGTACTCCTCTGACGGAACAACAACGCCGAAGGCCAGGCCGACCACATCATCGCCGCGGCCCCAGGCTGAACCCGCCAACTGCGCCCCGACGCTGTAGGATTGCTCCAATGACTCACTGGCGCCGCTGGCGTAGACATCCGGATCCTGCCAGCCGTAGCGGGCGAACACCCCCAGATCATCGGACATTTCCTGGTCAAAGCTGATCCCGAAACCGTAATTGTCCTCTTTGGTCCGGGCCGCATCCGCCCACAGGACATGGTCGGCTTCACTGCCCCAGGCATAAAACCGGTAATTGCCCGGACGGTCAAACAGCCCCGGCGTAATATTGATCTGTCCGGCATAGAATACATCTTCGAACATATCTTCCCAGTCTGCGTCACCGTCCATGACCAGCGATTCGATATCGATCATGTCCGTCGCGGCCACCCCCAAGCGGATACCGGCGCCGTTATCCGGAAAAGCAGCCACCGGGTTGTTCCTAAAGATGCGGCCTAAAAACTGTGCGGATTCATCATTGGCATAATCATTGTCGTCGATCAAATACGTCGGATCGAGTTTGCCGAAGCGCAGGGCAGCATTGCCGATATAATGCTCATACCAGGCCTCCACCACACCCACATTAGAATCTCCACCCGTCGCGTCAAAGTTCACATTGCTGAACACCTCCAGCTCATCCTCAACACCGGCGCCTTCTCCGGCTTCCAATAAGATCAACCCCGCGCCGTAATCAGCAAATTCTTTCGTGATCTCCAGATCAACGGAATATGCGGCATCGCCGGCATCCTCACTGCTGGAAGACAGACCGCTGCCGTTAGCGTTATCGGTGAATTGATAGACCATCGTCGCGCCGGCCGCGATCCCGAGACCGTCGGTCAGGCCTTCGAGCTCCGGCGGGACTTTCTGAAGCCTCTCTTCAACTCCGGAGACCTTTCCTTCAACGCCTGCCATCTTCATCTCGACTTTTTTGATTTTGCTTTCAGTTCTTTTATCCCTGCTCTCATATTCCGCCAGGCGTGATTCCAATTCAGCGATCCTCTTTTCCATCGCCTCCATTTTCTTCATCACATCCTCATCCGCAAAAACAGGAGCAGAACCTGCCAGACACAAGATCATCACACTGCGCACAACATTGATCATTACACTGCTCTTTTTCATTATTTGCCCCTTTTAAAAACGGTTTTTTATCTTCAGCCTGTGCCGCCGCACGAACACGAACCCGCACCCCAGCAGCCGCTGCTTTTTTCCTGGAATATCTTTTTTCTATTCCTAACAGGCGGAATACCCTATACACCGAGCTGTCCACTCCCAGCTCGACCCTGACCCGTGGAAAAACCCTTACCTGTCCATTTCCCTGAAATCTTCCGGGGAGAAAGATATGGCTTCGAACCCGGCCGCCCAAATAGTTTGCCGCGCTCAAGCGGACGGCTGTTCACACTATGGAATTCAGGTCCTTTTATGGATCGCCTTATACCCGTCAGCGAGCTCACAATTGACATCAGCAACTTTCTGAGCGAATGACCGGTCCTCGTCCGCAGCTGCCTTTAGACAGCTGAGGTCTTCGTCTTGAGTTATACAGCTTCCTGAATTGATCAGAGAATTCGCGGGTATATTTATATTCTCCACACAGCACTTATGCTTGATGATCACTCCGTCATGGATTTCCGTTTTAAATAAAACGGTCCCGAACCCAATAAAACATTTCCGGCCGATGGCACACGGGCCGTGGACAATGCATGCATGTGCTAAAGACGTGCCGGCCCCGACAGTCACCCGGGAATGCTCCAGGCAGTGCAGGATCGCCTTGTCCTGGATATTACAATTATCCCCTATGACGATCTCGCTGCCTTTTTCGTCTGCCCTGATCACAGCGCCCGGCCCGACAAAGACATGTTCTCCGATCTTAACCTGTCCGATCACCACAGCTGTCTCATCAATGTGGCTGGTGGAATGGACCTCTGGGAAGCACCCCTGGGGGTTCGCTTTAAGCATATACATCTCTCCTTTCCTGTCCTATTTTTTCAAAAATTTTTTTACCGCCGCGATACAGCGCTGAATGAGATCATACAAAAACGCGGCAGCGTCCTGCTGAAATGTCCTTTGGGAAAAATCCCGCGAGGAATTTATTCTTTCCTGAAGACGATCAAGATCAATAAACGTCTCAGACAACGTTTTCAGCATTTTTATATTCTGTTCATCATCCAGAAGCATTTTGGGCTTCAAGTCATGAATCTTAACAGCTGTATCATAAATAGAATAAGGCGAGACTAGGACGGGAGCCCAGAAACCGGAAAATATCTCTTCCACCTTTGCTGTGTCTTCTTTACAGCCGGATATGAGAACCCCTGCGATATTCTTTGAGCAGGCCATATTCTTGAAATAGGGCGATATGAGAAAGAAAAATATATCCGTTTGATCAACGGAAACGACCAGCAGTGTCCCCCTTCCGGCCCTGCGCAGATCGTCCAGTATACTATCGATCCCTTTTGCCGCGATGATGACGTGTTCGATTTTTCTGTCCGCATCCTGTGCTGAATTTAAAATTTTTGCCCGTGTTTCTTTTTTAGCTAACAATAAACCGGGCCATGATAACGAGGCGTGATAGGGAAGGACCCCCAGGAGAGGGATCCGTTCTTTATGAAACCATTCCTGTAATAACGGGCATATCACGTCGTACTTCCAGGGGTATACTTTGTTAATCACAACGCCGATCACACGGCATCCTCTGGATTCAAAGAAGGCCTTATCCAGCATCACATTATCAATCGCCCGGCCCAGACCGCCGCCTCCGACCAGCAGGACATCAGCATTCAGAAGCCTGGCCGTATCTGCGTTGGACTGGCGGATCACCGAACCGATACTGGCGCGCCCTGCCCCTTCGACAATAACAAAATCAGATTCTTGCTCAATATGTTTGAAGGCCCTCGAAACGGTTCTGGAGTAAGACTTTCTGACCTCACCTCTGATAACCTTTTTCGTCAAATCTCCGTCGATAACGACAGGGCTCATATCAGATATGTCATGGCTTAGTTGAAAGGTCTGCTTTATCAGAACCGGATCATCCCCAGCCTTGCGGCCGGACATGTACACAAACCGCTGCGAGATCGGCTTGATATATCCGATCCGCTGATAATGTTTATTAAGGAGATGGATCAAGGCCAGCGAAATGGATGTCTTGCCGACATCTTTCCCGGTCCCTGATATAAATATCCTTTTGGCCATCTTCGCCCTCTGATCCGCCCGTTTAACCCGTTTCCATAATCGGCACAGTGTCCATTAACGAGATATAATCGTCTACCGTCCCTCCAGAAAGACAGCACTCGATGATCTTTCTGCCCTCCGGCATCAATTCAGGTTTAAGAAATGTTTTTAACTGCGCATGAAAAAACTCCGTCAAGATCTCAGCGCCGGCATCATAGGCCTCTTCTCCGACTTCCTGCTGTTTTTCAACACGCGTAAAACCGCCCCCGATCGTCTGCCCTTCAACCATCATGGTCTTGACAGCGTATCCGAGCAGCGGACAGCGCGCCGCCACAAGCTGGCTGCTCGAAAACTTGGCCTCACCCCGCCGGGCCAGATATTCGCGGGTAAGCCATTGCGGCATAAACCCGACTTTCCAGGCCCCGATATGCTGGTTAGGGCAAAGGATACTGCGGACCCTGGCATTCTGCATAAACTGTTCCAGCAGAAGATTCGCCTGATAGACAAAACTGCCCGGAGCAAAGGGACCGTAAGAACCGACCCCCTCGGAACTCATCCCTTTCGTATCCACAATGCTCGGGTTGGCATGCCCCCGGGGCGCGACCAGCCTCCATAGCCAGGCCAGCGCCGGAGGAAGCACATGAAACATCCCGATAATACCGTAGCTCGGCTGCTCTGCGGTGCACGGCGGCGTCCTGACCCCGAAACTCCGCACATCAATACTGACCGGTTTTTTGACAACCCCGGGAACAATGTCCCGCGGGATGATTACCCGGGGGTTCGGACACCGCTGTCCCGGCGCATCTTCGATGTGCTCCCATATGAGAGCGGTGCTTTGCGGAGCTGCGTCGATATTCAGAAATAAAAGCGGTTCTGAAGGCTTAACGGTTATTTGCTCCAAGTCAGGGTCCGTACCGTAATTCGTGATCTGATCGACCCGGATAAACCATGAATTTTCCGCGTCAATTAAGTGCAGTTTCCCGTCATTTTTTTGTAAAGACTTCATACATAATGCCATATCATCATTGACAGGATTTAAATTGCAGGCCCGGGGCAAAACAACATACTGTTTTTCCCCGCTCACTAAATTCGAACCCAATAAAAGCCTTCCATCAGGCTCCCGGTGCACACTTTCCAGCATTTCGCTTTTTCCTCCGCCGCTGGCGCCTTCATGCATGATCCGGATTTTATTGTCGTAAGGCGTGACCACCTCCACACTGGAGCAATGCGCTGTCACCCAGTTTTCCTGTTCACCCAGATTGATCAGCATGCCGTAAACGCCTTTCTTGGCGCTGGGGCCGGGATAAAGGTTATAGCTGAACATTTCATAGCATGTTTCACCTCTTTTGTGCACAACAACCTGTTTTCCGTCAAAATGGGTATGCCGGAAAGGCGGTGCCACATAAATGACGGCTTCGGGGCAAAAATCATCCCTGATCTCTTTGGGGGAAAGGATCCCCTGAAGGAGCGCCAGGCCCAGGGCGAAGAATCCGGCATTGGCCGGGGCCACCACGATACTGTCTATTCCGCTGTCAGAGGCTCCCGCGATGAAAGGATAGACAGCCAATTCCTGCTGTTTAAGCCAGTCAAAAGTTTCTTGCCGCAGATCTTCAAAATCTGAACCGAAACGCTCTTTATAGCGCTTTTTGTTTGTCGGCAGATCATCCGCGATCACCATACATTCCGGGTCCCTCCGCCGCATGTAGGGCTCCAAATAGTTTGCCGCCACCCCGTTACGGACCCGGCAGACTTTGGCCTCGACCACGCGCCCCTGGCCCGCAACGTCATACGCCACCTCGTGCCAGCCGTCTTTGGCATCCCGACAGGCCAATTTCACCAAATCGGGTATCCCTTCAGCGACCTGATAGTCCGGGCAGGCATTTAATATATCTGAAACCTCTTTCGGCAAATGCAGTTTATCGATCGTACTCATTTTTTTAATCCTTTCTCAATTAAGGCATGCTCTGTGCATAATATTCTTGAACAGATTTGACACGCATTTCACCTCTTCTGCTTAATTCAATTCCCTCCAAAGACGCAGCCGCAGCAGACATTGTTGTGATATACGGGACCTTTCGCAAAATAGCGGTTTTACGGATATAACTGTCATCATGCTTACTCAGCCGTCCGGCATGTGTATTGATAATCAAATGCAGTTTCCCATTGAGAATGTCATCCTTGATATTCGGCCTGCCTTCATGTAATTTGACTGCTGAAAAGGATTCAATCCCATTGGATTTCAAAAACTGCCGGGTCCCTTGAGTGGCATAAATGGTAAAATCCAGTTGTTTAAACTTCCCGGCCAGAGCGGCAGCTTCTTTTTTGTCCTTATCCGCAACGGAAATCAGAACTGCGCCGGATAGCGGCAGTTTCATTCCGGCAGCCTCCTGCGATTTATAGAACGCGGCACCGAACGAATCCGATATCCCCATGACCTCGCCAGTCGCCTTCATTTCCGGCCCTAATAAAGGATCGACTTCTGGAAATTTCGAAAACGGGAAAACCGCCTCTTTGACACAAAAATATTTCTTTTTTGTGTTCTTTTCTAAGCCGAGTTCGGCCAGCGTTTTCCCCAATAAAACTTTCGTGGCAACTTTGGCCAGGGGCACCCCTGTTGCCTTACTGACGAATGGAGCCGTTCTTGACGCCCGGGGATTAACCTCCAGAACATAAAGCTCATTTTCATAAACAGCAAATTGGACGTTCATCAGCCCGACAACCTTCAGTTCCTTGGCCAGATTGAAAGTCTGTTCTTTTATTTGGCCAAGAATATCTTCAGGGATTTTATAAGGCGGCAATACACAGGCGCTGTCCCCGGAGTGGATGCCGGCTTCTTCTACATGCTCCATAATTCCGCCGATATACACATCAGTGCCGTCGCAGACGGCGTCCACATCAACCTCTATCGCTTTCTCTAAAAATCTATCAATCAGGACAGGCCGTTCAGGGGAGGCTTCAATAGCCTCTTTCATGTAATTATTTAATGACTGCTTGTCATAAACAATCTCCATGGCCCTGCCGCCCAAAACATAGGAAGGCCTGACCAGAACAGGATAACCAATGTCTTCGGCGATTGCAACCGCTTCTGAATATGATCTTGCGATCCCGGATTCCGGCTGTTTGAGAGACAACTCTTTCAGGATCACATTAAACTTCTCTCTGTCTTCGGCCAAATCGATACTATCGATAGACGTCCCCAGAATATTGACACCGTTCTGTTCCAGCTCTCTTGCCAGATTCAACGGGGTCTGCCCCCCGAACTGGACAATGATGCCCAGCGGTTTTTCTTTCCTGTAAATATGCAGAACATCTTCTACGGTCAAAGGCTCAAAATACAAACGGTCTGATGTGTCATAATCCGTTGATACGGTTTCCGGATTGGAATTCACCATGATCGATTCAATGCCTTCTTCTCTGATCGCGAACGATGCATGCACGCAGGCATAGTCGAACTCTATGCCCTGCCCGATCCGGTTCGGCCCGCTGCCCAAAATCATGACTTTCTGCTTATCCGTCATTACGGCTTCATCTTCTTCCTCATACGTAGAATAATAATACGGTGTTGCGGCTTCGAACTCAGCAGCGCATGTATCAACCATTTTATAGGCGGGAACAATATTGTGTCCCAACCTGAACTCCCGAACATCCGCTTCGTCCGCAGAAAATATCTGAGCCAAACTTTTGTCGGAAAAGCCGTACCGCTTAGCTTCTTTGAACATATCAAGGGGGACTGATCTCAAATCATATTTCGATAATTCAGCGGAATATTCACAGATCTCTTTTAACTGAAACAAAAACCAGGGGTCGATCCTGGTAAACTGCTGAACCTCGCCGAAATCCATGCCCAGAGAAAAGGCCTGCTTAATATAAAATAATCGTTTGGCGTTCGGGACTAAAAGCTTTTGCTTGATTTTTTCCAGGTCCAGATGATGCGCCGTCTTATCATAGTCCGTTAAGCCGGACATCCCGATCTCCATTGACCGGATTACTTTCTGCAGGGCTTCCTTGAACGTCCTTCCGATAGACATCGCCTCCCCTACCGACTTCATCTGGGTTGTTAAGTCTGCGTTCGCCTGACGGAATTTTTCAAAAGCCCAGCGGGGATGTTTCACCACCACGTAGTCGATGGTCGGTTCAAATGACGCCGGCGTCTCTTTGGTAATATCATTTTTAATTTCATCCAATGTGAAACCTACCGCAAGCTTGGCGGCGAACTTAGCAATGGGGAACCCGGTCGCCTTGGAAGCCAGGGCTGAAGACCGCGAGACCCGCGGATTCATCTCGATCACGACCATCCGCCCGTCTTCCGGATTGACAGCAAACTGCACGTTCGACCCTCCGGTCTCCACCCCGATCTCCCGGATGATCTGAATAGCCGCTTCCCGCATAAACTGATATTCTCTATCTGTTAACGTCTGCGCCGGCGCGACCGTAACAGAATCGCCCGTATGCACGCCCATGGGATCAATATTTTCAATAGAACAAATAATAACGACATTATCATTCAGATCACGCATGACCTCCAGCTCATACTCCTTCCAGCCGATCACGGATTCCTCGATCAAGACTTGATGGATCGTGCTGGCATCCAGGCCCCGCTGGGCAATACCCTTTAGCTCTTCCACGTTATAGGCGATCCCGCCTCCGGTTCCGCCTAATGTGTATGCCGGGCGGATGACCACCGGATAACCGGTCTGCTCAGCAAAACGGACAGCCTCTTCAATAGAATAAGCCGGTGAACTCTGCGGCATCGGAATGCCAATTCTCTCCATGGCCTCTTTGAAAAGGATCCGGTCTTCAGCCATCTCAATGGCTTCGAGTTTTGCGCCGATCAATTCCACACCATGCTTTTCTAAAACACCGTTTTTTGCTAACTCCACGGCGACGTTCAGCCCTGTTTGCCCGCCCAGGGTCGGCAAGACCGCTTGAGGTTTTTCTATCTGGATGATCTTTTCCACCGCCTCAGGGGTAATCGGCTCGATATATGTGTGCTCAACCATCTCAGGGTCTGTCATAATCGTGGCGGGATTCGAATTCAGCAAGGCCACCTGATACCCCTCCTGCCTTAATGATTTGCAGGCCTGCGTTCCGGAATAATCAAATTCACAGGCTTGCCCAATGACAATGGGACCGGATCCGATAATTAAAATTTTTTCTATATCATTTCGTCTCGGCATAATTCCTCTCACCTTTATAATTCCTGATCATTTCAATAAAGTTTCTGAATAAATACTTCGCATCAAATGGTCCCGGAGCGGCCTCTGGATGATACTGAACCGAGAATAAGGGATGTTGTCTATGTTTGATCCCCTCGACAGTTTGATCATTTAAATTCACATGGGTCACCTCGACCTCCTGGTCATTAAGGGAGGACATATCCACACAAAACCCGTGATTCTGAGAGGTGATGGCGACCCGGCCGGTTTTGAGATCTTTAACCGGCTGATTTCCGCCCCGATGACCGAATTTAAGTTTATAGGTTCTGCCTCCGAGAGCCAGGGCCAGAATCTGATGCCCCAGACATATACCCATCATCGGCAGATCCGGCTGTTCAAACATGATTTTTTGAACCATTTCCACCACATAAGGGACAGCGGAGGGATCCCCGGGACCGTTTGAAAGCAAGATGCCGTCGGGCCTCAACTGCATGATTTCCTGATAGGACACCCCGGCAGGAAGAACCGTAACCCGGCAATTTAAAGCCTGCAGTTCTCTTAAAATATTGTGTTTAACCCCGCAATCCATGACTGCAACAGTGTACTTACCGTTACTGTTCCATCCGTATCCTCCCTGCGGAGCCACTTCTTTCACAAGATCCCTCCCGATCAACCCTGCGGAATGCCGGGCCTTCTCCACCAATCGGCCATAATCTGAATCTATCGTCGAAACAACTCCTTTCATCGCACCGGCACTGCGGATATGCTTCGTCAGGGCGCGGGTATCAACACCTTCAATCCCGACCACATGGTACTCTTTAAGAAAATCCGCCAAACTTTTCTTAGCGCGCCAATTGCTGACAATGCGGCTGTTCTCCCTGACGATCAAGCCGCTGACCCAAGGCTTTGCGGATTCATGATCTTCGACATTTATCCCGTAATTTCCTATCATCGGAGAGGTCATGGTGACAATCTGCCTGTAATAAGACGGGTCCGTAAGGATCTCCTCATACCCGGTCATGCTGGTGTTGAAAACAACTTCCCCTGCCATTTCCCCTTCAGCGCCGAAAGACCTGCCTTCAAATATTCTGCCATCTTCTAAAGCAAGGATCGCCTTCATTGATCAGACTCCAAGGTTTTTATTTTTTTCTTCAATTTCCTGCGCCAATCCGTTTTTATACGCAACAACCTTCTCCCTGATCTCCGGGAACTTGACACCTAGAATTTGGGCGGCCAGGATACCGGCATTTTTCGCGCCTGTTTTTCCGGTCGCCACTGTAGCAACCGGCACCCCGGAAGGCATTTGGACCACGGACAAAAGAGAATCCAGCCCTCCGGCCAGGCTGGTCTGCATAGGCACGCCGATAATGGGTAAAGGAGTTAACGATGCCATGACACCGGCCAAATGCGCGGCCTTGCCGGCTCCGGCAATTATGATCTCCAACCCTCTTTCTTGAGCGGTGACCGCATATTCATGGGCTTTTGCCGGCGTGCGGTGAGCGGAAATAACATTTATTTCATAACCAATACCGAATTGATCCAGCATCTTTGCACCCTCACGCATATCTTGCAGATCAGAATCACTTCCCATAATAATTCCTACGAGAATGTTTTCCCCCATGGTTACACCTCCTGTTTATCGTGACACATATTCATAATCCATACGGCAGCTTCATAAATATTCTGCGCAATAAGGTCCGGCGGACGGATGGAATCCAGTTCGGACCTATGCTTTGTACCATGCCCTGTTAAAAGGTAAACTGCGGACGCCCCGGCCCTGTGCGCCATCTCAATATCATGGGGATGGTCTCCTGCAACAACGGAACCTTTCAGATCAATATGAAATTCTTGCTCTGCTTCGCGAAGAAAAAAATCACTCGGCTTATGGCATAGACAGCCGTCTTCCGGCAGATGCGGGCAATAATATGTCTTCTGAATATGGATCCCCTCGGCCTTCAGGACACCTTCGATTTCTTGATTAAACCTTATCAGTTCTGATTCAGTAAAGACGTGGCGGGCCACTCCGGATTGATTGGTCACTATGAACAGAACATATTTATCCTGCAGGAGCCTTAACGCATCTAGCGCACGCGGGATCAGCTGAAATTGATCATGCGAACAAAAATATCCCACATCTTCATTGATGGTTCCGTCTCTATCTAAAAACACGGCCGGCTTCAGCTTTTGATTTTTGTATGCACCTTTTTTCAAATGACCGCCTGTCATGATGCGTTTAATTTCTGTTCAATAAATTTTGTTGAATACTCCCCTTTTTGGAAGTCAGCATGATCCAGCACTTTCAGATGAAAAGGGATCGTTGTTTTAACGCCGTCGACAGTGTATTCCTGCAAAGCCCTTTTGGTTCTGGCAATCGCAGACGTCCGGTCATCATCATGGACAACCAGTTTGGAAATTAAAGAATCGTAATAAGGCGGAATAGAATAGCCTTCATACAGATGGGAATCCACCCGTATCCCGAAACCTCCCGGAGGATTATATGACGTCACCTTTCCCGGACAGGGCATGAAATTATTATCCGGGTCTTCCGCATTGATCCGGCATTCTATAGAATGTCCCTTTCCTTGAATATCAGATTGTTTCAGGGCTAATTTTTCCCCTGCGGCAACGCGTATCTGCTCTTTGACCAAATCCACTCCTGTGATCATTTCAGTTATCGGATGCTCCACCTGGATCCTGGTATTCATTTCCATGAAATAATAGTTATTATCATTATCAAAGATAAATTCGACTGTCCCGACGGTATAATACCCAACGGCCTGGGCGGCTTTGATAGCCGCCCGGCCCATTTCCTCGCGCAGCTCCTCTGTCAGGGCCGGCGACGGCGTCTCTTCAATTAATTTTTGATGCCGTCTCTGGATGGAACATTCTCTCTCCCGTAAATGGATGGTATTTCCAAACCGGTCAGCCAGGATCTGCAATTCGATATGCCGCGCTTCATCGATATATTTCTCAAAGTACACTTCACCATTACCGAAAGCCGCCTGGGCCTCACTTTGCGCCATATGAAACCCAGACATCAAACTTTCCTGGTTATGCGCGATCCGCATGCCTTTCCCTCCCCCTCCGGCAGATGCTTTTACCATAATCGGATATCCGATCTTCTTGGCCGCTTCGATCGCTTCCTTCTCATTGCGGACCGGCCCGTCGCTGCCGGGGACAACCGGGACCCCGGCCTTGATCATTGTCTCACGGGCGATACATTTATCTCCCATTTTATTTATGGCGCTGGCTGACGGACCGATAAATGTGATATGACAGGCTTCACAAACCTCGACAAAATGCGTATTCTCAGAAAGAAATCCGTACCCGGGATGGATCGCGTCAATATCCGTGAGTTCAGCCACACTGATGATCTTGGGGATTTCCAGATAACTTTCTCTGCTCGAGGCCTTTCCGATACAGACGGCTTCGTCAGCGAATCTGGCATGCAGAGAATTTTTATCCGCTTGAGAAAAAACAGCCACTGTCTGTATGCCCATTTCCCGGCACGCCCGGATAACACGTAAAGCAATTTCTCCTCTGTTGGCAATGAGAATTTTCCTGAACATTCACACCCCGCTGGTTTTTTTGAAATTATCTATACCTGCCGCGCCCATCTCTGGCATAATCGAATCCTTGCGTTGACAGCCATTACTCTAAATCACTGGCCAGCGTGAAAATTTCAATCCGCTCATCGGTTTTAATGTCAAAGCTGGAGTGGACATCGGCCACTTCCAGTTTCGTTATTTTTTGAATCAAGTTTTCCAGCAGAGGCCTGGCATCCGTAATGATTTTATCTTTTAATTCTTTGATGGTCCTTGCCCCTTCATATGAACGTGACATATTCCGTTCTGCCGGCGGAGAAATCCCTCTGAACCGGACAATGATGGTATCTCCCAATATCTGGGTCTTCACGGCCTTAGGCCGCTCTCCGATATGCTGCTCCAGGAAGCCTTTCATTTTTCGGCTGATCTTCGCCTCTAAGTTCTGTTTATATTTAACCGCCATTTTATTTGTCCCCAGTCAGCATGGCATAGGCCTGCCGATATTTTTCCGTTGTCTTTTGGACAATATCACCCGGCAGTTCAGGCCCGGGATATGTTTTGTCCCAATCCAGGGTCTCCAGATAATCTCTCACATACTGCTTATCAAAACTCGGCTGGGGCTTACCGGGGGCATACTCATCTTTAGGCCAAAAACGGGATGAATCCGGGGTCAGGACTTCATCGATCAATATCAGAACCGACCCGTCTGAAACCGTTCCAAATTCGAACTTCGTGTCAGCAATGATAATCCCCCGTGTTTCGGCGTATCCGCTCGCTTTTTTGTAGATCTCCAAACTGATATCTCTCAGCTGACCGGCTAGTTCTGTGCCAAGTTTTTCTTGGACATAATCAAACGGGACATTGATATCATGCCCTTCATCTTCTTTGGTCGAAGGTGTGAAGATCGGCTCCGGCAGCTTGTCTGATTCTTTTAAGCCCTCCGGCATTTTCTGTCCGCAAACGGTCTGATCCTTGTGATATTCTTTCCAGGCAGATCCTGACAAATACCCTCTGACAATACATTCAAAGGGCAGAGGGTCTGCCTTTCTGACGATCATAGAACGGCCGGATAATTCTGGATGACGGGACCTTAATTCCGAAGGCAATTGACCCATATCAATTGAAATAAAATGATTGGGGACAATGTCCTTTAAAAAATCAAACCAGAATACAGAGAGATTGGTCAAGACTGCCCCTTTTTTCGGGATGGCTGTCGGCAAAACCACATCAAAACAGGAAATCCGATCTGAGGCGATCATAAGCAGTTTATCCCCGAGGGTATATATGTCGCGCACTTTACCGCTCTTTTCAAAATCCAATCCCTGCAGCCGATCTTCTGTTGCGTGTTCTTTGTTCATTTCCCTTCTCCTTTTCATTAAAAAAGCCAACATCTGTCCCCGCCGCACAGGCCGCGGAATTCTGATGTTGGCTTACATGACAACGCCTTGTGTTAAGGCCTTGCCCCGTCTTCCAATATAAATCAGTCAATCATGTTCGCTGGAAAACAAAAAGCCAGCATTCTGCCCGTCACAATAATGACTGAGTTTACATGCTGGCTTACTCGGCAACAGCCGCAAAAATAAGGCCCTTGCCAGGTCTTCCCTAATATCGTTGACTGCAAATGAATTTTACCAAATAAAAATCAGTTGTCAAAATTTTTTTCAAAACCTTTATCGAGAGTAAAGATGATCACCCTTTCTCCGGTCTTGGTGCTTATATCTGAATGCAGACTTTGAATCTTGCGGCCTGTTATATCAAACACGATATTTTCTAAGAGCACCCAGGCCCCTTCCAGCAAGCTCACCCTGGTCTTTTTAATAAGCTCAGAACCGTCATCCGTTTTGGTTAACTGCTCCTCGGCAGGGGTCAAGACGCCTTTCAGCCGCACAAAGATCATATCATCAATAATGTAGGTCTTGGTCTCTTTAGGACCGCGGCCCATGTATTCTTTCTCGAACTTAATGATGGCTTCGCTGATTTCCGCCTCGATTTGTCCTTGAGTTTTTTTCTTCATGATGCAAACATTATAGCAATCATTCTCCCAAATTCAACTTTTGAAGTCAGGGAAAGATACCTGCCGGATCACCCTAAAACCCTGCCTGAAAAATGATTTCAATAAGCTGTATTTCCACCATTAGGCATCCCAGCTCGCACCAGCATCTTTTTTGTTTAAAATGCGTTCTTTATCTTAAATCCCTTTTTCGTTAAATAGCTGCCTAATACAATAGAAGTTATGATAACGAGGGGCAGCGAAATCACCAGTCTAATAAGGGTAAATTTTACTCCCATAAAAGACGCTTCAAAGACCGTCATCGGCACCCTTGTAATAGCAGCGGCTCCGAGAAACGTAAAAACAACACTTAACTTTGCCCCTTTATTATACAAAGCATGGGCTATCGGCAGAGCCACATATAACCCGCCGATCATGGTGCCGGCAAGAAGAATAACCCAGAAAAACCCTCTCATGCCAGACTTCTCACCTAAGTGCTTTTCAACCGTTTCCTTTTTTACCCACACTTCAAACAAGCCGATAAGAATAAACGCAAACGGCAATACCTTAAACATATCCACAGCAAAAGACAAAAAATTTCGCCCGATCTCTTTACCGGAGTCAAAACCAAAAGAAAATGAAAAAATCAAAAACAGAAAATAGGCCACAATCGCAATATTTCGTATAACGTTTCCTTTTTTCATCAGAAAATCTCCCCGAAAAAAATACCGGTCGCCAGAGCCACCGCTAACGCTATACCAAAGCTGATGACGTTTCGCATAACAGTCACCTTTAACCCGAAGTATTCTTTTTCAATAGGATAGGTAAGAATGCCGACCATCATCAAGGTCGTGCTGAAAGCGGATAAAACCATATATGAAACGCCTTTATTCAATAATATTCCGCATAAAGGAAAAGCGATAAAACCCGGCACAATCGCCGCAGAACCGATCAAAGAGGCAAAAAACACACTGCGGATTGGATCCTGCCCGCCGAGATATTTTAAAAATAACTTATCGGGAAAAATAAACAGCACTATCGAAACCAATATAAGCATAATTAAAAAAGCCGGAAGAATCACATAGAATTTTTTTAATGCTATTTTAAACGCCATCAGCGTCTTATCCCAATTCACTATACACGAGATCAGAACCATCAATCCGGTTATACCGTATAAACACAGAATCCTCAAAACGCCACCACCTTATCGCTTTCGTTCACAATGTCATACATATCTTGCATGGTATTGATCGGCCACATTTCCCTACCACCTTGATTGCGTAATTTAATACAGGAACCACAGGCATAAATTTTACCGCCAGACCTGGAGAAGTTTTCAGCCTGTTCAATAGTGTTGACTTTTTCATCGCTAATATTCTAATATTCAACGCCTTTTCCCATAAAAAACACCTTAACCTCATCCTTCTGTCCGAGTGCAAAATTTCCTTAACGCAAAGCGTTCCAGCAAGTCTCCGCGTCATTCGCTGCAATAACAATACCTATTTTCATTTTTATCCTCCTCGTTTTCTCACTTTTAAAACAACAAATGCCCCTTGGCCGTATCCCTCCTTAAAAAAATCCGCAGCGTCCATCTTTTGAATATCTCCGAAAAGTGTCTGAACGATATTCAATTGCGAGAATCCGGCCTCCTGTGTCATGTGAATGACTTCCTTTACAGAATAAAACCTTGCAGACTGATAGAATTTGCTTCTGCTTTTCTTCTCCTGATACTGTTTTCCCAGAAAGCTGTCTTTATCGACAAACCCTACGACCAGAACGCCATCTGTCTTTAGAATACGGTATGTCTCCCGAAGAGCAGCGACGGCATCATTCAAAAAGCAGATCGTCACCACCATAAGGGCGTAGTCGAACGAAACATCATTAAAAGGCAATTTTTCCGCTTTTGCGTCAAACGTTTTTATCCCGCGCTTTTCAGCCAACTCCCTCATCGTACTTGAAGGATCAACTCCAGTCTTGATACCAAGAGGCCCGGCAAACCGGCCGCTCCCAACACCTATTTCAATGCCTTTCCCTCTTTCTGGCAACTGGGACCTTACAGCCTCCAATTCGGACTCATATGCCCAATGATTCTTATCAAACCAAGCTTCATATTCTCCGGTATATTTTTCAAACGGGTCAGGATTTAGCATTGCGCGTCACGATGTCCTTATAGATTTTATTAAGTTTCTTCCTATACCCGGACTGAAGTTCAATAATATGCGAATTTTCAATAAATACAGGATGATGCGTCGCAACGATCAGTTGGCATCCCAGCCGGGCGACTTCTTTAAAACCGCGCCTGATCCGAATCATCCATTCCACATCTTGGCCGGACTCCGGCTCATCCAGAAGGAGCGTGTCACCTTTACCTAAAGGAATAGAAGCCAGCACATCCCGCATGGTCTCACCATGTGACGAGAACATGGCCCGGACGCGCAGAAGAGAATTTCCTCTCATATTTTTGCGGTGGGGATTCATCAGTTCCCCATCATAATGATGGTATTTCGTCGAACCGCTCTCAATCCTTTTACAGTCCCGGCACTCATGAATGGCTCTGAGCAAGCTGCTTTTGCCCGAACCATTGGCACCAATGACAAGATTGATTCCTTTGGAAAAATCAACAGCCTTTCTCTTATTCACAAAACGTTGATGATTAAAACAAAACTCGATCCGCTTTAACATAATTGATCTCATTCCTGACTAGAAAATTTATTTAAGTAAAACAATCCCGCAATGATACAGTTATTTATCTTCTTAATTTTAGTGAAAATGTCAACCAGGCTATTTTTTCGCTATAACAAGCATTTCAAAGTCATCAGTGGTTAGGTTATCATTTTTCGAGTAGGCCCCCAACTTCAAGACAAAAATATCGATCTTTTTAAACCCGCCCTTCCATTTTAAATACTTCTAAATACTTCAAGACAACTCTGCACGCACAATTTACAACTTAAACATAATTCTTGATCAACGATGACTTTCATGTTTTTCCTTTCTTTTTCCTTTGTTGCATCCTATCACCATGCCCCAAGATGTAAAGATTCTTGAAAATGGAAAAATCTAAACAAAAAAGGGAACTTAAAAGTTCCCTTTAATAGTTGGTAGCCCCAACCGGATCACTTGGGCTTCGCCCTGCGTGGATCCCCCGCCCATCCAAAAACTCTGAGGAAGCGGGGTATACGAAGCCGGGCCAGTTGGCCCGGCACTTCCTCCCTGTGCCTGTTGGCACAGTGTCGGTCGCCGGTATCTTCGATAACCGCTTCAAAAGGCTAGAACATCAAATAAAAAAACCACCCACAAGGGGTGGCTTTTTTATTTTGGTAGTGCCAACCGGATTCGAACTGATAGCATTTTTAGGCTAAAATTATCGAAATAATATTAAAATTATGCGATTTTATGCCAACTTTTATCGCTCTGATAATTTCACCTTCAAACTCGTTCCTGAAAAATTTTACCAGCGAAATATCCAATTCAGAGAACCCATTATCAACCGGCATGGTACATTTCAGTTAATACCCTTAAAGACTTCAACCAAAAATATTGAAAATCCGAACTCCAACTTCGAATTTTCATTGAAAAATTGATAAAATTCGCTCCTTGACTTTAGTGTATACACAGTGTATACTTTAAATGAACCAAAGGATTCAGCAATGATTAAAATTACAAGAAAATTATTTAAACACGGCGGCAGTCAGGCCATCAATCTGCCAAAAGAATTTGTTCGAAACCTCAGCGGTGATGAAGTCGTTGCGGAAGTCTCCCGTGATAAAATCGTTATCCGCAAGAAGCCGGCCTTGGATACAATGGAATCCGACCCCCTCTTTTCCACCTTCATTCAAGCCATTGCCGCCGACGCAATGAAACATCCCCAAAAACTGCATGATCTGGATGAAGCATGGAAGGATATGGACGTCCTCCTGAAAGACCTCCCCGATATTGAGACTGATGAGTAAATATCTTTTAAAAGCGCACAATTTCTATTACCGCCGAATCCGTGAACTGACGGATCAGGTCAGGCATCTGCACGAAAAACTTTCCTTTGAAGAGTTTGCGCAGCATCCGGTCGTCAAATTGGCACAACGGGTCCGTCAGGCCGACAGGGATATCATTCCAAAAGACCCTGACCGCCCGGAATACCGGCTGCGGGCGGAATTAAAAAAATTCCGCCGCTACAAACAGGGACTGAAAAGATACCGCCTTTTTTTCTGTTTTGCCGATCATCCAAAAATCATTTTATATTTATACCTAAATAACGAAAAACATCTGAGAAAAGACGACGATAAAAACGATCCATATGAAGTATTTAAAAAATTCGTCAAACAGCAAAAGGTGTCCCACGACCCACAGAATCCTAAAATTCAACAATGGGTACGAGATTATTGATCAATCTGCTCATCAACAATCCTGACTAAGGAAGCTTCCCAGTCAAAACATGTCCTTCTTCCTGCAAGCTGGCGGAAAGCCTTAACGCATCCTCTTTCGATCTTCGCATATTCTTTAAGCATTTCCACAACCTCAGACATGAACCCTCCAACAATTCCGTTCGAATCATCTACTCCGCCGGTACATAATTTTTTATCCAGCCGCAACAACAGTTTAACCAGAACATCTGCGGTTTGTTGATTGACAGGAAAAGCCGAAACGATCTCCGACAATCTGTTACACCCTTCCGCCAGCGAATCCTGATTTCTGAACCATGTACTTGAGGGGCCATGGTAAGGTTTAATAGAGCGCATCGCTTCCGAAACCGATTTCTTGGCCCGGGCCAATTCTTCTTTGCTGATATCCGCCTGAATCCCGCCGCACTTTACCTCTGTATTCAGTTGTTTATCCTCATCATTTAAAGGCTGACCACCCGCAACCGCATACAAAGCCAATGCTACAATATGCTTGCAAACCACGTTTCTCTCGCCGAGGTAACAGTTACAATCTCCACGTCTAAAATCCCGCCCCGGCACATTCACATGATACGGTTTTGTGCCAAGAACAAGCGCATGGTAATTGCCGTTAAATTCTTCAACATCAGTCACTTTACCGCTCTCATACAACGCAACGGCTCGTTCAAATGTCGGAGCATCCACAGCAAATTTGATTTTTTTCAGATCAAAAACAGGTTTCATCAGGATCTTCCTCTTATAAGGATCTTACGTTTCAACATGTCAAAAATCAGGCATTCTGGAATACCTGATTCCATTTTACATAGCGTTATGGAATCTGACAAAATTTATTTATAACATTCACATTACATATGTAACAACTATGTTACATATTCATAATCAGTCGTCAACCATTTCGCAATTCATTTACTAGAGAATCCTCGCCTTAAATCACCCAATTGCTAGTAAATCAAATTTAATCGGCGTCGACGAAATCAAACTATGGCGAATTTGCGCGATTTTTTCGATTAACTAAGCGCCATTTACTAAAGGCCCAATCTGAGAGAAATTGAGAATATTGAGGTCTAAATGAAGATTGAGAGAAAACTGAAATGAAATGCAATAAAACCCAATCGGAGTCATTCGCGCTTTGCGCTCATGCCGGCTCAAAGGGCTGAAGCATCCAATTAAAACGGGAGAGGTTTTTCCTCTCCCGTTTGATTGGTAGCCCCAACCGAATCACTTGGGCTTCGCCCTGCGTGGATCCCCCGCCCATCCAAAAACTCTGAGGAAGCGGGGTATACGAAGCCGGGCCAGTTGGCCCGGCACTTCCTCCCTGTGCCTGTTGGCACAGTGTCGGTCGCCGGTATCTTCGATAACCGCTTCAAAAGGCTAGAACATCAAATAAAAAAACCACCCACAAGGGGTGGCTTTTTTATTTTGGTAGCCCCAACCGGATTCGAACCGGTGTTTGATGACTGAGAATCATCCGTCCTGGACCAGACTAGACGATGGGGCCATATATATCTCAATAAAATCTCAAAAACCTAAGAGGAAACCGGTGTTTCGCTCCTTTCGGTCGCGGAATGATTGCTTTGCAATCATTGGATGACTGAGTAATGAAGCCTTCCATCATCCTCTCAAGGTCAGGCTTCATTCCGCAGTGAGCTTGGCTCACTGCGCATCATCCGTCCTGAACCAGACTAGACGATGGGGCCCTTGATAGCAATATTCAGCATCTCGCAGATAGCAGATACAAAATGCTAAGTGCTGAATGCTGAATGCTGAATGCTAAGTGCTGGATGCTATATTACCATATTTCCTTTTTTGGTCAATTAAAAATGTTGGAACCGCCTGCACTCGCAGACAAAATAATCCCAAATCATAATATATAACAGTTAATTTATGGTATATTTATGATATATTCATACTGTATTAGGAAAAGGAGCATCTGTGGAACTTCAAATAGGCATAGGCTTCAGCGACCATCAATATGCTTTAAAAGCTGCCGAGCAGGCCTCCGACCAGGCCCTGGAAACTCTGGGCTCGGACCGTATCAGCCTGGCGTTATTATTTGTCACGCCCCACTATGCCCCGGGCGAACTGACCCGGTGGTTGCAGAATAAGCTTGACCACCCCACGCTTTGCGGTACCACTTGTCCGGATATCATCCACAATACGGCCATGTTTCACCGCGGCATAATGATCGTACTCCTTTCTTCTGAAGCATTAAAATGTTCCTCGGCACATATTCCTCATCTCGATCTGCAGGACACCCGCCTTGCCGGAAAAAAAATCCTGCAAAAATGCTGCCAGGGATTCGGAAAACATAATCTCAATCTCTTTTTGTCATTCTTTGACAGCAGCCTGACACATATCAGCAACCTAAAGCAGGGACTCTCCGAAGAAATAGGCGGAAGTTTCCCTGTCATCGGCGCAGGCGGCGGCCCAGCCGTTCCCGGACAAAAATCCTATCAATATTGTGATAACGCATTTTTCACAAAAGGAGCCGCCGGAATGGCCTTCGGAGGCGGTGTCATTTCTTATTCTTCCTGCCATCACGGCTGGTCCCCGCTCGGAAAACCGCGCACAGTCACCCAGTCTGTCAAAAACATAATCCACGCCATTGATGAACGGCCCGCGGCGGATCTTTATGAAAATTTTTTTGACTTTGACCCGGCCAAAATAAGCGCGTATAATTTTGATATGCTGACACACCGGTATCCTCTAGGAATATTTTGCGGTCATAAAAAGGACTTCCTTTTAAAGAAAACCCTCGCTGTCAAAAAAGACGGCACCATAGTCTGCCAGGAACATATACCCGAAGGAGCGGAAATCCATATCATGCTGGCGAACAAAGAGTCCTGCCTGCAGGCGGCTGAGCGCGCCGCTAAAGATATCAAAAAACAGGCCGGCAACCGGAACATCCAATGTTTACTGATCCTGCAATCCGTTATGCAGCGCTATATTCTCAGCCGGAATTGGCGGCAGAGCATTGAGCGCATCATAGATGTTCTGGGACATGATTTTCCCATCGTCGGGATGACCACAGACGGCGAACTGTACGATTCACCGGCGCATGAACGGCTTGACCGTATGTACCGCCTGAACGGCAATCTTCTGCTGTTGGGATTAACATAAGGAATTACCATGACTGTCGTTCTCATTCTGTTATTATTATCATGCGTCCTTCTGCTGGGGGCTCTGCTGTGGCAGCGCCACACTCTGAACACAACAACGGCATCTTATCATCAGCTTCTGCAGTCCTTTGAAGAACTGGATGAACAGGCCAAACTGATCGTCCGGACCGACATGGAATTAAACCGCACCCAGGAAGAACTGGACAAGCGGCTGAACGGGCTGGATGCGCTGCAAAAGATCTCACGCCTGATCAGCACCTCCCTGGACAAAACAGAGATCTTGCACCTTTTGAAAAAATCTCCCCTCACAGATCTGGGTTTTGAAAAATTTTTTGTGCTTCTGTTCAATACGGATGATGAGCTTGAATGCGGCACATCCTATCACTGCTCTCCTGAAGAGATCGCAGAATGTCTGGAAATGTTCCGCATGCAGCCCGAGATCATCGACTCACTTAAAGAACGCCAGACCATCTCCACGATCAGTTCGTCCAAAGAAGGACAAGAATTTTTTGCCGATATCTTTCATACCAAACACTTTGTTATTTCTCCCATGATGTCGCAGAAACATGTCATCGGCGTGCTTATCGCGACCAGCCATTCTCCGACTTACGCGGTAACCGAAGGGGATGAAGAGATCATCTCTATCCTCGCGGATCAGATCGGACAATCTCTGGAAAACGCGCGCCTCTTTGAAGAAGCCTACCGTTCCAGTCAGTCTTTGGAAATGAAAGTTCAGGAACGCACGAAACAGCTGAGTGAAACCTTAGCGCACCTCAAACAGATCAGTAAGGCCAAATCGGATTTCATCTCGGCCGTATCCCATGAACTGCGCACGCCGCTGACCTCGATCAAAGGCTACGCATCCATTTTGATATCGGGAAAGGTCGGAGACATACCGGACAAGGTTAGAGACCGCCTGCAGAAGATCAACAAACATTCCGACAGCCTGGTCCAGCTGATCAATAACCTGCTTGACATTTCCCGCATTGAATCCGGAGGAACAGAAATGCGCACCCGGCCGCAGCCGATCTCACCTGTGGTCGAAGAAGTTGCTGACCTCCTCGCTCCCCAGCTGAAAGAAAAAGAGATCACACTGGTCCGCGAAATTTCCCGGGACCTTCCGCCGGCACATTTCGACACCAGTCAGATCGAACGGGTCTTGATCAACCTTATCAGCAACGCTGTAAAATTTACTCCGCAGGGCGGCACCATCAAATTCTCCGCTCAGCCCAAAGGATCATATGCCGAACTCGCGGTCGCGGATAACGGCATCGGAATAAAACCGGATGATGTGGCCCGGCTCTTTAATGAATTTTACCGCGTCGAAAATCAGATCAATCAGAATGTCAAAGGGACCGGCTTAGGGTTATCCTTAGCAAAAAAGATCGTTGAAGCCCATGGCGGCCGCATGTGGGTTGAAAGTGAATACGGCTCCGGCGCAACATTCTTCTTCACCGTGCCTATAGAAGAGCCGGCTGCGAATAGAAAACCATAAAGGAGTACCAAGAATATGAAACGGGAACGCATACTGACCATTGACGACGACCCTGATATCCTGGATGTGCTGGACCTTACTCTGTCCGAAAATTACGATGTGATCCAGGCGGCTAACGGAGAAGAGGGGCTGCACCTTATTCAGACCAAAAACCCTAACCTGGTGGTCTGCGATTATATGATGCCGGTCATGAACGGCAAGGAATTCTGCAAACGCGCGAAAAAAGATCTGCTTCTGCGCCATATCCCCATCATTATGCTGACCGGCAAAGGCGAAGTAAAAGATATGGTCGGGGGGATCGAGGCCGGTGCGGATGATTACATTATTAAACCCTTCGAGCCCGACGCCCTACTGGCAAGGATTCACATGATCCTGCGGCGCACCGTGCAGAGCCTGGATGCCAACCCCCTCACCCATCTGCCGGGCAACACCTCGATCATGGAAAAAATGCAGGACTGCATTGATCAGGAAAAACCGTTCGCGGTAGGCTACGCTGACCTGGATAAATTTAAGGTTTACAATGATAAATACGGATTTGAAAAAGGAGACGAGGTCATCCGGGAAACCGCCCGCATCCTGATCAAATGCGTCCACAAACATATGGGCGAAGACAGCTTTATCGGTCACATCGGCGGCGATGACTTTGTCTTTATTTCTCCTGATGAGCAGGCCGAGGCGATCTGTCAGGACATCATTCAGGAATTCGATGAACTCAGCCCGACATTTTATAATGAAACAGACCGCAGGGCAGGATATATTTTGGGAAAAGACCGCTTAGGAAATGAGATAAAAACCGGCCTGCTCTCTATATCGATCGGCATTGTCAGCAACGCCAATCAGCAGATCCAGCATGTCGCCCAGATCGCTGAGATCGGCGCGGAACTGAAGAAATACGCCAAGACGTTTGAGAAAAGCCAATTTGTGCGGGATAAGCGGAACCAGCAGCGTGCGGCAGAAGATCAGGGATAATTTGAAGAATCAGCCCAGCTCCGGGCAGCTTCAGTTGCGTTTGACCCCATAATCCCTCTTAATGTTTCATTATGAAACGTCCCGGTCAAATTATACGCGCGATGCAGCAATCCTCCTTGAGAACCGAAGGCGACCAGCACGAGCGTAGCCACGGTCATCACCAAAAGAAGATACTCTGCCGCTGTCTGTCCTCTGGACATCGTCTTCATCATTCACCTCTACTATAAGTGTATTACAAAGCCTTCAAAGAGGCAACTGCCTCTTTCTGATCCTGGTGAGAGAAGAAATAACTGGCCGTGGCAAGAATATTGGCTCCGGCCTTTCGGGCGTGAACCGCGGTATCCTGGTTGATCCCGCCGTCTATAGCAATATCTCCTGAAAAACGCTCCTTCAGCCAGGTGATCTTGGAGACCACATCCGGAATAAATTTTTGATGGGAAAATCCCGGATTGACCGACATGACCAGAACACCGTCGATCTCGGTCAAGACCGGCTGAATGATATTCGCCGGCGTCCCCGGGTTGAGCACCATAAATGGCTGACGTCCGGCACTGCGGATCATGCTGATCATGCGCTGCGCCGCCTCAATATCAAAAGATTCGATCTCCTTAGGAAATGAACCGAAATCCCGGCAGCCTGCCTTAAGAGGCCCGCAGCATTCGGCATGAATAGAAATGATGTCTGCGCCCGCGTCGATAAAATCCGGGATCAGACTCTCTGGATGCTGAACCATCAAATGCGCGTCGATCGGCAAATGGGTCAAAGGCCGTATCGCCTTGACCAGACAGGCGCCGAAGGTCAACGGAGGGACAAAGTGGCCGTCCATCGCATCCACATGGATCATGTCCGCGCCGGAATCTTCGATTCGCTTGACCTCTTCGGCGAGACGGGAAAAATCTGCACAGAGAATACTAATACTGACTTTTGTGGAATGATCTGTCATGTTTGCGTGAAAAGTGAAGGGTGAAACGTGAAAAGGAAAAACCAAAAACCTTAAACACGGAGCAGTATGAGCCTAACATCCTGAAACACGTCATTATCCCTGCCGCTGTTTTTAAGATCCTGCGTTTCCCTTTTCACGTTTCCCGCTTCCCGTAATGATGCGCGGAAGAGGACTTGAACCTCCACGGGATTGCTCCCACTACCCCCTCAAAGTAGCGCGTCTACCAATTCCGCCACCCGCGCGCAAATCTATTGATTTTATTTAAAAATAATGTTTTTCAAGTA
>CAZQQI010000009.1:13340-23514 GCA_964595465.1 uncultured Planctomycetales bacterium | reverse complement strand
ATCCATGTCTTCCCTGAATATATTTGCGGAGGACATGCATACCGCCACCCGCGCGCAAATCTATTGACTACTTCTTAAATACTCAGGTTACTAACAAATATCCTTTTCAACTCTATGCAGTCTTAAGTGGACAAACCAAAGAATATGCCGATGCTTCAGTACTCAAACAATCCCCACTCAAATGGCATTACAGAAGATCGTGAGGGGCTCGCAGAGCGAGTTCCGAGCCGAACATTTCATTATAAAAAGTTCGGGGAGGCTGTTTGAGCGAACGAGTCCCTCGCGATCTTTCATAGCCATTCGGCAGCAAAACTGCGCGCGAAAGCAGGAACTCCTCCTCTTCATCCACTCATTTTTCCAAAGAACCACAATTTCTAACGTCGGGATCCATGTCTTCCCTGAATATATTTGCGGAGGACATGCATACCGCCACCCGCGCGTTGATCATAAAATTATTTCGCCCCGGCCTTGGTCCGGGCCGCTCGCCCCGCAGTCCCTCTGTTGCGCCTTAACGCCGCCGCGACAAATTGCTTGAAAAGCGGATGCGGGCGGTCAGGTTTGGATTTGAATTCCGGATGGAATTGACACGCCACAAACCAGGGATGATCTTTCACCTCAAATATCTCGACCAGATTTCTGCCGGGATTGATCCCGGAGATCAGCGCACCGCCTTTTTCCATCTGTTTCCGGTAAGCGCTGTTAAATTCGTAACGATGCCGATGCCGTTCGCTGACTTCATCTTTTTTATAGGCCTGAAACGCTTTGCCGTCCTTTTTTAAACGGCAGGCATAAGCGCCCAGGCGCATGGTCGCGCCCAGATCTTTAACATTTTTCTGCTCGGCCAGCAAACTGATTACCGGGTCCGGTGTCTGCGCATCGATCTCGGTCGAATTGGCCTTTGGCAGGCCGCAGACATGACGGGCGAATTCAATCGTCGCAACCTGCATGCCCAGGCAGATCCCGAAATAGGGGATCTTTTCTTCGCGGGCATACTGAACAGCTCGGATCTTGCCTTCAATACCCCGGTTGCCAAAGCCGCCCGGGATCAGGATCCCGTCGACATCTTTGAGCAGCTTCTCCACCTTCTTCTCTTTCTGCAGATCTTCCGAATCCACCCGGCAAATATTGACCCGGGCGTCGTTGCCGATGCCCCCGTGAGTCAAGGCCTCATAGATCGATTTATACGCATCCTGCAGGGTGATGTATTTTCCGACAACAGCGATCTTAACCTCTTTAGAGGGCTTCTTCGCGCGGCGGACCACAAAATCTTTCCAGCGGGCAAGATCTTTTTCTTCGCGCTTGATCTTCAATTTGCGCAGGATCAGATTCCCCAGACCCTGTTTCTTGAAGGATAACGGCACATCATAAATACTCTTCACATCCGGCGCCTCCACAACAGCATCCCGGTCCACATTACAGAATAAAGAAATCTTATCACGCTGTTCTTTGAACATATGTTTTTCTGTCCGGCACAGCAGAATGTCCGGCTGGATCCCGATCTCTCTCAGACGGCCGACACTGTGCTGGGTCGGCTTGGTCTTATGCTCTCCGGCTGCTTTGATATACGGCAGAAGAGTGACATGAATATTAAGACCATGCGCGTCACCCAGCTCCCAGCGCATCTGGCGGATGGCCTCCAGAAACGGCAGACTTTCAATATCCCCGACCGTACCGCCGATCTCAACAATCGTAACATCCACATCCTTTTCCTTGGGCACCCGGCGGATCGACATCTTGATCTCATCAGTGATATGCGGAATGATCTGAATGGTCTTGCCCAAATAATCCCCGCGGCGTTCTTTGGTAATCACGGAATGATAGATCTTTCCTGTCGTGATATTGCTGGATTTTGAACAGATCGTATTGGTAAAACGCTCGTAATGACCCAAATCCAGATCTGTTTCTGCGCCGTCCTCGGTCACATAAACCTCACCATGCTGATACGGGCTCATGGTGCCGGGGTCCACGTTTAAATAGGGATCACATTTGATAAAAGCGACCCGCAGACCGCGCGCCTCCAGAAGTTTTCCGATGGAAGCTGCTGCCAAACCTTTTCCCAGACTTGAAACCACTCCCCCCGTAACAAAGATGAACTTGCTCATACACCGACCTTTGGTTGAACTATTCATACCTCTTACATTCAGCATTCCGCATGGACGAGCTAGAAACCAGCATTGTTATCGGAACACGTATTTTGCTATATGCCAAATGCTCAATGCCAACTGCTGCCATTACGCTTCTAATAAATTCTTGCTCTGATTTTCCGGTATAGGAATACGGTACTCTCCGGAATAACAGGCATGACAAAAATTCTCGCCGTTCTTCATGACCGAGATCAGACCGCCCAGACTAAGATATCCCAGAGAATCAACATCAATAAATTCCGCGATCTCCTCCACACTTTTTTTCGAGGCGATCAGCTCGTTCTTGCTGGGGAAATCAATGCCGTAAAAACACGGCCATTTGATCGGAGGACAGCTGATGCGCATATGGATCTCTTTGGCGCCGGCACGACGGATCTCGGCAATGCGGCTGCGGCTGGTCGTTCCGCGCACAATGGAATCCTCGACAACCACAACCTTTTTCCCCTCCAGAACCTGCCGGATCGGATTCAGTTTAACCCGGACCCTGGCCTCCCTCATAAACTGAGTCGGCTGAATAAACGTTCGCCCGATATAATGGTTACGGATCATCCCCGTCTCAAACGGCAGGCCGATCTCCTGAGCGTAGCCCAATGCGGCATAATTGCCGGAATCCGGGATCGACATGACCAGGTCGGCATCCGCGACAGGATGTTCCTTGGCCAGCTGCGCGCCCAGACGTTTACGGGTAAAATAAACATTATCATCGAACACAACACTGTCCGGACGGGAAAAATAAACATTTTCAAAAATACAGTGAGCCTTCTGCGAAGACTGTCCATCGTAATCAACAGAGGTGATCCGATCCTTATCAATAATGACCATTTCCCCTGGACGGATCTCGCGGACAAAATCAGCCTTGATCAGATCCAGCGCACAGGTTTCGCTGGCCAGAATATAGCCGTCTCCGATTTTTCCCAAACATAGCGGACGGAATCCATGCGGGTCCCGCGCGCCGACGATCTTATCACCGACCAAAAAGATCAATGAAAAAGCACCTTCCAGCTGAGCCAGAACATTGGCGAACATCTTGCGGAGATCATCGGCCTTTTCTTTGGCCAGCAGATGGACGATCAACTCAGAATCCATTGACGTCTGAAACAACGACCCCTCTTCTTCCAGGCGCTCAAAAAGATGCCGGGTATTGGTCAAATTTCCGTTATGGGCGATCGCGATCGGACGTCCTTTATGGGTCACTAAAAACGGCTGTGTATTTTTGACACTGCTGGAGCCGGTCGTCGAATACCGGCAGTGCCCGATAGCCACATTGCCGTGCAGGGTCTCCAGCGCCTGGGGCGTCAGGGCGTCGGCGACCAGGCCGGGATTTTTGATCAAATGAATATTGTTCCCGTCAAAGGATGCAATGCCGGCCGCTTCCTCACCCCGATGCTGCAAAGCGTAAAGTCCCAGAAAGGCGATCTTACTGGCTTCCGGCTGATTGGATATTCCGATAATTCCGCACATACTTAACCCTATGAGTGATCAAATAAAGATCTACTCGTCGCTGTTTTTATAAAGTTCCTGCAATGATTTGACATCCGGCTCCCGTTTGGAGCGGTCGTCAAGGCCGTTCGCCGCGGCCCAGGCACCCTGCAATGTCGTAATACAAGGGACATTGTGCCGGGTAGCGGCGGAACGGATAGCACGCATGTCGGACTGACTGCGTTCCCCTGAAGGCGTGTTGAGGATCAGCTGGATCTTCCCGTCCTTGATCAAGGCGAGCAGATCCTGCCGTCCTTCCCCGCATTTATCTACGACCCGTGCTGTGACACCATTTGATTTTAACACTTTTGCCGTACCTTTGGTAGCCACAAAATCATATCCCAGATCAGCTAATTTTTTAGCAACAAAAACAATGTTCCGTTTATCTGCATCGTTCACACTGATAAAGATCGTGCCTTCCCGCGGCAAAGCCTGATTAGCGCAGATCTGAGATTTGAAAAATGCTTCCCCGTAAGACATCGCCACGCCCATCACTTCCCCGGTCGACTTCATCTCCGGTCCCAGCACAATATCCACCCCGGAAAAACGGGTGAACGGCAGAACAGACTCTTTGATGGAGTAATGCCTGGGCTCGATCGTATGAAAATCAAAATCCTTGATCTTTTTCTCCCCGGTCATGATCTGGGCCGCGATGCGGGCAACAGGATTGCCTGTGGCTTTGGCCACAAACGGAACTGTGCGGGACGCCCGGGGGTTGACCTCTAAAATAAAGATCTGCTTTCCTTTAATCGCGTACTGGATATTCAGCAGACCGACAACATTCAGGCCGAGAGCGATATCGCGGGTATGTTTTTTAACACGCTCGATCACATCTTCACTGATCGTAGTCGGCGGAATGACGCAGGCCGAATCACCGGAATGGATACCGGCGCTTTCAATATGCTCCATGATCCCGGCCACAACAACATCTTCCCCATCTCCAATAGCGTCCACATCCAGTTCGATAGCGTCCTCGATAAATTTATCGATCAGGACCGGATGTCCCTGCGAAACATCCCGGGCTTCCTCAATAAAGCCCAGCAAAGACTCTTTGCTGTAGACGATCTTCATCGCCCGGCCTCCCAAAACATAAGACGGGCGGACCAGGACAGGATACCCCAGACGTCCGGCCACAGCGACAGCCTCATCGGCGGAATAGGCATAACCATTAGCGGGCTGTTCAATGCCCAGGCGGCCGATAAAATCCGCGAAGCGTTCACGGTTTTCCGCCAGATCGATCGAGTCCACGGACGTGCCGATAATCGGAACCCCGGCATCTTTCAGGCGGTGCGCGAGGTTCAGCGGCGTCTGCCCTCCGTACTGCACGATCACCCCGTCCGGATGCTCCACGTCGATAATGTTCATAACATCTTCAAAGGTCAGCGGCTCAAAATACAGGCGGTCCGAGGTATCGTAATCGGTCGAGACCGTTTCCGGATTGGAATTGACCATAATGGTTTCATACCCCAGGTCTTTGGCCGCGAACGAGGCATGACAGCAGCAGTAATCAAACTCGATCCCCTGCCCGATACGGTTAGGACCCCCTCCGAGGATCATGATCTTGCGGCGGGTGCCCGGCTCCTCATCCAGACGGCGGTTTTCGATCACGGCTTCATCTTCTGTCTCATACGTGGAATAATAATACGGCGTGTAGGCCTCAAATTCCGCGGCACAGGTATCGACCTGTTTAAAGGTCGCCACAACACCCATGCTTTTGCGCTTTTCACGCAGAGCGGTTTCGGTCATTCCCAAAATCGCGGCCAGCTGAGGATCGCTGAAGCCGTATTCTTTGGCCTCACGCATCATCTCAGGCGTCAGATCGTGATCTGCCTCCGCGGCCGCTGCCAGACGATCCTCCAGATCTATGATCTGCTGAATATGGGCAATGAACCAGATATCGATCTTGGTGATATCATAAATTTCTTCCGGCGTCATCCCCGCCTGCAGGGCGTATTTCAGATAAAAAATACGCGAGGCGTTCGGCTCTTTCAGCCTTTTCAGCATCTTATCTTTGGGAATACTGCGGTAATCCAGTTTATTGTCCAAACCGGTGTGGCCGATCTCCAAACCGCGCAGGGCTTTCTGCAGAGCCTCCTTAAATGTCCGCCCGATCGCCATAGTCTCGCCGACTGATTTCATCTGCACACCGAGAATGTCTTCGGCCTCAGGAAATTTCTCAAAGGTAAACCGCGGAGCCTTGACCACACAATAATCGATCGTAGGCTCAAAACTGGCCGGGGTCTCGCGGGTAATATCATTCTGGATCTCATCAAGCGAATACCCGACCGAAAGCTTTGCGGCAAACTTGGCAATGGGGAACCCGGTCGCCTTACTGGCTAAAGCGGAACTGCGCGATACCCTCGGATTCATTTCAATGACCACCATTCGCCCGTTATCAGGATTAACCGCGTACTGAATATTGGAACCGCCCGTCTCGACCCCGATCTCCCGGATCAAGGCCAGGGAGGCGTCGCGCATCTGCTGATATTCGGCATCGGTCAGGGTCTGCGCCGGAGCCACCGTAATGCTGTCTCCGGTGTGAACGCCCAGGGCATCCAGGTTCTCGATCGAACAGACAATGACCACATTATCTTTATTATCCCGCATGACCTCGAGCTCATATTCTTTCCATCCTTCAATAGACTCTTCGATCAGAACTTCGTTGATCATACTGCTCTCGATCCCCAGAGAGGCGATCTTTTCAAACTCTTCTCTGTTGCGGGCGATCCCGCCTCCGGTGCCGCCGAGCGTGTATGCGGGGCGTACGATCAGAGGATAGCCGATCTCCTCGGCTGCCGACCAAGCCTCGTCCATATTATGGGCAAAGGTGCTGACCGGAAGGTCCAGGCCGATCTTCTGCACGGCCTTCTTGAAGAATTCGCGGTCTTCGGCCTTTTTGATCACGTCATAATCCGCACCGATCATCTTCACGTTGTATTTTTCCAGAGTGCCGTCTTCGTAGAGTTTCATGGCGACATTAAGCCCGGTCTGTCCTCCGAGGGTCGGCAAAACCGCATCCGGGCGTTCCTTGGCAATGATCTTTTCCACAAACTCGGGGGTCAGGGGCTCAATGTAAGTATGATCGGCCGTGCTGGGATCGGTCATAATAGTGGCCGGATTGGAATTCACCAGCACAACCTCAAACCCCTCCTGACGCAGCGCCTTACAGGCCTGAGTCCCGGAATAATCGAATTCACAGGCCTGGCCGATAATGATCGGACCGGATCCGATAAGCAGGATTTTTTTGATGTCGTTACGTTTAGGCATAATTTTATATAAAATAAATTTTGTACGGGGGCGGCCTCCGCGCTCTCTCATTTGGCGGAGAAACCCCGCCGCTCCATCAATTTCACCCTTTATGTTTTTCCATCAGCTTAATAAAATCCTCAAACAAATACTGCGCGTCATGCGGACCCGGCCCGGCCTCGGGATGATGCTGGATCGAATAGATCGGATAGGTCTTATGACGAATCCCCTCAACAGTCCGGTCGTTCAAATTGATCAGGATCGGTTCAACGCTGTCCCGATCAAGCGAATCCATATCCACACAGAACCCGTGATTCTGGGAGGTGATCCCGATACGGTTATGGACGTGATCCATAACCGGATGGTTCGCACCATGATGCCCGAATTTGAGTTTATAGGTTTTTCCGCCCATGGCTAACCCCAAAATCTGATTCCCCAGACAGATGCCGAAAATGGGCAATTTGCCCAGGGCCTTGCGGGCCTCATCGATCACATAACTTACCACCGCCGGGTCGCCCGGTCCGTTAGAAATAAAAAGACCGTCTGGTTTCAAGTCCATAATATCTTCAAACGATGTCCCGGCCGGAACCACATGGCATTCACATCCCAAACGGGCAAAAATCCGTAAAATATTGAATTTCACCCCACAGTCGATTACCGCGACACGGAACCGCGGCTGGTCCTTAAACTCCCCTTCAGCAGGCCAGACATACGGCTCTTTACAGGCTACCTCTTTGACCCAGTCCGCGCCTTCCATACCGGGGACGTCTTTGATCTTTTTCGCTAGAGAATCCGGGTCCAGATCATCAGTGGAAATGATGGCCCGCATCGCCCCTTTTTCGCGCAGATGCCGGGTCAAGGCACGGGTATCCACTCCTTCGATGGCCATAATATGATGTTCATTGAGATAATCGATCAGGCTCTGTGTCGCCCGGAAATTGGAATGGTGACGGCAGAATTCCTTTACAACGAACCCTTTGACATGGACCCCGTTGGATTCCACATCTTCCGTATTCACGCCGTAATTCCCGATCAGAGGATACGTCATGGTCACAATCTGGCCGGCATAAGATGGATCGGTAAGAATTTCCTGATAACCGCTCATGGCGGTATTAAAGACGACTTCCCCGGATGTATCTCCGGTTACGGCCAGGGAACGGCCAAAGAAATGGGTGCCGTCTTCTAAGTAGAGAATTGCTTTTTTCATAGGATATATACAGAAAAAAGGCCCCAAAGCCCCGCGGGCATTGGGGACCGTATTGCCCCCTCGAACTTGGCCTTACTATACTGGCAACACGCTGATTTGTCAAGAACCGGAAATCCGGCAGTGTTATGATTTATCGACGAGGGTATGAGTAAAAAATTGGAAAACCTATTCTTCTTCCGCTAACCCCTGCAAAAGGGCCAGTGCCCGGCGGAAATTCTCCTGATTCTGCTCTTTCTGAAAGATCATCAGGCTCTTTTCCGCGTTCTGAACGGCCAGGTCTTTCTGCCCGCGCAGCCCGTTGGCGATGGCCAGTAAATAGTAGATCTCACCGGAATCCGGTTCCACACGCTGGGCTGCCAGATAAGTATCCACCGCGCGGTCAAACTCATTCATGCGCATATACACCTGCGCAAGGAGAAGATAGGCCTGCACATTGCTCGGATCGGAACGGATGGCCTTGTCAAACTCAGCTATAGCCTCGGCGACCTGGGCTTCCTGCAGATACCCGACCGCTGTCTGAATATGGCCGTCGCTGACTTCCCGACCCTGATCCGGGGAAACAGCCGGAGTTTTTTCTGCCTGTTTTGGCTCAGGCTGTCCACAGCCGGCCAACACACATACCGTCAACGCCAATATCGCTATCCTCTTCATCCCCAATTCCTTTCGTTCCTGAAAATTAAATTCAGGGTATTATACTATAAATATAATAAGACACAAGCAGGAAACAAAAATCGCTCCTCTTCACTTTTTCCCTATCATAGCTTATAATACGGCCCATGCCCATTCTTCTTATTCTCTATGCCCTGATCTTTCTGGTGATCGGTCTGAACGCGGCTTCCCGTATCCGTACTCCTGATGATTTCTTCGTCGCGGGGCGCCGGGGGAACAGCCTCCATATCACGGCCAGCCTGCTGGCCACGATCCTGGGGAGCTCGGCCATCCTGGGGACTATCGCTATGGCTGAAACAGCCGGCAGTGCCGCTGTCTGGCTGCTGATTTCCGGCGCGGCCGGCCTGACCGCTCTCTTACCGTTAGCCAAATATGTACGCCGCTACGGACGGTTCACACTGCCGGAACTGCTGGAGACCTTCTACGGTCAGACCGTCAAACGCACCGCCTCGGCCATGATCCCTCTCGCCTGGACCGGCGTGATCGCGGTTCAGGTCATCGGCAGCGCCAAGATCCTTGCCTATCTGACCCCGCTCTCTTATCATCCGGCGGCGGTGCTTTGCGGAACGGCCTTCATCCTGTACACCGTATTAGGCGGTCAGCTTTCGATCTTCCGGACAGACTATCTGCAACTCGGGTTCATTGTCACGGGATTATTGTTCGCCGTGACGGCCGCGCGTCAGGCACACCCCGACATTGCGCTGTTCACCCCAAACTTTCCTTTTAATACGGAATTTTCTCCCTGGGACCTGATGGTGCTTTTTTTAACCTATGCCTCCTTGTTCACCGTGGGCCCCGATATTTATTCCCGTCTATTCTGCGCCCGTAACGAACAAAGCGCGTTTTTCAGTGTCTTGCTCACGGCCGCCCTCATGATCCCGGCAGCACTGGCTTTGACCGTAATCGGGGTTACCGGGGCGCAGCATTCTTTTGAATTTCTGACCTCCGGGCCGCTGCCGTTTATTATCGGCATCGGCCTGCTCTCGGCTGTTATCTCATCCGCTGATACCACCCTGCTGACAGCCGCGGCAATCTCAGGGGGTGTTTGCCGAGATATTCATCAGCATTCATCCCTGGCCTTAACCCGCTGGCTTATTCTGGTCTTCGGCGCGATCAGCACGGTCATCGCTCTGGCATTCCCCCGCATCATCCCCACTTTGATGCTGGCCTTTAGCTTCTTTTCCGGGGCGTTTATCATCCCGACCATTGCCGGATTATTGGGTTACCGCGCCGGGACCGGACAGGTCATGACTGCTATCGTCTCCGGCGGGACTCTGGCGCTGACCGGGAAGATCCTGACGCTGACCGGACTGCCGGTTATCGGAAATAGCGTCATCATATCCGCCTTCCCGGTCAACGCTCTCATTCTCTTTCTGCCCCGAAAAATATTCTCTTTGAAAAAATAACAGGACAGGAACGATACAGTGAT
>CAZQQI010000009.1:0-13240 GCA_964595465.1 uncultured Planctomycetales bacterium | reverse complement strand
TGCCCCGAAAAATATTCTCTTTGAAAAAATAACAGGACAGGAACGATACAGTGATCCTTTCGCGCTTAAACAAGCCGCGCTCGAATGGCGTTACAGAAGACAGTGCGGGGTTCGCAGAGCGAGTTCCGCACTGTCTTTTATAGCCATTCGAGCGCAGCAGTCCGTGCAGAACCCAACACCTCATTCTTCCATTGACCCGTTCAAGGCATCATAGAGCCAAAAAAAGGTGACAGACATTTTCACTTGAAAATGCTGTCACCTTTATCGCGGGGAAACCCCTCGGTCAAGAATATTTATTTTTCATCATTCATGATCTTTTCAGGTACGCGTGCACCCCGTCGGCAGCTTCACGTCCTTCACGGATGGCCCAGACCACCAGGGACTGGCCCCGCCGCATGTCTCCGGCCGCGAACAGTCCATCCACACTGCTCATATAATCTTGACGCGTCTGAATATTGCCGCGGGCATCCAGATCACAGCCGATCTCCTTGATCATGCCCTCCTGCACCGGCCCTAAAAAGCCCATGGCCAAAAAGATAAAATCACAGTCCGCTTCAAATTCCGATCCCGGCACCTCGTTCATAGGACGCCGTCCGGTCGCCGGATCCGGGTCGCCGAATTCCAGGCGTACAGCATGCAGTTTTTTCAGCACGCCATTCTCACCGCTGAGCTTCTTGGTCATAATACAATAATCGCGTTCCACGCCTTCTTCATGCGAGGTAGACGTGCTCTCGACGAGAGCCCATTGCGGCCAGGGGTTATCCGGGGCGCGCTCTTTGGGCATGCGGGGCATCAGTTCAAACTGTTTGACACTGGCCGCACCCTGACGGTTAGAGGTGCCGACACAGTCGCTTCCGGTATCTCCCCCCCCGAGGACAATGACATTTTTCCCCTTAACCTCGATCCGTTCTCCCTGAAACTCCAGACCGCTGTTGATGCGGTTCTGCTGGGTGAGAAATTCCATGGCAAAATATACGCCTTTCAGGTCCCGTCCCTCTACCTTAAGGTCGCGCGGCTGTTCGGCTCCTCCGGAAAGCAGAACTGCGTCATATTCTTTCATGATTTCTTTGAGCGGGATATCCCGGCCGACATGGACACCGGTCTTAAACTCCACGCCTTCTGCCCGCATGAGATCGATCCGCCGTTCGATAACAGCTTTGTTCATTTTGAAATCCGGGATCCCCAGACGCAGCAGTCCCCCGACGCGTTCATTCTTTTCGTACACAGTCACTGTATGACCTTTTTTGTTGAGCTGATCCGCCGCCGCCAAACCCGCCGGTCCGCTTCCCACAACAGCCACGGCCTTGCCAGTGCGGGTCTTGGGAGGACGCGCCTGAATCCAGCCCTGATCATAGGCCTTTTCAATGATCGCGACCTCAATATTCTTGATCGTCACCGCCGGATAGTTATACCCCAGCACACAGGCGTGTTCGCAGGGGGCCGGGCAGATCCGCCCGGTAAATTCCGGAAAATTATTGGTCTTATACAGCCGTTCAAAGGCCTCCTGCCAGCGGCCCTGATAAACCAGATCATTCCAGTCCGGGATCAGATTATTGACCGGACAGGCCGAATGGCAAAACGGAATCCCGCAGTCCATACACCGTGCGCCCTGGTCCCCCAGTTCGGCGTCGGTCATGCGGCGGATAAACTCGTTCCAATGCTTAATGCGGTCTTTGACCGGCTCTTTATCGAAATCCTTACGGTCGTGTTTTAAAAACCCTTTGACTTCGCCCATAATGATATACCCCTGTTGAGCAGCCGGCTGGCAGCCAGCTGCTAAATGCTAGTTTTGTTCCTTCGCTAATTCATCCGTGGTCAGTTCCAGCTCATTATCCAGAGCGGCCTGACGGTACTCGATCACCCGGCGGTAGTCCCGGGGATAGACCTTCACAAACTGAGGAAGGACGTCATCCCAGCGGTCCAGAACATCCCGGGCGACAGTACTGCCGGTATATTCCGCATGGCGCGTGATCATATCTTTTAGTTCCTGAATATCTTCTATTTCCTCGACAGGGAACAGATCGGCCATGCCGTCATTAAAGCGGACTTTAAAATCCCCCTCACGGTCCCAGACATAGGCGATACCACCGCTCATGCCGGCACCGAAGTTGCGCCCGGTCGGACCCAAAACAACAGCCAGACCGCCGGTCATGTACTCACAGCAATGATCGCCGACACCTTCGACAACCGTCCGGGCCCCGCTGTTGCGGACGCAGAACCGTTCTCCGGCAACACCGCGGAAATACGCCTCCCCTTTGATCGCGCCGTAAAGAAGAACATTCCCGACCAAAATGTTTTCTTCCGGAATAAACGTGGCGTTCCTGGGCGGATAAACAATGATCTTGCCCCCGGAAAGTCCTTTCCCCAGATAATCATTGGCATCGCCCTCCAGGCGGAACGTAACACCGTTGGCCAAAAACGCGCCGAAACTCTGCCCCGCAGATCCCTTGAAATTGATCTGGATGGTGTCCTCAGCCAGCCCCTTCAAGCCGTAGCGCTTGGCGATCAGTGAGCTCAGCATAGTCCCGACGGTACGATTAATATTGACAATGTCTGCGTCAAAATTGACCGGTTCCTGCTTCTCGACTGCGCGCTCGCAGCGCTTGATCAGGTCATGGTCCAATGCCTTTTCCAGTCCATGGTCCTGCCCGGCGCAATGATGCGTCGCAACATGCTCCGGAACATCCGGTTTGTGCAGAACATAGGTCAGATCAATGCCTCTGGCTTTCCAATGGCTGATCAGCTCCTCGGTCTCCAGCATATCCACCCGGCCGATCATGTCTTCAAATTTCCGGAATCCCATTTCCGCCATGATCTCACGGATCTCCTCGGCAACAAAAAGAAAATAATTCACCACATGCTCCGGCGCGCCGCTGAACTGCTTGCGCAGTTCCGGATCCTGCGTCGCGATCCCCACCGAACAGGCGTTCTGATGACATTTACGCAGCATCATGCACCCCATGGCAACCAATGCGATCGTCGCAAAACCGAATTCGTCCGCCCCCAGCATCGCGGTGATCGCCACGTCCCGTCCGGTACGTATCTGCCCGTCGGCCTGAACACGGATCCGTCCGCGCAGGTCGTTCATCACCAGGACCTGCTGGGTTTCGGCAATGCCGAGTTCCATCGGCAGTCCGGCGTTGTTGATCGACGTCTGCGGAGAAGCTCCGGTGCCGCCGCCGTACCCGCTGATCAGCAAGTGATCGGATTTCCCTTTGGATACCCCGGCAGCAACCGTCCCGACACCGACTTCAGCGACCAGCTTGACGCTGACATCCGCTTGCGGGTTGGCATTCTTCAGATCATGGATCAGCTGAGCCAGATCTTCAATAGAATAAATATCATGATGCGGCGGCGGCGAGATCAAACCGACACCCGGTGTTGTATGCCGGGTCTGCGCGATCTCAACACTGACCTTATGCCCGGGGAGCTGTCCTCCTTCTCCCGGTTTGGCCCCCTGCGCCATTTTGATCTGCATCTGATCAGAGTTGGCCAGGTATTCGATGGTCACGCCGAAACGGCCCTGGGCCACCTGTTTGATCCGGCTGCGCCGCAAATCTCCGTTGGGATCAGGGGTGAACCGTTTAGGGTCCTCACCCCCTTCTCCGGTATTAGAAAATGCTCCCAGCCGGTTCATGGCGATCGCCAGACACTCATGGGCCTCTTTAGAGATCGAACCGTAGGACATAGCCCCGGTCGCGAAACGCTTGACAATCTCACCGGCCGGCTCGACCTCTTCGATCGGTACCGGATTTCCTTTTTTAAATTTCAGCAGGCCGCGGATCGTCGCCAAATTGGTCTCACGCCGGTTCAGATAATCGGCAAATTCACGGTAAGCGCCTTTGTTTTTCGTGCGTACAGCATAATGCAGTTTGGCAACGGTATGCGGGTTGATCTGATGATGCTCGCCATCAACGCGCCAGGAATACCGTCCTCCGTTGTCCAGCATGCCGAACTCGGGACGTTCTTCTTGCGGATATCCGCTGTCATGCCGCATAAGGGCTTCCTGCGCGACTTCCCTGAGACCGGCCCCGCCAATCCTCGACGGTGTCGCGGTGAAATATTTCTCAATAAACTCTTCCGACAGACCGACCGCTTCAAAGATCTGCGCGCCGCAATATGATTGAATGGTCGATATCCCCATCTTCGAAATGATCTTAAATAATCCTTTGCGGGTGCTTTTGAAAAAATTCTTAACCGCGGCGTCATAGGTAATGTCTTCAGGCAAAACGCCTTTCTGCACCTCATCACGGATCGTCTCAAAGACCACATAAGGATTAATGGCATTGGCGCCGTAACCGATCAGAACAGCGAAATGATGCATCTCGCGGGCCTCTCCCGTCTCCAGGACAATGCTCATCTTGGTGCGGGTCTGCTGACGGACCAGATGCTGATGCAGACCGGAACAGGCCAGCACAGCAGGAATCGCGACATGATCCCGGTCCATCCCCCGGTCAGAGAGAATAAGAATAGAGTGGCCCTCTTCAATTGCCTGATCCGCGGCCTTGAACATGTCTTCCAGCGCGGACTCCAGACCTTCAGCCTCTTCAGATTTTTTAAATACCATCGGCAAGGTTTTTGCCTTCAGTCCGGGTGCGTCGACCTGACGGACCTTTTCCAATTCCTTGTTGGTCAGCAGCGGACGCTTTAGACGCAGACGGCGGGCATGCTCCGGGGTTTCGACCAGGACATTCCCTTCCGCCCCCAGCATAACATCCTCAGCCATGACGATCTCTTCGCGGATCGGGTCCACAGGAGGATTGGTGACCTGAGCGAACAGCTGTTTAAAATATGTGTACAGCAGCTGAGGCCGCTCCGACAGCACGGACAGAGGAACATCAGCCCCCATAGATCCGGTCGCTTCCTGGCCGCTGACGATCATAGGGTGCAGAACCGCTTTCAAGTCCTCCAATGTATAACCAAATGCCCGCTGACGTTCCAGCAGATTGCTGAGGTCATGCTGATGATAATCCTTAGGCTCGTCCATCTCCTGGAGGTCAACAACATTTTCTTTCAGCCATTTTCCGTAAGGCTGGCGGGCAGCATAAGTGTGCTTCAATTCTTTGTCGTCAATAATGCGCCCTTCTTCTGTGTCAATCAAGAACATCTTGCCGGGCTGAAGGCGGCCCTTCATATCAACATTTTCCACATCAACAGGCAGGACTCCGGTCTCGGACGCCATGATCACCATATCATCTTTGGTCACCGTAAAGCGCGACGGACGCAGGCCGTTGCGGTCCAGGACCGCGCCGATGTATCGTCCATCCGTAAACGTGATAGAAGCCGGGCCGTCCCAGGGCTCCATCAGACAGGAATGATATTCATAAAAATCTTTCTTTTCCTGCTCCATACTCTCGTGTCCGCTCCAGGCCTCGGGGATCATCATCATGACCGCGTGCGGCAGACTGCGGCCGGCCAGGGTCAGCAGTTCCAAAGCATTGTCAAATGTCGCGGAATCGCTGACATGCGGGACCACCGTCGGCTGGATCTTCTGAATATCGTCGCCGAAGACTTCGGAAACAAAATGTTTCTCCCGGGCCCGCATCCAGTTGAAATTTCCGCGCAGGGTGTTGATCTCCCCGTTATGGGCCACCATGCGGAACGGATGGGCCAGGGCCCAGGTCGGAAATGTATTGGTACTATAACGGGAGTGCACCATGGCCAGAGCAGTTTCAAAGCTCTCGTCTGCCAGGTCCGGAAAAAAACTGTCCACCTGCTCGGCCATCAGCTGGCCTTTGTATACGATCGTGCGGGACGAGAGGCTGCAGAAATAAAAATCCTGTTTCTGGGGCAGCAGCGAGGCCTCCACCTTGCTGAACAGCTTCTTACGGATCACATACAGCTTGATCTCAAAACGGTCTTTCGGCGTATCCTTGCCGCGGCCGATAAAAACCTGCTTAAACCCCGGCATGGCTCCCCGGGCGATATGGCCGATCTTCTCGGCCTGATGCGGGACATCACGCCATCCCAGAAAACGCTGGCCTTCTTCATGAACAGCATGCTCGATCCATTCTTCAATTTTATTGCGGGACTCAAGATTTTCCGGCAGAAAGACCATCCCCACTCCGTAATCTCCGGGCTCGGGAAGTTCAATGTTGACCGCTGCGCAGGTCTTGCGGAAAAATTTATCCGGCATCTGCACCAGGATCCCGGCACCGTCCCCGGTTAAGGGATCAGAACCTGTCGCTCCGCGGTGAGTCAAATTTTCCAGGATCTTGATCGCATCGCGCACGATGCGGTGAGATTTTTTTCCTTTTATATGACACAAAAAACCGACCCCGCAGCTGTCATGTTCGCGGGACGGATCATACAAACCTTGTTTACGCGGATACTGATTCATAGTAAAACCTCTTTAGTTAATAACGTCACCCGTCACAGTGTCGCCAGGCAACCTGATTAGGCATCCCGCAGCCAGCATCGCATTTATTGTTCTCCTACCTACTCTAACCTGCTAAATGCTGACGGCTGATTGCCGGCTGCTAACTGCTGTTTCTATATTTATTAGTGATCGGCAGCCGCCAATCCTTACCGAACGCGCGCGGGGTCACCCGTATCCCGGGCGGAGCTTGACGCCGCTTATACTCTGCACGGTCGACCATGCGGATCGTCTGTTTGACAACATCTTCACAGCCGGTCTTGCGGATGATCTGTTCGGCTGAAGCGTGCCGTTCAATATATTCGATCAGGACCCGGTCCAGCAGATCGTACGGCGGAAGAGAATCCTGATCTTTTTGATCTGCACGCAGCTCAGCCGAAGGCGCCCGATCAATAATACTCTGCGGTATGTGCTCCTTTTCAGACAGCGAATTCCGGTACCGTGCCAGCTCATAAACCCGGGTTTTGTAGATGTCGATCAAGACCGCAAATCCGCCGGACATGTCCCCGTAAAGAGTGCAGTAGCCTACCGCCATCTCACTCTTGTTGCCTGTCGTCAGGACCAGCCATCCGAACTTATTCGACAAAGCCATCAAGAAATTTCCGCGGATACGGGCCTGCAGGTTCTCTTCAGTTTCATCCGGCGGGCAATCTGCGAACGGTTTTTTCAAAACCTTCAAATATCCTTCAAACACGGCTTTGACCGGGATTTCCTGAAACGCGATCCCCAGATTATCTGCCAAACGACGCGCGTCAGAGCGGGTTCCTTCACTGGTATACGGGGACGGCATCGATACGCCCTGAACATTTTTCGCGCCTAACGCATCGACGGCGATCATGGCGGTCAATGCTGAATCGATCCCGCCGCTCAGACCGATCACGGCCTTTTTAAACCCGTTTTTAACAACATAATCACGGGTCCCTAAAACCAGCGCTTGATAAATGCGTTCGATCCGGTTCAGCGGCGGCCGCCGCTGAATATCCAACGGCCGGCGTTCAGCGCCGCGCTTCAGCGTCAGCGGAATGATCTGCTGCTTTTTTCTCCGGGACGGCTTTTTGTCCGTATCAATATCAAATATGAGGAGGTCTTCTGCAAAAGACCGGGCTGAGCCCACGGTCTTTCCCCGGGGATCGACCACGCAGCTGGCTCCGTCAAAAACCAATTCGTCCTGACCGCCGACCAGATTGGCATAGCATATCCAGGCGCCGGCACTGCGGGCCCGGCGGGCAAGCATTTTGCGCCGGACCTCCTGCTTATCGATATCGTACGGTGAACAGGAGATATTGACCAGGACCTGCGCGCCGGCCTCTGCCTGACGGCAATGCACGCCCTCTTCCGGCCAGATATCCTCGCAGATACTGATCCCAATACGTGTTTGGTTGAATTCAAAGATCGGATTCTCTTCGCCGGGTGTAAAATAGCGCTGTTCGTCAAAAACACTATAATTGGGCAGCACCTGTTTCCGATACATTCCGGCCAGTTCCCGGTCGCAGAAAACAGCAGCCGCATTATAGACCATGCCTGCCCGCGCCCGGTCCAGGCAGCCGACTACCGCGATAATATCCTTGCTATGCTTACGTAAAGCGTTTAAGGCCTTCCGGGAACGGCTGACAAAATGTGATTTATGTAAAAGATCCTCAGGAGGATAACCGCAAACCGCCATTTCCGGAAACACGACAATATCAGCACCGGCATAACGGGCGCGCTCCATATACCGCACGATCAGACTGACGTTTCCTTCAAAATCCCCTACAGTTGTATTAATCTGGGCCAGAGCTATTCGCACATTTTTGTCCTTATCCCGCAGAGCTTCCCATAATTTTTAGTAGGTTATTATATATTTTTTCTGATATTTGGCAAAGATTTTCTTCATATAAATCAAATTCTTCTGCCAAGCGGGCGTTCAGCGCATCCCTCTCTGCCGAATCGTCAACATAGCGTGCGGCCCACTGCACAGCTGAGAATGCCGTCATTTCCATATGACATTGCAGGCCATAGACTTTCTGCCCTATACGAAAAATTTGATTTGGGCACTTTGCTCCCCTGGCAAGAAGAACAGCAGTCTCCGGAACATCAAAAGTGTCCTGATGCCACTGAAAAAAACAGCCTCTACTCTCCACTTTATCAAACAAAGGGTCTTTCTGCCCTTCGGCGGTTAACAAGATATCATAAAACCCGATCTCAGGCTCAGGCGCTTTATATACCCTTGCTCCGGCCGCCCAGGCGATCAGCTGTGCGCCCAGGCACAATCCCAGGGTCAATACATCCTGCTTGATCATCTTCTTAAGAAACGCAACCTCTGCATTTAAATATGGGTATCGGTCATCCTCATACACATTCATCGGACCGCCCAGAATGACCAGACCGGAGAGATCCGCCGGGATCTCTTCCGGCACCTGATCGCCGTCAAACAACCGCACGGTCCTCGCAGGAACATCATGCGCCTGAAGAAAATCCCCCAGCGTCCCCGGACCTTCAATATTGATATGCTGGAAAATATAAATCACAAGCGTATCCGGAATTACGATAATGAGAGACGGAGCCCGCTTATGATCCATAAGCAGGCTCCATCTTTTTTGGGGGGTGGGGGTGTGAACCGGGGGCTCACACCCCGCCAGAGATGCATCCCACCAGCACCCCTGTCACCTTATTGTCAGCACAGCCAGCAGAGAGCCTCAAGAGCTCACTAACTGCGCTCCTCATTCTTAATGCATAAAAAGCATTTCAGCATACGACGGAACCGGCCACAGTTCAACAGGAACAAGGCCTTCCAGCTCATCCACCGGCTCTCGCAGGCTCTCTGCAGCCGCTTTGATCTTAAGGACATCACCCTTTTTGATCGCCGCATCGAGCTTGTCAATCCGTGT
This sequence comes from uncultured Planctomycetales bacterium, assembly GCA_964595465.1. GTDB lineage: Bacteria > Omnitrophota > Gorgyraeia > Zapsychrales > JANLHA01 > JAKLFA01. The sequence goes on along the minus strand of CAZQQI010000009.1, from coordinate 3,997 downwards.
CAGCGCCGTCTCCAGCAACTTAGTGAGTTTACCCAGCAGTTTGCGCTGCTGTGCGGCCTTAGCAGGCTTGTTAACCGCCTCGACATTCTTGATCGAAGCGGCCAACTCGTCCTGATACGCGACCACCGCCGGGACATACATGGTTTTAGCCATATGCGAAGCCAGTGTTCCCTCGTAAGTAATGATCGTGTCATACGCCTCGGTATAAACCTCATACCGCGACATCATCTCCGCTTTATTCAGCACACCGTACTTTCCGAAAAGCTTGATGATCTTATCGGTCTTCATCGCTTCCATGGCCTCCGGCGTGGTCCGCAGGTTAGCCAGGCCCCGCCCTTCAGCTTCTTTCACCCAGTCTCCGGTATAGTTATCCCCGTTATAAAGCACGCGCTTATGCTTCTTAATGATCTTTTTCAGAAGTTTCTGAACGGCTTCATTAAAGCCCTTTTTGTCGGCCTTTTCCAGCTCTGCGCAGATCTCATCAAGGGCTTCGGCGACAATGGTATTTAAAATCACATTCGGCCCGGCCAGACTCTGATTGGATCCGACAGCGCGGAACTCGAACTTGGCACCGGTAAACGCGAACGGAGACGTGCGGTTGCGGTCGGTGGCATCCCGCGGCAGTTCCGGTAAAGCATCGACACCGACCTTAAGGGTCCCGCCTTTTTTCGATGACTGGGCACTGCCTTTTTCGATCTGTTCGATGACATCACTTAACTGCTCACCCAAAAAGATCGAAATGATCGCCGGCGGCGCCTCATGAGACCCCAGACGGTGATCATTGCCTGCCGTGGCAACGGCAGCACGCAATGCAGGAGCCCAGGTATCGACAGCTTTAATGATCGCGGCCAGCATAACCAGGAACTTGGCGTTGTCATGCGGACTGTCTCCCGGTGACAGCCAATTTTTACCGTCGGGACCGACCACGGACCAGTTGTTATGTTTGCCGGATCCGTTGACGCCGGCGAAGGGTTTTTCATGCAGCAGACAGACCAGGCCATGCTTTTGAGCGACCTTCTGCATCACTTCCATACACAGCATGTTGTGATCCACCGCCAAATTCAGGCTTTCAAAAACAGGGGCAATTTCATACTGTCCCGGCGCTACTTCATTATGACGGGTCTTGACCGGAGCACCCAAACGCCACAGTTCACGATCCACCTCTTCCATAAAGCCCATGACGCGCATTTTGATCGCGCCGAAATAATGGTCCGACATCTGCTGATGCTTGGCCGGCTCACGCCCGAAAAGCGTGCGTCCGGTCTGCATAAGATCAATGCGGGAATCATAAAAGGCCTTATCGATCAGAAAATACTCCTGCTCGCCGCCGAGGGTCGCATAGGATCTTTGCTTGATCTTGACACCGAACAATTTGGCCAAACGGCAGACCTGCTTATTCAGCGCTTCCATCGAGCGCAGGAGGGGTGTCTTTTTATCCAATGCCTCGCCGTGATAACCGACAAAAAATGTCGGAATACACAGCGTCGCACCTTTCGGTCCTTCCTTAATAAAAGCCGGGCTGGACGGATCCCAGCCGGTATATCCCCGGGCTTCAAAAGTCGGACGCAGTCCTCCGGAAGGAAAACTCGAAGCATCGGGTTCTCCCTGGGTCAGCTCTTGGCCGGAAAACTTCAGGATCACGCCGCCTTCACCGTCCGGACAAATGAACGAATCATGCTTCTCCGCTGTCAGCCCGGTCAAAGGCTGGAACCAGTGGGTGTAATGCGTGGCGCCTTTGGCGATCGCCCAGGACTTCATGGCGTCGGCCACTTCGTCAGCGATCTTAGGATCCAGCTTTCCACCCTCCTGCACCGTCTTCACGATCGACGCATACGCACCTTCTGACAGATAGTTGCGCATGGCCTTCAGACCGAAGACATTTTCCCCGAAATAGTCCGGGACCTGTTCAATAACTTTTGCTTCCATTGCTTCCTCCATGGTTTCACCCCCGTTTTCGTCCTTGCGGACGGTTCAAAACGTGATTTCTCCTATTCTCCTCCAAGCCTAGGACGACACATCCTTGCGGCTTAAACTCCCGATCAGTTCGCGGCGGGAATACAGCGTATGTTTTACGACAACCCCCACCGCGCCGATCCCGGCGCAGCAGCCGAGCATGACCAGAACGCGTGTCAGCATAAACTCTCCTCCAAGACACTAGATTATTATGTCATATCTACCCGATCGCGTCTGATCCGTCTTCTCCCGTACGGATCCGCACACATTTCTCCAGCGGGAGGACAAAAATCTTGCCGTCGCCGATATTGCCTGTGCGCGCGCCCTTGATGATCGCGTCGATCGTCGGCTGAACGAATTCATCATTCACCGCGACCTCAACGCGGATCTTCTTGAGGAGGTTAACCTCATGAACGACGCCCCGGTAAGTCTCACTGTATCCTTTTTGCTGACCGCAGCCCAGAACATTGGTCACGGTCATCTTATGAACATCCGCCGCGAAAAGCTCTTTCTTAACATCAGGCAGCTTATGCGGCTGAACCATAGCGACAACAATCTTCATATTTCGCTCCTTTTTAAAAAGGTAAACCGTAACACGTGAGATGCGTTTCACGCTTCACGTTCAACGTTCCCCATTATTAGTCGTTCGCGAAGATCTGGAATCCGCCGTAGGCTTCCATACCGTGTTCGCTGATATCCAGCCCCTTGATCTCTTCTTCATCAGTCACACGGATACCGCAGGTCGCCTTGCATGCCAGCAGGATCAAATACGCCGCCGGAAAGGCCACAATTCCGTACGAAAGCACACCTAACAGCTGAACCATAAACGAATGATCCGGATTGGTGCTGAAGATCCCGACTGCCAGGGTTCCCCATATTCCGCAGACCAGATGAACAGAAAGCGCCCCGACAGGATCATCCAGATGAAGTTTGGAATCGATAAAAATAACCGCCAAGACAACCAGGATCCCGGCGATCAGACCGATGATGATCGATGACATGACCGATACCGTGTCCGCACCCGCCGTGATCCCGACCAGGCCGGCCAGAGATCCGTTCAGGACCATGGAAAGGTCCGGCTTCTTCTGAACAAAATCAGAGGTGAACATCGCTCCAATGATCCCAGCGGCCGCGGCCAGTGATGTCGTGACCAGGACCTTGGAAACCGCGCCCGGATCAGCCGACAGGACAGATCCGCCGTTAAACCCGAACCATCCCAGCCAAAGAAGAAAAACACCAATGGTCGCCAGAGGCATACTGTGTCCGGGAATAGCCTTTGAACTTCCTCCTACATATTTCCCGATACGCGGCCCCAGCACCAAAACTCCGGCTAAGGCGCCCCATCCCCCGACGGAGTGCACCAGCGTGGACCCGGCAAAATCATAAAACCCTAATCCATCAAGCCAGCCGCCTCCCCATTTCCAGCTTCCCAAAAACGGATAAACAATACCGACAAAAAACAGCGAGAACCACAAAAATCCTTTTAAATGAACACGCTCAGCGACAGCACCGGAAACGATCGTGGCCGCTGTGGCAGCAAACATTCCCTGGAACAGAAAATCCGTCCAGTAAGTATATCCCCCGTCCGCGTAAGCGATCAGCCCGGCGGCCCCTTCCGGAGACGCGATCCCGAACCCGCTAAAGCCCAGCCAATTGCCCAGGATCCAGGCATCGCCCGGATACATCAGATTAAACCCGATGATCACATAGGTCAATAGTCCGATCGCCACGATCATCACATTCTTAAAGAGAATGTTGACCGTGTTCTTGGCGCGGGTCAATCCGCTTTCCAGCGTGGCAAAACCCAAATGCATAATAAAAACTAAAAAAGTCGAAACCATCATCCAGTTATTATTCGCGGTAAAAAGGGCTAATTCACCAGTGCTCGGCTCCATATCCGCGCACCGGGCCGCTGCCGGCAAGATGATTGCGGACAACAGAGTGAACAAAATCGCTTTTTTAAAAAATCCGCCGAATTTCATGTGTATTCTCCTATGTTAAAAATCAATTGATTCTACTCAAGTGACACTTAATAAGCGCTCTG
>CAZQQI010000008.1:11073-81038 GCA_964595465.1 uncultured Planctomycetales bacterium | reverse complement strand
GCCTTTGCCGCTACCCCCCGCGACGGACCTCGAGAGTTTTTGGATCCAGAAGATGGGCGGGCCGCTCCGCCGATTCAGGTTGAGATTGAGCCGTGCAATCTCTGCAATTTACGTTGTGCCTTTTGTCAGTATAGACTGCCTGAATTCCATAATCGTCCGTTAAAGGTTATGTCCCAAAAAATGTTTAGGCAAATTATGGAGATGTATGACTACCCGGATCTTCCTTGCCTGCAGTTTTGCGGGACATGCGAACCTCTGCTGCATCCGGAATTGGCGAGTATGATCTCCTGGGCTGCTGATCATATCCGGCCGGACAAAATAGAACTGATCACCAGCGCGACAATGTTGGGTGAGGATCGGGCGATCCAGCTGGCGGGATCGGGTCTTTCTATTTTGAAGGCGAGCGTGGACTCTCCTCGTCGAGATATTTATTCTAAGATCCGCGGGGGCGACTTGCGGCGTGTAATGAAAAATCTGCAGATATTTCACAGAGAAGCCGGCATTCCGGTTTGGATCAACACGGTTGCTAACGCATACAATTTGAGAACGCTTCATGAGATGCCGCAATTTTGTCGGCAGATCGGTGCCCGTTATTTGGAACTTCGTTTTCTGGAAAACCGATATCGATTGGACGGCGTTGATGTCTCGTATCGTTCACTGCGCGATGGCGTGCTGGATCGTATGCATGAAGAAGCCGCAAAATACGGAATCGGACTTTATGTTTGGGATTTTGCGGCAGAAATGAATAAGCCCTGCCTGCTGGAGACAGAGGCGAACATTGATTTTTGCGGGGCCTTGATCCCATGCTTTAATCTTCCGAATACAGAAATTTCATCTCCATTAAGCCGGAAGCCTTTTTCAGAAGTTTGGAATTCGGCAGAAGTTATGCGGATCCGGGCTTTGCTGGCGGCCGGCAGGTTTTTAGAAGAATGCTGCTGTTTGCGGGGCAATAGAAACAGGCAGGAACAAAAACATAGAGATGATGGGCAGCGAGAATCGGACAGGAGAAATCATCCGCGCCAGCTTGGGGATCATCGCCGGCAAGGATTTATTTCCGGCATGTCTTTGGCAGTTATGACCGGCATTGCCGGCGGGGTGATTGTTCCGGCCTGGCTTTGGGTCATTCTTGCCGCGGCCCTTGCTGTGGTTATGACCGCTCGAATGGTCCCGGAGCCCCGCGGCCCGCCTTTTAAATCCAATAGATTTCCTCCGAATATCAACAGGATTGAATTAGCACCTGATCCCCTTCAGCGAAATGCTTATCTGGCCGTGTTCGATATCCACGGCACGATCTTTCGTCCGACCTGGAAACAGGAATTTGCGCATGTCCTGAAGGCGTTTAGGGAAATCTCCAATCAGGATGCCCTGAAGTGGGTTGAAGAACATCTTGCAGAACTGGATGCCTCAGAATCCTGGTCTGCGATGATGAAAGAATGCGGGGTTGATGAACAGCAATTTGTCCGTGTCATGCAGGAGGAGCGCGGAAAATTTGCCGAGAAACATGTTCCGGTATTAATGCCCGGTGTACTGGATGCCATGCGGGATGTTACGGCACTCCATATTCCCAGCTATATTTTGACGGATTCACGCGCGTCACGCAGCGCCATTCTCCGCCAGTTGGAGCAGGCCGGCGTGCTTGAACTCGTTCCGGCTGACCGCGTGATCACGCGGGAAGACGTTGCCCATTTGGGAAGCGGGCAGGACACTGATCACCGCAAAGATATTGCTTTCCGCTATTTACAAGATCAGTTCCCTGCCCATCGGATCATCAGTTTTAATGATTGGATCGATGGCGGCGAGGCCTTAAAAGAATTGTCCGGGATTATGGTCGGCTTGCCTCAAGGGCCGGCAGGAAGCCGCGAACAGCGCAAAAATATCCGGCTGCTCTATGAGAACGGCACCGATATTATGTTCAAGCAGGGGTGGGGAGATTGGCCGTGTTTGAAACAACAACTTACTTTGGGTCTGAAAGATCAGGGTCTTGAAACGATCTTTTCCCGCCAGGGAACCGAGCAAAGTTTGAAGACAATATGCCAAAAGGAGCGTTCTCAAGCCAATGAGAATACAGGGTTTTCCTCTGAAAAAGGTATAAGGAACAGATACCAGGACAAGAAGGCCGCAGTAGAACGGCGTTTGACAGAAGTGTTTCAGGGCTGTTTTGAGGATTTTCGCACAGGGCCCGGGACCATGAAACATTTGCGGCGGATTTTTGAACAGCAGCAGGACCTTATTCTGGTGCTGTTGCGGAAGCTGAACCATGCTGAAAGATATTTGGCGGTTATTGACGGGAGGAGGGGCGACTACACAATATTATCGCGTTCTTTTTTTGCGGGATGCGGCCTTTGTTTCACAGTTTGTGACTGTCTTCTTGGAGCCGCCCGGCAAAGCGGCATCGATGCCGGCATTTATAATCGGGAAATGTTCCGGGAGCATATTGTGGTCGCCGGAGAAACCCTGCATGTCTATCCGGTTTTAAAACTTGAAGACAAAGATGCTGCTATGGATCTGACAGCCGGTCAATTTGGCAACCAGTATGTTGCGTCACCCTTAGTTGTAGACGCGGCGGAAAAACATCGAAAGAATATCCGCCTGGAGCTGGGCCGGCTTATCAGCACAAACGGCTCCGTGCCTTTTTTAGCGGAACAGGAACGGAAGTTCCGGCGGGTGCGGGCCCGGATCACAAAGATATCTGCACGGCAAGCGGCTCGTTTTTTGGCAACAGATAATCAAGGCGGGGATGAAGATCGTGAGCCAGATGATGCTGTAAATGGGGCCGTAAATCCTTCGGCGGAGAGATCGCATAATCGGAAAACCTCTGCGTCCGGTTTTGTGTCGTTCAATGTGTTGGCACTTTTTGCCCTTCCGGCCGGGATGACCGCCGCCGTGACGCATTCTTGGATACTCATTGGTGTTGCTCTTGCCGCGGCACTGGTATTGGTCGTGTTCAGTGTCCCGTTCCATGACGGGGCGGGGGAAAGACGCGGCGCGATATCACAAAAAGCCGGGGCAGCAGCTGATATAGGGCAGAAAATCGATGTTCATATACCGCAGGATTTTATTTTTCCGGAGGCGGATATCATCCAGCGTGAGATCAATGTCCGACCGGAGCAGAATGAGCAGTGGATCGTGAGTCATGTGCGGATCAATCGGACCGGATACGCTGTAGGAGCGGGACATTACCTTGAGATACGGCTGGCTGACGGACGGAGAGTTTATTGGGTCGGACAGCACGGCCTGGTTCCGGTGTGTCTGTGTGATCATTATCAGGAGAAGATCGCGGATATCATACGCGACGGCGGGCTTCGCTGGGGTTATCTGGACGCTCATAATGATATTTATGGATACCATGTGAAAAGACCGGCTCTGGATGGTTGGCAAATGATCCGTCGTTGGGCGGCCCGCGTATTGAAAAGTCATAATTATCTTAGTGGTCTGGTTGATCTCGGCCTTATTAAAAATATCCGCAAATACCGTCTGGATCAGGACCCGGACGACCACAGACTGCTGCGTATGCCGGTGCCGGCAGAATTGCATATGCTTGAGGCTGAGCACGATCAGTCTCTGGATGTCTTTGATCTGGACATTGACGTGATTGTTGGTGCTGAGGTTGAGGATGTCTATGATGATGAAAAAGGGAAGATGCGGTTTCGGAAGCATTTTCAGCATTTCGTGGATTTAGCGTGGAAAAGTGATGTCGCGTTTTTTGCAAACAGCACAGAACTCAGCCGTGCCCGTATCGGGGCTGTTCAGTATATTGATGCGCGTTTGGCTGTTACGTGCAACGGCCGGCTGATCCAGGCACTGGCTCAACGGGCTGTAGAAAGGAGGCGCTTAAACGGCCGCCGTTGAACCGCAAGGGGCGACCGATCCTATCGATCAATGATCCGCTGCTGAAGGATCTGCTTAACACTCAGCAGAAAAAGATCGCGAAGGCTGTTTCCGTACTACAGGACAGCGACGGTATTTTTATTTATCTTGGCGGTAGTTTTTCCATCGGCGCGTTGACCGCGGGATCAGATATGGATGTCATATTGGAACCGGCGACGCGTATTAAAAATCCACGGGAGTATCCTTCAGAGCTGAAAGAGCATTTGTGTCAAATTGAAAAGCGTATACGTGAGGTTTCGATAAAAGGCATTGATATGATTTTCCGTTCTCCGTTTGAGCCGTATGTGCGTATAGATCCTTTCCGCTTAAGACAGGAGCCGGATTATTTGTATGATTTATACCGCGGGATCTGGCAAAATGTGCATGCCGGAGAAGAACAGCGGTGGCCAGAAAAAAATGGTGTCGGATTTCATAACTCATTGAAATTAAGACGAGTATGATTAATTCAAAAGAGACGCCATTCTGTTTTAATTTTGGAAAAAATTGCCTTTTATTTAGGAATTACTTATAAATAACTTAAAATAAATAAGCTGTGAGATTCGACACCATTTTTTCCGAGATCCCCCTCCCTAACCCTCCCCACAAGGGGGAGGGAATCCTAATTTAGACAGCTATGAGTTTGAATGATTGTTAAGTCCGCAGGAATTGCTTCCGGAGAAAATCTTCTGTCATTTCGATCACGGTCGGGCGGCCGTGGGGGCAGGTGAAGGGGTCTTTGCACTGCAGAAGCTGTTCGCGCTGATAGTCCGCCTGCTCAGCGTTCAGCCGGTCGCCGGCCATCACCGAGGCACGGCAGGCCCGCCGGGCCAGGGTCTCATGGTCACAGCGGGCGATATCCCCCTCAGCCAGAAGTTCGCGGAAGGCGGTCTCCGGTTCCTGCACCAGCGCGGGATGGGTATGCACCGCGATCGTGGTTTCATCAAAGGCACTGCTTTCAAACCCCAATTCTGAAAATCGTTCCTGAGCCTCCTGCCAGACTGTCATTTCCTGCACGGTCGCGCTGACCAGATACGGGCTGAGCAGGCGCTGGACCTCGAGCTTTCCTCTCCGCATCTGAGCGATGAGCTGTTCAAACATGATCCGTTCCTGGGCCGCATGCTGGTCAATGATCAGCAATGTCTTGCCGGATTCAAAAAAGAGATAGGTGCTGCGGAATATTCCGCTGAAGCGGGCCGCGTTGAGCTGTTCGCGCAGGGAGTCCTGTTTTTGGCTGAAGAGGTGCTGGGAAAATTCCTCCGGCGCGCTGTATTCCGGGATGGTATGCGCCTCGGTCGGCCGCTGGTGCGGCGCTCTGTCCCCCGAAGGGGTCTGACCCGTTCCGGGGACAGGGAGATCATCGAAACTTTTTTCGATTTGTTCATGGGCGCGCCCCTGGTCTTTCAGGGCCTTGTCGATCCACTCGCGTACCGACGGACGTTCTCCCGCGGGTTCCTGCGCCGGCTCATATGCTGCCTGCTTGGGACGGCTGGCCTGCATCAGGGCGTCTTCGCACAGGCGGCGCAGATGTTTGGCCAATGTCTGTTCGTCACGGATCTTGACCTCGCGTTTGGTCGGGTGGATATTAACGTCCAGATCGCCGGCGGGCATATCAATAAAAAGGCAGAAAAACGGAAAATGACGCGGCGGCAGGATGAGACGGTAGACATCGTTCATATGAAAGCTGATGTTTTTATTCTGTACGGGCCGGCCGTTAATAAAGAGGTACTGCATGTCCCGGCGGGAACGGGAGATGTTAATGTCGCCCAGGACCGCGCGTATTGAAACACCTTTGTCCGGCAGGGTCTTTTGAGCTTTGATCATACAGTTCGGATCCAGATTGAGAACCGCGGCGGCACGGTGTTTTGTGGATTCCGCGGGAGGAAGATCCAGCACGGATTTTTCCCCATGGGTCAGTGTAAAGGATTTTTGAGGATAGAGCAGGCAATACGGGATAACCGTGTTCAGGATCCGGTTCATTTCGCTGGTGTTCGTTTTCAGAAATTTCCGCCGGGCGGGGGTATTAAAAAAGAGTTCTTTGACCGTGATCTCGGTGCCGTTATTGGCGGGAACCGGTTTGAGGGCCAGGCGGTCTCCGCCGCGGACATGGATCTCCCAGGCGTTGTCCTGGCCGGCCGTCTTGCTGCGCAGAACGATATCCGCCACCGAGCAGATACTGTAGAGCGCCTCCCCGCGGAACCCGAGGGAATGGATGTCGAAAAGGTCATCCGCTTTTGTGATCTTGCTGGTGGCGTGCCGGTGAAAAATGGTTTTCATGTCTTCCTGCGGGATCCCTGAGCCGTTATCGCGGATCGTTATTTCAGCCTTTCCGGCCTGGGTCAGTTCGATCTCAATACGGCCGGCACCGGCGTCCAGGGAGTTTTCCAGGAGTTCTTTGATCACGGAGGCCGGACGGTCAATGACCTCGCCGGCAGCGATCTTGCTGATAATTTCCGGAGGTAAAATATGGACGTGTTTCATGTTTTCGGCCTTTGGTTCGCCGTCCGCTTTAATTTGTCCAGCGCGGCCAGGGCCTCGATCGGGGTCATGCTGTTCAGGTCGAGTTCCCGGATCTCCCGACGGAGTTCTTCCAGGACCGGGTCCGCGGCTGACTGAAAGAATTCGATCTGCTGTTCGGTCAGTTCCTGTGATGAGGCCAGTGTCGTCTTCATATCCTGTTTCAGTTCAAGCCGGCCGAGGATGGTGCGCGCCCGGCCGATCACGTCATGAGGGACCCCGGCCAGTTTCGCGACATAGATCCCGTAGCTGTCGTCAGTACTTCCCGGAATGATCTTGTGCAGAAAGATCACTTCGTCTTCCCATTCTTTGACCGCGACATTGTAATTTTTTACGCCGGGGAAATCGTCGGCCAGGGCGGTCAGTTCATGAAAATGCGTGGCGAACAAGGCGCGGGTTTTTGTGCGCTGGAGATATTCGGCAATGGCCCAGGCCAGGCTGAGCCCGTCATAGGTGCTGGTGCCGCGGCCGATCTCGTCCAGGATCACCAGACTGCGCTCGGAGAGATTGTTCAGAATATCGGCCATTTCGTTCATTTCCACCATAAAGGTGCTCTGCCCTTTGGTGATATCGTCATGAGCTCCGATACGGGTAAAGATCTTATCAACTGTTCCGATGACGGCGCTTGCGGCCGGGATATAGCTTCCCATTTGTGCCAGAATGATCAGGAGAGCGATCTGGCGGATATAGGTTGATTTTCCGGCCATATTCGGCCCGGTCAATATCAGCAGATGATCGCTGCTGTGGTCAAGATAGGTATCGTTGGGGACAAAGGCGTGGTCCAGTGCCGCTTCGACAACCGGGTGGCGTCCTTCGCGGATGTCAATGGCCATATCTGTGTTCAATTGCGGGGCGGTATAGCCCGGGCGCAGAGCCAGTGCGGCCAGTGAGTAGAGAGCGTCGACGCGGGCGACAGCGTTGCAGACTTTGTGCAGATCCGCTGAAAACGACAGGATCTGGTTCTGCAGATCACGGATCAGATCATCTTCGATCTTGAGGATCTTGTCCTGAGCCGTGAGGATCCTGTCTTCATAATCTTTGAGTTCCTGGGTGATGAAGCGTTCGGCGTTGACCAGGGTCTGTTTGCGGATATAGTCGTCGGGAACCGAGGCGAGGTTGGCCCTGGTCACTTCAATGTAATACCCGAAGACTTTGTTGAATCCGACCTTGAGCGAATGGATCCCGGTGCGCTGGGCCTCCCGTTCCTGAAAACTTTTCAGCCATTGCCGGCCGTTTTCCTGAATATCTCTCAGCTGATCGAGCTCATCATGATATCCCCGCCGGATGACCTTGCCTTCGTATTTGCTTAACGGCATATCCGGGTTGACCGCGCGTTCCAGAGATGTGCGCAGGTCCGGAAGGTCCGGGACCTGAAAAAGAACATGTGTTTTGGCTGCGTCAGCCAGGGTCTCTCTCAAAGACGGAAGCAGGCACAGGGCGTTGCGTACGGACAGGATGTCTCTGGCATGGACATAGCCGCAGGAAAGTTTGGAGATATTTTTTTCCGCGTCCGGCATGGAGCCCAGAAGATCTTTGAGCCGGTCCCGGCAGGCGGGCTGGTTTTTCAGCAAAGTCACGGCATCCTGGCGTTGTTGAATTTTCCCCGGATCTTTCAGCGGATGAAACAGCCAGTAGTGCAGTTTGCGTTTGCCCAGCGGCGAGCGGGTCAGATTGATCGTCCGGAATAAGGTGTTAAGCTCCAGCCCGTAGACCGCCGCCGGTGAGATGTAAGCGTAGGAGTTATCGGAATACAGACGGACCCGGTCAATGTGGCGCAGGGGCTGGCGGTTCATCTGTTTGAGATATTCCAGCAGGGCCCCGGCGCTGGAGACGGCTGTGTCGAGATCTTCAATACCGAAGCCCCGCAGATTGGGCAGGTTAAAGTGTTCGCACAAGGCTTTATGCGCGATATCCCGGCTGAAGCACCAGTCTTCATGCGGACTGAAGGTGATCGTGCGGGTGCGTAGAAGAGGGTGGTTGCGCAGCTTGTTGACGGCTTCTTCGTCTTTTAAAGGATAGACGCATTCGCATACCGGCAGACGCGCGAGGATTTCGGCACAGCGGCTGAGGGAATGATAGACGTTGGTCTGTATTGTTCCGGCTGCCGGATCGATAAAGGCCAGGCCGGTTTCTTTGGGGCCCGGAGACAGGCAGAGGATATAGCGGGCATCCGAGGAATGGTCGTCCAGGAAGGTGCCCGAGGTGATCGTGCGGATCACATCGCGTTTGACGATGCCTTTGGCCGCGGCAGGGTCTTCAACCTGTTCGCAGATCGCGACTTTCTGTCCGGCTTTAATGAGTTTGGCAATATAATTATCTGCGGAATGATAGGGAATGCCGCACATGGGGACCTGATTGGCCGTACCCTTTCCGCGGGAGGTCAGGACCAGGTCCAGGATCTTGCTGGCCACGGCCGCGTCATCATAGAACATTTCATAGAAATCTCCCAAACGGAAGAAGAGGATGCAGTCGCGGTGCCGGTCCTTGATCTGCCGGTACTGTCTGAGCATGGGGGTTGGGGCTGTTGTGGGCATGGATATCGATTTTGTGATAATATATTTTTTATGATTTGTCCGCTTCTCCGGGATGCCCCATATTACCATATTTTATTATATTTTTAAATAGACCGAGAGCACGCCGGGAGAAAGCAGGGGGGTTTATTGACACGCCGAGCCGCGCAGTGATATAATCCATTTACACATATAAACTTACCTCGCAAGGATTTTTGATGGACATAAAAAAAGTGGTGTTGGTTCTGGTTTTTTCTTTATTATTTACGGGTCTTTGGCAGATATCAGCGCCTTTTCCGGCCCGGGCAGAGCGCAGTCTGGTGCAGAATGAGCTGATCAGGGTCGGGCGGGAGCATTATGAGGCCGGAGAGTATGATGCGGCGATCCATGAGCTCAGCAAGGCTCTCTTAATGGATGAGGATAATGCCGAAGCGCTCAAATATTTAAAGAAGATGGGGGTGGACGGCGGAGTTTACGGCAAACCGGGAGGACCTTTGGGACGGATCACGGTCCTGAGCCGCGACGTGCAGAATTATCAGGATGCGGTCACAGACCTGTATCAGAGCAATCTTTCGCTGAAGGATGTTGTGAATAAACAGCAGGATGTCTATACGGGAACCTTGCAGAAACAGAAAGAGATCGCGCAGAGCATTATTGATCAGAAAAACAGCGAGATCGAGGAGATGGCGGGATGGCAGAGAGAGGCTCTGGCGAACCTGGAAGAACAGCAGTCTATTGTCGAAGAATTGAGCCGCAAACATCAGGCTGCCCGGCAGGAACTGGTGGATATTAAAAGCGGATTTTATCAGACCCGTAAAGACACATTGACAGCGACCCGGGAGATCGACGAGAAGGAGCAGGAGATCGCGCAGATGCAGAAGGATCTGAACGAACAGCAGAAGGAACTGCGTGAGCAGGAGATGGCCTACAGTTCCAAGCTTACGGCGCTCGAGGAGGATAAGGACGCGCTGGACCGCCGTTTATTCGATCTGGAAGACAAGCAGTATCAGCAAATGCAGGATGTTAAGCGGGAGATGGACCGCAAAGAGGCTGAACTTCAGCTGGCGCAATTCCGCGCGGCCGCGGCCGAACGTCAGGCCAGTCTGCAGGAAGCCCGTCTTTTGGCGGCGAACCAAAGTCTGCGCCGTCTGCGCGAGGCGTACCGCGACCTGGATGATCAGTTCGGCCTTATGCAGAAGACATTGGCTGGAATGAAGCGCGATGAGACCTATCGTCTGGCAAGCGGCCGTCGGGACGACCGCGAACGGAATACGCTTTTGATCAAACATGTTAAACGCCAGGACGAGCTGATTACGGACCTTAAGGCCCGTCTTATTACAACCCGGGATCAGCTTCGGGATATTAAAGAGAATCAGACCCCCGAGCAGGTCGCTCTGATCAATGAACTGGAACAGGAGCTGGAGCGTGTCTCGGCATTAATGACACAAAAAGAACAGGCTCTTGATGAGGTGAAAGCGGATTACGCGATCTTGGAAGGTCAGCTGAAGGACACCGAAGAACAGCTGGCCGAGGTTCAGGAGATGGTCGAGGAAAGAGATGTGACTATTCAGCAGCTTGATGAGCATCTGGAATCGGTTGATGATGAAGGGGTAAAGCGTGTTCCCGGCGTTCAGGAATAAAGGTGATGAAAATGGCAAAACGGATCTTAATCATTGAGGATGATCACGACATCGTTAGTCTGCTGGGTTATCGTTTAAAACAGCATGGCTATGATGTGCTCTCGGCCCATGATGGGGAGGCCGGCCTGCATACGGCCCAAAATGATTCTCCGGATCTGATCATACTGGACCTGAACCTGCCGGTCCTGAACGGGTTTACCATCTGCAGTATGCTGAAAAGTAATCCTGAATATCAGAATATTCCTATCATTATGCTGACCGCCCGTGACGGTTACGCGGATAATATTTTCGATGATAAAGTGAGGCCTGAAGCGTATTTTACCAAGCCGTTTGAGGTGGATGAATTGCTGGCCAAGATCGAAGAATTGCTGAAAGCAGCCCCGGCGCAAGAATGAGGTGTGCCCTAATAATGCTTCTTCGTTAAGAAAGAGCCTGGGAGGGAAGATGTTCGGATTAGGAATGCCCGAAATCCTGTTGATTTTGCTGATCGCTCTTTTGCTGTTCGGCGCTGAAAAACTCCCCGGTATCGGCCGGGCGCTGGGAAAGGCGGTTAGGGAATTTAAAAGCGGGATGGACAATCTGTCTCATCATAAGGATGAAGATGGCCGCAAGGATGACCAGCCCGATGGCTGAACCCCACCCCGAGGATGCCGACCATTTGAGTGTTGTGGGTCATCTTGCCGAACTCCGCAAGCGTATTCTGCTGTACCTGTCGACGCTGGCTGTCTTTGTTGTTCTGGCTTTTTCCAGAGGCCATGATCTGATCCGTATCGCCCGCCGCCCGGCGCAGGGCCTGATCGAACAGCTGATATTTATCTCTCCGGGAGAGGCCTTTTCCGCCTACATCAAGACGGCGGTCTTGTCCGGGTTTATCTTAAGTTTTCCGTTCATGCTTTATCACCTCTGGGCCTTTGTGTCCCCGGCCGTTGAGCGGGAAAAACACAAGACGGTCATTCTCTGGATCAGCATGGCGCTGGTCTTTTTTGTCGGCGGCCTCCTGTTCTCTTATTATGTGGCGCTCCCCGCCGCGCTGAAGTTTTTGATCGGTTTCGGCGAGAATATCGCCGCCGCCAACATCACGGTTAATAAATATATCTCGTTTTTCGGCATGCTGATGATGGCCGGCGGAGCGGTCTTTGAGATCCCGATCATTATCGGGCTGCTGGCTGACATCGGGCTGGTTACGCCGGCGGTGTTAAAAAAGAACCGGCGTTTTGCTATCCTGATCATTCTGATCGTTGCCGCGGTCATCACCCCCACTCAGGATGTGATCAACCTTTTGATCTTTTCCCTGCCGATGATGCTCCTGTATGAACTTGGAATTGTGATCGCGTCTTGTCTGGAAAAGCGCCGCCGCCGCGGGTGATGAGGGGGTGGTCATTATTCAAGACCGGTGTGCGGGCCGCGGATGGCTGGGCGGTCTTTGCCGTACAGCCCCGGTGCGCCTGGCCTTCCGGAGCGGCTTTTGGTAAGGTTGATCTTGATCGTAATAGCGGTTTAAGGGAAGGATTCGCGGAGAAAAGGATGAAAATTATGCATGAAATCAATCCGATCGGAACAATCTATTCGCCTTTTAAATCCATTGAAGATATGCCTATTCAACCTAAAGGCGCGGCAGAGGTCGCCGGGCAAGTGATACTGGATGAAAAATATATTGACGGATTGCGGGACCTTGATGGTTTCAGTCACGTATACCTTTTGTACAGTTTTCATAAAGCAAAGCGGACCGAGATGCTGGTCACTCCCTTTATGGACGAACAGACAAGAGGGGTGTTTGCGACACGATCGCCGCTTCGTCCCAATCATATTGGAATATCTGTTGTTCGTTTGACAGGAGTTGAAGGCCATAAAGTTTTTGTAAAGGGAATTGACGTCCTTGATGGAACGCCGCTGCTGGATATTAAACCATACATAGAAAAATTTGATACCGTCCAAAACAGTGTTTCCGGCTGGATGCAGGCCAGTGATCAAGAAATCAGTAAAAAACGTTCTGATAAAAGATTCAGATAATGACAGAAATGCCGCGCAAACGTCAGCCATTAGGGGGGCATTGGCAGAGAAGGGGTCAGACGCCGAGCGGGGACAGAGAGCATCAGACCCGCACCGAAGACGGAATTCCCCGATAGGATTCTCTGCTGTATTTCCGATTAAAGCCTGGCTGTTTTTGAATTAACTGTAAGGTGTTGGAGAAAAACAACTTATGAGATCCGACACCATTTTTTGGCGTTAATTACGTAACTATTACGTAGTTAATGGCTGGAGATGAGGCTGGTAGGGTGTCGGCGGCGGGGGTGTTTTGTCAGGATCGGGGTCTGTTGGGTGAGCCCAGTCGCTACATTGCTACCAGTAGCAATGTAGCGACTGATGGTCATTTGTCCGCAGGGATTGCTTTGGAGGGGGAATGCGGGGTTTTGTTCGCCGGGGTTTTTAGCGCTGAATTTGTGAAAGAATATGCAGAGGCGTAATTGATGAATTGAGATTGAAGGCAATAGCGCTGCGCGTTTCATTTGCAGCGCTAAAATTTATTTCCTATGAAAGCCTATTGGTTTTTCCGGTTTTGCCGGCGGTTCGAGCAGGCGCTTGATGGCATCGAAAACGATTTTGAACTGATAATCATATTTTTTCTCCATATCTTCAATTTTATTCCGTAATTCCGTGTGGCTGGTCATCAATTCCCGCAATTTTACAAATGCCCGCATGATTTGAATGTTAACATGGATGGCCCGATCGCTATTTAAGACGCTCGACAACATTGCAACACCTTCTTGGGTAAAGACATAGGGTAAATAACGGCGTCCGCCGGAACCTGTTTTTGAGGTTCCAATTTGGAACCTCAAAGCATGAGTTTCTTTTTTCGTGAGTTGGAACATGAAATCTTCAGGAAAACGTTCAATGTTGCGTTTGACGGCTTTATTGAGATTTTTTGTTTCTACTCCGTACAGCATTGCTAGGTCACTATCAATCATGACCTTTTTATTTCGGATGATGAATATTTTATTTTGGACAATTTCTTCTGGTAAAACGCGATTTGTTTTTGACATGGACGTCCCTTTCTATTTACGTTCGATCCAAACAGCGGTACTGAACAGCTTCGGCCAGATCAACGGTTTCGATGTCTTCGTTTCCGGCGAGGTCGGCGATGGTGCGCGCGACTTTAAGGATCTTGTCATGGGCGCGGGCGGATAGTCCTAATTCTTCAATGGCTTTTTTTAAGAGCAGGCGGCTTTCCCGGTTGATTATGCAGTGGTTTTTTATGTCCTGCGGTCCCATTTGCGCGTTGGCATAGATCGCCCGTCCTTCAAAACGCTGCTGCTGAACGGTCCGGGCCGCGATGGTCCGTTTTTTAATGTCGGCTGATGATTCTGCCGGCGGGGAGGTGAAGAGATGATCGGTTTTCAGGGCGGGGACCTCCAGATGAATGTCAATGCGGTCCATAAGCGGACCGGAGATCTTTTTCATGTAGCGCTGGATCTGCGCGTCGGTACAATGGCATTCCCGCTGGCTGTCGGTCAGAAACCCGCACATGCAGGGGTTCATCGATGCGATCAGCATAAATGTCGCCGGGAAGCAGGCCGAGCGTTTGACCCGGGAAACAGTGACCCGGCGGTCTTCCAGGGGCTGGCGCAGAGCTTCGAGCGCTGCGCGGTTGAATTCGGGCAGTTCGTCGAGAAAGAGGATGCCGTTATGGGCCAGTGTCGCTTCGCCGGGTTTGGGGTTGGACCCTCCGCCGATCAGGGCAATATCTGAACAGGTGTGATGCGGACTGCGGAAGGGTCTGGTCTGCAGAAGGCCGCGTCCCGGGGGGATCAGGCCCATGATCGAGTGGATCTTGGTGGTCTCCAGTGATTCGGCATGGGTGAGGTCCGGCAGGATCGAGGGGACGCGGCGGGCCAGCATGGTTTTTCCGCTGCCCGGCGGGCCGACCATAATGCAGTTATGCGCGCCGGCGGCCGCGACTTCCAGTCCGCGTTTGACCGCGGATTGTCCTTTGACCTCGCAGAAATCCTGTGCCGGTGTCGTTCCCCGCTCTGAGTCTGACGCGGGGGTGTTTTGGACCGGGCTTCGGCCGGTATCCTGGGTGAGCAGAAGGACCGCGTCGTTCAGGTCTTTGAGCGGAAAGACAGCAAGATCCGGGTTGATCAGAGCTTCTTCGGTATTGGCCAGAGGGACGAACAGCCGGCTGTTTTTCTTTCCGGCCAGGCTCAGGGCGACGGGAAGAACACCGTTAACCGGGCGAAGATTTCCGTCCAGGGAAAGTTCGCCCAGCACAATGACGTTTTTCAGAGGATCTCCCGGGATCTGTCCGCTGGCTGTCAGATAGCCCAGCGCGATGGCCAGGTCAAAGGCGGGGCCTTCTTTGCGGGTGTCGGCCGGCGAGAGATTGACGGTCACTCTGCGCGGTTTGAACTCAAATCCGCTGTTTTTGATGGCGGATCGCACCCGGTCCCGGCTTTCCCGGACCGCGCTGTCAGGCAGTCCGACGACCGTCATTCCCGGCAGACCGCCGCTGATGTCGACTTCAATGGTGATCGGATAGGCTTCGATCCCGCACAGGCCGTAGCTGTTGACCTTGGCAAGCATAAGGTGACTCCTCATACGGGGATCGGATCATGAAGGGGGATGGATGTTTGCAGAAAAGCAGGCTTTTATCGGGCAAGAGCCTTGCTTTTTAGGGGGATTAAAATTATAATGTAACCTACCATAAATAAGAATATTAGTCAATTTTGCCGCTGAATAGGGCTGGAATGGTTTTTGACAATACAGTTTTGATCATCACCCTGGTGACGTGGTTTACAGCGCAGTTTATTAAGGTCATCATTGGTGTGTTCCGTGAGAAACGTTTTAATTTCCGCTGGTTTATCGGGACCGGAGGTATGCCTTCGAGTCACGCGGCCGGAGTTTCGGCATTGGCCGCCGCCTGCGGGATGAGCAAAGGTTTTGATTCTGTCATATTTGCTATGGCTGCGGTCTTTGCCCTGGTGACGATGTTCGATGCCCAGGGAGTGCGGCGGGCCACCGGTCAGCAGGCCGGTCTGCTGAATCAGATCCTGGATGATATTTACTGGAAAGGAAAGATCAGTGAAGGGCGCCTGAAAGAACTGGTCGGACACACTCCGATCGAGGTTTTTGCCGGGATGCTTCTCGGTTCGGCCCTTGCGGTTATGCTTTATCAATTGTGGTCATAATCCCAATGAAAAGGAGATGCGCGTGAATCGGAATATATTATTAGGAATCATAGCGGCCGCAGCTGTTGTCGGAGGGATTATGATCTTTTCCTCCGGCGGCGGTGATCAGCAGCCGGCAGCGTTTGAAGACAATGTTCAGAAAGAAGCCCAGGATCTTTACCGTCAGGCTCAGAAGCTGAAACGCAAAAATGAGCCGCTGGCGGCTAAACAGGCTTACCGGGAGATCCTGCAGAATTATCCCGAGGCTGTTAATGCCCGTGAGGTTCAAAAAGAACTGTATGATCTGAATATGGAATTGTTATTGTCCAACCGTCCTGTGGAAGGCAAGACCGTGATCCATGAAGTCGAACCGGGTGATACGCTGGGCAAGATCAGTAAGACCTATGGCGTCACCATTCCGCTGATCAAAAAAAGCAATAATCTGAAAAGTGACGTCATCCGTGTCGGGCAGAAATTACGGATCTGGCAGGGGGATTTCAATATCTATGTGGATAAATCGCAGAATATCCTGATCCTGAAGGACAAAAATGATGTCCTGAAGGTCTATGATGTTTCCACCGGAGAGAATAATTCCACTCCCGTCGGGACGTTTAAGATCACGACCAAGCTGGTTGACCCGGTGTGGTTTAACCGCGGGATCGTGGTCCCTCCGGAAAGCCCCCAGAATGTCCTGGGGACCCGCTGGCTGGGGTTTGATGTTTCGGCGGAGGGCTATGGTATTCACGGCACGATCGAGCCGGAAACGATCGGCCAGCAGGTTACGGCCGGGTGTGTGCGTATGCTGAATGAGGATGTCGAAGAAGTGTATGATCTCGTCCCCTCCGGGACTGAGGTCACCATTGTCGACTGATGAATGAAATATACGGTTTTGAGGCGGCTGCGGATGTTCGGCGGCCGTCTTTTCACAAGCAAAAGGTGGTTTGTATGATCGCATTGGAATTCGAGAAACCTATCGTTGAACTGGAACGCAAGATCGACGAGTTAAAAAATTTTGGTTCAGATGAAAAAGTTGACCTGTCGCCCGAGATCAAGAAACTCGAGCAGAGAGTTTCTCAGTTGAAAGAGGAGGTTTACAACCACCTCAGTGATTGGCAGAGAGTCCAGATCGCCCGCCATCCATCCCGGCCGTACACGCTGGATTACATTCATATGCTGACCACGGATTTTGTGGAAATACACGGCGACCGGCTTTTCGCCGACGACCTGGCCATGATCGGCGGCTTCGCCACATTCGACGGGCAGAGAGTCATGGTTATCGGTCATCAGAAAGGCCGCGACACAAAAGAGAATATTCAGCGGAATTTCGGCTGTGCTCATCCGGAAGGGTACCGTAAGGCACTGCGTTTAATGCAGACCGCGGAGAAGTTTCAGTTGCCGGTGTTGATCTTTATTGATACGCCGGGGGCTTATCCCGGATTAGGCGCGGAGGAACGCGGACAGGCACAGGCTATTGCGACCAATCTCCGTGAAATGGCCAGTGTGCGAACCCCGATCATTGCTACTGTGATAGGAGAGGGAGGCAGTGGTGGAGCACTGGGTATCGGCATTGCCGACAAGGTCTACATTCTGGAAAACGCCTATTATTCTGTCATTTCTCCGGAAGGCTGTGCGTCTATTCTTTGGCGCAATAGTGTTCGCGCCCCTGACGCTGCCGAAGCGCTGAAATTGACCGGAGAACATCTTCTTAAATTCGGCATTATCGACGGTATTATTCCTGAACCTCAGGGGGGCGCTCACCGTGAACCGGAATTGGTTGCCGAACGCCTGAAAGAGGTTCTGCAGAAAGAACTTCGTTTTCTGACCGGGCTGTCAGGTGAAGAGATCGTTGAGCAGCGTTATCAAAAATTCCGCGCTATGGGTGAATTTCAGGAATGAGCCGGTGTTTCCCGGCTAACCCCGCAAAGTTATTATGCCTTCAAACCTTCTTGACCTTTCTCTGGATCAGCTGACCGAACAATGCAAAGAGCTTGGACAGCCCCCGTTCCGTGCCCGGCAGATCTTTGATTGGGTTTATCAGAAATATCAGCTTGATCCCGGTCGGATGAACAATCTTCCCGCTGGTTTCTTAAAGGATCTTTCTCGCGTTTTAGAGTGGAGCCCTGCTGAGATCACAGCGCGGACAGGAGAGCCGTCAGAAGCGCAGAAATTTTTACTGCGTCTGAATGACGGTCAGCAGGTCGAATCTGTTCTGATCCCGGGGCCCGGCAGGCTGACCGCGTGCCTGTCTTCGCAGGCCGGATGCAAATTTGCCTGCCGGTTTTGCGCCAGCGGTATCGGCGGCTGGCAGAGAGATCTGACCGCCGGCGAGATCCTGGCGCAGTTGATCCTGCTGCAGCAGGCGGAGCAGAGGATCAGTCATGTGGTCATGATGGGGACCGGCGAGCCTCTGGACAATCTGGGCCATGTTCTCCCGGCCCTTGAGCGGATCAATGATCCCGCCGCCCTGAACATTGCCGCGCGCAGGATCACTGTTTCGACCTGCGGGATCGTTCCCGGGATCCGCAGGCTCGCAGAGTTCGGCCGGCAGATCGAACTGGCTGTCTCGCTGCATGCTCCTGATAATACTTTACGTGACCGCCTGATCCCCGTGAACAAAAAATATCCTCTGGAAAAACTGCTGGCCGCCTGCCGGGAATATGTTCAGAAAACCCGGCGGCAGATCACCTTTGAATACATTGTGATCCCCGGGGTGACGGATACGCCGGACGCTGTCGTGAAGCTGGCGGCTTTGCTCAAGGGCCTGCTGTGTAAAGTGAATATTATTCCCTACAATCCGGTCGCCGAGTTCAACTGGAAGATGCCGAGCCGTAATGACGTTTATCGTTTTCGGGATGCCTTGGCCGAACAGAAGATCACCTCAACAATACGCTGGTCAAAAGGGACGGGAGCGAACGGGGCCTGCGGACAGCTGCGCGGTTCTGTTGGTCCTTCCCAAATGGGGGCGAATGATGATTAAACAGATCTGGCAAAAACGGTATCTGGTTCCGGCGGGGATAGGATTTCTGGTCCTGCTGATCGTTCTCCCGTCTTTAGGAAAAGAGTGGCTGAAATATGATTATGACGGTCTTCTGCAGTGGCGTTTGATCCATGACTGGCAGAACGCGTACCGTTTTTTTATCCATTACATTCCGCCGGAAATGCGCAGCGGTGTGTATGCTCCTTTGCGCACGGCGTATGCTGCACTGCAGTATTCTCTTTTCGGCGGCGCGTCTTTGCCCTATCAGATCACGGCATTGGTTTGGCATCTCTGCGCTACAGTAACCGTGTACGCCCTCGGCCGTTTATTTGCTAAACGGCCCGGGGCCGCAATAGCAGCTCTGCTTTATGGGCTGCATCCCGGCCTGACCGGAATGGTCATTGTTCCGGCTGCTGCCTTAGATCTGCCGGGACAGGCCTTGATCCTTTTATGTCTTTACTGCTGTTTGCGCGGTCAGAGGGCAGACTCCGTCGATGATGGTTTCGGCTGGCGCCGGTGGGCTGTCCGCGTGATGGCGGCAGCTGTGTTGTTGAGTGAAGCGGCCCTGCTTCTGCCGGTATTATTTTTGTTCATGGCCGTGTTCTCTGACCGCGGGTCTTCTTTTAAAGAAAGAGCGGCGGGGACAGTCCCTTTCTGGGTGATCGTTCTGGTTTATTGCGGGGGGAAATATTGGGCGGCCGGCAGTCTTTTTCCTCTGCCTGCCTTCGGGTTTTGGCAGGGGGTTATCCGTCATTTCGGTGTCTGGACAGGCGCTCCGGAACTGGGAGTGTTTCTCAACGGGAATATTTTGATTGCATTGATCATATCAGCGGGTTGGGCTTTGACCGGATTTATGATCATGCGGCGGAAAAATTCTGGGTTCAGCTTAGGCTTTGCGGCAGGGGTCTGCGGCCTTCTGGCATCTTTTCTGCAGGGCGGGCAGGCAGCGCCTTTGATCGAGCCGTATGCTGTTTTTACTGTGCTCAGCTTTTCTTTGATCTTATCTTATGCCTTTGATGGGTTAACGCAAAGACTACCTAAAATACGCTGGATCGTTTTCACTCTGATCATGGTTTCATTTGCTGTGAGAGGTGTCTCTCTGGGACGCGTGCTTAATACGCCCGCGGGTTATCAGCGTTATTTGATCCGACTGGATCCTGCCGATGCCGAACATTATTACTGGTACGGGTTAACGAAACTTGAGATGGGAGATCTGTCCGCCGCCCGGCGCGCCCTGCAGCGCGCTGTCATGCTGCGCGGAAGCGGCCGCGATTATTTCACCTTAGCGGAAACCTTTTTGCGTCTTGGAAAAGGCGGAGAGGCCGAAAAGTTTTTGCATCACGCTGTTTTGCAGGATCCTGCGTTTACTGAGGCGTATCTGAATTTCATCTTTTTGGCTTATCACGACGACCGGCCGCAGGACGCCCAAAAATATCTCAATCAGCTGCTTGAGCAATGGCGGCAAAATAAAACCTATTATGAGGCCGGGCGAGGATTGGATGACGTTGAGATGTTTTTGCAGGGTGATCTTTAAGGGGTCAGCAGTCCGCTGTCTTGAAATTTCTGCGCGGCTTTCTGCATGATCTGCTGCATGCGGGGGTCACTGAGGATTTTCTGGATGCGGGGATCATTCTGAATTTCGGCGGGGTCCATACTCTGCAGTTTCATAAGCAGGGTCGGATCCTTGAAGAGCTCGGCCATTTCCGGATCATTGGCCAGCTCCATCATAGCTGCGGTCAGGTCCGGATCGGACATGAGCAGATTCTGGGCCTGCTGAACATTCCCTGAACCCATACCCTGCGGCTGCATGGTTACGTTCTTAGGCTTCTCTGCTGTCTCTGCGCCGTGGGCGATGTTGGCAATCTCGCCGGAATCGATCTCTACTTCTCCCATATGCGGTGTATCAATGAGATAGGTGCTTCCCTGAATTCCGATAAGCTTTCCCTTGATCCGGCTGCCGTCTTTTAACGTGATGGTTTGGGAGTCATCATTTTGCGCTGAAGATATGCCGGGCAGGACAGCTGCGAAAACAACGGCGGCCAGCAGAAAGATCATAGTATGGGATCGGAGTTTCTTCATAAAATAAGTGTACCATGCCCTGCGCCCGCGCGTCAATCCGAAGATTTTTTCAGCCGGACACGATAGAGATCATTGAGATAGGTTGTTTGTCTTAAAACGCCGGTATGGTAATCGTCCAGCGGTTTGTATCCGCGGTATTCCAGACGGAAATGGTTCTTAAAACGTTTTGAAAAATTGAAGTCATAAGAATAGAGTCCGACATTCGTGATGTAGACCGGGCGATCTTCAGCTAATAACTGGCTGATCCGGTTGAGAAAATCCCTCCATTGCTGTTGATCAAAACGTTGTGTCATGCGGCCTGTGACATCCCGGCTCCCGTAATAAGCAAGAAACTGTTTGTAATCCGTAGAAATAATGACGGCATCCGGTTCGGTCTGGGTTTTGACCCAGCGGGCGTATTCGGCCAGGGAGTCGCTTTGGTGGCGGGCAGCAAAATCCGGCAGGACCTGCCAGAGCGGGAAAAGGGCCGTCAGTAAAAATAAAACCGCAGCCGGCCAGCGGAGCTTGTCCGTTTGAAACAGCCGCATGAGACAGATGCCGGAGAGGAGATAACAGGGCGGAAGCAGGATCATAAATAAACGGGGCGTCAGGATCGAAAGCATACTGAAGAAAAGCAGAGGGGCCATGATCCAAATGGACAGGATGAGAGCCAGCCGCCAGGACATTTTCCAGACAAACACGCTGCCGCCGGCGATGAGGAATATCCCCAGCCAGGCAAAATTCGGCAGCAGAAAGGTCTCCATGGTGTAGATGGCATTTGACGGCCAATCGAAAATGAGACAGTGAAAAAGTTCAGACTGGAGGAATCCTTGAGCTGCTTTTGGCGGCTGGTTTAAAAAGCGGGATTGCAGGATCGGCCAATACAGGAAAAGAATCGCGGCAGTTCCTAAGCCCAGGGCCGCCATTTTATGCCGGTAAAAGGATTTGCCGGGAGTCTTGCCGGGGGTTAACCAGTGAGGACGCCAAAGGCAGATAAGAAACGCAGGCGAGACGATGGCAATATCCTGTGCCCGCGCGGCGAATGCCAGGCCCCATAACAGACCGGCAGCATAGATCCAGATCGATTTAGACGTCTCTGTAAACTGCGTGAGGCACAGCAGGGCGCCGAGGAATAATGCCATTGCCGGCATGTGTGTGTTGCCGTAGAGGGAATTTCCCAAAAAAACCGGGCTCAAACTGAAGAGGACGGCGGTAAAGAACGCCGCGGGCGTATTGATTATGCGGCGCGTAAGGATGAAAAGGAAAACCACGCTGATCGATGAAAAGATAACGCTGAAAAGATTGACCGTCATGACCGGATCATTGAATCCGAAAACATTTAGAAAATAATGGAGCCCGGTTCCCAGGATTGCAGTGAAAGGAAATCCATGGCTGTGCAGATAATGCAGACGGCCTGTTTCTATGGTTTTTTCAACGGCGCGGGCGAAGGACAGGCAGTCGCCGTGAAACGGCCCGCGGCTGATCAGCATGAGACGGATGATCAGGGAAAATATACCTGTAAACAGAGCGAGCAGAAAAGGGGTAGCGGGCTGAATTTTTTTTGTTGGGAAAAAGTGCATGGGAAAGTATTTTAGCACAGGGTGTAATGGCAGATGAAGAAAATCACCGCAAATTTTTACGCGGCGGCAGTGCAAGAAAAGGAAAGGCCCTCTCTGCTGAGCAGACAGGGCCTTCTATAATAGTGCTGGAGGTGGGAGTTGAACCCACATGACCAGAGGTCACTGGTTTTTGAGACCAGCGCGTATGCCAATTCCGCCACTCCAGCAAGTTTTTCTAGATAGGGTTAAGGAAACTTGCTGGAGTGGCGGGATCCCTTTCTTTTCTAGAAAAATAAGGAAAAAAGGGAAGCTGCCGCTCTTTAAGCAAGCAACCTTGACATTATTATTTTATCGCCGTGCTGACCCCGAATGCGTTTTTCACACCCGGCCGGAGCAGGTAAATGATGACGCCGGCATGGTACAGGATCGAGATCAGGCTGCGCGTATCATTCGGAACGGCCGTCAGCAGGGCGCCGTTCAGACGGATGATGTCCATTAAGATCAGGACTTTGCTCAGGATGACGACGGATGAAAAATAAAGCAGTAAGCGGTACGCCGAACGTTCCTTGCGCAGGATCCCGATGCCGATCAGAAGTGAGACCGTTGCCGAAGCCAGGACAAAAAACAGGACGTTTCCCGGTTTATCATTGACCCCGGTGATCATCGCACCGTAGTTGGACAGCAGGGTAACGCCGCCGATACAGATTTCGATAATCCCGATTCCCCAGATTCCGGCATGTGTACGCATAATCAAAATGGTGGAGCTGAGGGGGGTCGAACCCCTGACCTCTTGCATGCCATGCAAGCGCTCTCCCAACTGAGCTACAGCCCCGAATATATAAAAAAGGTTAAAAAACGTGTAAGATGCTGACAATATATCATTGCCGCTGCTATTTGTCAATTGCAGGGATTTTTTTTGACATGATTGACTTTTCGAGCGGATAAGGGTAAGATTGGAAAAATTTCTTCCGAAGCTGACGCCATATGAATATTAGTATTTCTTATAAAACTGAGACCGGCTCCACTATGAATGACGCAGCGGAGCTGGCGGCTGAAGGGGCTCCGGAAGGTACGGTGGTTTGGGCTGAGGTTCAATCTGTCGGAGCGGGCCGGCGGGGACGGTTATGGGTCTCCCCTCCGGGGGGATTGTATTTTTCCCTGATCCTGCGGCCGCAATGGCTGCCGCGATATGCGCCCCGCTTAACCCTGCTGGCAGCCGTCGCGGTCAGTGACGCGTTATTCAGGATGTGTTCTGTTCAGACTCGTGTGAAATGGCCGAATGACCTTTTTTTTCAGGGGCAGAAGATCGCCGGCCTTTTGATGCAGGCAGAGATTGACCGCGGGCAATTGAACTGGATCATTTTGGGAGTCGGGATAAACTGGGCCGTATCGAAAAAGGATCTTCCGGAGGGAGGGGGGACCCTTCGCGCGTATTTGCCCGAGGGCCTTTCTCAGCGCGACGCTATTGAAACCGTCTGCCGGCAGATCGAAAGAAGGATCGCGCAGGTCAGCGAATCAGGATGGGGTCCGGTCTGGCAGGAATGGCGCCGGAAGAGCGATCTGCTGGGCTGCCGTGTTTCCTGGCAGGATGCCGGCCGATTGTGTGAAGGTGCGGCCGAGGATATTGATGAGGACGGCGGGTTGCGGATCCGGTTGGACAACGGAAACCATGTTATAAAAATGAGCGGGGATATTTATCATATTCGGCCCGCAAGTGATCACGCCGCCAATAGAAATCATTGTATGACGATGGGAGAAGAGCAACATGAACAGAGGAAGACCAGGAAAAAAAACAGCAGCGGATGAAAAGGAAGTTATCGGGGAGGTTGTGAACCCCCTGGATTTTTTTGATTTTGACCCCGAGGCGGATGAGGTTAAAGCTGAAGAGCATCCTCAGCCTGAGGAAACACAGCAAACAGCAGGGAAGGGTCTCTTTTTTATGGGAACCGGATTTGCCAGCGGAAAGACGTCAGCCATTAAGGTTTTGGGCGCGTTATTGCAGAAACACGGAACAACGATCGGAGTGATGAAGCCGGTAACATGCGGGGGAGATAAAACAGAAGACGTTTTGAAAACATTGGATATTTCTGAAGCGCGTGATCTCGCGTGTCCTTATTTTTTACCCGAAAAACTGCCGCCGCATTCCGCTCTGAAACGCAGGCGTAAGCGCTTTAGTATCAACAAGATCAAGGGCGCATATTCTGAATTAGCCAAAAAATATGATTTGGTATGTGTGGAAGGTTCAGGAGGACCGTTGACTCCGCTTGGTTCAAAATATACGACACTGGATCTGGCTCGTGAATTGGCTGCCGGTATCATTCTTGTGTCCCAGAATGATGATAACGCGATCAATTTTGTCATGATGGCTGTTTCCCAGCTGAGTCAGGCCGGCTTGGTACCCAAAGGGATCATCCTTACAGCAGAAAATGATGCTGAGACCTCGGGAGGGTTTATGAGCAATGCTCATTATCTGCGCCAGGCTGCCGATGTCCCTGTTTTGGGCGTGATCCCGCATTTAAAAACAATGGACCAGGCAGAAATATTGGAACAATGCCGGGGTAAGCTGCGGATCAAGGCTCTTCTGCAGGAAGATCAGCAGAAAGACCAGCAGAAAGACCAGCCTGAAGAAAAAGCGGACCCTCAGAAACAGAAATCAAGGCCGCGGCGTCCCCGCCGTTCATCGCGTTCACGGAGAAAACCTTCTTCAAAAAAAGAACCTTCTTCCCAGGCAGTACCGCAGTCCCGGCAAACCGAATAGGCGGCGCAGATGGCACTTTCTGGCTCTTCATCCCAAAAGATCTTTGTCGCCCTGAGCGGAGGGGTGGATTCATCCGTGGCTGCCCGGCTGCTTTTGGATCAAGGCGCTCAGGTTGAGGGGGTAACGATGTCCATGGGCGGGTTTCTCCCCCCGGGGGAAAAGGCCGGCAGTATTGAGGCTGCGCGCGAAGCCGCCGAAGCCCTGAGCATTCCTTTGCATGTCATTGATGTTGACCGTCCGCAAAAAGAACAGGTGGTCGATGTCTTTATTGAAGAATATCTCAGCGGCCGGACGCCCAATCCCTGTGTCCGCTGCAACCGTTTTGTCAAATTCGGTGTCTTGTTCGACGAGGTCCGCCGCCGGGGTGCGGATGCCCTGGCCACCGGCCATTATATCCGTCTGGTCGAAGCCGGCGGAGGTGTTGCGATCTACAAGGCCCGGGACCGGCGCAAGGATCAGTCGTATTTCTTATGTCTGCTTAAGCAGGACGTGCTTGAAAATCTGTGTTTTCCTTTGGGAGAATTTACTAAACGGGACGTCTGGGAGATGGCGCAATCGGCCGGCCTGCCGTGCGCGTCACGGGAAGAAAGCCAGGATATCTGCTTTGTGCGTGGAGATGGGGGTTATCAGGAATTTTTAGAGCAGCACCTGGGGGAACGGGCGTTTCAGCCGGGCGTGTTTCGTGACCACACAGGCAAGGTCGTTGGTGACCATAAAGGCATTGCGCGGTATACAGTGGGACAGCGTGACGGGCTGGGAATAGCTTTAGGGTATCCGGCATATATTTTCCGCATGGATCCCCAAACAAACACGATCTATGTCGGCCCCCGCGAATATTTACAGACGTTCGGACTGCGCGCAAGCCATTTTAATGATCTTGGACTACGTTCGCTCCCTGAAGATATGGAAATACGGGCCTGTATTCGCTATAATGCAGCCGAGACGCCTGTGCGGGTCAAGCCGGCAGAGGGCGGGGAGATTGAGGCCTGGTTTTCTGAGCCGCAATTCGGTGCGGCCCCCGGGCAGAATATCGCTTTTTACGCGCAGGACCGTTTGGTCGGCGGCGCGGTTATCGAGCGGCCGTTGAAATCAGAATTCAATATAAAGGCAAGACAATAAAGAAAGGGTCACTGTTATGGCGATCACACTGGACCAGAAATATTTAGAAGGATATATCGACGATGCTGAGATCACGGCGCTGGCTCCCCGGGTAGAAACGGCCCATGATGAGCTGGAAAACGGTACCGGCGCGGGCAGCGACTATACCGGCTGGCTGCACTTACCGTCCGCTATTGATGACGCCTTTGTCGACGATATTGTGGCGTTAGGGAAAGAGGTCCGCGGGCGTTCCGATTGTTTGATCAGTATCGGGATCGGGGGCTCTTATCTGGGCATCCGTTCGACTCTGGATTTTCTGCGGGATTCCGCGCAGATCCCGGTGTATTTTGCCGGTTCGAATATGTCTGCTGACTATCTGTATGATCTGCTCGATAAAGTGAAAGATAAAGACGTGACGGTTGTGATGATTTCCAAGTCCGGCACCACGACAGAGCCGGCCCTGGCATTCCGCGTGATCAGAAAATTCCTTACAGATAAATATGGGCATGATGGATTAAATGAACGTATTATTTGCGTGACGGATGCCCAAAAAGGTGCCCTGCGCCGAATAGCGGATGAGAACGGGTTCCGCAGCTTTATTATTCCGGATGATGTCGGCGGACGATTTTCTGTTCTGACGCCGGTCGGTCTGGTCCCTCTGGCGATCGCGGGAGTGGATGTCCATGCTCTGATCAAAGGGGCCCGTCAGGGAGAGCAGGAATACGGAGTAAAAGATCTGCGCAAAAATACGGCATACCAGTATGCTGCTGCCCGGCATTTATTGTATACAAAGGGCCGTCAGATCGAGGTTTTGTCGTCATTCTATGACAACATGATCACGGTTAATGAATGGTGGAAACAATTGTTCGGTGAAAGTGAAGGGAAAGACGGAGGAGGGATTTTCCCCGCATCCATGATCTTTTCGACTGACCTTCATTCCATGGGGCAGTGGATGCAGGACGGGATCCGCAACGTTTTTGAAACATTTGTTCAGATCTCCTCATCCCGACACAGCATTATGATCCCGGCGGATGAGGAGGATCTGGACGGGTTTAATTGTGTTGCCGGAAAAGATCTGGACTATGTCAACACCCAGGCTTACGAAGCGACCGCGGAAGCGCATTTTGAAGGCGGTGTGCCGAATATGACGCTCACGATGGAACAGGCGGATGCTGTTCATCTGGGACAGTTGTATTATTTTTTTGAGCGCGCGGTAGCTGTCAGCGGATATCTCTCGGGGGTCAATCCGTTCAATCAGCCGGGGGTCGAGGCGTATAAGAAAAAAATGTTCGAGCGGATCGGCAAAGAATGATGCCTGTGATACAATACTGACGTTGACCTGGAAAGACTATGAGCGAAAAGACAAGCAAAAAACAGCTGCTGATCGGAATTGCCCTGATTGGGGTCTCTTTTTTTATTCTGGCGGTCATTGCCTATCTTCTGCACGCAGGTTACCGCAGGACAATGACGGAAGCTCGTCGTCTGCAGGAAGAGATGGTTGCTGTTGAGGCGGAGACTGTTGTCGCCCGGAGAACAGCCCGGGAATTAGAAAAGAGGGTGGGCCGGGAGGTGGTGATCAATTCTGAGACTGCAGGGCAGGATGTTGAAAATTTGGCAGAAGAGCGGGAGCGGCGTGAAGGCGACTTGTGGATCGATCGCGAGACCGGTATCTGGACCGTAACGCTGGGATTGGTGAACGGCGTTGAAGAAGGGCATCGCCTGGCGGTTTACCAGGATGACAAGCGTGTGGGAATGGTCGCTGTTTTGGATGTCTTCGACGTGATATCTCATGTGAGGCCTGTCGGTCTAGTAGAAAATTTTGATCAGGATTTTTATCAGGTTGTTCTGGAAGAATAAGGGTTGCCGTTCCAAGGAGAGAAATTATGGGGCATTTTGGATTAGCAGAGATCCTGGTCGTGGCCCTGGTAATTGTGCTTTTATTCGGTGCCGGGAAAATTCCCGCAATGTTTCGGGCCATGGGCGAGGGTGTCAAAGAATTCAAAAAAGGGCACCGCGATGGGACGCGGGAAGAAGATCATCCGGACCAAAAGAGCACGCGCTAGGACCGCATCCTTAACACCGGCTGCAAAAACCGATATGACCTTTCTTCATACGACATAAGGAATCCATGGCCAAACGCTTCTCCATGTTTGAAGGGGTGTTCACCCCGACCCTGCTCAGTATTCTGGGCGTTATTATGTATTTACGCCTGGGCTGGGTCGTCGGCCAGGTCGGACTGCTGTCAGCTCTGGTTATCATTTTGCTGGCTAACGCGATCACGATCGCTACGGCGCTTTCCATGTCCAGCATTGTGACCAATATCCGTATCGGCACCGGCGGCGCGTATTCGATCATTACCAAATCTCTGGGGGTGGAGGCCGGCGGAGCCATTGGTATTCCTTTATATCTTTCCCAGGCCATCTCTGTCGCGTTTTATATCACCGGATTCAGTGAAGTTTGGCTGTGGATCTTTCCCCAGCATGATATGATCATGGTATCTCTCGCGGTTTGGCTGGGGGTTGTGCTGATCTCATATTTCAGTGCGCGGTTCGCCTTTCGTATTCAGTATGTCATTATGGCTGTGGTCGCGTTTTCGTTGCTATCGATCGCATTGGGCGGGGATCCGGAATATATGGGCGGTGCCAGTTGGCGCGGCGCAGCGCCGGGACAATTTTGGGTGGCCTTTGCGATCTTTTTTCCGGCCGTGACCGGGGTTCTGGCAGGCGCCAG
Source organism: uncultured Planctomycetales bacterium (assembly GCA_964595465.1). Taxonomy (GTDB): domain Bacteria; phylum Omnitrophota; class Gorgyraeia; order Zapsychrales; family JANLHA01; genus JAKLFA01. Next base: position 52,162 of record CAZQQI010000008.1, on the reverse strand, counting down.
CATGTCTGGGGAATTGACGGACGCGCGCAAGGCCATCCCCCGGGGAACGTTGTCCGCTATTGGAGTATCTTTAGTCGTTTATATTTTTCTCGCGGTCTGGTTGGGAACACATATTTCCTCGTCGGATCTGGTATCGGAAAACACGCTTCTAATTGAATTGGGACGCTGGCGCTGGGCTGTGGTGGCCGGAGTTATGGGAGCCACACTCTCTTCTGCCTTAAGTATGTTCGTGGGTGCCCCGCGGACATTGCTGGCGCTGGGGGAGAATCGGATGGTCCCTTTCGGCGGCGTCTTTTCCCGTCTTAACGGACGGGCCGAACCGACGGCTGCGGTTCTTTTAACGGCGCTCATTGTTTTGACAACCTTCCTGTTCGGCACTTTAGACACAGTGGCTAAACTGCTCACGCAAATCTTTTTAATTACATACGGGATGATCAATCTGTCGGTCTTTATCGAGCAGTCGATCGGCATCCCCAGTTTCCGCCCATCTTTCAGGATCCCCCGCTGGGTTTCCCTGGCCGGCAGTGTAGGCTGTTTCAGCGCCATGTTTGTTATTGATGCCCGGTTCACATTGATAGCTTTGGCCGGCATCATTGTTTTGTACATGATCTTTGTCAGAGGCGAGATGAAAACACGGACCGCGGATGTCCGCAGCGGCCTGCTGATCTTTCTGGCAGAGACCCTTGTTAAAGCCGCCTCCCGTCTGCCGTACCATCCTAAAGTCTGGAAACCGAATATTATTTTTCCATTGATCCGCGATGAAGACATGAGACATGCCGAGCATTTTCTGCGGCAGATCATCTCTCCGGCCGGCCGGCTGTTATTGCTGAAGATCGTGCCGTTCGGTAAAGATCCCCGGCGGGACGGTGCCGAAAGAATAGCCGTTCATGAACAGATGGCCGCGATCGTCACATCGTTCCGGGATGAGGCGCTCTTTGCTGAACAGAGTGTCCTGGAGGCAAGAGATCCGCTTGCGGCTGTTACCATATCCTTACAGTTGACCCGGCAATTATTTCTGCCTCCCAACACATTATTCAGCGTGATGGATCATAACGCTGACCATGACGGGATGCTGAGGGAGATTTTAAAGCGCGGTATCGCGGAAGGTCTCGGTCTGATGGTCCTGGCCCTGGACCTGGAAAAGCGTTTTAAATATGAGCAGACTATTAATCTCTGGATGCGTAAAGGCAGTCCCAATATTCATCTTGCGATTTTGACCGCTATTCAGCTGCAGAAAAGCTGGGGAGCGCGGATCAGGATTCTGCAGGCTGTGAGCAGTGAGGCAGAAGAGTCTCTGGCTCGGGATTATTTAGAGCGTGTCCGGAAAGGATTCCGTCTGCCGGAGAATGCCGAAATGGTTGTGATGTCGGGCGACTTCCGGTCCGTCCTGGTTTCTGCTCCTCCGGCGGACATTGATATTTTCGGTATGCAGCAGGAACCGGATATCCGTACAATGCGGAATATCTATGAATTGACCTCCGGTTCTGTTGTTTTTTTGCGGGACTCCGCGCATGAAAGTGCGGTGGCGTAAGAGAGAAATAAAAAAATCCTTTGACTTCCGGCCGGAATCGGTATAATTTTGATTAACAGAAATACGGAGGATGTTATCATTTTAGAGGAGGGTGTTATGAAGATTTCGGATTTACGGGAGTTGTTAAAAAATAAAGACGTGATCGAAGAGATCAACCGTCATTTATGGATCGAGAGTCAGAAAGCCGGCTACAGCATAGGTATCGAGCGGGCCACAGATGAGTGGCTGCGGCTTTACGCCGAAGGGTGGATGAAATATCATATGCCGGAAAGATATCAGCGTATTCAGGCCCGCAAGAAGAAAGAAGCCGGCAAGAAGAAAAAGGCGGAGAGCGTGAAAAAGGCCAAAAAAGTTAAGCCGAAGACAAAGAAGACGGCCCCGAAAAAAACGGCGAAGAAGACAGTCAAAAAGACGGCGAAAAAGAAGGCTCCTGCAAAAAAGAAGGCCGCCAAAAAGAAGCCGGCTAAGAAAAAAACAGCAAAAAAATAAATAAGCGGATTTTTATCATTGAAACGTACAAGCCCTCCGGTTTAATGACCGGAGGGCTTTTTTATGCGGAAGAATAGGATCCCGGCAAGGACCAGGAAAGAAAATAAGCTGACCGCGATCCCCGCAAAAAAGTCTTTGGGCTGAAAGACAAATTCGACGGTATGCGTCCCGGCGGGAAGGAAGACGGAACGAAAGAGGTAGTCCGCCGGATAGAGCTCGGCAGGTTCTCCGTTGACTAAGGCTTTCCACCCAGGATGATAGGTTTCGCTCAGGACGAGCATGCCCGGATGTTCCATAAAGGCGCGAACCTCAACCCGGTTCGGCGTGTGTAATGTGATATAAGCGGTTGAGCGGTTTCTGGACGGTGTATTCTGGAGCGCGTCTCGAATTTTCTTGTCCGGCGGAGCCTGGATAATGGCGACATTCCGCAACCGGCTGCGCAGAGCATGGACATAATCCAGATGTCTTTCCGGATTTGGTTCGAAAACAGCGCGGTGTGTGACAAAAGCACGGGGAAACACGTCCGGACGCTGAAAGACCCGCACCTCGCCATCGTAAACACGATGCAGATAATCTCCCAGCGGACGGAAATGCGGGAAACGGGAAATCAGACGGTTGTCTGACGGTGCGATAATATAACCTACGTTGAGCAGGTTAAGAATTGTCTCGCGGTTCTGGATCGGGATCGCCCGCAGAGACGGACTGCGGAAATCCGCCTGAAAATGCTCGGGGATGAGCAGGCGGTTGACAAAATGGACATACCGTTTGGGAACCAGACCGAAAAAATATCCCAGATCGTCCACACCGTATCCGGTGGCGGTGTTGGGATAAAAAGCCCAGAAATTTCCATAACTCCGGACGGGCTGAGGCGCGGTTTTCAGCTGTTCAATGTAGGGGACCGGCGGGAAGGAATCAAACCGTTCCGGGCGTTCCCGGTGGATATAGGAAGCGAGTTCTAAAAATACTAAACCGCATAAAAGCAAACCGGTTATGCGGGCCGAAAGGATCTTCTGCTTACGCAGGGTCAGCAGGATAAGCCAGATGATAAGCAGTGCCAGGGCATAGGCGGCGGCCCTGAGTGAGAGGGTGATGTGTTCGCTGTTTTTCAGAACAAGTAAATGGGTTGCGGTAATGAGCATGAGGCCGGCAGAAAATATGATCGCTCCCTGAAGAGGAGGTTTTTTTTGGCAGAGACGGACCCCCATGCCGGCGGCTGCGGCAGCACTGAAGGCGGCCAGGGGCGGAGAATGGATCGCATAGCGGGGAAGATCAAAAGGCGGGATGTGGCCGATCCAGTTGATGATCGGCAGTCCGTAAGCCTTCGCTAAAACAGCGCCCGCCATAACAGCGAAAAAAATGTTGAGCCCCCGTTTTTGTTTTTTCCAGAGAGAGGCCACGGCCAGGCCAAGAGGGAGTGTGCCCAGGTAGCCGCCCCACCATCCGGCAAAGACCCATTGATAGGTAATCGGAGCCTTTTGGAAAAAATGCGGCAGGGCCAGGGTGATCGCGCGGGCAGGCTGTTCTTCCATGAGGAGTCCCGTTCCGGATGGGTGTCCATGCCAGAAGTGAAATAGGAAATTATAGATAAAGGGAAAAAAAGCCGCCGCGGACAGGCCGATGCCGCCAAGATAGGCCCCTGCGTATAGGATCATGGACCGCAGAAAAGGGCGCCGCAGGGCAAAGATGCGGTAGAGGAAAAAGAGCAGTCCGTAGAGATTGACCAGCAGAATATGTTCGGGATGTCCCGCGAGAATGGTCATGGCAACGACTCCGGCAAGAAGCGCTGTCCGCCGTAATGTTGTGCGCCGGAGCAGGCTTTCCAGAGTCAGGATGAGCACCGGAAGAAGGATATCCACGTTGGTGGTCCAGTATTGCAGTAAAACCATGGGGCCGCTGAGCATGAAGATGACTGCGGCGGCAAATGATGGGATCTGCCGGAAACGGAAATAGCGCATCATGCCGAACATAAATAATCCGCTCAAGAATAAACGGGTCAGGATCAAAATGTCCCAGGCGAAAAGAGAGGGGAAAAGATACATGATCGCTGTTACCGGGAAGAAGATGCCGACCTGAAGCATGCCGATAAGGGGGTATCCGCATCCCTGATGAGGGTTCCACAGGGGGAGACGTCCCTGTTGAAGATGGTGCTTGAGAAAGGCGTAGACCGGCTCTTCCAGAACCGGAGAGTCTGTTCCGTTGACCGGAATAAAGGGCGGTTTATTGTCTTCCTGGCCGTAGACACCTGTGGGCAGGGCCTGGGAATTTGCTGTCGTGACTTTGAACGTTTTATTGAAGAAGATAACATCATAAAAGGCCGCGCTGAGCAATAGCAGCAGCACAGCGGGAATAACGATATGGCGCAGGAATTGTTTGATCATAGCGCTATTCTAGAGGGATTTAGAGGTCGGAGCAAGCAAAAACCCTCTGCCTTGCGGCAGAGGGTTTCAAGAAAAAGGATTCCGCTTAGCGTTTTCTTTTCGCGGTTTTCTTTTTCGCGGCCTTCTTTTTGGCAGTCTTTTTTGCTGCCGGCTTCTTTTTGGCGGCCTTTTTCTTCACGGCCTTTTTTGCCGTCTTTTTCTTGGCCGGCTTTTTCGCAGCAGCTTTTTTCTTGGTCGTTTTCTTTTTTGCCGTTTTTTTCTTCACGGTTTTCTTGGCGGCCTTCTTTTTTGCTGCCGGTTTTTTCTTCTTGGCCACGGTTTTCTTTACGGCTTTTTTCTTCACCTTCTTTTTTGCCGCCGGTTTCTTTTTGGCAGCTTTTTTCTTAACAGCCATCCTGTTCTCCTTTGTTAAGGTGGTTTTGCCGTTTACACGTTAATCATAACATAGCGGAAAGGGCATGCAAAAAAATTTTTAACTTTTTAATGATTCTTTCAAATTAAGCGGTGAAATTTTTTTGTTGTGCCGGCAGCCGGGATACTATAAAATAGATTTATCTCGACGAGAAAATTATGCAAGCATCGCACCTTTTTATTTTGCTGTCTGCGCGGGAAAATCATGATTTCTTTGTATGTTCACATTCCATTTTGTTTGCGCAAATGTTTTTATTGTTCGTATTCTGTCGCGGTCAATCAGGACCACCTGATCGGCGCGTATGTTTCCTCTCTGGCAAAAGAAATCCAGGCGAATAAAAATGCGGCGATCAAGACAGTTTATTTTGGCGGGGGCACGCCGTCGCGCATCCCGTTCAGTCAGCTTGAACGGATCGTTAAGGCGATCCGTTCTGCTTTTGACTGCGGCCAGGTATCAGAATGGACGGTAGAGGTCAATCCGGAAGATGTGACCATGGGCTTTATTCAAGCCCTGCTTGGTCTTGGCGTGACGCGCATCAGTGCCGGCGTGCAGACGTTCGACCGCAGACGCCTGCAGGAGATCGGCCGGTGTCATACACCGGAGCGGGTTTATGAAGCCTATCACTGTCTCCGTTCAGCCGGATGCAGAAATATCAGCCTGGATATGATGTACGGGTTTCCCGGTCAGACACACCGGGATATCGCGGACGATGTCCGCGAGCTTGCGGCTATGTCGCCGGAGCATGTTTCGCTGTATAATCTTAGTGTTGAGCCGCGCAGCTGCTTTTTTGTCCGCGGTGTCCGGCCGCGGTCCGCCGCAGAGCAGGGCGCGCAATACAGTTATGTCGCGGATCTTCTGCAGGACGAGGGTTATGTCCAGTACGAAGTCAGCAATTTCTGCCGTCCGGGATATGCCTCTCGGCACAATCGGCATTATTGGCGGGGAGGGAATTATTTCGGAATCGGCGCTGCGGCCCATTCCCATATGGACGGGCATCGCTGGTGGAACACCGATCGGCTGAGGGAGTATATAAAAAGAGGGGAGACCGGCGAGGATCCCCGGACCGGTGAAGAGCGCCTTGATCCTCAGCAGCGCTTGAGCGAAGCGTTGGTCTTCGGCCTGCGCATGCTTGAGGGAGTAAATATTAAGGCATTGGAACAAAAATATCAGTCAGCTCTGAGGGAAGAACAGAAAAGGTCTTTAGATGATCTGCTTGATAAGCAATTTCTGCTCGAGGAGGGCGGCTGTATTCGGGTCAGCCGAAAAGGCCTGCTGCGGCTGGATATGCTGAGTATTGAGCTGATTTAGTCAGAAAGAGAGGAATGATATGGCGGCAAGAAAATATGCTTGGGCAGGTTTTTTGATCTTGGTTATCGGTGCTGTGATTTATTCTAATAGTTTTTTCGCGGAATTCAGCTTTGACACGATTTCCGGTGTGCGGGATAATCCGCATGTTCACAGCCTGGGGCATGTCTGGCAGAATTTTCTGGAGAACAGCGGAGAGGCCCGTTTGAGGGTGGTCAGTTTTTCTTCGTTCGCCTTGAATTATATGATCCATGGGGATCAGGTCTTCGGCTATCATCTGGTAAATTTTTTGATCCACATGATCAATGTGTTTTTGGTATGGTGGCTGGTCAGAGGGATGCTGTGTTCTCCCGCCGGAGAAAAGTGTCTGAGGAAGGACCGTGTTCCCTATGCCGGGTTTTTTGCCGCCCTGTTATTTTTGACCCATCCGATCCAGACCCAGGCGGTGACGTACATTTATCAGCGTCACGCGTCATTGGCGGCGTTATTCTATCTGCTGACGGCGGGACTTTATATTCATGGACGTCTGCGGGAGCGCGCCGGGCGCCCTTACGTCGGGTTTTATCTGGCGGCGGGACTGAGCTGTGTTCTAGGGATGTTCACGAAACAAAATGTGTTTACTTTGCCGGTCATGCTGATCGTGATGGAGGCGGCATTATTTCAAAGCGGATCGCGTTTTTATCTGCGGCGGAAATTTTGGCTGCGGGCCGCTGTGATCGCTGTTTTTTTATTGATCATCCCCGCGCTGCAATCGTTTCGTACGATAGATATTATTTCTTCCACGACCCGGCGGCTGTCTAATGATCATGCCGACGTGACCAGCATGGTGTACTTTTTTACGCAATGGCGTGTTCTTCTTAAATATCTTCAGCTGATCCTGGTTCCGGTGGGGCAGAGCCTGGACCATGCCATGCCTTTGTCTTATAGTCCGTTGCATTTTCCGACAGCTTTCGCGGGATTGATCATGGCGTTGTTTCTGCTGACCGGTTTTTTGTTGTGGACGCGGCACCGGCTGGCTTCGCTGGCCGTATTCTGGTTTTTTATCACGGCAGCTGTAGAGTGCAGTTTTGTTCCGATCCGTCATGTTATTTTTGAACACCGCATGTATCTTCCTCTGGCGGGGATTGCCATGCTTTTTGCGTTTTGGCTGTGTTCCTGGCGGTCCTTGAAGAAAGCGGGGGCTGTCCTCGCCGTGGTCATTTGTGTTCTCGGCTTATTGACCTATTTCCGTAATCAGGACTGGGCATCACGGGTAGCCTTATGGAAAAATGTTATCCGTAATGCGCCGCTGCAGTCCCGGGGGCATGATAATCTGGCAGCGGCTTATCAGTCCCGCGGGGATCGTGCGTCCGCGATGATACATTATCAAACGGCGCTGCTGTTGGATCCTACAAATAAAGAGACCTGGACCAATATTGGATCCATCTACGCGGCTCAGGGTCATCACGGCATGGCCTTGTGGTATTTCGATCAGGCGCTGGACATCTCCCCCGGCTACGCGGATGCCTTAAATAACAAGGGAGCACTTCTGCTGAAGCTCGGAAGGGTTGAGGAAGCCGAAGATCTTTTCAGAAAGGCTATCAAACAATATCCCGGGCGGCTTGAGCCCTGGATGAATTTGGCTGAAATATACCAGCGGCGCCGGAATGATACCCGGGCCGTTGAGCTTTATCGTCATGTTTTGACAATGTATCCTGCGAATATTGATGCTTTGCGGGAATTGGCCGCCGTGCTGCTGATTGCGGGAAAAAATCAGCAGGCGCAAAAGACTGCTATGCGTCTGTTTCATCGCTGTTCTGATATGAGCTGCCAGCTAAACGCGGCCGGGATAGCAGCGCAGGCCGGATCATTCCGAAAAGTGTATCCTCTATACGAACAATTATTGAAACAATATCCCGAATCTCCTGAGATTTATCGGGAGGTGGGAAAGTTTTTAGGGAACCATGAACAGTGGGATGCTGCGATTTCAATCTGGCAGCAGGGTCAAGCGCTGACGGAAGATAAAAGGGGGTTTGATGTTTTGATCCAAAAAGCCCGAATGCTGCAGGCCGGGCAATGATCACAACACAAGCAGGGATTGTCAATAGGGCAGATGATAAGATTTAGCGATTCGGGCTGTGTGTTTAAACAGCTGAGAGAACGACTGCCAGATCATGTCGCGGGAATCTGGTTTCATTTTGAGACGGGAGACCAGCTGTTCACTGCGTTCGAGCCGTTCTTTGACCGCGTCAAAGGCGTATTCCAAACTGCCGCATCCGATCAGGATCTTACGGATCTTGCGTAAGTCTTTCATGGTGGTTTTGGATTTATGAAAGAGGCTGAGAAATTCTTTCTTTTGCGCGCCTTTAAGCGTGCGGTAGGCGTGGCAGACAAGGATGGTTTTTTTTGATTCCGCGATATCACTGAGAACAGACTTACCAATATTTTTTTCTGAATCAAAGACTCCGATAATATCATCCTGGATCTGAAAGGCCTGACCGATCAGAAGGCCGAGTTCGGAGAGGCGTTCGGTTTCGCGCTGACCTGCGCCGGCTAACAACGCTCCGACGACCAGGGGGCAGTCAAAGGTGTAGCGCGCGGTCTTGAGAGAGTAATTCAGGTAGACGTCTTTTTCTTCGACCTTGGCGATGGGCAGGACGCCGTTGAGGGTATCGACGAATTCTCCCATGGCGGTAAACGCGGCCGTCTGAATAAAATAGCGCAGGGCTTTATGCATACGTTTAGGGGTTTCCTCGAAAGACAAAAAGGCATCGATCGCCAGGGCGTAAACAATATCCCCGGCAATGATCCCCAAGTCGAACCCGAGTTTGTCGGGATCGTTGGTGCGTACCACACGTCTCAGCATGCGGTGCATGGTCGGTTTGCCGCGGCGCAGGTCCGAGCAGTCGATGATGTCGTCATGGATCAGCATGAAATTGTGCAGAAGTTCAATGCTGGTCGACGCGCGGTAAATATTTTCGTTTAGAGGGTTATCCCTGCGTGAGTAGCCCTGATAGCCCAGGACCAGCAGGATCGGGCGGATGCGCTTGCCTTTGCGCAGAATAAAATCTTTAATGCTTTCGTAAAGTTCCGGGTGGATGAGGTGAAGATTGTATTCGTCCTGGACTTCTTCGACAAAGCGGGTCAGACTCAGATCGATATTTTTACGGATATCCTTTAACATGGCGTTTATCCTAGCATGAAACATTACGGTCTTCAACCAGGATTTTCCCCATTATAAGACGAAATGCCGGAGCATACAGCTGTCTAGAGTATTTGTAAGGTATTGTAAAAAAACAGTTTGTGTCATTTCAGGCCATGACGGCCCGGGGCGCCTGGCATCCTCTTGGAATGTAAGTTTATTGTTTGCAGTGGGATGTGATGTTTTCGTCCGGAAATGTGCTTTTGCGGCTGAATTTCCATTGCGCTGGCGAAGTTATTTTGTTATATTAGTGGCGTTATTTTGACGGGCCGCTGTCATGATATCTCATTAAGAATCCCTATATATAAGAGAAGGAGAAACGCATGATCGACCGGTACACACTTTCTAAGATGGGAACGATTTGGACGGATGAGCATAAATTTTCCATTATGCTGAAAATTGAGGTTCTGGTTTGTGAGGCTATGTCCAAATTAGGGAAGATCCCCAAAAAATCGGTTGATCAGATCAAAAAAAGCGCGAAATTCAACATTGATGAGATCCGGGAGCTGGAAGAAAAGACCAAACACGATATTGTGGCCTTTATTAATAATGTCGGTAAATATATCGGTCCGGACGCCCGTTATCTTCATATGGGATTGACATCATCCGATCTGCTGGATACGACTTTGTCCGTGCAGTGTGTTGAGGCCTGCGACATCCTGCTGGCAGATATGAAGAAATTCATGGCGGCCCTTAAAAAACAATGCAAGAAATACAAAGATACGACCTGTGTGGCCAGGACACACGGCGTCCACGCTGAGCCGACCACGCTGGGGCTGAAGCTGGCGACCTGGTATGATGAGACCCAGCGCAATTATGAGCGCCTGGAGCACGCCCGCGAAGAGATGCGCCTGGGCAAACTGTCCGGTGCTGTCGGGACCTATGCCAATATCGATCCTTCCGTCGAGGAATATGTCTGCAATAAATTGGGGCTTAAGCCGGCAAATATTGCCACCCAGATCATATCCCGTGATATCCATTGTCAGTTTATGACGACACTTGCTTTGATCGGAACGTCCCTGGACAAATTCGCTACCGAGATCCGCGCTTTGCAGAAGACCGATATTCGTGAACTGGAGGAGCCGTTCTTCAAGGGGCAGGTCGGGTCTTCCGCCATGCCGCATAAGCGCAATCCGATAACTTGTGAACGCATATCCGGACTATCCCGTTTACTGCGGTCCAATTCCCAGGCGGCCTTTGAAAACATTAATCTCTGGCATGAGCGTGATATCAGCCATTCTTCCGTCGAGCGTGTCATCATGCCGGACAGCACGCTGGCCCTGCATTATATGTTCCATAAATTCACTCCGATCATTGAAGGTCTGCTGGTCTATCCCAAGAGCATGATCGAAAGTCTGACCAAGACCAAAGGGCTGATCTATTCCCAGCGTGTTCTGCTGGAGTTGATGAACAAGGGGTTGACCCGCGAGCAGGCTTACGAGATCATCCAGCGCTGCGCCATGCAGGTTTGGGATGAAAATTCGGATTTCCGCGAAGTGCTCCTGCGTGACCGCAAAGTGCGCAAGTACCTTAAGCCCGCGGATATCAATACCTGCTTCGACATCAAATACTACACCCGTCATCGCGATATGATTTTTAAGCGTGTCGGGCTGCGGTAAAACGAGTTTATTTAACTTGATATCCCGGAGGTCTGCTATGGAAAAGCGGGACAAATTGTATGAAGGAAAAGCCAAGATCGTTTATTCGACCGATGACCCCGGCCTGGTGATCCAGTATTTCAAGGATGATGCCACAGCTTTTAATGCGCAGAAGCGCGGCACGATCGGAGAAAAAGGTGTTGTCAATAATAAGATCGCCTCGACGCTGTTTCAGTATCTGGAAGAGCGCGGGATCCCGACGCATTATGTCAAGACCCTCAGTGACCGGGAGATGCTGATCAAAAAGGTTGAGATCATTCCTCTTGAGGTTATTGTCCGCAATATGGCCGCCGGTTCTCTATGCCGGATGCTCGGTCTGGAGGAAGGCCTTAAGCTCGCTTGCCCGACCTTTGAATTTTCTTATAAAGACGATGCCCTGAACGATCCTTTGATCAACGAATCGCATGCCCTGGCCCTGGAGCTGGCAACCCAGGAAGAAATCGATAAGATCAAGGACATGACGTTCAAGGTGAATGCCTTGCTGAAGGAGTTTTTTCTGAAATTGGACGTCAACATTGTCGATTTTAAATTAGAGTTCGGCCGGCATCAGGGAGAGATCATTCTGGCCGATGAGATCTCGCCCGATACCTGTAGATTATGGGAAGTGGGCACTAACCGAAAATTGGACAAAGACCGTTTTCGCCAGGACCTGGGCAGCATTGAAGAGGCGTACCAGGAGATCCTTGAGCGGGTTAACCGTTAATCTCAGAGCAGGATAACCGCCGTTGCCGGGAGAATTTTCCGGTACGGCTTTGCGCCTGCCTTCGGCCCGGGATTTTCCGGGATAGGCAGGCCTTCCCTTTTTATTATGTGGCGAATAGAAGTCAAAGAAAAATCCGGACTTTTTGATGCGCTGGGTGAAAGCGTCCATAAGAGTATTCTTGATCTGGGAATCGAAGCTGTCCGCAAGGTTGAGGTCGTGCAGGTCTATACCCTGGAGGGCGATTTGTCCGAAGAAGACGCGCGCCGTATCGGCGCTGATCTGCTGACTGACCGCGTGTCCCAGGAGTTTACTTGCCGCCGCGGCGCGGCCCGTTTTGATCATTCCGACCCGGCCCGCCATATTGTGGAGATCGCCTACAACCCCGGGGTGATGGACCCGGTCGAAGAATCCACTCTCAAGGGCATCCGAGACCTGAGCGTCAGCCAATGCCGGGCTGTCCGCACCGCCCGCCAGTATCATCTTTACGGTATGGCCGCTCCTGAACAGATCGAATTGATCGTTGATAAAGTTTTAGCCAATAAGCTGATCCAGCATGTGGTCCGTGAGGGAACGGAAGAACATGTCCCCATCGCGCAGGCGAAAGGCGGCAAGGTTGAGGTCCTCCGTGTCGACCTGGCCGGGGCAGATGATTGCAGGCTGCAAGAGATCAGCGAAAAAGGCCAGCTTTTCCTTAATATTGATGAGATGCGTGCGATCCAGCATTATTTTCAACAGCTGGGCCGCAACCCCAGTGATTGTGAATTAGAAACGATCGCGCAAACCTGGAGCGAACATTGTCATCATAAAACCTTTCGGGGGAAGATCCGCTGTCAGTTCACCGAGAACGGAAAAACCCGTGAGATCGAGATCGACAATTTATTAAAATCGACCATTGCCCGCGCCACATATGAACTGGATCGGGACTGGTGTGTGTCTGTTTTTCATGATAATGCCGGGATCATTTCTTTTGATGAGACCGATGATGTCTGCTTTAAAGTGGAGACCCATAACCATCCGTCCGCTCTGGAGCCTTTCGGCGGGGCCAACACCGGTATCGGCGGTGTTTTGCGCGACACCATGGGCACAGGTCTCGGCGCCAAACCGGTCTGTAATACGGACATTTTTTGTTTCGCGCCGCCGGATTATCCGCAGGACGAGCTTCCCGCCGGGACACTGCATCCCAAAAGGGTGATGAAAGGTGTTGTCTCCGGGGTAAGGGATTACGGCAATAAGATGGGGATCCCCACGGTTAACGGCGCGATCCTCTTCGACAGACACTTTGTGGGCAACCCGTTGGTGTATTGCGGGAATATCGGGATGATCCCTAAAGGCAAAGAGCATAAAGACGTGCATCCCGGCGACAAGATTGTCGCTGTCGGAGGAAAGACCGGGCGTGACGGCATCCACGGCGCGACCTTTTCTTCCGGGGAGCTGACCTCCGAATCCGAGACGATCTCTTCAGGGGCTGTCCAGATCGGGGATCCGATTCAGGAGAAAAAGGTCCTGGATGTTCAGTTGACCGCCCGGGATGAAGGGCTGTACCGTTCTGTTACGGATTGTGGTGCCGGCGGTTTTTCGAGTGCTGTCGGTGAAATGGGGGAAAAGACCGGCGCCCGTGTCGATCTGGACCGCGTTCCCTTAAAATATCAGGGCCTGTCCTACATGGAGATCTGGATCTCCGAATCTCAGGAACGCATGGTTTTTGCTGTTCCGCCGGAAAATGTGGAACGGTTTCTGGAATTATTCGCCGCTGAAAATGTTGAGGCCAGCGTCATCGGCGAATTCAGCGATACCGGACGGCTGGAGCTGTTTTACCACGGCACGCAGATCTGTGACCTGGAGATGGCGTTTATGCATGACGGTATCCCCAAGATCACCAAAGAAGCTCAATGGAAAGAATCCGAAACCCAGGAACCGGATTTCCCTTGTCCCGAGGACCTCACACCTGTTTTAAGCAAAGCCCTGGGTCATTACAATGTCTGTTCCAAGGAATGGGTCGTGCGGCAGTACGACCACGAAGTCCAGGGTGGAAGCGTGGTCAAGCCCTTTGTTGGGCCGGCTTGTGACGGTCCGTCGGACGCGGCAGTGGTCGCTCCCAAAATGGATTCTCAGAAAGGTTTCGCAGTATCCAACGGGGTCAATGTCCGTTACGGTATGATCGACCCATTCTGGATGGCTGCCGGATGTGTAGATGAGGCGGTCCGCCAGATCATCGCGGTCGGGGGGAATCCGGATCGCATTGCTTTGCTGGACAATTTCTGCTGGGGGAATCCGGACAAGCCCGACCGTCTGGGCGGACTGGTGCGCTGCGCGCAAGGGTGCTACGAAGCGGCTGTTGCTTACCGCGCGCCGTTTATTTCCGGCAAAGACAGCCTTTACAACGAATACGCCGAGGGCGGCCAATCCATCGCGATCCCGGGTACCATTTTGATTTCCGCGATCGGTATTATGGATGATGTGTCCCGTGCTGTGACCATGGATTTTAAATCTCCGGGCAATCTTATTTACCTGATCGGCATGACCCGGGATGAGTTGGGCGGGTCGATCTATTATGATCTTAAGCAGGAACTGGGACGGAATGTCCCGCGGGTCGATTTTGATCAAGCGGTAAAGACTTACGCCGCTGTTTATTCTGTGACCCAGAAGTGTTTGGCACGGTCTCTTCACGATTGCTCTGAAGGGGGATTAGCCGTTGCCCTGGCAGAGATGGCATTCAGCGGAAATCTCGGCGCGGATATCGATTTAAGCATGGTTCCGGCCGAAGGGGTTGGGCGTGATGACGCTGTTCTGTTTTCGGAATCTCATTCCCGTCTGCTGGCAGAAGTTTCTCCTGAGCATCAGGATGCCTTTGAGCAGATTCTGGGCGATGTCCCGTATGCCTGTATCGGTAAAGTCAGTGCTGAAGATCGTCTGCGGGTCACGGGGCGTTCCGGCGGGGCGTGTCTCAATGCCGAGACCGCTGAGCTGAAGTCTGCCTGGCAGGCACCGTTGAATTGGTAACATTAATGACCACAAAGGGAGCATGATGATCCAATCACCTGAACGCATTCCCGATCAATTGCGGTTTGAAGATCCCTGGCGGGTCTTTAAGATCATGGCCGAATTCGTTTCGGGATTTGATCAGTTTTCTAATATAGAAAAAGCGGTAACCATTTTCGGTTCGGCCCGTACTCCGGAGGATGATCCGCTATATCAAAAAGCCAGGACCACAGCCGACCTTTTGGTCAAAGAAGGCTATGCTGTGATCACCGGAGGCGGTCCGGGTATTATGGAGGCCGGCAACCGCGGTGCCATGGAAGCCGGGGGAGAGTCGGTCGGCTTGAATATTGATCTGCCTTTCGAGCAAAAACCAAATGCCTATATTCGTACGCTGGTTAATTTTCATTATTTTTTCAGCCGCAAAGTTATGTTTTTAAAATATGCCAAAGCCTTCGTGATGTTTCCCGGAGGATTCGGGACACTTGATGAACTCTTTGAATGTGTGACCCTGATCCAGACCAAGCGGGTGGAGCGCTGTCCCGTCATTCTGATCGATTCGGCTTTTTGGGACGGCCTGATCGATTGGGTAAAAGAAAAGCTTCTCGGGGAAGGCAAGATCAGCCCCGGGGATATGGATTATTTTCAGGTTGTGGATGAGCCGGAAGATGTGGTCCGGCTGATCACGGAATTTTATGTCGGGCCCTCTGTCGGTCCGCAAGACAAAAAAGAGTGACAGAGGAAAAACGATGTCCGCACAGAATGTTAAAGTTGTGATCCTTAGGACGGCCGGCACCAATTGTGACCAGGAGACGGGTTTTGCTTTCCGCTATTTCGGTGCGGATGTGCAGGACGTCCATATCAATCGCTTGTTCAGCGGAGAGGTCTCTTTGCAGGATTATCATATCCTGGCGATCCCCGGCGGGTTCAGCTACGGCGATGATATCATTTCCGGACGGATTTTAGCTAATGAATTGAAACTCCGCTTGGGTGGCGATATTCAGTCTTTTATCGCAGAGGGCAAATTGATCATCGGGATCTGCAACGGCTTTCAGGTCCTGGTCCGCGCCGGCATCCTGCCCGGTGAGCTGGATGGGGATACGGTTTGGACACCGGATACCCGGCAGACCTGTACCCTGACGTATAATGATTCGGCGAAATTTGAAGACCGCTGGACCTGGTTAAAACCCGACGGAAAGTCGGTCTGGACCGCGGGGGTAAAAGATGTTCTTTATGTTCCCGTGGCCCACGCTGAAGGAAAATTCTTACCGCAATCCGAGGATATCTTGCGCAGGATGCAGGATAACGGGCAGGTCATTTTCCGTTATGCGGCTGCGGACGGCAGCGTTCCGGATTATCCGTTGAACCCCAACGGATCCGCCGACAATATCGCCGGGATCACAGACTGTACTGGACGCATCCTGGGGATGATGCCGCATCCGGAGCGCCATTTTTTGTTCCGTCAGCATCCATACTGGACCCGTCTGGACAAGCCCGGCGAGTTGGGTGAAGGGGCTGAGATTTTTAAAAACGGCGTGCGTTATGTGAAGGAAAATTTATTGAGCAGTGAGTGAAGCGTTTTTTCCGCACAGAAAGCCAGGCAAATCGCAACATGAAGCAGATGACATATAAAAAGGCCGGGGTGGATATTGACGCCGGGAATGCTTTTGTCCGGGCGATCATGCCTTCTGTCAAATCGACCCTGAATGACCGGGTCGTCAAGACAGCGGGAGGGTTCGGAGGACTTTACGGGCTGGATAAAAAGAAATACCGCGAACCGGTTCTGGTTTCATCGTCCGACGGTGTGGGGACCAAGCTCTTGATCGCCCAGGCCAACGGCATTCATGATACGGTTGGTATTGATCTGGTGGCGATGAACGTGAATGACATTCTCTGTGTCGGGGCAGAACCGATTTTCTTTTTAGACTATATCGCCTGCGGTGTGCTGGACCAGAAGGTCCTGAAAGATGTGGTCAAGGGGATCGCCCGGGGCTGCCGTCAGGCGGGGTGCGTCCTTATCGGCGGAGAGACGGCTGAAATGCCGGACATGTATTCCCCCGAAGAATATGATCTGGCCGGTTTTGCTGTCGGTGTTGCGGACCGCAAAAAACTGATCGACGGCAGTACGATCAAAGCGGGTGATGCCGTGATCGGCCTGCCTTCCAGCGGTATCCACTCGAACGGCTACAGTCTGGTCCGCAAGGTCTTTTCCGCGGCAGAGCAGAGGCGGCGCGCTAAAGAGATCCTTAAACCGACCAGGATTTACGTTCAGGATGTCCTGCCGGTTCTCAAAAAATACCGCGTCAAGGGAATCGCCCATATTACCGGCGGTGCGTTTTATGAAAAGATGACCAAGATCCTTCCCGCGGGACGGTGTTTCGAGATAACCCGCGGCAGCTGGCCTGTTCCCAAGATCTTCAAAGATATTCAGCAGAAGGGCGGCGTGCCGGAAGAGGATATGTATAAGACGTTTAATATGGGCATTGGGATGATTTTAGTCCTGGGTCAAGCGCAGGCCGGGAAGGTTCTGAGCGATTTCAAATCCCGGCGTAAACGGGCATACCGGATCGGCCGGGTGATCAATGATAAAACATGTAAAGTGAAATTTGTAAAGCGAGGGTAAGGTATGGATATTCTGGTGATCGGATCAGGCGGGCGTGAGCATGTGCTGACTTGGAAGTTGCAGCAGAGCGATCAGGTGGATAAGATTTACTGCGCGCCGGGGAACGGGGGTATCGCGGATATCGCTGAGTGTGTGGATATCTCTGCTGATGATATTCCGGCCCTGGTCGCTTTGGCCAAGAAAAAAAAGGTCGGGCTGGTCGTGGTCGGTCCGGAAGCGCCTCTGGTCGCCGGAGCGGTTGACGCGTTTGACCGGGAAGGGATCAAGGTCTTCGGTCCGGATCAGGCAGCAGCCCGGCTGGAAGGCAGCAAGGTCTTTGCCAAAGAGTTTATGCATCGCCACGGCATCCCCACGGCATCATTTGTTGCCTTTGATGATATCGCTGAGGCGCGTTCCTTTTTAGAATCGACCCAATTCCCTCTTGTTGTTAAGGCCGATGGTCTGGCCGCGGGGAAAGGCGTATTTGTCTGCCATACTCAGGATGAAGCCCGCAAGGCTCTGGATGAGATCCAGGACAATATGTCAGGCGCCGGGCGCAGGATCATAATCGAAGACTGCCTGCAGGGAGAAGAGGCCTCGATCCTGGCTGTGTCTGATGGAGAAAATTATCTGATCCTGGATAGTTCCCAGGATCATAAGCGGATTTTTGATGACGACCTGGGTCCGAACACGGGTGGTATGGGAGCGTATTCTCCGGCGCCGGTCGTTAACGATCTTATGCTGGTTAAGATCGCCGGGCAGGTGATCGAGCCGACTATTCAGGGCATGCTGCGGGAAGGGAATCCTTTCAAAGGCGTGCTGTATGCCGGGCTGATGATCACCGATGAAGGTCCGATGGTGTTGGAATATAATGTGCGTTTCGGTGATCCCGAAGCCCAGGCTGTTCTGCCCCGTATGAAAAATGATCTTTGTGAATTGATGCTGGCCGCCTGCGAAGACAGGGTCGAAGACGTGCAGTTGAAATGGGACCAGCGTGCCTGTGTCTCTGTGGTTATGAGTTCCGGGGGGTATCCCGGACCTTATGAAAAAGGGATGCCTATCAGCGGGCTGGATAACGCCGCCCGGCAGGGTGCCGTCGTCTTTCACGCCGGGACGCAGCGGGAAGGTGATCAGGTTGTTACCTCCGGCGGACGGGTTCTCGGTGTGACGGCCCTGGGGGAGGGGATCGAAGGCGCTATTAAAAACGCCTACCAGGCTGTTGAGGAGATCCATTTTGACCGCTGTTTTTTCCGCAGGGATATCGGGGCTAAGGCCCTTAAACATATCGCGAAAAGCGTTTAACGGTTGTCCCGACCCGATGCACCGGGATAAAAGTATGGATAAGGAGGAAAACATGTCTGTACAAGTTGTCATTATGATGGGAAGTCAATCTGATATGCCGGTTATGGAGGCTGCCGAAAAGGTTCTTGATGATTTTGCTGTGGAATACGAGACACGGGTGCTTTCGGCTCACCGCACACCGAAAGAAACCGCGGTATACGCCGAGGGCCTGAAGGAGCGCGGTGTACAGGCCGCCATCTGCGGAGCTGGGATGTCCGCGGCCCTGTCCGGTGTCGTTGCCGCCCATACGACATTGCCGGTGATCGGGGTTCCGCTTAATGCGTCGGATCTTAACGGCATGGACGCTTTGCTGTCCACGGTGCAGATGCCTCCGGGTGTGCCGGTCGCCGGCGTAGCCATCGGTCAAGCGGGAGCGAAAAATGCCGCGTATTTAGCCTTAAGGATGATCGCTTTGAATGACCCGGAAATTGAACAAAAACTGACGGCTTACCGTGAAGAACAGCGTAAAAAGATTCTGGGACAATAGCATCTGCCGCCTGTTTAAATTAAGCGTTTTTCGGCAGGAAAGCCGCTCGCGTATGGAAACCGAAGTCTTTAAAATTCATCCGGAGTTCCCCGAACAGGACGCTGTGAACCGTTGTGCCGGGATCATCCGCCGCGGCGGCCTGGTGATTTTTCCGACCGAGACCGTTTACGGCATCGCCGCGGATGCGGATAACCCTCAGGCGATGACCCGTCTGCGGGAGATCAAACAGCGTACTGCGGACAAGCCTTTTTCGATCCTGGCAGGGGATCCGACCGACCTCTTAAAATATAGTCCGCAAAGAGACCCACGAATTTATAAATTAGCTGCCCGGTTTTGGCCGGGTCCGTTGACCATGGTTATGAGTTCCCGGGAGCAGGGTCAAACCGTGGGTGTCCGGATGCCTTGTCATCCTGCGGCCCTGCAGATGATCAGGGCGGCGGAACGCAGGATTGCCGCGCCGTCCGCGAATTTTGCCGGAGAGCATCCACCGAAGACTTGCGCGGAAGCTTTGAAGAGCCTGGGGGGGCGGGTGGACGCGGCCCTGGATGCGGGCGAAGCCGGCAGCGGCTCTTCGTCCACGGTGGTCGATGTCACCCGGGAATCGCCGCGGGTTTTAAGAGAAGGAGAGGTCTCGCAGGAGGCCATCTCTGATACGGTGGGACGTAAACATATCTTAATGGTCTGCACCGGGAACAGCTGCCGCTCGGTCATGGCGGAATATTTATTAAGACAGGCTTTGGCCGAACGGGAGGATGTCATGGTCCATTCTGCCGGGACCAGCGTCTTTGTCCGTGCGCAGGCCAGCCGGGCAGCCCGGACGATCCTGCAGGAAAAGGGGATTGACGCCTCCGGTCATCTCTCGCAGCCGGTGACGCCTCTTCTGCTTTATCAATCGGATCTGATCTTTGTGATGACCTCGGCGCATCGTCAGGCGGTCCTGCAGTATGCCCCTGATCTTGCGGATCGCATCTATTTATTAAGAGAGTTCGCCGGCGGCCGCCCGGACGGTTCGCTGGAAATACCTGATCCCATGGGGCTGTCTGAACAGGCCTATCGGGAATGCGCGGCGATGATCGGGCAGGCCGTTCAAAAAATTACCACATTAGTATAAGTGAGGAGTCCGATTATGACGATTTTTATCGGAGCGGATCATCGGGGGGTCGGATTAAAATCCCGGATCACCGTCTTTTTAAAATCTTTAGGACACTCTGTCGAGGACGTGGGCGCCCATGATGAAAGCCCTCCGTGTGATTATCCCCCGATCGCTTATGATGTCGCCAGCCGGACAGCGGCTGATCCTCAGAGCCGGGGGATCTTGATCTGTATGAGCGGTATCGGACTGACCATTGCCGCGAATAAAGTTCCCGGAGCGTATGCGGCCTTATGTTATAACATGGAGTCAGCCAAATTATCCCGTCAGCATAATAATGCCAATATCCTTGTCCTGGGGGCGAAATTTGTTGATCCGGATCAGATGAATGACCTGATCAAGACCTGGCTGGAAGAGCCGTTCGAGGGCGGACGGCATCAGCGGCGCTTGGACAAGATTTGCGAGATAGAACGCAAGATCCAGAAATCAGAACAGTAAGCAGGCTCGGCTTTGCTGAAATCACGACAGGAGACGCAGTATGATGGACCATCTTAACAGGACAGATCCCGAGGTATACCAGGCGATCGCGCGTGAACTGGACCGGCAGAAAAACAATCTGGAACTGATCGCCAGTGAAAATATCGTATCCCAAGCGGTCATGGAGGCGCAGGGCAGTGTCATGACCAATAAATATGCTGAAGGCTATCCTCACCGGCGGTGGTACGGCGGGTGTGTTCATGTGGATGCCGCGGAGGAGTTGGCGATAGAACGGGCCAAAGAATTATTCGGCGCCGAACACGTTAATGTTCAGCCGCATTCCGGGTCCCAGGCCAACAACGCGGTGTACAATGTGGCGATCAAGCCGGGGGATACGATCCTGACCCTGGATCTGGCCTGCGGAGGGCATCTGACTCACGGTCACAAGATGAATTTTTCCGGACGGACATATCATGTTGTGCATTACGGAGTGGATAAAGACACCGAAATGTTCGATTATGACGAGATCCGCCGTCTGGCTAAGGAGCATCGGCCGCAGCTGATCCTGGCCGGCGCTTCGGCTTATGCGCGGACGATCGATTTTGTCAAATTCCGTCAGATCTGTGATGAGGTGGGGGCAGTTTTATTTGTGGATATGGCTCATATTGCGGGCCTGGTCGCTGCCGGGATTCATCCTAATCCGGTTCCGCACGCTGACTTTGTGACCACCACCACCCATAAAACACTGCGCGGACCCCGTGGGGGGATGATCCTCTGTCGTGAAGAGTACGGCAAAAAGATCGATACGCATGTCTTCCCCGGAATACAGGGCGGGCCGCTGATGCATGTGATCGCGGCCAAGGCGGTATCTTTTCAAGAAGCCCTGTCCGATGAATTCAAGGCATATCAGCGTCAGGTCGTCAGCAATGCCCGGGCGATGGCTGAGGCCCTGGCCGGGATGGGTTTCCGTATCGTTTCCGGCGGAACCGACAACCACCTTTTTATGGTGGATCTGCGGTCGAAAAAGATCACCGGGAAAGAGGCTTCATCCGTGCTCGACGAGGTGCATATTACTGTCAATAAGAACCTGATCCCGTATGACCCGGAAAGCCCGATGGTGACCAGCGGGATCCGCATCGGGACCCCCGCGTTGACGACCCGCGGCATGAAAGAAGATCAGATGCTCCGGGTGGCCGAATACATCGACCGGGCCGTTACGGGCCGTGATGATCCCCAGGAACTTGAGAAGGTCCGGGCGGGTGTGTTAGAATTAACAGAACAATTTCCGATTTATAAGGATCTGCTCATGTAGCATGGCTGTTATAGTTATATGACAGGAAAGGGTTTAATATGAATCATTGCGGTTTGGCACTATTATGAAATGTCCTTTTTGCGAATATAAAGAGACTAAGGTGATCGATTCCCGCATATCCGGGGAAGGCGGGTCGATCCGCCGCCGGAGGGAATGCCTGAAGTGTGCCAAACGGTTTACGACCTATGAATACGTTGAACGGGTGCCTTTAATGGTGGTCAAGAAGGACGGCCGCCGTCAGGCCTTTGATCGCACCAAGATCATCGCAGGGCTGGTCAAGGCTTGTGAAAAGCGTCCGGTGTCGATCACCCGTATTGAAGAGATGACCTCCGATGTCGAGCGCGCGATCCAGAAACGCTTTGACCGTGAAGTCGATTCGCATATCATCGGAGAAGAAATTATGAAAAAACTGGCCGGCCTCGACGAGGTGGCCTATGTCCGTTTTGCCAGTGTTTATCGCCAATTCCGCGATGTCAACCAGTTTATGAGTGAGTTGAAGCATATTTTAGAACGGGAGAAGGAAGAGGCTAAGAAATGAGCATGGTCAGTGTTCAGCTGAGCCGTATTGTTATTGACGAGAAACGTCAGGACCAGGTCATTGTTTTGAAAGAAACGGATGGGACGCGGAAGTTTCCCATCATGATCGGCCCGGTCGAAGCTTCCAGTATCAAGCTTAAGCTGGCTGAGGTCAAGCCGCCCCGTCCTTTGACGCATGACCTGCTGGTTTCCACGATCGAAGGACTGGGGGCCAGGCTTGAGGCCGTTGAGATCGATGCTCTGCGTAACGGCACCTTTTTTGCCAAACTCGTTCTGAATCACTCTGACGGGAAAACGGTCAGGGTTGACGCCCGCCCCTCTGATACGATCGCTCTGGCCGTCAGGACCCAAACCCCGATCTTCGTGGCTGATGAGGTGCTTGATCAGGCCGCCATTTCCGAGGTGGAATAAGCCTTGATGTCTGCTTTGCAAGAATATCCATTTTTAGAGACAATCGCCGCAATGGCCCGCCGCCGCGGACAGGATGTTTTTCTGGTCGGCGGGTTTTTACGGGATATTCTGCTCGAGCGACCGACCCGCGATATGGATTTCGCGGTCTCGTCCGGGGCCCTGGCGTTTGCCCGCGATTTTTCCCGCAAGATCAAAGGCGCGTATGTTCTTCTTGATGAGGATCACGGCTGTGCCCGGGTCGTGAAAAAAACCGGCTCCGGAGAAGCCTGGACCTATGATTTTGCCGAGTTCCGCGGAGAAACGATCCAACAGGATCTTCTGCGCAGGGATTTTGGACTGAACACATTGACGGTTTATGTGAATGGTCTGGCAGGCGGCGGGGGCCTTCTTCCGCATATACAGGATCATCGTTGCGGCCGGCGGGATATCCGCGCTGAGCGTATCCGTATGGTTTCACCGCGCGCTTTTCGTGAGGATCCTCTGCGTCTGCTGCGGGCATTCTCATTATCGGCCATGCTGGGGTTTAAGATCGAGACAAAGACCCGGCAGCGTATAAAGACCGACCGGGATCTGATCCGTGAGACGGCTGCCGAGCGCGTGCGCGATGAACTGTTTAAAATTTTCTCCAGTCCGCGAGCGGCGCAGACACTCAGGGCTATGCACCGCTGCGGTTTAGTCGAAAGGGTGATTCCTCAGGTCAGGGTTATGTTCGGCCTGAAGCAGGGAGGGTATCATCATCTGGATGTTTGGCGGCATTCTCTGGAGTCTGTAGCGCAATTGGACTGTTTATTCAAAAAAGCTGAGCATCCTGATCTGGTCCGTTATTTGCGGGTACGGATCGCTGGAAACCGGGAACGGGCCGCGCTGATAAAATTCGCCGCGTTGCTGCACGACGTTGGGAAACCTGAAGTTTATCGCAAAGAAGGCGCCCGGTCTATCTTTCACGCCCACGAACATGCGGGGCGCAGGATCGCTTCGATCGTTTGCCGTCAGCTGAAATTATCAGAAAAGGAGCGGCGCAAAGTTTGTCTGATGGTGGACCTTCATCTGCGCCCGGGCTACCTTTCAAATTTCAAGAGGCCGACCGAAAGGGCTTTTTTTCGGTTCATGCGTGATGCCGGGGAAGAAGCTATAGCGGTCGCTTTCTTGAGCATGGCAGACCAAAGCGCGACCCGCGGTCCGTTGAGCCCGGCAGAGGCCGAACGGCATCATCATGATATTTGCCGGGAGATCATTGAGCGGTATCTCCGCAAACAGAAAGAGGAACCGCAACTCCCCTTATTGACCGGCCGTGATCTTATTCATACATTAAAGTTGAAACCGGGCCCGGTTTTCTCTAAGATATTGGAAAGGGTTGAGGAGGCCCGCACCACGGGAGAGATCCGGACCCGTCAGCAGGCCCTGGATTTAGCGCGGAAAATTCTGCGAACCGATAAACAGAAAGGCTGTCGGTGACCGATAAACCGTATATAAAAATTCATGATGTTGAGATCGAGATCGTCCAGGGAGACGGAGAAAATATCCCCGCGGATGCTGTCGCGCTGGAATCTCTGGAAAATTTCGAAGTTCCCCGTTCCGAGAGGCTTGTTGTCAGCGGCAACAGCCGGGGAGCACAGCACTACACGATCATGGCGGATTTTTCTTTTGACGGGACACTGAAAGACGCTGAGAAGATCCGCAGCGGCTATAAGGATGTGCTGAGAAAAACAGCGGAACTTAAGGTCCGCCGCCTGGTCCTGATCCCGTTCGGTTATCAAACAGGTGTGATCACTCCTTCCGCCTCGGCCAAGGTCCTTGCTCAGGAACTGCTGCGGTTTATCCGTTTTGGCAGGCACTGTCTGGAATCTGTGTCCATCTGCGTTACCGATGAAGAGCATTTCGATGATTTTGAAAAAAATATCATTGGTTATCTTCTGCATGTTCAGGACACACTGGGTATGGGGCCGTATGTGACCGTGGATGCCATTGTTGAGCGGCCCGAAGGGATTATTATCATTGAACGTTCTAACCCGCCGTATGGCTGGGCTCTGCCGGGCGGGTTTGTGGATTATGGAGAGAGTTTGGAAACAGCTGTTGTCCGTGAGGTTAAGGAGGAAACCGGACTGGATTTTCAGGATATTGTCCAATTAAAAACCTTTTCGGACCCGTGCCGTGATCCGAGATTTCATACGGTTTCCACCGCGTTTGTCGGGCGGGGAGACGGAAAACCACAGGCTATGGATGACGCCAAAGATCTCCGGGTGGTATCTTACGATGATTTGCTCAAGGGGGAATATGCCTTTGATCATAAAAAGATCATCGCGCTCTATCTGGAATGCCGCGCCGTCATGTCGCCGGCATGAGTGGCAGGAATAATGCAAAACAGGGGGTTGGTCATGGAGTGTATGCAGGAAAAAAATCTCACGCGTTGTAATTGTTCGTACAGCGGCTGCCCGCGTAAAGGGATCTGTTGTGAATGTATCAGCTACCACCGCGGTAAAGGCGCGCTGCCGGCCTGTTATTTTCCGGATGACATCGAAAAAGGATACGATCGTTCGGTAGAAAATTTCATTAAAGTCTGGCAGGAGCGGCGGCATCTCTAATCAGAAGTGATCTGCGTTCCGATAACGAAAGGATACAGTATGAAGGCATTACAGTGGAAAACCGCGGCCGTTGTGCTGGCTGTGATGGCCATGACGGTGACGGCGCAGGCCGAAGACGAAACCGTTTATGAACAGCAGTTGCGAACATACGGAAACGTTCACGGCGAGTATACTGACAAATGGCGTGAGGAATATCAGCAGAAAGCGGCGGAGGCCGAAGGACTGCGCGCGGCGGAAGAAAAGCTCCGCCTGGAATATCAATATCTGCAGGACAGTATGCAGGAAAAGGAAGAGAACGTTACAAAGCTCAAACAGATCAATACACGGCTGCGTAAAGCCCAGTCTTCTATGCAGGATCAGTATGAAGAGCTGGAAGACCTATTCATGCAGCAGAAATCTGAAAACGAGCGCTTGAAGGACGAGCTGCAGAGCCGTAAGGCCGCGTATTATCAATCGGCGCTGAATTATTACCGGGAAGAGGAAGAACTTTTGGGGAGCCGGATCGCCGAAATGTCCGCGCGCCACAGCGAGCTTTTGAACAAAATCATTCAGCTTGAAGAACTCGCTAAAGAGGCGGGTGAGGAAATGGCAGAAGCAAATGAGGCGCCTTTAATGGTTGAAGATGTGGACGTGGGGCAGGATTTTGCTGACTGAAGGTGAATCTGTTTAGGAGGATGGTTAAAAGGACAAAGGGACGGCCGATGCGTTACATTATGTTTTTTCTGTTTATTGGTTTTCTGGTGCTGTCTGTCAGGCCGGCAAAGGCGGCAGAGGTGGTCTTGACCAATGGGGACCGTATCAGCGGGACCATTCTCCAGGATAGTGCGGAGTCCCTAACCATAGCAACCGAGGCTATGGGCAAGGTAACCCTGGACCGCGCGTTTGTCGAGAGACCGTGTTATGAGGAATGTCCTTCTGCAGAACATCCCAAGGAGGACAGGGTGAAATGGGACCGTTCCCTGTCCGCCGGCTACAGCCGTTGGGGAGGCAACACGGTCAAGACCCAGGCGAACGGCGAACTCAAGATGAACCGCAAGACGGAGCAGGATGAAACCACCTTTAAAGGCTCGCTCTATTACGCGTCTTCTGAAGGGAAAATGGATGCTCAGCAATGGTATATCCTGGGGCGGTACGCGTATTCGTTTGGGCCCAAAAAACACTGGTATCATTTCTACCGCCTGGAGGCCGATCACGACCGTTTTTCTGATATCGATTATCGCCTGACACCGGCAACGGGTCTAGGCTGCTGGTTCGCGGATGGTGAGGAGTATAAGCTGATGACTGAATTGGCTGTTGCTCATGAATATACCAATTACCGTACCGGAGCCAGTTCGAATGAAGCGCTGCTCACTCCGCGGGTGTATTATGAGCGCCTGATTATGGAGAAGCTCCGCTTCAGTCAGGATCTGATCGGCTATGTTCCTGTCGACGGCTATGATCAATACCGTCTCCGTTCGGAAACCTCATTAAAACATTCTCTGAATGACCGTTTGTCATGCCGGCTGAGTTTTATTGATGAGTACAACGCAGATCCGGCTGCCGGCAGTAAAGATAATGATTACCGTCTCATTTATGCTTTGGAATACAGCTTTTAGATCAAAGAGGCTTTGCCGTTTGTTAATGGTATTGCGCTTTTTCGAAGAGGGTGATGTGCTGTCATTGCTATCCGTTTTTTATCCTAAGGTGTTTTTTATGTAAAGCATGATTCCTCTCCTTCCTTTTTTCATGTGATACGCGTGTCCGATTATTTTCATGGCATAAAATTTCAACAGGGTTTTATAGGGAGAATAGATGTCTGCCCGCGATCCAGATCAGGTATTTTTGCAGGAGTTTCTTCAAGGGAATGATGCCGCCCTAGAGCATTTAATGCGCAAGTATTATAAACGCATATATAATTTTCTTTACCGGATGTTCGGCAGCGGTGATCTGGCTGAGACATTGAGCCGGGAGACATTTGTGCATGTCTATGAGAATGCCGGAGCAGAGGAAGGGGAAACGGGAACATTTGTATCCCGCCTGTACAGGCAGGCGCAGAGTTTGTGTTTTCAGCAGCATCAGCGGGGTGGTTTGAGTCACGGAGCGGACAGAGGGTCTTTACCGGCAGGTGATGATCGAGATGGTGTCCGCGCAGCGGCCGTACGGAAGGCTGTCATGAATCTGCCGTATCATCAGAGAGCGGCTGTGGTGCTCTTTCGTTATGAGCGGAAATCCTACGATGAGATTGCCGTGATCCTGCGGACATCGGTTCCGGCGGTAAAGTCTTTATTGAGTCAGGCCCGGGGCGGCCTGCGGAAGGCGTTAAATGATCATCTGGAATATTCATAATGCTATGTCTGCCGCCGCGGGGGGCAATTTATTGGAGAATTCATGAAGGATTGTCAGCAGATCAAAGCCCGTATCCCTTCCTTTCTGAGCGGCGAATTGCAGCCGTCTCAGGAGCAGGTTCTGCGTGAGCATCTGCTCTCCTGCGGGGAATGCGCGCAAGAATTGGACCGGTATCAGCAGACGTGGCGTTTGATGGCCGAGTGGGAGGATCAGGATCCTGAGCCGGGATATGTGGCCAGATTCTGGCGAAGACGTCAGCCGGACAAGGCATGGAAGAGTTGGCTGAGTCCTGTTTTTTTCCGGCAAAAATACTCAGCTGTTCTGCCGATCGCAGCGACGCTGGCTGTTCTTTTTTTCATTTCCGTAGTGGTGTGGAAGCTTTGGTTTTCTGTTGTGCAGACAGAAAAAGTTTTGACCACATTGACGGCGGCGGAGATCGAAATGATGGAGAATTTGCAATTAGCCGAAGATTATGAACTGCTCAAGGATTTAGAGCTGCTTGAGCAATTAGATATTCTACAGGAAATTGAAGGGCAGGATGCAGGGCAGTAAATGTGTTAAAAATTTTTCGTTTATAATGACCGCGGTTCTGATTGTTTTGTCCGCTGGAGGAAAGGCTTTTGCGCAGACAGGTAATGAGGAAGATCTGCAGGTCCTTGAACAGTATAATTTCGACATCGAACGTAATGATATTCATCCCGGAGAGAAATTGAGCCCGGAAAGGAAACAGCGTATTGCGCGGGCTTATCAGTACTTCCGTCGGATGGGTCCTGAAGAGCGCAGAAAGATCGTCCGCCATTGGCGCCGTTTTCAGGCTTTGCCTCTTGCGCGGCGGCAGCAGATCCGCGAGCGGTATGTGCGTTGGCAGGATATGTCCGCAGAGCAAAAAGCTGATCTGCGAAAACGCTTTCGGCTTTGGAGAGATATGTCCGTAGAAAAACGACGTAAAATTCGCCGGCGCCATCTTCAAAAATCAGACTATCAGCGTCGATATATCAGGCGAGTTCCGGCTGCTGAAGAAGATTTCAGAGGGATTCAGGACAGGCGCTCATCAGACGGGGAAAGGCTGATCATCGGCAATCGGGAAAGGCGGTAGCATTATTGTGAGGAAGAGCCGTATTTTATATGACCAGGTTTTTATTGTCGGACCGACAGCAGTGGGGAAAACAGCGGTGGCCGTTGAAGCTGCCAGCCGGCTGTCAGGGGAGATCATATCCTGTGATGCGATGCAGGTCTATGAAGGGCTGCCGATCGCGACCAATAAGCCTTCTGCACGAGAGCGTGAAGCTGTCCCGCATCATATGATCGGGATCATCCCGCTGGATGAGCTTTTTAATGTGGGCCGTTTTGTTGAATGTGCCCAAGAGGTTTTAGAAGGGGTCATGACGAGAGAACGTATGCCGGTTATTGCCGGCGGATCCGGTCTTTACGCGCGGGGTCTCCTGGACGGAATATTTAACTGTCCGGATCCGGAGCCTGCTTTACGCAGGGATCTTGAACAACGCGCCGCCGCGGGAAATACTGCTGAATTGCATCAGGAGCTTAAGGCCCTTGATGCGCTGTCCGCGAAGGCGATCTCACCGCAGAATACTCGTCGGGTGATACGTGCATTGGAAGTTTGTAAAATGACCGGGAGAAGGTTTTCTGATGTCCGCAGGGAGCGTTCCGGGTTGAGAGATGAATACCGGGTGAAGGTTTTCGGATTAAGGATGCCGCGGCAGCAGCTGTATAACCGTATTGACCGGCGCGTTGAGGCAATGCTTGAGCAGGGCCTGGTCGATGAGGTGCGTTCGCTTGAGGGTGTCAACCTGAGCCGGACAGCGGCTGCTATCATTGGGGTGGCGGAGATGCGCCGCTATCTCTCAGGGAAATGGTCCTTAGATGAGGCTGCCGCAGAGATGAAAAAGAGGACCCGTCATTTGGCCAAAAGGCAAATGACGTGGTTCCGCAGAGAACCGGGACTGCAATGGATCGAGTTGAGTGACGAAGAGCCGCATGGTGTGACGGCGCAGAAAATGATCGATCAGATGTCAGCATAATTGAACTGACCAATGGTCGGATGATGATGTCTACAGAGAGGGAGACTCCATGAGCAATGCTCAGAAAACAGCCAGAGAAAATGTTTTATCCGTTGTGGTGGATCATAAGGAGCGCGGAGGATGGAGTTCTGAAGATATTGCCGACGAAATGCGCGAACTGATTTTGTCCTGCGGCGGAAAAGTGGTTGATCAGGTGATCTGCCCTGTCGAGACGTTTACCCCGTCGCACCTTATCGGGAAAGGAAAGGTGAATGAGCTTTTTGTGCGTTCTTCCGTGGGCGATATTGATACGGTTATCTTCAGCGAAGACCTTAAGGGGATTCAGCAGCGCAACCTGGAAAAGGACCTGGGGGTTAAGGTCATCGACCGCACTCAGCTGATCCTGGATATTTTCGCGCGCCATGCCCGGACCAGGGAGGGGCGGATGCAGGTCGAACTGGCGCAGATGGAGTATCTTCTTCCCCGTCTGGCCGGGCACGGTCAGACCATGTCCCGTCCGGGGGGAGGGATTGGAACCCTCGGACCCGGTGAGACCAAACTTGAAACCGACCGGCGCAAGATCGGTATCCGTATCGCACATTTAAAACAGAAATTAAAGGATGTGGTGTCCAACCGTTCTGTAAAGCGAAAACAGCGTCAGGAACGCGGTGTTCCGGTGATCTCTCTGGTCGGTTATACCAATGCGGGGAAGTCGACACTGCTGAATGCCCTGACCGGGGCCAGGCAGATCACCCGTGACGGGTTATTTACGACGCTGGACTCTCTTTCCCGGCAGATGGTTCTGCCGAATCATCAGAAGGTGGTCCTTTCTGATACCGTAGGGTTTATGCACAATCTTCCGCATGACCTGATCGAATCGTTTAAGGCGACCCTGGAAGAGGTCATGCAGGCCGATCTTCTGCTGCATGTCCTGGATGTCAGCCACCCGAAGTTCCGGGATTATTACGATTCGGTCAATGCCGTGCTGAAGGAATTAGGCGCGGGAGAGAAGCCGGTCATCACCGTTCTTAATAAGATCGACCGCATAGATGACCGGTCCTGGTTTGCAGGTGTTTACGGAGGAATTGCTAATCCGGTGGCGGTTTCGGCCAGCACCGGGGAGAATTGTGATGTCCTGGCGCACAAGATTATTGAAGATTTATCCGGTCTGCTGGAAGAGGTCGACGTGCTGATCCCGATCACGCGAATGGACCTGATCAATCTTGCCCACAAGGAAGGGCAGGTTTTTTCGGTTAAGTATTATAATGATACAATCAATCTGCGGGCCAGTCTTACGCGCAAATTGGCCGGTCTGATTAAACAGGCTGCCGTTAAGAATGAAGACGGTCCGTTTAAAGATGACGGCACGGCGAAATAATGATTGCATATCATCCGCGATTGCCGTTAAAATACCTGGTGTCATTTTAAGAAACACAAAAAGGGAGGAACGTATGCCGGGATGGGCATTCTGGATTATTGCCGCGATGCTCGGCGCGATCGTTTATCTGACCGCGACCTCTGTTGGGAGAAAAGATGCCCGGGAACGCCATCATGATGAGATGATCGCTGAATACGGAGGCGTGAAAACTCCTATCGAGCATCGTGAGAATTGCTATGCCATTACCTTTATTTACCGGGGCGGCACCTTTACCTTTGAGGATATCGAGGACTTTGCCGCCGGTCAAAAGGTCTATCGGGGTTATCTGCGCCTTAAAACATCGCTTCATGTGAATTTAGGCTTTACCGAACATATGCGCAGTGAGATCCGTTCCAGCCCGGCGTCTCTCAGCGGCGGACACAGCATTCATGGTTCCGATCAGGTTATGATCCCGCCTGAGTTCAAGGAATACGGCATCTATTCCAATAATGTGCGTTTGGCAAACGCCCTGTTGGAAGACGAGGGCGTGGTCAGGATCATGGCAAAATATAAAAACCGGGATTCCCGCGGTAAGCCCGCTATGACCCTGGAGATCATCGACGGTCAGATCATTGTCCGTTTTTCCGCGGTCGGAGACCTTCAGCCGGGGATGTTTGACCTTCGTCATAACCCGTCTTCGATCGATCGGCATTTAGAGAATATTTTGGTGATCGCGCGTCGTATGGAAAAGATCGCCCAGCAGGAAAAGGAGCAGGAATGACCATCCCCAGCCCGCCACCGCCCCTTCATGTCCGGATCCTTTCTGAATTGCGTCAGCATGCGCCGTTCACCTTGTTCGGCGCTATGACCGGGATCCTGGTCATGATGATCTTCCGGACGATGAGCCGGGAGGCTGCCCATGGCGTATTTTATATTTTACATCCTGCCCATGTTGTCCTCAGTGCTATGGTGACTACAGCGCTGTACTGCCGGTACAAGCCGAAAAGCCGGAGCGAGCCGGGGCGCAAATGGTGGAAGGTGCTGCTGGTGGGATATGTCGGGTCGATCGGGGTGACGACCTTGAGTGATTCGCTGATCCCTTTCTGGGGGGAGGTGCTGATGGAAATGCCCCACGCTGAGGTCCATGCCGGCTTTCTTGAGCGTCCGTTTCTGATCAATGGGATGGCATTGGCCGGGATTATGATCGCTTATGTTCGTCCCTGGACCAAGCTGCCGCATGCCTCGCATGTTCTGCTCAGCACCTGGGCATCTCTGTTTCATGTCATCATGGCCCATGACCACGCTCAGCCAACAGCATACTTCGGGATCTTTCTCTTTTTATTTTTAGCGGTCTGGCTGCCCTGCTGTGTCAGTGACATTATTTTTCCGCTGCTTTTTGTTAAAGACGGGGAGCAGCCGCCGGGATGCACCTGCAGCTGCCACGGCCCATCTTTGAAATGAATTTCGCTTTGGGCCCTATTCAGCTGCCGTGATTTTAAAAACATCAGTCTTAATTAAAAGGAAACGAAAGGTCGAGTGTATGGTTACGATTCAGGACTTCGCCGAAATGCAGCTGGTCGTCGCGGAAATCAAAGCGGCGGCAGATCATCCAGATGCGGATAAATTATTTGTCTTGAAAATCGACAATGGGAGGGAAGAGAAACAGCTGGTCGCGGGAATACGCGGCGCGTATACTGCTGAGGAATTAATCGGGAAAAAGATCATTGTGATCGACAATCTCCAGCCGGCTGTTATCCGCGGACAGGAATCTCAGGGCATGCTGCTTGCCGCGTCAGGAGAAGAGGGCGCGGTGCTGTTGACACCGGAGAAAGATGTTCCTGCCGGGACACGGATACGGTAACACTGCGGAACAACGCCTGCAGATTGGGCGGAAGAAGCGTATCCGGTTCAGCCTGTTTTGAAGCCGTTCGTGATGGGCGTGTGGAAAGTTATAAGAGGGGGCATGATGGCGGTCATAACGGAACAGATCCAATGCCAGACAGAAGGGAATGCCCAGGTTATCAATATAACCGACGAGGTGCAGGAGAAGGTGGCCGCTGCCGGTCTTGCAGCGGGTCTTGTGACGGTCAGCGTGATCGGCTCGACCGGCGCGCTGACAACGTGTGAATATGAGCCCGGCCTGGTCCAGGATATTCCGGAGCTCATGGATAAGCTGATCCCCGCAGGACGGTATCATCATGATGACACCTGGGGAGACGGCAACGGGCATTCTCATCTGCGCGCCTCGCTGGTCGGCCCGTCGGTCACCATCCCGTTCACAAACGGACAGATGGTCCTGGGGACATGGCAGCAGATCATTTTTATTGATTTTGATGTGCGCGCGCGCCAGCGCGAGCTGGTGGTCCAGATCATGGGGGAATGATGTTCGCTGATTTTCCCGCCTTTGTTCCTTCCGAGTATTGTCTGTCCTGCCGGGGCTGCTGCCGGTTTTCTTCCGGCGAAGATCCCTGGCGTCCGCTGACGGCGGCCGAAGAGCGCTGCCGCAATCAGTTATCTTATCCTCAATCTTCTCAGACAGAAATGTGTGACCCGCAGGGATTTTTAAAGACTGCTGACGACGGGATGTGTCTTCAGCTGGAGCCTGAAGAGCATCGCTGCCTGATCTATGAAGCCCGTCCGCTGGAATGCCGGATCTATCCTTTTATGCTGGTGCGTCACGGCGGACGCGTTGTTCTGGCCGCGCACTTAAGCTGTCCCTATATTCAGGAAAACTGGCAGACTCCGTCTTATGAGCGGTATGCAGAGGGTTTGAGAAAATATCTTCGGCGTCAGGACGTCTATAATTATTTTTTTCGTAACCCCGCCATGATCCGGGAGTATGAACTTGATGATCAGGAGCTGGACGTTATTGCGGAATGGCCCGTACTCGATCCGGTCATTGATCCGAAAGTTTTTCGCCGGCGCAGTGAGCTGGCGCGCGCGCTGAAAGATGCGGGCAGCAGAGATCTTTCCGCTTACGCTTTCCCGGCGGTGGCGATGTGGGAGCCGTTTTTCGCTTTTGATGCCGTTGATATTTCGGGAAGTGTGTGTCTCTTCGCCACAGACCGCCTGGGCACCTTTCTTTATTTTCCTCCTCTTGCCAAGAGCTGCTCTGCAGAGACGATCGATGCGGCGTTTGCCTGTCTCCGGCAGATCAATCTGCATCCGGCTTACGTCCGCATGGAACATGTTCCTTTCGCGATTATTGAAACGCTGGACGCCGGCCGCTACCGCTGGTATGAGCGGGAGCCGGAGGTCATTTACTGCCGTAAAGAAATCGCCGCCTTAGCAGGAAGACCGTATAAAAACCGCAGGCATGAGTATAATGTCTGCGCGGCACAGCATCGGATGGTGTTCCGTCCTTATCAGCCGCGGGATTATGAGGCCTGTCTATCGCTTTATGAGCGCTGGGCAGAACAGAAAACAGCAAGAAATCTCGACGATGTTGTGCAGGTTATGTTGGAGGAGAACCGTATTGTCCACGCGGCGGCTGTCCGTGACGCTCAGCGTCTGGGTTTGGTCGGACGTATCGCAGAATGCAACGGGCACGTTGTTGGATATACGTTCGGATATTCCGTGTCGGAGAAAACCTTTTGCGTGGTATTTGAGATCGCGGATCCCGGCGTTAGAGGTTTGCCGGCATATCTTTTCCGGGAATTCTGCCGGGATCCTGTGCTGCAGGACTTTGAAAAGATCAATGTCATGGACAGTTTCGCCTCCCCCCGGCTGGAACAGACTAAGCAGACTTACCGTCCGCATCAGCAGGCGGTGTCTTATGTTGTGTACTCAAATGAAATATAAGATTTTCTATTTGCCTGCCGGATTGAGTTGTGTTTATAATGAATACCATGATCAGTAAAGTGATATTATTCCTATCTTTTTTCGCGTTGAGCGTTGCGCCCTGTGCACAGGCTCAGGATGAGCAGGAATTGACTTCCGGGCGTGCCCGGACCATGAGCACAGATGCCTGGCGGTCAACGATCCGCGATGCTAAAGAAGAGACCGCTCAGCTTTTACGTGAGAATGAACGGCTTAACGCGGAATATGACCTCCTGCAGGAAAAACTCTCCGATGTTCAGAGCGATGTTCTCACCCTTAAAGAGGAGATCGCTGAGCAGGAGACGCGCAATCAGAATCTGAAACAATTTCATCAGGATCAGCAGAGGACCGCCGAACGCGTCCGCTCCCAGATCGAGGAAGTCAGACAGGAGATCGCCGACATAGAGAATCAGAAGCAGACATTGGCCCGCAAGCTCGCGGAAGAAGAGAAGCAGACTGAAATCTGGCAGGTTAAGCTTTCTGAACTGCAGGTCCAGAAACGTGAATTGGCCCTGGAATTGAAACTGCAGGAAATTTCTCAGCAGGAATTGGAACAGGGTGAGGACCAGGAGATCGAAGACCTTAAGGCTGAACTTAAAGCGGTTCGGGCGAAAGAAGAGGGCCTGGATGCTGAAATCCAGCAGCTGAAACGCAAGGCCCGCAATATTCCACCGGATATTGACGAGGTCATCTTGGATAATAAGGAGCTTGAGGCCAAGATCGCTCAGCTGGCACAGGAAAAGCAGGCCTATCATGAGGCCAATCAGGAAATGGTTGTGGAAAATGAGAAGCTGGCTGTCAAAGCCCAGCAGCTGCCCGAAGATCTGGTACAGGAAAAGTCACAGCTGGAGAAGGAGATCGCCGCACTGGAAAGTGAGTTAAAAGAGATCAAGATGTCTGTTCAGGAGTCGATCGAAGTTGTTCAGCGGAAACGTCAGCTGATGGATGAGATTATGCGCATGGACGCGGAAAACCAGCAGCTGCGTTCCGAGATCAGCGAGCTTGTCAGTGAAATCGAAACATCCTCCCCGTAATCCTCCCCCGGGATGCTGTTTGTCATCCCGAAAAGATTTGCTTCCCTGTTAAAATCCCTTATAATAGATAAATATTTCTAAAAATATTATACGAAAGGGACACGGAATGGATGAGATTCTGGAAATTTTATCCCAGGATGCCAGACGGACACCGGACGAGATCGCCAAATTGACCGGGCAGACACCGGCAACGGTCAAAAAGAAGATAAAACAATACGAGCGGGACGGGGCTATTGTCCAGTACAAAACCGTGATCAATCCTACCCGCCTGAAAGAGATCGATGACCATGTGCTGGCATTGATCGAGGTCGGGATCACGCCTCAGAAAGATGTGGGATTTGATTCCATTGCGGAAAGGATTTTTGCATTTCCTGAGGTCCGCACGTGCTATTTGATGTCCGGGGCGTATGATCTGCTGGTTATTGTTGAAGGGAAGAATATCCATACGGTGGCGGATTTTGTCGCCTCCAAATTGTCGCCCATGCCGCATGTCCGCAGTACCGCGACCCATTTTTTGCTGAAAAAATATAAAGAAGACGGCCATATTTTCACCAAGAAACAAAAGACCCGCCGTCTGAATATTTCGTATTAAGCTGTCATTGTCTATAAAGGAGATCGGTGTGAAAAGCCGGATATCAAAACGTGTCGAAACCATGCCTCCGTCGGGGATCCGCGCTTTTTTTGAGCTGGTCCTGGAGATGAAGGACGTGATCTCTCTGGGGGTCGGGGAACCGGATTTCGTGACTCCCTGGCATATCCGTGAAAGCGCCATTTACGGCCTGGAGCAGGGCTACACATCATACACCTCCAACAAGGGGATGATCGAACTGCGCCGAGGTGTCAGGACATTGCTCGGGAAAAAATATCAGCTGAAATATGACCCTGAGGACCAGATCCTGGTGACCGTGGGCGTCAGCGAAGGCGTTGATCTGGCGATGCGGGCTGTGCTGAACGGCGGCGACCGTGTCCTGGTCCCTGAACCCAGCTTTGTTTCTTACGCGCCGATGGTGAGCCTGGCCGGGGGGAGGCCTCTGCTTGTGCCGGCAGAAAAAGAGAACGCATTCAAACTCCGTCCGGAGCAGATCGATGAGGCCTGCCGGAAGCATAAGGGTGTCCGGGTGATCCTGCTGAATTATCCCTGCAATCCGACAGGTGCGTCCTACACACGGAAAGAACTGCTGGCTTTGTGCCGGGTGATCAAAAAGCATGATCTGATCGTGATCTCCGACGAAGTGTATGATGAGCTGTCCTATGACTTTGATCATACGGCGCTTCCGTCCCTGCCTGGGATGTACAGCCGCACGGTGTATCTTAACGGGGTTTCCAAAGGATATGCCATGACCGGTTGGCGCATCGGCTGGGCCTGCGGACCCAGAGATATCATTGCCGCTATGACCAAGATCCATCAATACACGATCATGTGCGCGCCGATCTCCAGCCAGATGGCGACTATCGAGGCCCTGCGGTCAGGGTCCAGGGATGTGCAGGCCATGAAAAAATCCTATATGCGGCGGCGGCGTTATATTGTGTCCTCGCTTAATGAGATCGGTCTGGACTGCCATATGCCTGAAGGGACCTTTTACGTGTTTCCTTCGGTCGCCTCGACCGGACAGGACGCCATGGCCTTTGCCCGCGGCCTGCTGGATAAAAAGAGGGTGGCGCTGGTCCCCGGCGTGGCTTTTGGAAAACCGTATACCCACAATGTCCGTATCTCTTATGCCTCGGGTTATGATGATCTGAAAGAAGCCGTCCGCAGGATCAAAGAGTATATCAGTGAAATTTCTCAATAGAAAGAATGGAAGAACGGTCAGGATATTATGAGCAATCGGAAAAGATATAATGAAATGATCTTTGAGATCGGTTTTTATGAGTCGATCCTGGAGTCCGCCCCGGACTTTGTGGAGGCCCTGGTCTGTCTGGGGGATCTCTACACCAAGACCGGCAGGATCGCCGAAGGGCTGGCGGTAGATCAGCGTCTGGCCGCACTCCGTCCGGATGACCCGTATGTGTTCTATAATCTGGCCTGCAGTTATTCTCTGAGCGGACAGATTGAGCGGGCGATCGAAGCTGTGCGGATGGCTATAGAAAAAGGATACACGGATTTTGATTACCTGCTGAAAGACAGTGATCTTAGCCAGCTTCTGGCCAACGGGTCTTTTCGGGAATATCTCCAGCGTCTCCGCCGTCAGCGGGCAGCGTCTTCCGGCATCACGGATCCCGCGTCACCATAATGAAGGGAACGTTTGATGGTTAATTTTTTCCGCCTGAGTCTGATCGCGGTTCTTTGCGGCATGGCTGTTTTTTTGGCAGAACCGGCGGCGGCCCGGGAATATGACCGTTACCGGATCGAGGCCCGACTCAAGCCGGCGGAAAAGGCTCTCTCCGCCCGGCAGACTGTGAGCTTTACCAACCGGACCGGTGAGGACCTGACAGAGGTCTGGTTTCACATTTATCCCAACCGCAAGTATACGTCCCGGGAACGGTATCTGCTTTATCGTTATGCCGGATATTTCAAGGTCGACCCCTTTCCCGATGGGTATCAGCGGGGACGGCTGTTCGTGACGCGCGCGCACATCTCCGGGCAGGAACTGAATTATTCTGTCGAGGGCATGCACGAGACCCTGCTGCGGGTCGCTTTACCCCAAGGGTTAGCTCCGGGGCAGAGTATCAGCCTTGAACTGGAATTTGATGTTCATTTTCCCCATACCTACGGCCGTTTCGGCTGGCACAAATCCGTGATCAAAGCGGCGTACTGGTATCCTATTCTCTGCGCGCAGACAGAATCGGGCTGGGCCAAAACGCCGTCTTATCCTTTTCATCGTCCGTTCTTTTCGGACTCTGCCTACTATGATGTCCGCCTGACAATGCCGGCAGAACAGGTCCTGATCCATTCCGGATATTTAAAAGAACGCAAGGTGAACGGAGACAAAGCTGTCTGGAAGCTGTCCACGGATCATCCTATCCGCGCGCACACCTTTGCCGCCAGCCCGGATTATGCGCTTATTGAGGGCCGGCACCAGAATACAGATCTGCGCGTCTATTACCTTCCCGGGGGAGAACAGCGCGCGCGCCAAGCTCTGAAGAATGTCCGTTCCGCGCTGACTTATTACACACACACTCTGGATGAGCCGTATCCCTACCGCCAGTTTTCCGTGGCACCGGTTCATCTGGGATACGGCGGGGAACAGATGCCGAACCTGATCTTCATTGATACCCGTGTTTTCAAAATGCCGGGTCTGCTTAATCGTCATTTCGATTATCTGCTGGCGCACGAGACCGGCCATCAATGGTTTTACAATTTGGTCGGTGTCAATACCTACCGTCAGATGTGGCTGGAGGAGGGGCTGGAATCGTATCTGGTTTTAGAGTATATCGAAAAGAAGTACGGAGCGGACGCCAGCCTAATCGACTATCCGCAATGGTTCGAACCGTATTCCTGGATCTTTCCGGAGGCAACCTTCCGGCGTCTGCGGGATTACCGTTTTAAATCCGGATGGGATGCGGGCCATGACGGTCCTCTGGTCGCACCGCTTGATGCCTATCCGGAGCCCAGCCTGATCTTTGCTCTGATCTACGGAAAAGGCGAGCGGGTTATGGAGACCATTGAGGAACGTATCGGCAAAGACAATCTTTATCAGGTTTTTCGTCTGGCAATGGACCGCTACCGTTTTCAGAATTGGTCTGTAGCGGATTTCCGTGTCTTGAGTGAAGAAGCCGCGGGAGAGGACCTGGAGGATTTTTTTCATAACTGGCTGTATACCGAACAGGACCTGGATTATGCCGCGGGGCTGCAGAATGGCCGGACGGTGGTGCTGAAGAATCACGGCCGTCTGTCCGTGCCGGTTAATGTGCGTGTGGATTTTTCCGACGGAAGCCGGGAAGAATTTATTTGGCAGGGGCAGGAAAAAACCATTTCTTATGACCGCGCTGTCGGCCATGTGGTCATTGACCCGGACGCCCGCGTGCTTGACAGGGAGCGGCTGAACAATCACGCGCCCCGTCAGTGGAATTGGCAGCCTGTCCCGTATTATTGGGGCCTGTACGACCTGCCGTTATTTGTTCCTGAGGACGCCTATTCTGTAGTTTTCGGTCCGGAGATCCGGGAAGGTGTCGGCGCCAAGATCTCCTGGCAGAAACCCTATGATCAGATCCTTTATGGCGGGGTCAATTATGAGTTCAGCGAGGAGATCCTGAATTCCCGCGTGGGGTATATGCTGAAAAATCAATGGCATTCTGCAACCGATGTGGGGGTTGAGGTCCACAACCGAGACAGCTGGGACGATGACCGTGAAGATCTGCTGAGCACAAAATTTTATGTCCGCAGAAATCTCTGGCCGGTTGATTACGGCCTTTGGGATATTCAGGATCATGTGACCGCTTACCTGATCCGCAATCAGCGTCTGAACGAATATGATGAAGGCCTGCCCGGCGCCGAGGATGTGCGGAATATCGAATATGAACGGGACCAGGAAACGATATTCGGGGTGACGTATCACCGTAACCGTTCCGGATCGTATCCCGACCCGGAGATCGGCTACCGTTTGAATCTCATGGCCGAACACGCAGCCCACGTTTTGGGCGGACAGAGCTATTTTTACCGTACGGCCGCGGATTATACACAGTATGTTCCTCTGCCGGTCCGGTCCCGTATCGCGTTCAGAACTAAGCTCGGAGCGGGATATCCCGATGACAAGGATCTGTTTCAGCTGGGCGGGCCCGACGGCCTGAGAGGGTATGACCGCAAATCCCAGCGTGGATCCCAGGTGGTCTTCGGCGCGGCGGAATGGCGTATTCCCCTGGTCGAAGGTTTAAATGCCTACGCCGTTGACCGCATTTTCGGACTGCGCCGGATCGACGGTGCCCTTTTTGCTGAAGCCGGACGTGTTTGGTTTGAGTCCTGGGAGGGATCGGAATGGAAAAAGGATGTCGGAGCGGGATTAAGGTTTCATGTCGATTTATTGGGGTTTCTCGAAAAGGCCGTGGTTCAGATTGACGCGGCCAAAGCCATTGATGACTCCAGTGAAGATGTCCGGTTTTGGTTCAGCATCAATAGCGCGTTTTAAT
>CAZQQI010000008.1:0-10973 GCA_964595465.1 uncultured Planctomycetales bacterium | reverse complement strand
ATGAAGAGTTTCC
This sequence comes from uncultured Planctomycetales bacterium, assembly GCA_964595465.1. Classification (GTDB taxonomy): domain Bacteria; phylum Omnitrophota; class Gorgyraeia; order Zapsychrales; family JANLHA01; genus JAKLFA01. The sequence goes on along the minus strand of CAZQQI010000008.1, from coordinate 10,960 downwards.
GTAAAGAATTATGGTTTCAGACCCCGCATCGCCGGGATTATATTAATATTTCTGATCAGATCCAAACCTGCATCAATGAAAGCGGTATTCAGGAGGGCCTGTGCCTGGTCAACGCCATGCATATTACCGCCAGTGTCTATATTAATGACAATGAAAGCGGATTGATCCAGGATTATGATGACTGGCTGGAGAAGCTGGCGCCTCATGAACCGGTCAGCGGATACCGGCATAATGTCGGCGAAGACAATGCCGACGCCCATATGAAGCGCCAGGTCATGGGCCGTGAAGTCGTTGTCGCGGTGACGGAGGGGCGGCTGGATTTCGGTCCCTGGGAACAGATTTTTTATGGCGAATTCGACGGGCGGCGTAAGAAGCGGGTATTGGTCAAGATCATTGGAGAATAAACCAAATATGGCAAGAGGAAGGAAGACGTGATGAGTTTATTGGTTTCGGGTACAGTGGCCCTGGATGATATCAAGACCGGGCGGGGCGTTAAAGAGAATCTGCTGGGCGGATCGGCCGCGCATTTTACCATGAGCGCGAGCCTTTTTACCAGGGTCCATCTTTCCGGGATTGTGGGAGAGGATTTTCCGCGGCGTCATCTGAACCTTCTCAAACGGAAAGGGGCGGACCTCTCTTCCCTGCAGACGGCCCAAGGCAAGACCTTTCACTGGACAGGGGAATACGATGAGCAGGACTGGAACAGCGCGGTTACCTTGAATACAGAATTGGGTGTTCTGCAGAACTACTGTCCGCAGGTGACGCCTCAGCAAAGACGGCTGAAATATGTTTTCTTGGCTAATGATCATCCGTTAAATCAGCTGGCGGTGCTGGAGCAGATGGCCAAGCCCAAATTGGTCGGGCTGGACAGCATGAATCTCTGGATCACCACAGCAAAAACAGCGCTGCGCAGACTGCTGAAACGGGTTGATCTGTTTGTAGCTAATGACGGGGAAGCACGCATGCTGACAGGAGAAAGCAATTTGATCCGCGCGGCCAAGGCCCTGCGGAAGATGGGTCCTGAAATGGTCGCGGTGAAAAAAGGCGAACACGGGGTAATTTTTTATTGCGACCGGTTTCTGTTCGTTTTTTCTGCTTTTCCGGTGGAACGGGTGATCGATCCTACTGGGGCGGGAGACACCTTTGCCGGCGGTATGATGGGCTATTTGACCAAATCCGGGAAATTGACCATGGAGGCGATCAAGCAGGCGTGTCTTTATGCCACAACCTGTTCGTCATTTAATGTCGAAGGCTACGGGGCGTCCCGGACCAGCCGTTTAACGATGGATAAAGTGAACCGCCGGATGAAGCAGCTCGTGCAGTATATTCATCCGGTAAAATAGAGGAGTTGTTATGATGGAGACAGTCGGTTTAATCGCAGGGATCATTCTTCCGCTCTGGAATATCCCTTTGATCGTCCGCATCGTTCGGCGGAAGTCGTCCCAGGATATCAGTATGTGGTGGGCGATGGGGGTCTGGGCGTGTATCCTTTTGATGGCGCCTTCGGGCATCCGTCTGGATAGTCTGGCCTGGCGCACCTTCAATTATTTAAATGTGGTCTTGTTTACCGGCGTAGCTGTTACGGTTCTGATCTACCGCCGTCCGAAAGGAGAGCCCCGTGAACGGTCAGCCGAATAAAAGCAGCGGCATGGTCTCCATCGTGGGCCGGCCGAATGTAGGCAAATCCACTCTGCTGAACAGTCTGATCGGCCGTAAGATCGCCATCGTTTCCAAAGTGCCGCAGACGACCCGGGTCCAGGTAAGGGGTGTCTATAATGATGAGCGGGGCCAGATCGTCTTTATCGATACCCCGGGACTGCATCCGCACCGCGACCGACTGGACGAGTTTATGAACCGGTCAGCGGATGAAAGCGCCCGGGGGGCGGATTGTGTGATCCATCTGGTCGACGCGACCGATCATACCGGGCCGGAGGAAGAGGAACTGGTTCGGCGTTTGAGCCGGCTGAGTATGCCGATCATTTTGGGTTTGAATAAGGTCGATCTGAACGCAAAGCACATGAGTGATTATATCGCTCTTTGGGAGCGGGTGCGCGGCTGTCCGGTCACAGAATTTAAGGATTTTACTCTCCTGCCGTTATCTGCTAAAGGTAAGACAAATATCGAAAAACTTCGCGACATTCTTTTTGAGATCCTTCCAGAGGGTCCGCCGCTTTATCCGCAGGATATGGTATCGGACACACCCAAGAAGATGATGATCTCTGATGTTATCCGTGAGAAGATTTATCATCGTGTCCGCCAGGAGATCCCGCATTCCATCGCGGTCATGATCGAGGAAATGGGCATGGTTAAAGGCGGTGCGTTCCGTATAGACGCTTTGGTTCTGGTTGAGCGTGACAGCCAGAAAAAGATCGTAATCGGGAAAAAAGGCGAGAATCTCAAATTGGCCGGAACGGCTGCCCGACGGGAGCTGGAAGAATCTTTAGGCCAAAAAGTTTTTTTAAACCTGCATGTCAAGGTGGCTCAGCGTTGGCGGGAAAGCCCGTCTTATCTGCAGGATCTGGGATATGATTGTATTTAACATGGGGAGGAGACGGCATGACCAGGCAAAAAGCCCTGACCGTTAAACAGATGAAGCAGGCCGATCGCTCAGCGGTCGAGCGTTACGGGATTTCTTCTGAGGTGCTCATGGAGAATGCCGGGCGCGGTGCTGCCGAAGAGATTTTCAGGATCCTCAAACGGTCCCGGAGACGTGATATCTGCATTGTTTGCGGTGTGGGGAATAACGGCGGGGACGGGTTTGTGGCGGCGCGCCAGCTTATGGTTTTAGGTGTCCGGCCTCATGTTGTTTTGATCGGTAAGCCCGGCGCGCTGAAACAGGCGGCGCTGAAGAATTATAAAATCCTGCGTGCGTTACAGATTCCTATACGGAACGTTCAGCGTGTGACGCCCGGGGTCCTTCGTCTTCTGCAGAAGTCGGCGGTCGTCGTGGACGCGATTTTTGGTATCGGATTGAATCGTCTGGTCAAGGAGCCTTATGCCAGTATGATCCAGGCCATGAATGATTTCGGGCCCCGCATTATTTCGCTGGATATTCCTTCCGGACTGGACGGGACAACAGGGCAGACATATGGGATCTGTATTAAGGCCGCCTTCACGATCACGTTTCATCGGTCCAAGACCGGTTTGTCGCGCGGGGAGGGACCGGCGTTATGCGGACGGGTGCTTGTCAAGCATATCGGGTGCCCGGAGCGAAAAAAATAATGGCGGTTGATAACAGCAATATGTCCCGGGTCATTTCGCGCATGAATTCTGCGCTGAAGGACATGCCGGAGCCTGCGGTAACCATGGTGGGTAAGCGCTGGGGGGACCCGTATCTGGTTCTGATATCATGTCTGTTGAGTCTGCGCACCAAGGATGAGACCACATTGCCGGCCAGTGAACGGTTGTTTTCTCTGGCGGATTCTCCTTCCCGTATGCTGAGGCTGAGGACCGCCCGGATTGAAAAGGCCATTTATCCTGTGGGATTTTACCGCACCAAGGCCTGCCGGATCCGGGACGTCTCCGCGGACCTGATCGGCCGTTTTGACGGAAAAGTGCCGGATACCCTGGAGGGTCTCTTGAGCCTGAAAGGGGTCGGGCGCAAGACAGCCAACCTGGTTCTGGTGGAAGGATTTGATAAGCCGGGTATTTGTGTGGATACGCATGTTCATCGTATTTCAAATCGTCTGGGATACGTGAGCACAGAGACAGCCGAGCAGACGGAACAAGCTTTGCGGAAAAAGCTTCCCCGCTGTTATTGGAAAAAGTATAATGCTCTGTTGGTGATGTGGGGGCAGAATATTTGCCGGCCGGTATCTCCGTTGTGTTCACAATGCGCGGTCAGCGCCATGTGCGCTCAGACCGGGGTGGGGCGCAAGCGCTAGAGAAAAAATAGGCGGCAACGCAATACATTGACGGCCGGTTTCGGTTGTGCTAATATGCGCGCGAATAAGGGGGATGATAATGAAAAAGATCGAAGTTGTGGTGCGTCAGGAAAAGTTTGATGAATTGTGTCAGGCCTTTGAACATTCCGGGCTGGGCGGCATGACCGTGACCGAGGCCCGCGGGTTTGGCCGGCACCGCAATGGTCTGCAGCCCAAGGTCAAGATCGAAGTCTATGCCGATGAGTTTCAGGTCGATAAAGTGGTGGATATGGTCCGCAATATTGCCCGTACGGGAGTCACCGGTGACGGGAAGATCGCGATTTTGGACATTGACAATGTTGTCCGCATCCGGACCGGCGAAGAAGGCGCCAGTGCGATATAATTCTCTCTTTACATTTAACCCTTGTGTAATATAATAGGGCGAATTTCGGAGCAATCATGTTCCGTTAAATAGACATCAGGAAGGCGGGTGAATAGCATTTTATGATCGAGATCAAGGTTAACGATAAAGGCGGTTTTGAAAAGGCCATGCGGCAGTTTAAGAAACAATGCCAGCGCGAAGGGTTTTTGATCGAGCTGAAAGAACGCCGTTACTACACGAAACCGTCGGAGAAAAAGCGTAAAAAACGATAGGTTTCCGCCCCTGCCGGGCGGTTCCAGCCATTATCTGCGGCGGTCCCCTCTTTCTGTTGGGAAGAGGGGACTTGCTGTTTACGGAAGAAAATCGATCGCTAAACAGGAACAAGGAAGGATGCTATGCTTAAGGTTCAGCGCGCGTTGATCAGTGTATCCGATAAGACCGGGATATTGGAATTTTCCCGGGGATTACAGGATCTGGGGGTGGAGATCATTTCTACGGGAGGCACCGCGCGCAGCCTGCGGCAGGCCGGTATTCCGGTTGTTGAGGTTGCCGATTATACCGGATCACCGGAGATCCTCAACGGACGCGTGAAAACCCTGCATCCCAAGATCCACGGCGGTATCTTGGCCTTACGGGAGAATCAGGAGCACATGTCGCAGGCCGGCGAATATCAGATCGGTCTGATCGATATGGTTGTGGTCAATCTTTATCCTTTTGAAAAAGTGACCGCCCGCAAAAGTGTTGCTTTTGACGAGGCGATCGAAAATATCGATATAGGCGGACCGACCATGCTGCGGGCCGCGGCAAAGAATTTCCGCAACGTCGCGGTCATTTCCAACCCCCAGCGCTATGCCCGGATTTTGAGCGAACTGCAGGCCAATAACGCTATGCTGAGCGACACGGTTCTCGCGGACCTGGCGGTCGAGACCTTTGAACATACTGCCCGGTACGACAGTGTGATCTTCGATTATTTAAAACAACGGAATCAGACCGATGGGTTTTCCGGCCTGCCTTCGGAATACAGTCTGCGCCTGGTCAAAGACCGCGACCTGCGTTATGGAGAAAATCCCCATCAGGCTGCGGCGTTTTACCGTTATGACGAACAGAATGTCTGCGGTCTGGCCCGGATGAAGCAGCGCAACGGAAAAGAATTGTCGTATAACAACTTCCTTGATCTGCACGCAGCCCTGGATGTGGTTAAGGATTTCCGCGAACCCGCCGCAGTTATTATCAAGCATAATAATCCCACGGGGGTGGCAATAGCTAAAGATCTGGCCTCCGCTTTCAGCAACGCCCACCGCTGCGACACATTATCGGCTTTCGGCGGTATCATCGGTTTGAATAAAAAGGTTGATGTCCTGACCGCTGAACGGATCATCAAAAGCGGGTTCATGGAATGTGTTATCGCGCCTTCTTATGAAAAGAGCGCTCTGAATATTCTTAGCCGCAAAAAGAATCTGCGTGTGATGCAGTTAAGTTTCCGCCATTTGGAGCGCCGGCCGCAGGCCTTCCGCCAGGTGGACGGAGGCGTTCTGATTCAGGAACAGGACAGCAAGGCGATCTCAGCGAAAGATCTGAAGGTCGCGACCAGAAAAAAACCGACTAAGAGTCAGAGGGATGCTTTGCTTTTCGGCTGGCGGGTGATCAAACACATCCGCTCCAATGCCATCATTTTGGTCAACGGAACGCGCACCGTCGGTATCGGCTGCGGCCAGACCAGCCGCGTCGGCAGCGCCAGGATCGCGATCGAGAAAGCCGGCCGTCAGGCCAAAGGCGCCCTGATGATCTCGGATGCCTTTCTTCCCCATATTGACAATGTCCAGGAAGCGGCAAAGGCCGGGATCCGCGCGATCATACAGACCGGCGGATCGGTCGCCGACGAGCAGGTGGTTGCCGAGGCCGACCGTTTGGGCATCGCCATGGTTATGACCGGATGCCGGCACTTTAAACATTGACTTTGGCGGGCAGGAGGCGGTCTTATGAACTATCATGAAGCCTGCGCATATCTGACGTCTGCGGTAAATTTTGAATCCCGTCTGCACACCCTTGAACAGAACGATTTTTCACTGGGCGCCTTTCAGAAGTTTCTAGCTGATTTGGGTAATCCTCAGAACTCTCTGCGCTGTATCCATGTGGCAGGGAGTAAGGGCAAGGGCTCCGTGTGCCGGTCTGTCGCCGGTATTCTTAGCACAAGCGGACAGCGTGCGGGCCTGTTCACATCTCCTCATTTGTATGATGTCCGTGAGCGGATCCGCATTCTTACGCCGGAAAATGCTTCCGGTGTTTCCGGGGAAAGGCCGGAGATCTTCTCCGGGATGATCCCGCCGGAGCGTTTCGCGCAGATCATGGGTCAGATCCGTTCTGCGCGGGAGACGTCCCGGCAGCAGCGCCCAGTCACATATTTTGAATTGTTAACCGCGGCCGCGTTTTTGTATTTTCAGCAGGAAGAGGTGGACTGGGTTGTTTTGGAGACAGGGTTGGGCGGCCGTTTGGATGCCACCAATGCTGCCCTGGCTGCAATCTGCGCGATCACTTTGATCGACCGGGAGCATACGCATATTTTAGGGTCTTCGTATCACGATATTATCCGTGAAAAAGCCGGCATTATTAAGACCGGCACCCGCTGTGTTGTCGTTGGTTATCAGCAGAATGCTACGCGTGCCACTGTAGAAGATGTGTGTGTGCGTCAGGCTGAACGGGCCGGGGCTCGAATATGTTTTGTTCAAAGGGATATGCGTGTTGCGTCTGCTGATGCCGCTGAGGGAAAGCTGTCCTGGTCGGTTTTTCATCAGGGCGAAACGTATGATGGCATGACAGCCGGCGGTCCGGCTGCTGTGGAGAATACCGCGCTGACGATCGGTATCGTCAGGGAGCTGGCTGCGCAGGGAGAGAAGATAGCGAAGAGTGATATTCTGTGCGGTATCCGGGATGCTGTCTGGCCGGGAAGGATGGAGGTTCTGCCGCATGACCCGCCTGTCATCCTGGACGCGGCGCATACGGGATTTTCTGCCCGGAGCCTGGCGCGGGAAATTAACCGGCGGTATCCTCTGAAATTGAAAACATTCATATTAGGATTAGGGAAAGATAAAGATCAGCAGGGCGTTTTACAGGAGTTTGCTGTCTTAGAACCTCGTGTGATCATAACCCGCTCCGCCCATGAACGGGCAGCCTGCCTGGATGAACAAAGGGTGAAGAAATATTTAAACACAGAAAAGGTAGAAAAGACCATGACAGTGAAAGGTGCCCTGGAGCGGGCTCTGAAGAGAGGAAGCGAAGATCAGATCATTGTGATCAGCGGATCCTTGTATGTTGTCGCTGAGGCCAGGAGGCTGTTATGCGGAACGTGACGCGTTTTGATGATACCATTGCTGCGATCTCGACGCCGTCCGGATCAGGCGGAATCGGCATTGTGCGGATCAGCGGGAGCGGGTCCTTAGCCGTGGCCGATAAAATCTTTTCTTCGTCCAAAGGTCCGGCTTCTGAATTTGCGACGTACACGCTTCATTACGGCCATGTGATCGACCGGCGCGATCCTGGTTCAGAACGGATCGTCGATGAGGCATTGCTGGCGGTCATGCGTGCGCCGCGGAGTTATACCAGAGAAGATGTGGTTGAGATCAGCTGTCACGGCGGGCCGGTTGCTGTCCGTGAGGTTTTGACCTTGGCGATGCACGCGGGTGCGCGTCTGGCCGATCCCGGAGAATTTACCCGGAGAGCTTTTTTAAACGGCCGCATTGATCTGACCCAGGCTGAAGCGGTTATGGATATTATCCGCGCGAAAACATCAGCCGGCCTCAGGGTGTCTGAGAATCAGCTGAACGGAAAGCTGGCTCAGCGTCTGGACGCAGTCCGGGAGAGGATCATGCAGGTTTATAGCCGGGTGGAGGCGGCCTTGAATTTTCCCGAGAATGGCGGGGAAGAGGGTGCTGAATTGACCGGCGGGCTGGATGAGATTGAGAGAGATATCCGCAGGCTGTTGCAGCAGAGTGAACAGGGACGTCTTATAAGAGAAGGTGTGCGGGTAGTCTTGTGCGGCCGGCCGAATGTTGGAAAGTCATCTTTGCTAAACGCGATCCTGCGGGACGCCAGGGCTATCGTGTCCGAAGTAGCGGGGACGACCCGTGATGTGATCGAAGAGTATGCCAATATTCAGGGGGTGCCGGTTCAGTTGAGTGATACGGCGGGGATCTTAACCCCCCGGGACGCGATCGAAGAAGAGGCGGTGCGTAGAAGCCGTGCGTCTGTGTCCGGGGCTGATCTGGTGATCCTTGTTGTTGACGCGGCCCAGCCTTGGAGTCAGGAGGATGCCGGGATAGCCGGTCATCTGAAGGAACAGAACGTCCTGGTCGCGCTGAACAAGATCGATCAGGTGCAGAGGATATCCCGCGAACATATCGAAATGTTTTTTCCGAAAAAAGATATTGTCCCGGTTTCCGCCCTGACCGGCGGCGGCCTCAAAGACCTGGAGGCCATGATCCTGGAAAAAGTTCTGCATGAGCCCCATCGCGCTGCGGAAGAAATGTATCTGACCAATGCCCGTCATATTGAGGCTTTGCGGGAGACGGCGGACGAACTGACTTGCCTGAAAAATGAGAAAAATGAGGCCCTGCCCGGAGAGTTTATTTCCGAGCGCCTGACGCGGGCGATCTCCTGCCTGGACCGCATCACCGGGCGGGATATCGACCAGGACCTGCTGGATAAGATCTTTGCGGATTTTTGTATCGGGAAGTAGATCTATTGGTCTGTCTGCTGCCGCCGGTAGATCTCCCGGCTGATTTTTGAGACCTTTTCCATCAATTTTTCATCCCGCAGCATAGTCTTGATACGCTGATTTGTGACCAATTCCAGAATATTCCGGTTTTCGATATTCCGGCGGATGTCGGGGTCCTGCAGGACATTCTTAATTTGAGGGTCCTGGACGATGCGCTGATATTGGTGCTCTCCGACGATGGATTTCGTCTGTTGAGGATTACTGAGAATGGAGATCGTTGCGCTGACGTGCCGGACCTGCGGAAAAAGATCGGCCAGATGCTGTTCGATCAGGGCGTGGGTCCGGGATTTCCGTACGGCCTCGCGCGCTGCCGTCAGGTTGAGAGCCTGGACCGGGAGAGAACTGAATAAGTAAATGATGACCGCCAGGATCATTCCCTGCCAGGACAGACTGACGACGCCACCCAGCAGGCGGCTGCCCCAGAATACGTAGTTGCGGTGTTCTTTGTGGACAGTTTGTTTTCCCCACAGCCAGAAGATGCTGATTATGAATGTCGTGATGATCGTTCCGGCAATGGTGACAAGGATGCTGCCGATCAGGTTGACGGTTGTATCATAGTAAAGGATGCCGATGATGGACCAGGCAAGAAAAATAAACGGACCGGCCAAAGAGCGCAGAAATCCGATATGCCAGCCTCGCAGAAGAAAGATGATCAGGGCAGACATAACGATGAAATCGAAATCGGACATGGCGGATCCTTTGGTGCGTTGGAGCCTGCGGCCCGGATCAAAAAAAGCTATTCAGCTGCGGTCTCTGCTGCGGGCGGCGCTGTCAGGACCGAAAAGATCATATATGGAATGAAAAAGATCCCGGCACAAAAGATGAGGATGATCGGGGTCAACAGAATATATTTAACCAGAGGGGGCATGCTGCGTTTTTTCTGGTTTTCCTTTTGCCTTTTCAGGGCCATGTAGTCCTTGTAGGACTGCTGCTGATAACCCTGATTTTTGTTGAGATCGGCAGGATTTTCTTTGTTTTGTTCGTTTGCCATGGTTAATTCCTCCTGTACAAAATATAGCACAAAAATAATGGGGAGCAACCTTTTATTTCAGGAACAGAGATGCTATATTTGTATTGAAGAAAGCGCTTTCTAGAAAACAGAATATAAAATTTTCCGTTGCAAACGGCCGGACGAGTGATATTATTAAATTGTAGTGAGCGTAATATTATACGAAATATATTACGGACAGGAATTCTGATGAGCAGCAGGGATATGAGAAAAGCAGACCGGCAATCATGCACGGTTCCGATCGAAGGCCCCCATCAAGGCCGCTTCAGTCACGCCTGTGTGCGGGATATTAGTCGAGGAGGTGTCGGGCTGATCTCTCAGGAAGAGGTCGCTGTCGATCAGCAGATTGCTGTCGAGTTGGAACTGAGTCCGGAGGGGGACACCGCTGTGGTTATGGGCCGGGTGAAATGGGTCCGGCCGGACCCTCAGACCGGAGGCTATCGTGTGGGCCTGAAATTCGGTAAGGTGGTTGATCCGGGTTCGCGCAGCAGAATTAAGCATTATTTTGAGGATAAAAAATGATAACGGAACAGGAGCAGCAGAAAGACTATCGTCTCTACGAACGGTTTCGTGCCCGCTTTCCTGTGAAGTTCAAACATTCTCGGGAAGATTTCGGGACCGACGTGTTTTTACGTGATGCCTCTGCGCAGGGTGCGCGCTTTACGACCAAACGGCGGATGTATCTTCACGACAGTATTTCGCTGGAAGTCGATCTGCCGGACGGCAAGCCGCCTCTGACCCTCAACGGACGTATTGTCTGGACAAAATCGTCTTCGCCCAGTCTTTGGGATGTCGGCATGGAGTTTCATAAGATCAATTATATGCAGACCCACCGTATTTTTGAATTGATTATGCCGGATGATCCCGGGATCTGATCAACGGTTTTCCTCCTAACTCCTTCGCTTAAAACAGCTTTCCTCTTTAATAACTCTTGT
>CAZQQI010000007.1:0-90686 GCA_964595465.1 uncultured Planctomycetales bacterium | reverse complement strand
GCAAATTCGTCCGGACACAAAATAGAATATCGCTCCTCCCCCTTTATGGGGGAGGGAATCACAATTTAGACAGTTATAATATCACATATCCGAAAAGAAATAGATCCCTGTCAGAATACTGTCTGAAATAATGATCAGAATAAAGCTGGTCACCACACTGACCGTGGTGGCCCGCCCGACACCTACGGCGCCTCCCCGGGTGGTCAAGCCCTGATAACAGCCGACCAGAGAAATGATCAGGGCAAAGACAAGCGACTTGGACAGCCCGGTATAAACATCCTTCAGCGCAAGAAATTTAAAGGCGGTTTGAACATACAGGTGAGGATTGATATCCAGACTGGTGACGCCCACCAGATAGCCCCCGAGCATCCCGGCCAGATCCCCCAGAATGGTCAGACACGGCAGCATCAAAAACAGGGCCAGGACCTTGGGCGCGACCAGAAAACGGACCGGGTTGATGCCCATGGTTTCCAGAGCCTCGATCTGCTCGTTGACCTTCATGGAACCGATCTCAGCGGTGATCGCGGCCCCGATGCGTCCGGCCAGCACCAGCGCGGTCAGGACCGGACCCAGCTCACGGCAGATCGCGATCGAGACCAGACTGGCAACATAGATCGTTCCGCCCATCTTGTCCAGCTGAGGAGCGGACTGCATCGCCAAAACAATGCCGGTAAAGAACGTGACAAAGATCACGATCAAAACAGACTGCGCGCCCATAAAAACCATCTGTTCAAATAACGGCGTCCGTTTGACCGGGCGCTGACGGAACGCCCCGAAAAGGATCCAGTAGCCGGTCTGTATCGTCAAGGCGGTAAAAGAACAGAAGACCTGCCACCAGGAAATGACGGTCCGTCCGATATGGGCAGGCACAGCAGAAATACGCATAAATCCCTTTCGCTCTTATTGTGACAGCAGACCCGAAACAGTCTCCAGCAGAATCTCCGGATCAAACGGCTTGGTGATATAGCCGTCGGCGCCGACTTCTTCCCCGATATGGCGGTCTTCCTCTTCCGCCCGTGATGTGACCAGGACGATCGGAATGTGACCCTGTTCGGTATGCGACTTGATCAGGCGGCAGATATTAAAACCGTTAATGATCGGCATCATCACATCAAGGATAATAAGATCCGGGGCCTGGTTCAGGGCCATGTCCACACCGTCGGGGGCCTGGTCTGCCGACACCACCATATGCCCGGCGCGCTCAAGCAGAGAAATGATCAGCGTGCGGTCGGTCGGGTTGTCATCGACGACCAGGATTTTTTTAGCGTCACTGTCACTCATATTAGCTGTATTTTAATAAGGAACGTCAGGAAAGACAAGGCGAAAATTCATTAACACCAATAGACACCCGCAGATAAGGCAGGGACATTTGCTCAATCAGACAAAGAAAAAAACCGCGCTGGCCTGCACGGTTTAGAGAATGGAAAAAAGACGGATTTAATGTTCAGCTTTTTTCTTCTTCAAAAGGCGGGACACAATTTCCAGCAATTCTTTATTCTCAAACGGCTTGGTCAGATAGGCATCCGCTCTGACCTTGTCCCCTATTTCTTTGTCCAAGCCCCGGGCCATCACACTCAGCATAATGATCGGGATGTCCTTAAACCGTTCATCGTATTTCAGGATGCCGCATAATGTCGACCCGTTTAACTCGGGCATCATGACATCCAGAATAACCAGATCCGGCTGTTCCCGTTCGATCTTGCGCAAACCGTCTTTGCCGTCATGAGCTGTAAAAACCGTGTATCCCGCGGATGCCAGGCGTTTCTTAACGACTTCCACAATATCTGTTTCGTCATCAACGATCAGAATTTTGTGTGTCATATGATCACCCCTACTTATAGTATATGTCCCCCAATATCGTCTTGGCAAGAAAATTTTTTCCTAAAACAGACGGACTTCCGGGGTCAGCATACTTTTAAAGCGTTCCCGCAAAGGAGACAAATGTTCAATGCGCCTTTTGATCTCCTGAACTGCCTGTGGATCGGCATTTTTCGCGGATAATATGTCGTCCAGCAACTCATAGGCGGGCAAAAACGCGGGGTCTGTTTGGACGATCGACCGCAGAATACGGAGGCCTTCTAAACTCTGTCCCATTTCAAACAATGCCGCAGCTTGAAAATATAAAGCATCCAACCGCTGAGACCCGAATTCTTCCACTACCTCCTGCAGCTGCCGTAATGCCGGTAAAAAGCGCTCCAGTCGAAGCAGACAGCGCGCGTTCAAGACCGCCGCATCCAGATACGCATCAACCACACGCACTTCCAGATGGACAGCGCCAGGCAATACCCCCGATAGGATCTGCATAAACAGTTTATTATCTAAATAAGCGATCTGAACCAGCTCCGGATTAATGGACAGAGCCCTTTCCAGCACGTCGACAGCTTCTTCATATCGTCCGTCATGATAATATAAGACCGCAAGATCATAGTGAAAAGAAAATATCTGCGGATTATCGCGGACAGCCTGTTCAAACATATCAAGAGCCTTTTGTCTTTTTCCTGCCCGGGCGTAGCAATAGGCCAGAAATCCCCGGGTGCTGCGGATTTCCGGAAAATCCCGTGTCAAAATGCGGTAATACTGGATATATTCCTTCCTGAGTTCAGAAGACATCTCCTCTCCGTGAAAAACCTCCTGAGCAAGCGGCTCAAATTCAGGCATGATCCGGTTAAGCGAACGCAGTTTGGCGTTTTCCCAGGCCTGATGACCGCCCAAAGATAACCAGACAGCAGCCGCGAGAATATAAAGAATAAATATCCGGGAAAATAAATATTTTATGATCGTCATCCCTCATCCATTTTTTTACGCGAAGCGTTTTTCACCCAAAGAAAGCTGAGCGCCAAGAACCAGCCGTAGAATAAGACGATCCCTATGATATGCAGAGCACGATCACTGATTGTGCCGTAGCGCAAAACCAAGCGATGCCGCCCTTCCGGCACATACACGCCCATAAAGGCTTTGTTCGTCCTGTAAACAGTGATCCGCTTCCTTCCTAAAAAACCCGTCCAGGACGGATCAAAAGGCTCATTAATGACCAAAAAGACGTCTTTCGGAAAATTGATATCCATTGTTACAGTATTCGGCGTCATTTCCCTGACACGAAACCGCTTTGAAGGGCCCGTGATGGGTTCAGGAAAAAGCGTCTTCTGCCGGGAATCGATTTCCGGAACGCTTTCTGCGGCCGGAGCAATAATAGCCGCCGAACTGTCGCCCGCCATCACCGCGCGCAGGCGCCCGTAATAATCCGGACTGTCATCATTCAGAACAACCGCATCATGATAAATTAGAAAACGATGTTCGAGATAGGAATAAAATATCCCCGGAGGAACCCGGGCGTAGGCATCCTGAACCCCGGCCAGGGCGACATAAAGGTCTTTCCGTGTTGCGGGCTTTCCCTTTTCCGCAGAAGGACCTGCTTTCTGATACCGCCGCACAGAAGAAAAACCATATTCCCGGTATACCTCCCCCTTGATCGGATACTGCGCGGGCAAAGCACGATACGCGGCTACCGGCTCGATAATGACCGCGGCAAACAAGATCAACGGAAGGGCCGGGTGCCCTTTCCGGAAAAAATAATATGCTGTAAAAAATACCGCGCTCATAACACACATGATCAAGTAAAGCAGACCCGCGCCGTAAAACCGCAAAAAATACAGTGCGGCTGTAATATGCACAGCGTAAATATACCCCAGCAGCCAGCGGGAAGAGATGCGCTTCTCCTGGAATTGCCGGAAAACCCCGCTCAGCAGATCAGAAAGAAAATATATTCCTAACGGAAGGATCCCCCACCATAGGAAAAAGTGAAGATTGCGGAAATAGCTGAAAATAGGGATATGCTCTCTCAGAAATTTATAGACCAACACATCCTGGGGAACACTTAAAAGAAAAAGCAGTCCCGCCCAGGTCAAAACCAGAATTCTTCTTTTATTAATGCCGGCCCACATGCCCGCGCCCAGAAGAATAAAAATAAACGGGGAAATATAAAGAACCGCAAAACGGATACGCCCGGGTTCATAGAGATAACGGGTAAAAGCGAGGTCCTCGAGAACAGCCCACTTTGCCGTAGTGCCGTAAGCCACTGCCGCGGCATCGGAACTTTCAGATCCGCTATGACGATGCGACATTGCAATCTCCTGGCCGGCTGTCCGCCGGGAAAAATGATACGCCGGCAGGACCGCGACGAATAGTGTTGCCGCGGCTAAAAGACAGATCACATAATGCCGCCTTATAAAAACAGCCGCAGACCCGGCTTTCCCCCAGACCTTAATTGGATAGAGAGACGCGGATAATATGCATCCGGTAAATAGGATGATCCCGGCATAAAACGGGACATACGTCGTCAACAACAGGAGCAGAGCAAAGATCATTCCGGCAAACGAACGCCGGTTGAAATTTCGGAAGAATAAAAGCGCGAACGCCGCGAACCATAACAATGGTGTTGTGATCAGAATAAAATAGGAATCAAAGATCCGCGTGCCCAGAGCGGAAAAATAAAGAAGTAAAAAGCCGGTGAAAGCCGCCAGCCGCGAATGAAGGGTTGTCCGGCAGATCACATAAAAGCCCAGGCACCCCAAAAAATAATATCCGGCCATGAACCACAGATACGCGGACAAATAAGGCACCCCGGCCCAGCGCATGATCACAATAATAACATAAAAGGGGTTCCACCCGCTTATCCTCAAAAGAAAAAAGGAGTTGGGCATACCGAAATATTCCATGGAGTTCCATAAAGGCAATCGAAAACGCATGAGTTCATCGGTAAGAAATTTTATGCTCTGAAAGTAACTGATCGCGTCATTAAATAACCCGAGACGTCCTGACATGAACGGCCAAAAGCTGAATATCCAGACAATAAAAGAAAACACAAAAAGGAAAGGATAGAGACTGCGGCGTGTTTTCTTTTGCGGGAATGAAGAAGCGTTCATGTGTTCACCTATAAGGACCGGCTGTTTTCGGCAATATATCCTTGAAACATGATGCTAAACATTCTAAAGAAAGAAAATTTTTATAACCGGAGGACTGCAGTTCCCGGGCAAACGCTCGATGCGGGCGATCATCCGCCGGCGGTTTAAGAAAAGGCTCATTAATATGAATATGCTCGATCAGAGACTGATACTGTTTAAACGTCTCTGCAAACGGTTCATCATTCAGGCGCATACTGCCGGTGTCGATCATCAGGCGCACAGCCGGATGAGCCACATCGGTCACCATACGGGCTGTCTCCTCGACAGTACACAAAAAATCCCCGCCGTAATCCGCGGCCACCGGCTCCAGACAGATCGTCACCTGATACTGCGCGGCCCTCTCCCCCAGCATACACAAAAATTCCTTCATGATCGGCCAGACCTCTTCGGCAGAACGGCCCTGACGCAGGCGGTTCTTGGCCGCTCCCAAAGAGAGGATCCCTCCGCCCAGGTCCCGGCACAATTGTGCCATGCCGTCCAAATAATCCAGACAGTGTTTACGTGTTGCGGCATCACCCAGCATCTGCAGATCCGGCCGTCCGAATAAAACAGCCTGCAGGCCGACACACTGCAGACCGGCGGAGGCGATCAGCTTTTTTATATTCCGACGCTCTTCTTGAGTCGAATCCAAAGGAGCGTCCCAGATCAGCCCCGGAGCGAGTTCGACGCCGGCCAGCCCGGCGCTTTTGATCTCTGCAGCAACATCTGCAAGGCGCTGATCTTTAAATGCTAAATTTGAAATCGCTAATCGCATGACTGAGTTAATTGTGTTTGCAGGATCCGTTCATATTATTTGATCTCTCCCAGAATACGGCTGACCTGAAAAGCCAGTTCCCGGTTATCTCCCGTGTTTTCCCGCAGAGCAGAAGAAAATTTCTCCAGCCCCCGCCTCAGATTATGCCCCTCATCAAAATCCAATTCGTGATCTTCACGCGCATAACCATCAGTTTTTTCCGACGGCACATACCGTGTCCAGATCAAGACCGGAACCGCATCGGGACGATAACAGATCGTCCCCTCTTCTCCGTATACCGTTACGCAGCGGTCTTTACGGGGACAGTTCAAAGACAGATCGATCAGCCCCTGAACCTGGTCATCCGCCGACCGCAGAACAACCGTCCCGCTGGTAGCCACGCCCTCAACGTTCATCGCGGGGTCGGCCCGGACATGACAGTCTGTCAGATCAAAGAACATGCCCATGATCGACAGAGCGTGGGACCCCAGCAGCGCAAAGACATCGTACGGTAAAAACCGTCCCAGCTGACGCAGAGAGACCGTCACCCTGCGCAGGCGCCCGATCTCCCCCGTCCTGACAAGCTCCACCGCTTTCTGCAGGGCCTGAGAAAACGTATAGGTATATTCGGTCATCAGGACGCGGTTCTTGTCCCGGGCCAAAGAAAAAAGTTCTGCGGCCTGCTCTCCGGAAAGGGTCAATGGTTTTTCTACCAGAACATGTTTCCCGGCAGACAGGGCCAGGCGGACAAGGGAATAATGGGTATCAATAGGCGTCGCGATAATCACCGCGCCGATACTCTGGTCCTCCCAGATCGGCTCAATATCCGGAGTAAATAATGAACCATAATCTTTATGAATAGCGTCAGCGGGCAAGCGCTTTAAAGAAGGGAAAAAGACCGCGGACAGCTCCAGGCCGTCCACGGTCTTTAAATACCGGTAAATCTTCTTTCCCCAATATCCGTATCCGATCAGGGCTGTCCGGTCATTTCTCATACCCGTGTTCCCGCTTCACTGCATTGTATGCGCTGTTGATCTCCAGGGCCATCCGGTTGCAGCGCGCGCCGCGCCGGAAACATTCTCCGCAGCGGAAATCCGGGTCCTGAGCTTTACGGATCAACTGTTCGAATTCTTCGCGGTTGTCTGGAATGGGACCGACAATACCATAAGAAAAGGACGGCGAAGCGATACTGGAGCATCGATAGACATTGCCATCGGGGGCCAGGGTGATCTGATAATACGAGTACACGCACTGTTCATACCGCATACGGTCCACATCCTGATTCTCCGGCGGGAAATAAAAAATAAACGGCCGCTCACCCTTGCCGTCTGAAATCAGCGGTTTCAAGCGCTCTTCGTAGATCTGATTCTGAGGGACCTCAACGGTTTTTTTATATTTCCGTACTTTTTCGAACGGCTTGCCGTATTGATCATAGGGAATGGAGAAACGGAGAGAATCCACCTGGAGGTCTTTTGCTATCCTGACCATGCCGGACAGTTCGTCTTCAGATGAATTAAACCGGTTCAAAAGGTAGCACACCCGGACATTGCCCGGCTTCGGAGCCTGATCCCTCAGGCGGGTCATCATCGCAATACCCTCAATGATCTCATCGAACCAGTTGACATCGAGGTCTTTGGTCTTCATATGGCTTTCCGGTGTCCCGGCGTCCAGGCTGACTGAGATATAATCTTTTTCATCCATCATACCGAAGGCCTCGGTCAGAAACCCCTGGTCCTTTTCCAGCTGTTTGAGCAGAGATCCGTTAGTATGGATCCCGAACTGAATTCCAAATTTTTTAGTCAGACGCAGAAAATCCATGAGATACGGATTCATCAGGGGTTCACTGTACGCGCCGCCATAAATATAGTATTCACATTTTCCCCCGCCGATCTGCTCCAGGAGCTTGAGCACCTTGGGCTCGTCCATGTCCAGAGGGCGCTCCAGCAGTCCGCCCTGGCAGTAGTAGCAATTAAAATTGCACGGCCGTTTGTGATCGGCGGGCAGGTGGATCTCCAGCTGGCGGGGATAGATCAGCTCACCGGTAAACATACGCCCAAGATCACCGCCCAGAAAATCTTTCAGGATCTTGAGGTAATTATAATTATCAATGCGCTGGATAACAGCTTTGCGGTCAGGCTTGGTCTTCGACATCTTGTTCTCCGGTTTGATCTTGAGATTTCGGATCGCCCGGAGATTCAGATCGTTCTTTATCCTCCTCTGCTTCTTCGGGCTGCTGGTGAGAACTCTCTTTCTCCTGCGGGGACTCCTGTTTGATCTCTGCTAAAACAGCATCCAGCCGCCGCATGGCTTCGGTGATCATGGCTTCCGGATCAGATGGTTCCTGCGAAACACCGGACACGGATGGAGCAGGAGACGACCCGGGCGAGAGTTGCGGTTTTTCTTCCGGATGAGGATCCGCCTGTTCTTCTGCCGGCTGATGCGGCGTCACTTCCACTACAACATCTCTTTGCCCGGGCGGTTCCGTTGATAACTGATCATCATTTTTTTGAATTTCAGAATTTCCCGGATCAGGCGTATCTTCAACAGGACGTTGCTGCTCAGCACCACCGCCCTCTTGATGATGTTTATCCAGAGCATCCAGGATCTTTCTGGGATCACCGGACGCCTCGTCCTCTTTCGTGACATCCCGCGGCTGATCAGAACTTGCGTCATCATTCTCAGCTGCCGTCTTTTCTTTTTCAGCAGAAGAATCCTGAAGATCCTCCTGGCCGGACTCATCCTGCGGATTTTTCTTTTCATCAGAAGAAGCCGGAATGTCTTCTCTCCGGTCTTCCGGCTGCGGTTGGTCCGCCATACTCACACTCCTTCGTTAGTATAAGTATACTAATATAGGAAAGATAAAAAATCAAAGCGGTCTTGGTTTATTTCACGGGTAATGTTTTATAAGCCATTTCCAGCAGATCATACTGGGTAATAATCCCTGCCGGCTTTTTATTTTTATCGACAACTACCAGACACCCGTATTTATGCTTGACCATCGGCTCGACCGCCGCGCTGACACTTTGGTCCGGGGTCAAAAGATGGAGGCGGGTATTCATGACCTGACCCAGAATAATATCGTCCAGAGCGTCCGGATCATAATACCACGAACCGTCTTCAAGTCTGCGGGGGGACTGGATCTTATACAGGTCCCGCTGGGTTACGATCCCTACGACCTGGCCTTGAGTATTGATGACCGGGAGGTGGCGGATACGGTGATCATTAAAAAGATGAACAACACGGCTGAATTTCTCATCGGTACGGATCGAAACCACCGGCGATGTCATCACATCCCGGACCGGTGTGGTCTCCAACAGACGGCTCAAGGCCTGGCGGTCGGCTTGACGCTGGTCCATATCTCCCCCTTCTCCATTATCACGTATTGTCAAAATAATGAGTTACCAGTCATTCCTGCGCGCACTTGTCATTCCTGCGCACACTTGTCATTCCTGCGCACACTTGTCATTCCTGCGCATGCAGGAATCTCATCTTCAAAATCTAAAGATAAATCTCTCCATTCCGGATTCATTTCATTACACTTGTGTCCCAATTAGCCAGCATTATCCGTCGAGCAAAATTGTCAGAGAGATGAAATAAGATATCGCTCCTCCCCCTTTATGGGGGAGGCTGGGTGGGGGTTTTGCTTGACGAGATCCCCCTCCCGAACCCTCCCCACAAGGGGGAGGGAATCCTAATTTAGACAGCTATGATTTTATGAATATTCTTATGCTTGTTGGACATCGTATAAATAAAATAATTGTGTTCTCGCATAAATTAAGAGATTCCTGCATACGCAGGAATGACAACACTGATGGATCAAGAAATTCCTGCATACGCAGGAATGACAACACTGACAAATAAAAATGACGAGAAAATCCTAATTGCGACAACTGTTATGCCGGATCACTATACCACACCCTGACTCAAGGCATATTTGACTAAACCGGCTGTCGTGCGGATCCCCAATTTATTCATTAACCGGGACCTGTGGACTTCAACAGTGCGCACACTGATCTTAAGTTCCCGGGCGATATTTTTATTGGCCATCCCCGCCGCGACCAGCTTTAAAACCTGCTGTTCCCGCCGGGTCAGGAGGTCATTCAGGGATTGACTGCGCTGCTCACGGACAGCTGTCTCTTCTTCAACCAGGCGCAGGATAGACGGGGAAACGAACCGCTCTCCTTGCAGAACGCGCTCCATGGCCTCGGCCAGCTGTTCAAAAGCATCATCTTTCAGGATATACCCGGACGCCTCCGCCTCCATGGCCTGCTGAAACAAATCGGTGTCCTTCTGCATGGTCAGCACCAGGACCGGCAGATCACTGAAGCGGGATTTTATCCGGTGAAGCGCGGCCATGCCGTCCATACGCGGCATAGACAGATCGATCACCGCCAGGTCACAGACATTCTGATCCACAGCCTCTAGCAATTCTTCACCGTCTCCGGCCTCTGCCACCACGGAAAAACGCTCATCATGGGAGACCATCATCTTGAGCCCGGAGCGGAACATCACGTGGTCGTCTGCCAGAATAATACGGTAGGGACGCGTTCCAGTGGTCATCGCGCCCTCCCCTGCTTAGAACCGTTCTGACGGACCGGAACCTGCAGACGGATAACCGCACCGTGCCCGGGCGCGGATTCTATATTCAGCTCTCCCCCCATAATGCGGGCGCGTTCCTGCATGGTCGATAAACCGTTTCCTCTGCCGGCGTCCTGAACAACATCCTCCGGCAAAAACCCTTTGCCGTTATCGCGGATGACCATGCTTAAAGTATACTTGTTCCGGCGGCAAATGATCTCGACATGGCTGGCTTCAGCATGGTGAAGGAGGTTGGCCAGGGCCTCCTGCACAATGCGGTAAAGGTGAACAGATCCCCCCTGAAATTCCAGATCATCAAGCTGTCCGATCCTGGCCCGGATGTGCACATTTTTATTCTTGCGGAAATTGACCAGCAGTTTTTTCACGGCGCGCGTCAGGCCCATGGTCTCGATGATCCGGGGACGCAGGGTCGTGGCGATATGACGGGATTTGTCGATGATCTCATCAATATAAGAAACGACCCGGGTATAGGCGCGCCGGTTTTGCGGCACGGAAAGGTATTCGGGTTTGACACTGGATTGCACCAGCATCTTCAAAGCGGCCAGGGATTGCCCGAGATCGTCGTGGATCTCTTTAGAGATCCTCTCCCGTTCTTCTTCCTGCGCGCGGATAATCCTGCGGGGTAAATCTTCAACCAATTCCTGATATTCCTGATCGGATACATTCTTTTGATCACTCATATTCATCCTTCGCTCTGATGATAGCGTCCATGCCGGCGGACGGTCGCATCTTCGTCCATTGGACGGCAGGCCTTCCGTTCCCGGTCATAGATCATGACCACACCGTCGATGCCGGTAAAAGCCCTTTTAATTTTTTCCATTTGCCCGCGGTCCAGCGGTTTGACCCCGCAGGGCCGCAACGGGGTATTCAGTTCGATTTCATCAGGGGCTATCCGGCGCGCGACATCCGCCATCTCTTCAGCGGCATCCTTATTTTCCTCAACAAACATCATCTGCAAAGCAAAGATCCCTTCATATTCCCGGGAAAAATGAGCCATACCATCAACCATATCCTCAAATCCCTTGCGATCGACAGGCCGATCGATCGTATTCCATACGTCTGCGGACGGAGCGTCCAGCTTCGCCAGCACACGGTCCGCCCCGGCCAGATCTCTCCTTACCTGAGGATCAGCCATTAATCCGCCGTTGGTGATCACCGCGATCGGCTCAGAACGGACAGCGCGGATACCGTCGATCATGTCACCCAGATTGCGTGCCAGCGTCGGCTCACCACGGCCGGAAAACGTGATATGATCTATTTGAAGATCAGCCGATAAGCGGGAGATCTCTTCGAGCAGTGCCCCGGTCGGGACAAAGACCCGACGGTCGGAGATCATCTGCGCGCTGGGGCCTAACTGGCAATAAATACAATTATAATTGCACATTTTACGGTCAGAAGCCACCGGATCGATGCCCAATGACATCCCCAGCCTCCAGGAATAAACCGGACCATAAATATAATTAAACGCCTGTTCCATTAAAGCTCCTGCAGGGTAGCCGTTTTTATCAAAACCTTTTCATCACGCCGTATGGTCAATGTGATCTCTTCTCCGGCAGATTTGTTCTGCAGAATATTCAGCAGATCATCATTATTGGAAACCTCCTGCCCATCAACGGCTTGAATGACGTCGCCAAAACGGATATTGCCATGGACACTTCTCAGCGTCGAACGCAGTCCGGCGCGCTCAGCAGGGGTCCCCGGGGCGGTTTCGAGGATCATAGCTCCTTTCACACCGACCCGGCGGCGCACCCGGTCCGGGATCAGTACCACACCGAGGCCGACCTGCTTGACCCGCCCGTGACGGATCAGCTGAGGCACGACACGGTTGACCACGTCAACAGGAATGGCAAAACCCACTCCGGCATAGGCCCCGGACGGGCTGTAGATCGCCGTCGAGACACCGATCAATTGTCCTTCGGAATTCAATAACGGCCCGCCTGAATTCCCCGGATTGATCGCGGCGTCGGTCTGGATAACATCATAGATCTTTCTGCCGGTCATTGACCGGATATTGCGTCCTAACGCACTCACCACCCCGGTGGTCAGAGAATGGTCCAGACCGAAAGGGTTCCCGATCGACAAGGCCAGCTGACCGACCTGCAGATCAGCCGATGTCCCGGCATTGACCGGAACCAGATCTTCCTCATCGGCCGTGATCTTTAAAACCGCCAGATCATGATCCGGTGAAATCCCGACGATCTTAGCCGGATAGGCCTCCTGATTCGCCAATGTCACCGTAATACGGTCCGCCTGATAGATCACATGAAAATTGGTGATGATATGCCCTTCCTTATCCCAGACGAAACCGGACCCGGCCCCGCGGGGGACCTCATATCCGTCGGCAGAAAACCAGTCCATCTGCACTGTCGCCTGCCGGATGAAGGCCACAGACGGCGCCGTTCGTTCAAAAACATCCATAACCTGCTGTTCATGACCGGTCAGGGCTGATGCCGGCGCGGAAAATCCTAAACACAGCACGACAAATCCTAAATATTTATAAAATTGCATCATGACAACCTCGTCGAAATCGGTATATCCGCATGACCATTGAATTCCCCCTCCCCAGCCCTCCCCACAAGGGGGAGGGAGCTCAAACCTGGTGAGCTGATGACCTGGTCACCAGGTGTAGCATGAAAAATTATATCACTCTCCTCCGCCTATGCCAAACCTCATTTCCCTTTGCGCCTTGCCATAAAAGAACAGAGGCATTAAAATACATGCATGTCCTTTTACCGTATTTACGGAACAGCTGTTTTTTTGCTGATCGCGGCCCTCATCTGGCAGGGTGTCTCGGTAAAACAGCAGTCCCGGCCCACCGCTGGAAAAGACTGCGTGTCCACCGATACGCTGACCTATTGCCTGGTCCGGGATGACTCGGGCCGCCTCACCGCTATCCGGATCAACACTATGAGTCTGCGCCCCCTGATCTATGGCTACGGCGGCCCCATCGACATGACCGTCATCCTGGACCCCGACGGAACCATTGAAAATATTACCGTCAACGCGCATCAGGAAACACCGGGTTATGCTGATCGATTGCCGGTTTTTGTACAGCAATTCATCAACCGGCCCGGCAGGCGGTCTTATGAACTGGAAGAGGATGTGGATGGGATCAGCGGTGCCACGATCACCTCTGAGGCGGTCGTGACCTCGATCAACCGTATCCTTAATGAAACTCCGCCGGTTCAAAGCAGAAAAATGAACACGCAGCACAGTTCTCCACTCAGCCCGAAAACTGCCCCTTTCACAGCGGAATCTTTTCTTTGGATCGGCCTGACCGCTTTGCTGATCATCCTCGCGGTCAGCGCGGTTCATACGGGCAGCCGTACTCTGCACTGGGTCACCATGGCCGCGGCCTTCTTTCTTTTCGGGCTTTACGGCAGGATAATGCTTTCCGTGACCCATATCGCCAATACCGCTGCCGGGCATTTCCCGCATTTCTATCAGGCGCCGGCCTGGACCCTGCTCGCCCTGTCCGCCCTGCTCCTGGCCCTCTGGCAGGGACGGACATTCTGCGCCTCATTATGTCCCTTTGCTTTCGTAGAAGAAGCTTTAACCTGGCTGAGAAAACGGATCTTCCCCCGCCGGATACGCGTACCGGCCGGTATTGACCGCCGGGCCCGCTGGATAAAATATCTCTTTCTGATAGCGATCCTGGCGGCCTGCCTGATCTGGAATGATCCTTCCATAGCAGCCGTCGAAGTCTACCTCCTGCTGTTCAGCAGAACAGCCTCCATTGCGGGCTGGGCGCTGATCATTGTTATCCTATCCGCATCATTATTGTATTTCCGTTTCTGGTGCCGCTATCTTTGCCCGACCGGCGCCTTCCTGGCTCTCCTGTCACGCTGGTCGAAATCATCTCCGGTCAAACAATGTGCTGACGGAAACCGTTCTTATGAACAGATCTGTCTGACAGAGAACGGCGCGGTCGATCCCGCGGAATGTTTCAACTGCGGGAAATGCGCCCGTGTGGAGACCAAAACCGCACGGGGATACCGCAGCCCGCTTTTCATCACAATTCTCGGACTCACGATCTGTCTTTTTATCAGCGTCATGGCCGGACGTATTTCTTTTAACAAAGGAACACAGCCTCCACAGGACATGGACGGCGTGGAGGTTGTTTCCCCCCGTGAAGACATCGACAAAATCCGAAAAAACCTTAAGCGGTCCGGGATCACCCCCCGCCCCGCGGAATACTGGGTGCCTTATCATGAGTCAGATCATTGAATGCCAGCTCTGTCCTCATCTCTGCCGTCTGGCGCCGGGCCAGCGCGGAAACTGCCGGGTGAGGATCCACCTCGACGGAGAACTGCAGACCCTGGTCTACGGCAATCCCTGCGCGGTCCATGTCGATCCGATAGAAAAGAAACCGTTATTTCATGTCCTGCCGTCCAGCGCCGCGTTTTCGATCGCGACAGCGGGCTGTAATCTGCATTGCAAATACTGCCAAAACTGGCAGATCTCTCAACGTCCACCGGAAGAGACCCACAACACCGACCTGCCGCCCGCCCAGCTCGTGAGAGAGACACAGGCATCGCGCTGCCGGACCATCGCCTATACCTATTCCGACCCGGTTATCTTCTATGAATACGCCCTGGAATCATCCCGGCTGGCGCATGAAGCCGGCCTGCTCAATGCCCTGGTCACAGCAGCCTATATCAACCAGAAGCCGCTCATTAACCTCTGCCGGTTTACTGACGCGGCGAACGTCGACCTCAAAGGGATCACCGACGAGTATTACCAGCGTATGAGCGGCGGACACCTCGCGCCGGTGAAAGAAGCGATACTGACCATGCAGGAAAAGGGCGTGTGGGTGGAATTAACCAACCTGATCGTTCCCCGCTGGAACGATACGGACCAGGACATCAGAAACCTCTGCCGCTGGGTAAAAAAATACTGCGGCGACCGCACCCCGGTCCATTTCTCAAAATTCTGGCCCACCCATTTACTTAACAACCTTCCTCCCACTCCGACGCATCGGCTCAGCCGGGCCTGGCATATCGCACGGGAGACCGGATTGAAATTTCCCTATGTCGGCAATGTGCCGGGACACCCGGGAAACCATACGTATTGTCCGGGCTGTGAAAAAATTCTGATCGAACGGATCGGATACCGTATTCTCAAAAACCGTTTAATCAACGGGAACTGTCCCGCCTGCGGCGAGACGATTCCCGGAATATGGAGCTGATCATGGATAACGAATATTTGAATAGAAAACAATTCTTAAAACGCGCCCTGCTTATGCTCGGCGGGATACTGACGGCGCGTTACGGCCGATGGTTCGAAAAGCGCCCTCCCAGCAAACACCGCGCGCTTTACTACCGGCGGGGCGATAAATTAGCAGGATAGATCATAGCTGTCTGAATTAGAATTTCCTCCCCCTTGCGGGGAGGGTTAGGGAGTGGCGATCCCGTCAAGCAAAACCCCCACCCAGCCTCCCCCATAAAGGGGGAGGAGCGATATCTTATTTCATGTCTCTGACAATTTTGCTCGACGGATAATGCTGCCTAATTGGGATACAAGTGAGGATAGATCAAACATTAACGCAGCCGCAGGACCAGCCAGACCGCCGCGTTCATTCCGGCGCACAGCAGACAGACCGGGATCACGCCGTATACCGGAATCAGGATAGCTCCGGTCAGCAAAGCACCGACAGAGGCGCCCAGAACATCCAGAGCATAAAGCCACCCCCCGGCCTGTTCCTTATCCCCTTCCCGTTCAGCCACCGAATCAGCGAGGATAAATTGCCGCCCGCCAAGAAAACCAGCCAGTACCGGGAGACAGGCGAACAGAGTATAAAAAAGGCCCGGATACTGCGCGGCCGCGAGCAAACGGCTGAAGAGGATAAAGACCAACGGCAAGACCAGCGGATAAAGGATCATACCGCACTGCACATTCCGTAATCTCTGCCAAAGCCCGGCGGAACGGCTGATTTGCTTGCTCACGCTCACCGCCCCCGCTAATAACCCGATCATAAAAGAAGCCAGGATCAGTCCGATATATTGATAAGCGATTCCATAAAGGGCCTGGAACGCCAGGATCACCACGATCTCAAAAATGATCTCCGACCATCCTGAAACCGTGACCGCCAAAGACACAGCTCTGCGCCGCGTTCTGCGGGAGATCAGCCAGGCGCCCAAAAAGACCAAAACCGGAATCATAAATAAAACGGCCGCCGGCACCATCCGGACCTTTCCAACGGCATATCCTAAACCTGCATCGAAATGCGACATCCACATGGTCATATTAAAAAAATAACTGCGCGGATGAAGGTCCGTATTCAGCAGCCCCGGGTTATCGAGGATCTCCTCCCACTGCTTCCCTCGCCGGGACTGGGTGCGGAAACGGATCTCATGAGGCAAAAGAAAACGGGTATGAATATTTCTTTTTTGCATACGGCTGATTAAGACATCGGGGTCCCCCGTCGTAACAGAAGGCGCTGCGGACGCCAAAAATGTGGCCGTTTCTCCCGGGATAACACCGGCTGCCGGAAAAACGCGGCGCAATGTCGTCATCAAAGAACGCAGATAAAGGCGCGTCTCTGTGTTAAGATAATTCGCGGCCGCAGAAACCTGAAAACCCAGAACACCCCCGGGACGCAGAACGTCCCGGACTTCCCGGTAAAATTCCTCCGTATAGTACCGGTTGCCTGCCGCCGTATGAGGATCCCCGATCAAAACCAGAACAACATCATATTTGCTGCCGCGGGTCTTTAAGGCCCAGCGGGCATCCTGCAGGATCACCTGCGTACGCGGGTCCCGCAGCGCGGACAGAACAGGACCGGATAAATATTGTTTGACCAGCGTATATTTTTGCGGGTCCAGAGTGAGAATATCCACTTTAGCGGGATCATGTTTGAGGACCTCAGCGATCTCGCCGCCTAACCCGCCCCCCGCCAGAAGGACCCTCTGCGGATCAGGATGAGACAGCATGGCCCAATGCACCTGTTCTTCCGCACTGAGGGCATCAGGGACCGTAAAGGCAAGCCGGCCGTTTTCAAACAGAGAAACCTGCTCTCCTTCGCGCATCACGACATAGCGCCCGTAAGGAGAATCTGAGACTGCCAGAATGTCCCCGTAAGGCCACTGGCGGGCCTCGCTCTTCTGATTAAGGTCAGCAATATGATCATAAAAAAACAGCGCGGCCAGGATTAAGACCGAAATGAAAAAGATCCCGTTCCACGGCCGACAGCGGCGGTAAAAAAGAAATAACGCGCCCAGCAAAAGCGCTGAGGACAGCCAGGCAGCCGATGTAGCGGATAAAATATGAAACAGCAGAAATGTTAAAAGGATACCGCAGACCCCGCTGCCGGCAGCTTCCCAGATATAAACCGTCCGCACAGGATTATCCTCTGAAACAGATTTATACAGGATCACAAACATCGCTCCGGCCAAAAGAGCGGGGATCCCGGTCAGAATAAGACCGGACAGCAGCAGCGGCAGGATCCCCAGGATCTCTCCCGGACCAAAATCGAACAGCGGTTTGATCAGCCTGGCTCCGAACACGGCCGCCGGAACAGAACAGGCCCAAACCGTGACAACTCCCGCAAAAACAGCGGAACGGCGGCGGAAAAACGCACTCGGGATAAGATTGGTCAACAGGCTTCCGATGCCGATCCAAAACAGCCAGACCGCTAATGTCACGGCATAAGACAATTCATTGCCGTAAAAAACAGCATTCAATTCTCTCAAGACCAGTGCCTGCGTGATCAGGGAGATTCCCCCGCTCAGAAAAGCGAACAGACGGACCCAGCGGGGTTCTAAGATGAATGCTGTTTTAGGCATACTGTCATTTTAACGCAGGTTGGGCCGGAATTCACGGGTTTTTAGAAGATAGCAATAGAAAATGGCGAATAGAGAATGGCGAATGGAGAATGGTGAATGGAAAATGGAAAATGGTGAATGGTGAATGGTGAATGGAAAATAGGGACGGGAATATATAGCTCCTCCCCCCTTCATGGGGGAGGCTGGGTGGGGGCTACTGCCCGAGGGCATTCCCCCTCCCTAACCCTCCCCACAAGGGGGAGGGAATCCTAATTTAGACAGCTATGACCATTCACTATTCGCCATTGGCTGTTCGCGTTCCGAAAAAAAGCGGCCGGGTCTTACGACCCGGCCGCTCACCACGCTGCGTTCGATCATTCCACAGAATCATAGATCGTCAGCGCCTTCATATAATTCGCGCGTTCAAACGATTCGGGATGTTCGCATTTCTGCTGACTGAGAATCCCTTTCATCTGCTGTACAGATTCATACTCATGGGCTTCCATCCAGCCGCTCAATTGATCAACCATGGTCTGAGCATGACCAATACCGTTCTTTAAGAGTGCCGAACAACTCATGGCGGCGTCCGCGCCGGCCATGATCACCTTGACGATATCCTCTCCGCTATGAATGCCGCTGGTCGCCGCCATACTGGCCTCCACATGTTTATAGAGAATCGCGATCCAGCGCAGCGGCAAGCGCAGTTCATTTGATGTGCTCAGCACCACGTTCGGAACGACTTCCAATTTGTCCAGGTCCAGATCCGGCTGGTAAAAACGGTTAAACATCACCAGAGCGTCGGCGCCGGCCTGATCTATGCATTTCGCGAAATTGGCCATGGCGCTGAAATACGGGCTCAATTTGACCGCCACAGGAATGGAAACACTCTTTTTCACGGCATGGACAATGGCCTCATAATTGTTTTCCACTTCATCCGGAGTGGTGTCGGTCTTGGTCGGTAAAAAATAGACATTGAGCTCCAGCCCGTCAGCGCCGGCCTCTTCGATCTTTTTGGCATAATCCACCCAGCCGCCCATGGTGTGGCCGTTGAGGCTCGCGATGATCGGAACGTCGACAGCAGATTTGGCGTCACTGATCATCTTAAGATATTCTTCCGGGCCAACTTTGTAGTCTTCCTGTTCGGGAAAATAATTCAGGGCCTCGGCAAATTGCTCTGTCCCCTGCTGAAGAGCCTGATTTAATTCCAGAGATTCCTGGGTCAGCTGTTCTTCGAAGATCGAATGACAGGTGATCGCCCCGACTCCGGCGTCTTCCAGTTTTTTAAAATTATCCGGTTCTTTGGTCAATGGCGCTGATGACACGACCAAAGGGTTTTTTAACGCGAGTCCCATATATTGCGTTGATAAATCCATAACCGATCCTTTCGGTAAAACGTTGACGGCTTTATTCTGCGCTGGTATTTCCTAAAATGGTATCGTATTGATCTTTCATTGAAGCGTAGGTGCGCCATTTTGTTTCGACATCAGACTGCGCCAGCTTGAGCAGTTCCTTGGCCCATTCCGGCTTGCTCTTAGTCAGCATCTTAAAACGGTTCTGACGGTAGGCAAACGTTTCAAAGGTCTCTTTCGGCGCGGCCGAATCCAATGAAAGCGGATTTTTGCCTTGCTCAATAAGGGACGGATTAAAACGGAACAGCGGCCAGTGTCCGCAGGCGACCGCAGATTTCTGATTTTCCATAGCGTTCGTCATGTCGATCCCGTGCGCGATACAATGGCTGTAGGCCAGGATCAAAGACGGGCCGGGATAGGCCTCGGCCTCCAGGATCGCCTTGACGGTCTGATTGTCATTGGCACCGATAGCGATCGAAGCCACGTAAACCGAGCCGTAGGTCATAGCCATACGGGCCAGGTCTTTTTTGGCGGCCGGTTTACCGCTGGCCGCAAACTTGGCCACTGCGGCACGCGGGGTGGCTTTGGACGCCTGCCCGCCGGTATTTGAATAGACCTCGGTATCCATAACCAGAACATTGACATCGCGTCCCGAGGCCAGGACATGGTCCAGTCCGCCGTAGCCGATATCATAAGCCCAGCCGTCGCCGCCGAAAATCCAGACACTCTTTTTGACCAGACTGTCGGCGACACTTATCAACTGACGCGCTTCCGGCGAGGAATCACTCTGAAGTTTTTCCTTAAGGGCGGCAATACGCCGGCGCTGTTCCATAATACCCGGCTCCTCGGTCTGATCCGCTTCAAGGATACCTTTTGCCAGATCATCGCCGATCTTGGAAGAAAGCGCCTTGACCATTTCCAGGGCGAATTCTTTTTGTTTATCAAGGGTCAGCCGGAATCCTAAGCCGAATTCGGCGTTGTCTTCGAACAAGGAATTGGACCAGGCCGGACCGCGGCCGTCTTTGTCAACGGTATAGGGTGTCGTCGGCAGATTTCCGCCGTAGATCGACGAGCACCCTGTCGCGTTGGCGATGACCATACGGTCTCCGAACAGCTGAGTGATCAGCTTGGGATATTGTGTTTCTCCGCAGCCGGCACAGCATCCGGAAAACTCGAACAGCGGCTCCAGAGCCTGAACCGTTCGCGTGGCATTTTTCTTAACCGTATCGCGGTCCATTTCCGGAATCTCATACTGGAAGTATTCCCAGTTCTTACGCTCCTGTTCGCGGACAGGCGGCTGAGGAACCATATTCACAGATTTTTTGCTCGGCTCAAGTTTGTTCTTTGCCGGACAGGATGTGACACAGAGCCCGCAGCCGGTACAATCTTCCGGAGCGACCTGAACGGTAAACTTCATCCCGGACCAGTCTTTGTTTTTGGCGTCGGCCGATTTGAATTTCTCCGGAGCCTTCTCCAGATACTTCGGATCATAGGCCTTCATACGGATCGTGGCATGCGGACAGACCGCAACACATTTTCCGCACTGAATACAGACATCCGGATCCCACTCCGGGATC
Source organism: uncultured Planctomycetales bacterium (assembly GCA_964595465.1). GTDB lineage: Bacteria > Omnitrophota > Gorgyraeia > Zapsychrales > JANLHA01 > JAKLFA01. The sequence continues at coordinate 69,704 of CAZQQI010000007.1, read as the reverse complement.
TGCAAGGCGATATTGCGTTTTTCCCACTTCGTGGTGCCGGTCGGATAGGTCCCGTCATCCGGGAGTTTGGATACCGGCAAGGTGTCCCCGTTCCCGGCCATGATCGCGGCCGTGACCTCTTTAACGAAATCCGGGGCAGCGGACGGAACGACCGGCAATTTCTCGATCGTGCTGGTCGCTTTATCCGGAACCGCAACCTGATTAAGATGCGCCAGAGATTGATCAACAGCCTTGTAATTTTTCTGAACGATCTCGTCACCTTTTTTCCCGTAGGTCTTCTTAATCGCATTCTTGATCGCTGCGATCGCCTCGTCTTTCGGCAGAACACCGGAGATCGCGAAAAAGCAGGTCTGCATGATCGTATTGATCCGGGCCCCCATGCCGGTCTCCCGGGCGACCTTATAAGCATCGATAACATAGAATTGGGCCTTCTTCTCTATGATCTGTTCCTGTACCTGACGGGGGATATTATCCCAGACCTCATCAGCGCCATACGGGCTGTTCAGCAGAAAAACCCCGTTCTCTTTGATCTTGCTCAGGACATCATATTTCTCCAGAAACGAGAACTGATGACAGCCCACAAAACTGGCCTCACTCACCAAATAGGTGGCGTGAATCGGGTTCGGCCCGAAACGCAAATGAGAAACCGTCACCGAACCGGCTTTCTTGGAATCATAGACAAAATACCCCTGGGCATAATTCTCGGTCTCGGTGCCGATGATCTTGATCGAATTCTTATTGGCCCCGACCGTTCCGTCCGAACCCAGGCCGTAAAAGATCGCCTGAACACCGTCCGGGTCCTCAATGGTAAATTGAGGGTCAAAATCAAGGCTGGTATCGGTCAGGTCATCCTTGATCCCGATCGTAAAATGATTTTTGGGCTTTTCTTTGCCCAGCTCGTCGAACAAGCCCTTGATCATCGCCGGATTGAATTCTTTTGATGATAAACCGTAACGCCCGCCGACGATCTTGGGGTTCTTTTGAAACCCGGCCTCTGCGCCGCATTCACTGAAGGCATTGACCACATCCAGATAAAGCGGTTCGCCTCCGGCGCCCGGTTCTTTGGTCCGGTCCAGAACCGCGATCGATTTCACGGTTTTAGGAAAGGCCGCGACACAGGCCTCATTGACAAACGGACGGTAGAGACGGACCTTCACGGCGCCGATCTTTTCCCCCTTTTCCGCCAAATAATTCACAGTCTCTTCTGCCGCCTCGGCACCCGATCCCATCAGGACAATCACCTTCTCAGCATCAGGAGCCCCGATATAATCAAAAAGGTGATACTGGCGTCCGGTCAGTTCGGCAAAACGGTCCATGGCATCCTGAACGATGCCCGGACAGGCATTGTAATATTTGTTGACCGTTTCCCGGGCCTGAAAAAAGACATCCGGATTCTGCGCGGTCCCGCGGATAACAGGATGATCCGGTGACAGCCCCCGCGCCCGGTGGGCCAGAACCGGCTCGTCATCGATCATCGCGCGGATATCGTCACGGGTGAGTTCTTCGATCTTGGATACTTCGTGGGATGAACGGAACCCGTCAAAAAAATGAATAAAGGGAATGCGGCTGTTGAGCGTCGCGCTATGGGCGATCAAAGAAAGGTCCATGACCTCCTGGATAGAGTTTGAGGCCAGCATGGCGAATCCGGTGGAGCGGGCCGCCATGACATCGGAATGGTCCCCGAAGATAGAAAGGGCCTGGGCCGCGACCGAACGGGCCGCGACATGAAAAACCGCCGGGGTTAATTCTCCGGCGATCTTGAACATGTTGGGCACCATAAGCAGCAGACCCTGAGACGCAGTAAACGTCGTGGTCAGGGCGCCGGTCTGCAGGGCTCCGTGGACAGCGCCGGCAGCGCCGCCTTCGCTCTGCATTTCCTGGACCAGCGGTATGGTCCCCCAAATGTTCTTCTGGCCCATGGACGACCACAGGTCGGCCCATTCCCCCATGGGAGAAGAAGGCGTGATCGGATAGATCGCGCACACCTCACTGACTTTATGGGCGACATAGGCCGCGGCCTCATTTCCATCAATTGTGACACGTTGTCTGTTCATACGAATCCTTCCTTTAATTACGGCTTTCATACATTAATATTTCACAGTGGAATTTGTAACAGGATGTATAACGAAAATTTGTTCCATTATATACCAGAGAACAAAAAAAGAAAAGGCGGAATTCCCAATTATCGCAAAAATTTCTGCGGGAGAAAAATACTAGCCTCCTGATATTGACTTTATCCGCAAATTATAAGAGAATGCCTTTATGAATGAATCCAGCACAGAGCAGACAGCTTCTCAAGAACCTGCAGCTAAACCGGAAAACAGCCTCCCTCCCTTCGGCGAGGGAAAACGTGTTCTGCTGGTTGAAGATGACCCGACCAGCGCAGAATTGGTATCCAAAATATTGACTTCCACCGGGTTCGAGGTGCTGACCGCTCAAAACGGACAGGAAGGCTGGGACTCACTGAAACCCGATACCATGCCGCATATTATTGTCACAGATTTCCTGATGCCTGAAATGGACGGTTTCAGCTTCTTTAAAGAACTGAAAAAGAATGACGAGACCAAGGAGATCCCGATCCTCGTCCTTTCCGCCCGCCGCAATACCGAAGATTCCTTTCTGGCCGCGGGTGCCGATGCCTTCCACCCCAAACCCCTCGACACAGACCGCTTCCTTGACCAGATCAAAAAACTCTCCTACCGTACCCCGGACCATTCCGCTTCCGGAGAAAAGGCGGAAAACCAGGATGATGATTCAGAAGAAAAGAAAGATTAAGAGCACACCGATTGGGGATGACGCTCCCAGCGTGCCCTGAGACGGGAAAGTTCTTCTTCAGTAAAATGAGCCTGATCAAGAAGACTGTTATCCAAAAGAACATCCTGACCGGCAAAATTCTGCAGACGATAGTACTCAATATCTCCCAGCATATCTGCAATCTGACCGATATCTGTTTCACTCAATAGTGATTTGACAACTGTTGTGCGGAACTGATAAGAAATACCGGAACCCTTGATCAGATCAATGGATTGGCGGATATAGTCTGTCTTCACACGCACACCGGCAACCTCGTCATAACGTTCCAGCGGAGCCTTAATGTCCATGGCGATAAAATCCACCAAACCTTCATCTATCAGCCAGCGCAGAACAGCGGGGCGGCTGCCGTTGGTATCCAGCTTGACCAAAAACCCAAGCGTGCGTATCTTTTGTAAAAACTCCGGCAAATCCGGCTGAAGGGTTGGTTCGCCTCCTGTCACCACAACGCCCTTGAGTTTTTCCACTCTCGTGGAGAGAAAATCCAAAACATCGTATTCTGAGATAGGATCAGCAAAACATGCCGGGGATACCAAATTGACATTATGGCAGTAAGGACACCGGAAGTTGCAGCCCTGGGTAAAGACCACGGCCGCAACATTCCCGGGATAATCGATAAGTGAGATTTTCTGCAGTCCGCCTATGCGCATACTTTAAACGTCTTGCGTTGCTGAAATTCCACCTGTTTGCCTTTATTCCACTGTTTGACCGGGCGCAGATACCCGACCACACGGGAATAGACTTCGCATTCATCTTCACATTTAGGACAAAGGCTGTGCTCACCGGCAACATAGCCGCAGCTGGGACAGACACTGAAGGTCGGACTGATGGTGAAATACGGCATACGATACTTCTGACACACCGTACGGATGAACTGCTTGAGTGCCTCAGTATCCATGATCTGTTCACCGACAAAGATATGCAGAACCGTCCCGCCGGTATACTTGATCTGCAGGTTATCCTGGATATCCAGAACCTCAAAGATATCATCAGAATAATTGACCGGAAGATGGGTCGAATTCGTATAGTAGGGATCCTTCCCTTCCTGATAATCCGCTTCGTTGGCGCAGACAATGTCCTGATAGGTGTCCTTGTCCACACGGGCCATTCTGTAAGACACGCCTTCAGCCGGAGTCGCTTCCAGATTATAATTATTTCCGGTCTCCTCCTGGAAGGCGACCAGGCGGTCGCGCATGAAATCCAGCACCTCACCGGCAAACTTCTGCCCTTTTTCCGAGGCGATGTCCTCGCCAAAGATATTCAGACAGGCTTCATTCATGCCGACCAGACCAATAGTGGAAAAATGGTTCATCCAGTACTGATCATTACGCTTTTTCACATCACGCAGATAAAACCGGGAATACGGATAAAGACCGGAAGCGGTAAAGTCTTCCAGAACCTTGCGCTTGATCTCCAGGCTTTCCCGGGCCAGCAGCATTAAATGGTCCAGGCGGGCATAGAAATCTTCCGCGTTCTTGGCCAGATAGCCCAGCCGCGGCAGGTTGATCGTCACCACGCCGGCAGACCCGGTCTGAGGTGAGGCGCCGAACAGGCCCCCTCCCCGCTTACGCAGTTCACGATTGTCCAGACGCAGGCGGCAGCACATACTGCGGGCATCGTCCGGGCTCATTTCCGAATTAACAAAATTCGCGAAATACGGGATCCCATACTTGGCGGTCATTTTCCAGAGCAGATCTATATTCTGATTATCCCAGTCAAAATCCTCTGTAATATTGTACGTCGGTATCGGAAAAGTAAAGACCCGGCCCTTGGCGTCGCCTTCCAGCATAACCTCAAGGAAGGCCTTGTTCAGAACATCCATCTCATGCTGAAATTCCTTATACGTCTCATTCTGCAGTTCCCCTTTATAGATGACAGCCTGATCTTTGAGATGCGATGGGCAGTTCAGGTCCAGCGTGAGGTTGGTGAACGGTGTCTGAAAACCGACCCGCGTCGGTACATTAACATTAAAGACAAACTCCTGCAGAGCCTGTTTGACTTCTTTCTCACTCAGGCTGTCGTACCGGATGAACGGAGCCAGCAAGGTGTCGAAATTGGAGAACGCCTGGGCTCCGGCCGCCTCTCCCTGCAGAGTATAAAAGAAATTGACAATTTGTCCGAGGGCTGTCCGGAAATGCCTGGCCGGACAGGACTCCATCTTTCCTGATGCTCCATGAAACCCTTGACGCAAAAGGTCCTGCAGATCCCAGCCGACACAATAGACACTCAGCAGGCCCAGATCATGAACATGAAGATCACCGTTCATATGCGCTTCGCGGATCTCCGGCGGGTATATCTTATTCAGCCAATAGATCTTGGTGACTTCCGTCGAAATATAATTGTTCAGCCCCTGAAGGGAATAAGACATATTGCTGTTCTCATTGACCTTCCAGTCGAGACGCTCTAAATACTGGTCGACCAGGCCCACCTGGCTGCGAGACGTAATCTCACGGATCTTGGCATGCTGGTCACGGTATATAATGTAAGCCTTAGCGGTCTTGCGGTAGGGTGACGTCAGCAGGACTTCTTCAACAATATCCTGGACATCTTCGACGGAAAGAGACCGGCTGGCCGACAGCTGCTGGGCAATATTAATAGCCCGCATGGTCAGATTACGGGCGACAACGTCTCCGAACTCGCCGGTCGCTGAGCCGGCTTTCAAAATGGCATTGATAATCTTTTGGGGATCAAATTCTTCGGCGGCGCCATTGCGCTTGGTGATTTTGCTGATGGTTGCGGTTGGACCCACAGCGTCCTCCTTTGGTTAAAGCATCTTCAGGGGAAATACGAGATCTTATGACTAACACTATCTTACACACTAGATATTGTGTGTCAATACGTAATTATACTTACATATTGTGTTTTTTCGGGGGTCGTGTGCAGAATAAAACAATGAAGGAACGGAAATATCAAGCTGACAGCAAATTCTGAATCGCCTCGAGGATAAATTTCAAATCTGTTGTCTTGACCGTAAATTCATCGGCACCGCAGTTTCTGGCTTTAGCAGCATCAACGCCGTCGACCTTGGCCGTATAAATAATGATCTTCTGCTGGGGATCAGCGGCCTTGATCTTTGCACAGACATCAAAGCCTTCCATATCCGGCAGCATAACATCCAGCAGAATCAGATCAGGGCACCCTTTTTCATACGCTTTCATCGCCCCGGCCCCGTCCACAGCAATGTCAACATCGTAACCGGCCTTTTCCAGCCGAAAAGATATGATCTGCACGATATCAGGCTCGTCGTCCACCAATAAAATTTTATAAGCCATACGCCCCCCTTAAAACACGGTCATTTGCCACGCTTTATAAAAAGCTAACTCCGGGTCAATGGAAGTGTAAAAAAGAACGCGCTTCCTTCTCCGGGTTCTGATTCTACCCAAATCTCACCGCCGTGTCCATTAATAATTTTTTTAGAGATCGCCAGACCCAGTCCGCTGTCACCGGGCTTACGGGCGATCCCCTGCTGGATCTGGCTGAAGGTCTGAAACAGCTTATGCATATCCTCGGCCTTGATCCCGATCCCAGTGTCCCGCACAGAGATCTCAACACAATCCTTCATAACAGAAGCGCTGATGACAACCTCCCCCTTCTCAGTAAATTTAATTGCGTTGTTCACCAGGTTATTCAAAACCTGTATAATCCGATATTGATCGAAATAAACTGAAGGGATATTTTCCGGCACTTTCTTTTTTAAACTGAGTCCTTTATTTTTTGCGACCACACCCATGGTCTGAACGACCTCATCGATCGCCGTGCGGATATCCCCTTCCTGCCACTGAAATTTGAGCTGGCCGGCGTCCAGCTTCTGATAATCCAGCACGTCATTGATCAGAACGCCGAGACGGTCAACATTTCTCTTGGCAATACTCAAAAAATGCTTCTGAGAATCATTGATCCCGCTATCCTCATCTTCGATAACAATATTAATACTCTCCTTGATCGCAGTCAGAGGCGTCCGCAATTCATGCGACACGATCGAGATGAATTCCGCCTTCATATTAATGGCTTCAAACATGCGCTCTTCGGCAAGTTTGCGTTCAGTGATATCAAAGGCCACGCCCTGATACTGCGACGGCTGTCCGGCCTTCCAATAGGTCACCCAAGTGTAGACCTCAAACCAGCGAACACGTCCATCACGGGTCTGCAGCCGGTATTGCTGAGAAAATTCATCTTTGCGAGCTTTAATATTGCGCTCAACCTCTGCCTTGACCATAGCCACATCTTCTTCATAAATAAGATGCTGAAAATGCAGTTGGTTTTCGTAAAACTCCCGGGGTTCATAGCCCAGGACGCGCACATTATCCGAAACAAAGCGGACAGGCCATTCATCCTGGGGATCCCAGAGAAAGACCATAGCGTTACTTAAATTGATGATCCTCTCCATCTCCTTCAGGCGGCCGAAGGCCTTCTGGAGCTCCTGAGACAGTTTCTTCTGTTCAGTGATGTCTTCTTTGATCGCGATATAATACACCGTCTCACCCTGGTCGTTTTTAACCGGGGAGATTGCAGCCCGTTCCCAATAGAGCGAACCGTCTTTTCTGCGATTATGAAATTCGCCCCGCCAGGTCTCGCCATCGCGGATGGTCTGCCACAAAACCTTATAAACCTCAGGAGGGGATTCACCGGATTTAAGCAGCCTGGGGTTCTTTCCCAAAACCTCCTCTTCCTGATACCCGGTCAGCTCGGTGAATTTCGGATTCACATATTCAATATCTCCGCGGGGATCTGTGATCAGAATAACATTCTGACTCTGCTCCACCGCGGTAAACAGTTTACGCAGTTCTTCTTCCATATGGCGCCGCTGGGTAATGTCTGTACCGACGGCCAGGATCTCCTTTTCCCCCTGCTCGTTCACAACCGCGCGGTTTGTCCAGGCCACCCAGACAATCTCGCCATTCTTCTTGGCATTCTGATTTTCCGCAAAACGCCATTCGTCAGAATCCATAAGGATCTTGTTCAGCGCATTGTCGACCCATTCCGGAGGAACAATATCAGACGGCAATATGGTCTCTTTTAAATTTTTTCCGACCACTTCATCTTCTGAATAGCCGAAATACTTTTCAGCGAACTCATTAAAGAACAGGATGTCTCCCCGGGCGTTCAGCCGGATAATAATACTATTGGCGTTTTCGACCAGATCCCGGTATTTCGCCTCACTGGTCCGCAACGCCTCCTCAGCACGGCGGGATTCGGTAATATCTTCATACGTTCCCAACATACCGATCACGTTGCCGTAGCTGTCGCGCATCGGCACTTTATTGGTCTTCAGCCAATAAAGATTACCATCGGCATGCTGCTGAGATTCAATGATATTGTATATCGGCCGGCCGGTCCCGATCACGCGCTGATCATATTCCCGGAAGCTGTCGGCCTGGTCCCGGGTCCAGCTGAGCTCATAATCTGTTTTTCCAACGATCGATTCCGAAGATAACAGCCCGGCATCCTCGGCAAAAACCTGATTGCAACCCAGATAGGTCAGGTTGCGGTCTTTCCAGAACACCCGTACCGGTATGGAATCCATGACCAGAGTGAGCATTTTCTGAGATTCCCGCAGCGATTCTTCCGCCTGTTTATGCTGAAGCAGTTCTTTTTCCAAAGCCAGCTTGGACCGGCGAAGCGCCCGGGACAAACCTGCGCGGTGAAGGATGGTGAACATAAGATAGAAAAAGATGAGAAATACCAGAAAGAACACATACCAATAATCCCTCAAAAAGTCCAAAAAGAGCAAACGGTATGCCGCCCCCTGCTGACTCCCCTGCACATCACTTAAAGCCTGTCTGACTGATGTATAATTCAGCGGCACGATCCAGCGTTTATACCCTCCCTGCTGAGCGGCATCAGGATTCAGTTGGGACAAGCGGAACAGTCCTTCGGTCACCAAACCGGCAAGATCTTCCGAAACATGCGGCAATTTAGCGATCGACCATTCCGGAAAAAGCGGAGTACTGGTATGGAACGGCAGTCCTTCCAGACTCCTGTTCATGGTCAAACGGCCTTTAAGAATACGGAGCCGGCCAAGGTCAACTTCTGCCCATAAGGAAAGATGTTCCAGAACACCGCTGTGTACCGCGCCGGCATCAGCTTTTCCTTCCAGCACTGCGTCAACGACATGATCATGAGATCCGACAAAAATGATCTCACTCAGATCTGACTGGACATTAAGTCCGGCATACTGCATTTCTCTGGCCGCGAGGATCCAGCCGCCGAAAGAATCCGGAGCCGGGGCGGCAAACCGGGCGCCTTTCAAGTCCCCTAGTGTCTTGATCCCGCTGTCTTGGGCGGTAAAAAGCACCGAGCCATAATGAGTGAATTCCCACCCGTTATATTCCCTGGACAAAGAAGCCATACAGCGGACCTTATACAAATACATGGCCTCCACTAAAATTCCAGGATTGGCAATGACAAAATCCACCTGCCCTTTTGAAACCGCTCCGTAGATCTGACTATAATTTAAAGGGACTATGGTAAAATCGGCGTGCTGGATATAATCGGAAAGATACCGCGCGGTAGGGACCCAGTGCCGGATAACATCATCACGACTGTAATCCGCCAGAACACCGATCTCATATAACGATTCCGGCCCGTCCGCGGACTGAGCCGGCGCAGGGGTGGCGCAAAAAAACGAGGCCGCAAACAGAACAGCGCATAAAATGTTTTTTTTCGAAGCGAACATTAGGCCTTTTTTGGACACACTCTTTTTTAAGAGAACACACACGGTAAAATCTACTCCAGGGCCTGCTGAATATCCGCGATAATATCATCCGCGTGTTCGATCCCGATCGAAAGGCGGACAAAGTCATCGGTCACACCGGCCGCCTGCTGTTCTTCCGCGGACAGCTGCTGATGCGTTGTACTCGCGGGATGGATCGCCAGTGTCTTGACGTCGCCAATATTAGCGAGATGCTTGATCAGCTTGAGATTATTAATAAAGGCCTTTCCGGAGGCCAGCCCTCCCTTCACCCCAAACCCGATCAAGGCGCAAATACCCTGCGGAGAATACTCCTTTGCTCTTTCAGCGTCAGGATGACCGGGAAGACCGGGATAATTGACCCAGCTGACTTTTGGATGTTCCCTAAGATACTGCGCGACACGTAAAGCATTTTCGGTATGCCGGGGCATGCGCACATGCAGGGTCTCGATCCCCTGCAGGATCAGAAAGGCATTGAACGGGGACAGGGCCGGCCCCAGGTCGCGCAGCAAAGTCGTGCGTGCGCGCAGGAGATAGGCCAGGTTCCCGAACGTCTCGAGAAAAGTGATCCCGTGATAACTTTCCTCGGGTTCGGTCAGTTCCGGGAATTTCCCATTATCCCAATTAAAACGGCCGGAGTCGACGATCAGTCCGCCGATCGTGGTCCCGTGACCGCCGAGGTATTTGGTCGCGGAATAGACGACAATATCAGCGCCGTGGTCCAGGGGTTTGATCAAAAACGGAGACGCCGTATTATCAATGATCAGCGGGACGCCATGGTTATGCGCGACATCCGCGACAGCCTTGATATTGAGAACTCTGAGCTTGGGATTTCCCACGGTCTCTGCGTATACCGCCCGCGTCTTATCGGTCAAAGCGGCATTAACAGCCGCCGGATCATTGGTGTCGACAAAATGAACGGTGATGCCGAACCGTTTCAGGGTATGCTGAAACAATGTCCGCGTTCCCCCGTATAATTCGGCAGAGGATACGATCTCATCGCCGGCACGGGCAATGGTTAAGATCGAAAGGGTGACCGCAGCCATGCCGCTGGCGGTTGCCAGGGCCGCTACACCGCCTTCCAGAGCGGCCACGCGTTTCTCCAAGGCCTCACTGGTGGGGTTCATAATGCGGGTGTAGATATTCCCGAACTCTTTGAGCGCGAACAGATCCGCGGCATGATCGGTATCACGGAATTCATACGACGCGGTCTGATAGATCGGCACGGCACAGGCGCCGGTCGCGGGGTCTGCTTTCTGGCCGGCATGAACCGCCAGGGTTTCCGGATGCACCTCCCCTTTCTGCTCTTTTGTCATGGGCTCCCCCTCTTTATGAAATAATTTGGATACTGTCTGTTTGATCTTTTTAAAAAATGACATGCGGCCCTCCTTGTTTTACGGGCTTAAGTGCTTTCGATTATGATTTTATATTAATACTAAAGACGGGCTTTGTAAACACGCTGTTCGGGCTGAAAAAAGAACAGACACTCCAGCTGCACTAGTTTTTCCCCTGATATTCCAATCCCCGCATGAACTTGCCAATGCGGGGGTCAACAATAATATCTCTTAAATTAAGCGGCCGGCGCAGGATCAATCCGTTGAGATGAGTACAGCGGCTTAAGGCGACATAGGTCTGTCCGTGAGCGAAGGCGCCGCGGCCCACATCCAGAACGACCCGCTGGAAGGTCTTCCCCTGGCTTTTGTGGACGGTAACCGCCCAGGCCAGCTTTAAAGGATACTGAATAAACGCCCCGACGCTCTCGGATTCAACCTCTTTGGTTACCTCGTCGTAATAAAATTTATACATGTCCCACCGGAACGGCCCGACCTCGACCTCCCGTCCGTCCTCCAGTTCTACACGGATAATATCGGTTTCGGCCAGGTCTTCCGCCACAGAGGTGATCCGTCCGATACTGCCGTTGACCCACTGCCCGGCGGGATCATTATTCAGCAGCATAACCTGCGCCCCGGTCTTTAACTTCAAATGCTCCTGCGTCGGGAGCGCGCGTCCTTCAAATGCGCCTTCGCGCGTCGCCTGAAATAGAAACGGTTCTCCCGGAACAGAGGCCAGACGGCGTGCGTTCATTTTGTCCGCCAAAGCGTTGGTCGTGGTTAAATAAATATAAAACTCCTCATCATCCGGAGCGAACCCGGGGGCGCAGCGTTCATTGAGCAGAGCCAGATCTTCCGCCTGCATCGTATTCGTGCGGACGGATTGAAGCAATGCGATAAATTCATCATCAGCCTGACGGTAGATCCGGGAAAGATCGATACAGGCCAAATCCAGCTCGCGCATGACCCGGGCCGAAAAAAAGTACGGGCTCTCATAATGATCACGAAAGATCTCTTCTTCGCGCCGGGTTACGACCGGCGGCAGTTGAAAGAGGTCCCCGATAAAGATCATCTGCACACCGCCGAACGGCTTGCGCCCGTCCGGCCCATGCATCCGTAAAAACAGATCGATACAGTCCAGCAGATCAGCCCGGACCATGGATATCTCGTCGATAATAATGGTTTCCAGATTCGCGAACAGCTTGCGGGCTTCTTTCCTGAGATAGATCTTACGGACAGAATCAGGCGTGATATCCGGACGGAAATGAAAAAACGAATGGATGGTCTGCCCCTTCACATTCACGGCCGCAACGCCGGTCGGCGCAAGGACGACGACATTCTTGGTCGTGTGATCGCGGAAGTAGCCCAGCAGGGTCGACTTGCCTGTCCCGGCCTGGCCGGTCACAAAGATATGCCTGCGGGAATTTTCCATCAGGCTGTAGGCTTCCGCAAATTCTGTATTAAAATCAAATGTCTCGTTGGTTGTCATCATATCAATCAGAACATCGTGTCTGAACCAAAGGCGGCCATGACGGACACAATATACTAATCCCTCCTTTCACGCCACAGAAATACTTTGTCGCCGGGACGGACCGAAAAATCCAGCTTGACACCGACCGTGTCTTTTTTCTCTGCCCGTTTGACAAATTCCCCGGCATTCTGCATCTCACCGATAACGGCAGTCTCCGCTCCGGTCCGCGGACCGATCACCAGGATATCATCCCCCTTACTCAAAGACGCTGCCCGCAGGCAGACTTCAGCGACTCCGATCTTTTTGAAATAACGCGTTACCTCACCGGCGAATACCTTCTCCCTGCGTGTCCCCAGGCCCGTGCTCCAATCATCATAACCCGGCCGGCCGAAATAAAACCCGGGAGAGAACCCACGGTTGTAAACCGCGCTCAAGCGGGTCTTCAGATCAGTCTTCAACGCATCATCAAATTTGCAATCAAAAAAGGCATCAATGGCTTGGCGGTAACAGGCCGTGACTTCAGCGACATATTCCGGAGAACGCATCCGCCCTTCGATCTTAAAGGCCGTGATCCCCGCCCGGATCAATCGGTCCAGAAAATCGATCGCGCACAAATCCTTGGGACTTAAAATATAATCCGGCCCCAGGATATATTCGGTTTCTCCGTCGGCATCGCGGATGTGGAATTCTCGCCGGCAGGGCTGCAGACACTGTCCTTCATTGGCGGATTTGGCAAAGGCCTGCTGGGAGAGAAAACACCGTCCGGAAACGGAAACACACATGGCCCCGTGCACAAAGGCCTCGATGCCGCAGGGGAGTTTTTCTTCCTTGACACGCCGGGAAATCCTGCGGATATCATTCAGCGTGCACTCTCTGGCCAGAACAACCCGGCGCGCGCCGAACTCGGCATAGGCCCGGACAGCTTCAAAGCTGGCGGCGCTGGCTTGAGTCGAAATGTGCAGAGGGATCCCCATCTGCCGGCAGCGCGACAGAACCGCCATATCCCAGGCGATCACCGCGTCCACCTCCGCTTCCTGTGCCGCGGCCAAGATCTGCTCGGTCCGCTTAATATTCCCCGGAAGGATCACCGTATTCAACGTCACATAGATCTTTTTTCCGCGGCGATGGATATCTCCGGCTATCTTGGCTAATTGATTAAGGGAAAAGTTCGCGGCGGCATGCCGCATATTCATGCCCTTAACACCCAGATAAACCGCATCCGCGCCGTTATTCAGGGCCGCGCTCAAGGCAGCCCGGTCCCCGGCCGGGGCCAGCAATTCCGGCTTGGAAAAAATGGTGTCGGATCTCATATCTTGTTTGAAATCAGCAGGTTATAATTAATTCGTTATTTATCAATACGCAAATACCGCTCCAGCCTTGAAAATCAGAAATGATTTATTCATAAACCATTGCTAATAAATATTTTATGAGATCCGGCACCATTTTTTGTCATGATCTCTTGTGCGCTTAATCAAACACAACTGTCTTATTCCCGTAGGAAAGGATCTTACGTTCAAGAGCCCAGCGAACCGCGCGGGAGAAAACCAGACGCTCCAGATCTTCCCCTTTACGGATCAGGTCCTCGACCGTGTCCCGATGGCTGACCCGCACAATATCCTGCTCAATGATCGGCCCCTGGTCAAGCTCCGCGGTAACAAAATGGCTGGTCGCTCCGATGATCTTAACCCCTCTCTCATACGCCCGGGCATACGGCTCTCGGCCCGGAAAAGCCGGCAAAAAAGAATGGTGAATATTGATGATCTTCTGCGGAAACGCTTCAACAAATTCCGGGGAAAAGATCTGATGATAACGGGCCAGCGCAACCAGATCAATGCCGTTCTCATTAAGAAGCGCGATCTCCTGCTGTTCCTGCTGTTTTTTATTTTCAGGCGTTTTGGGAAAACAGCGGAAGTCGATGCCGAATTCACGGGCAATGTCTCCGGGATGTTCATGATTGCTGATCACCAGCGGGATCTCACACGGCAAGTGACCTGATCGGTATTTGAGCAAAAGATCGTAAAGGCAGTGCGTCCGGCCTGAGACAAAAACTGCCAGACGAGAAATCTCGTCGGTAAAGAAAAGCTGCCAATCCATGCCGAACGGCTCGCTGACATGGGAAAATGAAGCCGGAAGATCTTCCCGGACAATATCAAATTCCCGCAGGTCCCATTCCACCCTCATGAAAAAGGTGTTGCTTTGCTCATCAATATGCTGATCGGCATGGATGATATTTCCGTTGTGTTCCGAGATAAACCCGGTCACTGCGGCCGTAATGCCTTTGCGGTCAGAGCAGGAAATCAACAGAATTGCGTGTGCCATGATCACCCCTTTTTCTTCAATGTCCTAAGTCGCGATAAAATATTTTTGCCAGATCCAGACAAACAGAGCCAGAGAAACAAGGTTGATCACCAGACCGGCGAACAGACGCTGTTTGTCTTCATCCGTAAGAAAATAGACCAGAATAACGATCGAGGCAAAGCCGATCAGATGCGCCAGATGTGATATCCCGTCGCGTTCGCCTCCCAGAAAGCCCTGCAGATCAGCATAAAGAAACAGCCAGCCTTTGAACATGGTCGGGATCGGGACGATCATTTCCCAGGTCACGGAAAACGGCGCCAGCAGGACTGCCGCGCCCATGAGGCCCATCACTGCACCGGACGCGCCCATGATCGCCACATTTTTATGCAGGATCAGGGCATAGACCACTGTAGAAAACAGCATGGAGATCAATAAGGCGCCCAGATAAATAAAAACCGTTTTCCAAAAACCCAAATGACGTTCCACCACATGACCGAATGCCAGCAGACCCAGCATATTAAAAAATAAATGGCTCAAGCTGGAGTGCACAAACCCGCCGGTCAGCAGGCACCAGTAATTTCCCTTGATAAGGTTGCCGGGGTAAACGATCAGTTCGGTGAAGTACTGCCGGCCGGCAGGAGTAAGCATCCAAATAAAGACGGCAATATTGATAACGCATAACAAAACAGCGGCACGTGAGGCCGCGAGCCAGTGACCGGGTTCCGGCTTCTGCTTAATATAGCTTTTAGTTCTCCCCCCCAAGACAGCACCTCAAACACACAGCTTTTTTAAAAATTAAAATATGTTTCCTGAATGTTCAATCCGCGCAGAAATGACCGGCAGAAAACTCCCGAAAAATTATATAGACCGAATAATGACCGTCTAAATTCCGAACGCCAGGTTTCGGATTCTGAAAAAACGGATAATTTTGGCCATTTTACCCATAAATTGGGATAAAAAGAACCGCCAAGTAGGCAATCGCCATACTGATCAGACCCACAGTCGCGCCGACCTTCAGCCACATCGCGAACGTGACTTTGATGTTGCGTTCTTTTTCCAGCAGGCCGAGTGCAACAATGTTGGCCGTTGAACCGATCATAGTAATGTTGCCGCCGTAGCAGGCGCCGAACAAAAGGGCCCACCAGAGCGGCTTCAGATTATAATGAAAGGCCTCAAGGCTCTTAACAATTGGAACATACGAAGCGACGGTCACCACGTTATCCAGACCCGACGACAGGATCCCGGCCGAAAACAGCACGACGCCTGTCAGGGCACGCGGGGCATCCCCCACCGAACTGAAGATCTTCCCGGCAAGAATGTCCGCAATACCGGATGCCCGGATCACGCCGGCCTGAGCAAAGAGAAACATAAAAAAAAGCAGGGACGGCCATTCGATCTCATGTTCAATATAATGCCGTGCGCGGTCATAACGGTAGATCATCACGATCCCGGCTGCGATAATGGGAATCATGATCAGCATGGTGTTGTGCTCCAGCCCCAAAAACACCTCAATGCGGCGGTGCATCGCGATCAGACCGATCGTCACTAAAAAGATCCCGATGCTGACCTTAGTCCGCAGATCCGGGGGGATGGAGATCAAATATAAAAAACCCTTATCTTCTTCAAACGGCTGAATCCGTTCGTTCAGCAATCGCAGATATTTACGGTACCAGACCAAGAGGATCAGAATCGTAATGATCAGCACAAAAAATGATAACGGCAGGGCGTGTGTAATAAAATCTTCAAACGAAAGATTTCCGCGCGCGGCGATCAGGACGCCGACCGGATTCCCTAAAACCGTGGACGCGGAACCGATATTTGTGGCCAAAACAGACGAGAGGATCATGGGAAGCGGATCGATCTCCAGAAAATCACAAATATTCAGGATGATCATAGCCATCACAATGATCGAGGCCACCTCCCCCATCAAAGCCGAGAAGACCGCCGAGGCCACCATGAGAATGGCAAACATCTTGATCCCGGTCAGATTTTTAACCCGCAAGACCACCGTGATCAGCCATTCAAAAAAGCCGGCATCTTTCATCATGCCGACAATGATCATCATGGCGATCAAAAACAAAATAACATCCAGAGACGCGTACTGGATAAAATGTTCCATATCCACAGCGCCCATCGAAACCAGAATGCCGGCGCCGATAAAAACAAAACTCAGACGGAAATCCCAAAAAAACAGTGTCCCCACAATGGACATGGTAAAGATCGACACGATCAGAGCCTGTTCATGCGAAAACCCGATCATTTTTCCTAACAGACCCAAAGCAACGGCGATGGCCGCTAAAATAATAAATTTTTGTTTCATGCTCTCTCCTGCCGCATATAAAAAGAAAAGGGGACAATCAGCCGATTGTCACCCCCCAAAGCTATTATATGGAATTCCCTGTCAGCCGCAACAAATTTCTTTCAATACTAATATTGAATAATAATATTCGTTATCACCGCAGAAATGCAGTATACTTTATGTAGAGAACCTTAACAGTTTAACAATACGGGGCGTATGAACGATCTTACTAAAAACCCTTGGGGCTTTACGCTGGTCGAGATCATGATCACAGTAGTGATCATCGGCGTTCTGGCCGGACTGGCCCTGCCGCGGTATCTGGACTCCGTAGAACGACAGTATGCTGAAAAGGCCGCCCGAAATATGCAGTCGATCTATCTCGCGGGCAAAGAATACGAGGCCGGCGGAGGGACCTCTTGCGGCCCTTCAAATAACGGATGTGATGCAAAGCCCTTTCCCCCGGGCTTCCTAAACAGCCTTGATGAAATCAATCAAAAACTTCATTTAAACCTGCCTCGTGATGATAAATTCAGCTATTCCGCAGGCAATGATATTATCAGAGCGGGAAGAGCTAAAAAAGTTGCCGGTCACACTATGTATTCATTGTACATTCGATTCGAAGACTGGTTAAATGCCGATGAAGGGGAAATCCTGTGCTTCTCAGATCAGAACTTATGCCCCGAAGGTGATTTTATTATTATCGATGCTGTTCAATAATCTGCTGGCCCACCCAAAAAGAAATCATTTTACATTCCCAGTACAGCTAAAGAATAATCCGCGCGTCCACCGCGAAACTTCCCTGCTGATCGGTCAGCAGAGGATTGATATCGATCTCTTTAACCAGGGGGGCTAATTTCTGGATCGCCATCAGGGTCTTGACCAGTGTCTCACGATGGGCCTGCATCCCGCGGAAACCTTTAAGGATCTTACGCGCCTTGATCTCGTCCAGCATTTTCTCGGCCTCGCGTTCGGCGAAGGGAACCACCCGGAAGGTGACATCTTTCAGAGCCTCGACAAAGACCCCGCCCAGACCGAACATGATCACCGGACCGAACTGCGGGTCCCGGCTCATCCCCACAATACATTCAATGCCCTTGACCATCTGGACCAGATTGACGCCCAAAACCTCGGCATCCGGCTGACGGTCTTTGACCGTTGCCATCATCTGCTCATATTTTTGCTTGAGCTCTTCGGCGTCGCGGATATTAACCGCCACACCGCCGACATCGGTCTTATGAAGAATATCGTGCGAGGCGACCTTCATGGCCAGCGGATACATGCCGTCGGCCTTCTCCAGGGCCTCATCCAGACTGGAGGCAAAACCCCATTTCGGAGTCGGCACACCGCATTTTTCCATAACCTCGCGGGCCTCATGCTCCAGCAGAGCCTCTCGACCTTCGGATTTCAGACGGCTTAAAAACTGCTTCACATCATCCGGGGCCTCCGGGATCCCGATCTTTTCCCGGGGATTCTGCCGGATCTCACGCCAGCGGTACAAAACGTCCAGCGCCGAGACCGCTTCATCAACCGAAGTATAGGCCGGAATCCCTTTTTCATCGAGAAAATGAAGCGCCTCGCGGGAACGTTCACCGCCGACCATAGAGATAACCAACGGCTTACTGCGCCCGGTCCGTGTGTATTCCCCCTCCAGGGACTTAGCGATTTCCAAAGGATCGGTCACCGCTGTTTCACAATAGAGAATAATAACCGACCCGACCTTATCGCTCTCAAAGGCCACCCGGGCGGCCTTGCCGTATTTGTCGCCGTGCGCCCCGCCGGTGATATCCACCGGATTTTTTGTACTGCCGTAATCCGGCATGGTCGGACGGAATTGCTCTTCCAGCCAATCCGGGTCATCCAACAATTTTACGCCGTACTTTTCACATTCATCAGTGGCGGCTACCCCGATCCCGCCGCCGTTGGTAATGATCACAGCCTCATCCCCCGCCGGGACCGGCAGCGACAAAGCCCGCGACCAGGCAAAGGCCTCCGTAAATGTATCGGCACGCAGAATTCCGATCTGGCGGAACGCCGCGTCATAGATCTTATCAGAACCGGACAGCGAGCCGGTATGCGATGCAGCGGCCTTGGCCCCCCGCTGTGAGCGGCCCACTTTCAGACAGACCACCGGCTTTTTGATCTCGGTCTGCATAAATTGGCGCCCGTCCTTGATCCCCTCCATGTAAATCACGATCACCTGGGTCTGCTCATCATGATTAAAATATTCGATCAGCTCCTTCTCGCCCACATCAGCCTTATTCCCGAGGCTGACCAGCGCGGCCAGACCGATACGTTCCATCATGGTCCAGCCCATTAAAGAAATGGCCAGGGCCCCACTCTGAGAAATAAAAGCGATATTTCCCGGCAGGACGTCTTTCGGCCCGAAACTGGCATTCATTTTGGCAGAAGTGTAGACAACGCCGAGAGTATTCGGTCCGACCAGAGACATGCCGTTTTCATCGGCAATGCGTTTCAGTTCTTCCTCTTCGTCTTTCTTTCCCACTTCTCCGAAACCCGACGTGATCACCACAACATTCTTGATCCCTTTTTGGGCGCAGTCTTCCAGGGCCGCCTTGACATAAGGAGCAGGAATGGCGATCACGGCCAGACCGATATCTTTACCGATATCATTCACTGAGGCAAAAGCCTTTTTTCCCAGGATCTCATCCGTCTTGGGGTTGATCGGATAGATCTCGCCCTCAAAACCGCCTTCGACAAGATTAAAAAGAATTTGATAACCGATCTTCTCCGGATTGGACGACGCGCCGATCACAGCGATACCGCACGGAGAAAACAGTCCTGTCAGGTCTTTGCCGGATGATGCCTCAGACATCGATATACCCCTTTCTGGAAATGGATTCAATGGATTTTATGTGGGAGTGAAAAACTGATTGTATTCTATTCCTATTGAGCAGTCAACGCAAGGAGAATTTATCGTCGAGAAAACAAGAAAAAAGAATAATGGATCCACCCACCCCTTTTTAAAAGAGGGGGTATAAAATTCATACGCATCCCATTATCTATCCGGTGATCTTGTCTGCGGTCCGCGCCAACTCCTCCTGCGGGACCTCCTTGGCGTTGGCGAAATTCAAATCCGGGATCTTTTCAAAAGGGATCAAATGCACATGGGTATGAGGAACTTCAATCCCGGCGACCATGACGCCCACACGCTTGCACGTGATTTTGGCTTCAATTTTACGGGCAACGGCCTTGGCAAAAACCATGAGATCAGAGAGATCCTGATCGTTCATATCGAAGATGTAGTCCCCCTCTTTCTTGGGGATGACCAGAGTATGTCCTTCCCGGATCGGGCGTATATCCAGAAACGCCAAATGCTTGTCATCCTCGGCGATCTTATGACAGGGAATTTCCCCATTGATGATCTTGGTGAAAATCGTCGGCATTTTCATACTCCTCTCTTACCATTCATTTGGATCCAGTATCAGTCTGCTGCATAAGACGTTTTTGAAAAGACCACATCTTTTTCAGCAGGGCGCGGTCCTGTATGATCTCTTTGATCCGTTGATCTTCAATCAGGCCGGCGACATCACGCGAACGCAATTTTTCCTGAATGACAGGGTCCTGAAATAATTGCTGCAGCCGTTCATCATTCATTAACTGCTGAAATTCATCCGTTTTCTGCACGTCCTGAAAATCCTCCGCAGACATGCGCGAAGGATCACCGAGACGGCTGATCTGCGGAAAACGTTTTTCGATCGGCCGCCCGACAGCCTGAAAGATCAGCGATTCCCGAACAGTTTCGCGAAACGATAATAAGGATTCAAAGCGTAACGGGATAAGCGCAAAAAAAACAACCGCGGCGATCACCAGCGCGCCGTTCCAGGCTGTATTAGTCAAAGCACCCAAAGTGCGGTTTAACGGAGACATCATTTTCTGCTCTTCACCGTTTTCCCCCTGGGAGAGCAATGTCAGCATCATGCCCAGCAAAAAAGTCAGCACCAGGGGCCCCAGAACAGAGATCGTCATCACCAACCGCCAATCTCCTCCCCGCTGCCAATACCCCCAGGCCAGATAGAGGCACAAAAACAGCACAACAGGACCGATCAAAGTCCGCGCCAATCCTTTACGCCAGCCGAAAAAGGCATAGACCGCGCACAATCCCAAGACCACACCATCGACGATGTTCATAGCTGTCCTTCCACGATATTAAATGATGAATTGTATTGTAATAAATTAACACCGGGAACTCAAGAGGAAAGAAGTGCAAATCACCTGTCTCAAGGTACACGTCATCTGATGGGCCATATATCACTTTGTCCATATGCAAAAACAGCGCTGAATTGGATTCAGCGCTGTTTTTTTCCAGCAGACAATACGGCCTCAAATCTAAATGGCGGCCTCTATAACCGCTTTTTCCAAACGCGCACGGGGCTGCTCACCCGGCACGGATTCTGTCCCGGTCTGCCGCTGATCAGCCGGAGAATCCTCCAGGCCCAACAGCATCGGGACGCTCTGGATAGGCGTCACATTAATGATCACCGGCAAAAACCCGTCTATGTTCATAAGCTCCGGCATGGGCTGCTGATCCATCGGCAGAGGCACGCCGCGGTCATCGCGTTCGATCTTGAGGTTCAGATGCGCGCTGTTCAGATCAATACCACCCACTCTATCATCATCTTGGCGGGCCGTCATAACGGGGCCCGCTTGATCCGTTACCCTGCGTATTTGCTGCTCTGTTTGAGCGATCTCCGCACGTTTTCTATTCAGCTGTTCTCTTAAGTCCTGCATCCGATTATGCCGGCGGTTCCATTGAACAGAATTATCTCGAAAACGCGCCTGCTGAGTTTGAATGGATTTGATCTCAGCTTCCATATTCCGAACTTCCTGCTGGAGCAGGGACAGCCGATTCTGCAGCAACTCCAGGGCATACTGCTGATCCTGCTCGCTCTCTGAACGGCTCAATTGCGCCGCATCGACATTGCGGATCTTGACCGAGCTGCCGGGTCCGGAAAGATTGTGCGTCACCTCCAGATCCCCCTCATTTTGGGCAACAACGATACTCAGCAAAGGACCCTCTGCTGCTGCATCATCAATGACCGGTAAAATCATGACGTCACGATCACGCTCATCAGTATATTGTCTCTTAATTTCCCCATCGATCATGATCCGGCCGCCTTGCCTGGCCACATGAAATGTCTTAGCAATATCATACCGGGAGTCCGTGACATCAATAAGGACATGCTGTCCGTCTTTCAGGGATGTCCGAAATATTCCACTACTTTCCAGAGCAACAAATTCTCCCTGCTCATCGCTCGTACTCATAACATCCGAAGAGGATGAAAGCACCGGTTTCCCGACACCCTCTCTCTCCGGGAACATCTTAAAGATCAGCCCGGCCTCGCGTTCAGCGCTATTGATGCTGTCAGAACCGTGGATACGATTTTCGCGTTTAGCCAAATCCTGATCATAGTGCGGAATAATTCCGCGCAAGATATTCCGGTTTCTCTCAAAAAGCTGAGCCGCGGTCTCGGCACGTTGAGCCGCCGTTTTTAAAAACAGCGGGACCACGCTCTGCTCCCGACCGGCGTACTCTCCGGTTCCGGTCATAAAATCGATCAAAGCAGAAAAATAACGTTGTCCTTTATGCTCCTGATAAAGCTCTTCCGCCTCAGCCTCCGACAAACGGATATGGGGGCCTTCAATAACCTCAAAGTCCGCTGATTCCAAGGCCGCCAGCATCCGTTCTTCTTCTCCTAACCCAATGGTGTCGGGCTTCAATAAAGCGAACGTAACCCTCCCCTGCCGGATCTCGGACAGGATCTGTCTCTGAAAATCACGATCGGCGAACAACTCCCGGCCGGCCATCTCGCTTAAGATCCGATACCCGCGCGGGTCCCGTGCCTCACGCAATTCTCCTAACCGGGGAATCCCCTGCTGAATAGCCCGATCCTGTTCAGATCCGGCATCGGCCAGACCGGTCTCCCGTAATTGCCGCGCTAATATCTGCGGGTCGATCTGACGCTGTTCAACATGCCCGTCATGACGGGCATAGTCGAGCAGAAATTCAAGAAAACCGGGATCAGCACTTTCTGTAATGAGGCGGATAGCTTCTGACGGATCCAGCACTTCTGTCAGCACAGCCGGATCAGCCCGGCGGACATTTCCTTCCGTATCAACCGTGTACACACCAGGGCCTTGATCTGTAATGTCTACTGAAAATTGATCGCGTTTAACCAGCTTATATCCTCTCATGCGGATATCTTCCGGCAGCCCTCGCTCATCCAAAACTTCCTCGGCGGTCAAAGGCACAAACTCCCAGCCGGCATTCTCTATCGTGAGATTTTCGAGGACAAGAGTCTGAGCGGGATTGGTCCGGATATCGACAGCACCATCGATCTTGACATCTTTCAAGAAAACACGTTCCCCTTCAATCACCACAAAAGACCGGTCGCTGATGCTGACGCCCTTCATCTTTTGCTGAATGTCTTCAACAGACTGAGCAAAAAACGGGGAAAGAGATATCCGCGCTCCGTCCTGATAAGGAATACCGGGAACTTCTGATTCAAGCCCAAAGGCGGGTTGTAAAAGATCCTCAAATGCGTACCTCGTATTCCCTTCTGGATTAATCTCAACACCAGCCCGGGCCAACATCTCCCGCGTGTTCATATGATAAACGCCTTCAGTCGCAGCCAGGTGCTCGGGGAAATTGCCCTTTTCAACCTTACTCAAGGCCCGGGGTAAAGCATTTTTGGTGGCGGCAAAGATCATTCTTACCGGGAATGACGTGACCCCTACCTGAGAACCGGGAACAGCTTTGGCGATATCCTGCATCATGGCTTCTAAGCGAGCTTCTCCGGTATCCGGCTTGGGGTTAACAATCTCCGGCATTAAACCATTAGTTTCATCCAGTGCAGCGGCCAATGCCTGCTGGTTAACAATAAAGATGTTGATATTCCCTGAAGAAAAATTTTCTTCTGGAAGACCATAATTTTTGGCGACATTCGGCACATCGTTATATTCGATATTCCCGACCTGTGTCGTCCCATTTTCAAGGGTCATCTCGGCAATGGCTCCAACAGCATCCCCGGGCTTGCGTTCGACGGCCAATAAATTTACCTTGTATCCTTCTGTAACCGATGCCCCCAATCCGGGCAGGACCGCATTAAAGGCCTCTCCGTTAGTATCCTGGAAAAAGAGGCTCTGCTTCTTGCCGGCCTGTTCAAAGGCTTTAGCCACACCGGAAAGATGTAAAAGCAGTTCGATATCTCCATGATTATGAGGTTTTTCTTTAATAAGACCATCTTCCTGCAGAACAAACTTAGCATCCTCTCCTGTAAAAGCAAAAACAGAATCCTGCTGAAAGATCACCATTTGACCGATATCACGGGGGTTAACGATCTCATTACGATCTTCATATGCCCTGCGATCCGCAACCACGACCTTTCCCGCGCCAGCATCATAGACCGCAATATCCTTGGTCACATCAATAACCGTCAGCCCATCCATGCCGAACAGATTGTTTTTCTGAATAAAATCCAGGGTCCGCTGATGATTGTCTGCCGAGGTCATCATCACCAAAGGAATGCGTTCATCTTCTCCATTTAAATTATTTGACCTTTCTTGTAGCGCCAGGATATTTTCTGCATACATCTGCAAATACGATTTCCGAGTAAGCGAATCCAGCGGCAGATCCAACTTTAATCCGCCATAGCCAAGCCGTTCCCCCAGCCCCCCGGCTGGCATGACAAAGACTGTTTTATTAACAACCTTTAAACCTTCACGATTCAGCACATTAAGAGTTTCAGAATCTGCCGACGTAAGATCTTTTGTCGCAGGGGCACTGATCTTGATGACATCGGCCATGGGATTGCCGCCCTCATAAAAAATTTTCATCTTTCTAGCAGCATTTGCATGATATCCTCGGAGCCCGGTCGGATAGGTCTTATCCCGTCGGGCCACTTGGTCTAACAGCCCTCCAACGTTAGAACTCTCTTTGAGTATACCGGCATTACCGATGTCGACCATAATATTAATTGCCTCGACCTGCTCGGGCGAAAAATTACCGTTATCAACATTGTGCAGAAGCTCCGGATTATTGTCTCGCAAATAATCCTTGCTGTTTTCTGTCAGCATGGCGGCATCCGCGCGGACAAGACCCTGGGCATCTCGGCTGAAGGTCTCGGCCGTGACGACCTGCGACCATCCTTTAGCTGCGGGATCTTCAACCAGGTTAACATCGACCGCAATGGTACGGCTCCCGGCGGCGAATGTGCCCAAGGATGTTACGATTTGCTCCTGCTGATAAGGCGCCAATCCGCCATTCCCGTCGATCAGGCTGCCCTGCACAGTAGTCAGCAGGGCTTCATCTGTCGTAAACCCGCCGGAAAAATATTTCCGCGGGATGATCTGACCGGATACCGGATCTTGCTCTTCCTTAATATAGTTGTAGACACCTTTTTTAAAGGCGTCTATATACTGCTGATAAATTTTTTCTTTGAGCTGTTTGTCTGCGGTGTCAACCCCGGCGACTTTATTGCGGTCCACATAGATCCGGCCGAGCAAAGTCTCCCGCAGGTTGATCTTATACCAGGTCGCGAGGATCATGGCCTGATAGATCTGCCGCAGTTTAGCAAAGGTCTGCCCTTCATTGACTTCCCGTTCAATTTCAGGAATAATCACTTCACGGATGATCTGAGCATCAATATCCTGAACACTGCTGCTGCGGCTGACCTGGCGGCCTTCCATCTTGGCCACATAATCCTCTTCCAGCATGACCTTCAGACTGCTCTCGATCACATAAGCACTGCCGTCTTTCTGAAAGACCGTGGCGTCTTCAGGCACGATCCAGACCTTGTTGTAGGTATCCACCGGAATATCCCGCGTCCCGAACTCTTTTTCGGCCCGCTGATACACGCGTTTCCAAAAGGCCTGTCCCAGTTCTTCTTCAGGATACATCAGGCTGGCGGTCAGCTGTTTCAGCAGATAATCCTGGGCCAGCAGGTCCATGCCCATCTCGGTCTGCCCGAAGGCATCCGGGATGATACGGTCGCCTTCATAAGGCGACAGGTTGACCCACATCTCTGCCTCGGGCACGGTCAGCGAAGCCAGAAAATATTTGATCTGGCGCTGCATCTCTTCACGCAGGCCATCGGTATCGGCGCGCAGTTCACCGGTATTCATAATAAAGTTGAAGGACAGCGGATTCTGCGGGTCAACCTGGATCCCCTTGAGCAAAAGCGGAACATACCCCTGTGAGGTGCTCAAAAGGGTTCCGGGGACCGGCAGGGTCGGCAGGACCTGCGCCCGGGCCAACCGAGGCGGAAGAATTGTGGTGGTTAAAAAGACTGTTGCGAGAACGAGCGATATAAATTTAAGCAGAGGATGCTTGTGCCGATGCGCTTCTGTCATGACAAATCCTTTGTTGAATATTCTACGATGCTATCAAATTGTATTATCAATTGTTCTGCGCGGCAGCATATTGCTGGAGATAGCCCAAAGACGCGACTTCAAGATAATACGGCTTGACCGGGCCGTAAACATCAATGGTCTCTCCGACCGGCGCAAAAGAGAACCCCTGCAATTTGGCCAAACGGTAAAGACCCTTCTCCATCAGAGCAAAACCATGCTGAATACCCGATTCAACCGCCCGCTGATACAACTGGGCATAGAGAATGGAGAACATCTCACGATAGACCGCAAGTGTAGGGACGCCCCCCAAAGCCGCCGCTCTGCGTTTTTGATAATCAAAATAAGCAGATTTATTTAAGACAAATCGGGAAATCTCGGCACAGGCCTTCGTGCAGGAAGCATACTGACGGTACAATTCAGGAACATGATCAAAAACCGGCAGACGATGTGCTCCGGGTAAGATCAGACGGGCAGCGATCAGGATTTTCCGGCTTAACCCGTCGCGGATCAGAAAATGCGCGGATTGGGCATCATATTTATCCCGCTCTTCGCCTTCAGGATACTCATCAATATTAAAAAAACCACATTGCTCGCCATAAACTTTCAAACGGAGCCGATAAAGATGACGCATGCGGTCATTATCCGTAAAACAAACACGTTCTATCCGCAGGGGCGATTCTTTTAAGCAGACCATGTCCTGTCCTTTTTAGAATTTCCTTTTAGACGCTAAGACCAATTCCCCCGTACGGCCGCATCTATCAAGCAACATCAATTTACTTCGCACATACTTATTCAAGTATGCAATATTTTTAACATAAAAACAATATATTAGGCGTTTTTTATAGGAGTTCCTTTGATCCGGGAAACTCATTCAGGGAGATAATAACGGGCACATTCCATATCAGAAAAGAGATTATCGCGTTCTTCGATTTCTGTCAACCATTCTTCCGATATGTTTTTCTCCAGCAAATCATCATATAAACGGGTAAACCGGGAAATATGCAGACGGATCCTGCGTTGGGCATATGCCACCATCGTCCCGGTCCGCATAATAAAGGGCCAATCGCTGGATTCAGCCAACAAAAGTTCCCGTGCCGCCTGATTAAGTGCCCGCTTTGTCACAGAATCCTTGGGATTCTGTATCTCTGTGCTGAATTTAACGGCCAGCTCCTGCATACGTTCAGCTGCCTTATGGATATGCCGGTAGATCCAGTCGTTGCTTTTATCCAGCCAATACTCACTGTAACCTTTATAACCCCAGCTGGAAGATGACGGCATGGCCATTTGGTTCACACGGTAAGCCGTAAGATATTCTGTCGGCGTCGCGGGACGGATCAGTGACTGATCAAAAGCCAGTTTACGAAAAAGAAAATCCATAAAAACAGGCCCTTCATACCACCAATGGCCGTAAAGTTCAGCATCGTAAGGCGCGACAATGATCGGATCACGGTGCATTCTATTATGAAGATCCCTTACCTGAGACTGCCGCCGGGCGATGAAATCCGCGGCGTGCTCCGCCGCCTTTTCCCTGGCAATATCCGGACGGTAAGGCTCTTTGGCCGCGGTCTGCCCCGTTACCCGCCAATACTTCAGACCGGTATTGACACGGGTGCCGGCCGGATCAATATACGGCCTGACGTATTCATATTCCAGTTCATGGCCGATATCCCGATAATATTCGCGATAGGCCGGATCCCCGGGATATCCCTCTTTGGCACTCCAAACCTGTTTGGACGATTCCCAATCCCGGCCGAAAGCAGCAACCCCCGCAGGTGTATAGACCGGCGCAAAGATCCCATATTTAGGGCGCGGATCTGAATACATCAGACCGTGGGAATCCACTATGAAATATCTGATCCCGACCCGCTTAAGCATCGTGTCGATGCCCGGGACAAAGCCGCATTCCGGCAGCCAGATCCCGCGCGGCGGACGTCCGAATACTTCTGTATACGAGTCGACACCGATACGGATCTGGGCCTCAGCTGCCCGCGGATTAACGGCCAAAATCGGCAGGAATCCATGTGTCGCACAGCTGGTCATGATCTCCAAACAGCCCGTATCCTGAAAGTATTTGAACGCACCGACCAGGTCCCGCTGATAGGTCTCGCAGAACATATGACGAAAATCAACAAAACGACGATGATACATCAGGGCTAATCCATGATACCGGGCATCGAAACCGGTCCGTTCGATCTCCCGGCCGGCCAGTTCGATCATGCGGTCCAAATGAAGGATATACCGCTCTTGTAAAAAAGGGTCCCTCAACATGCTGACCAATGTAGGACTAAGCGACAAAGTCAGACGGAAATACACCCCGTCCCGGACCAGCTGTTCCAGCGTCATCAGCAAAGGCAGGTAGGTCTCGGTGATCGCCTCATACAGCCAGTTCTCTTCAAGGAAATACTCTTCTTCCGGATGCCGGACAAAAGGCAGGTGCGCGTGCAGAACCAATGAAAGATAACCCTGGGCCATACTGCTCCTAACATATTCAAATAAGACCACGAAAAAAAGGTCTTCAGAAAATATCCGTTACATTATTCTTTATATTCCGTAGAGTCCCGCTGTGCGGCTGTATTGATCGAACGGCGATGCCGCCCATCATACTTAACAGCAGTAAAATCCAGAGGAATATGCGTATCCGTGGGCAGGGCCATTCTTAGCGTAAAGGTCCCGTCCTCTCGGAGCATGATCGGTTTCCCACCCCACTCCACTTTCGCGTCAGGCTCGGTCCGCCCATAAACGATCAATTCCGTACCGAGCTCAAAAAAGAATCCGCTCTGCGGACCTGGTGCACCCTCTTCCGAGGCCCCGCCCCAGGATGAAGGGGCCAATTCTTCACTGGAAATTCCGCCGATACCTTCTTCCCCCATACGGCCCTTTTCCATCATTTCTTCAGAAGCTCCGAGCAGGATCCGGCGGAAATAATCATAGGCCATCATATCCTGGTCTTCGATATACTGCAAAGCAGCGTCCACCGCGCTTTGGGCTGTGGCTCCTTCTTCAGAAGCATGCCGCATCAGGACACGGCGCAGCAAGGGAAAGACCCGTGAATAATAATCACGGATATGCGCTTCGCCGATCACGACATCTGAAGGCACACTTGTCTTACCCGTCTCCAGAGCGGGATCCTCTCCGTCATAGACAAAAGCCGTTGGTTCAGCCCCGGGCTCGACAGCCATCCAGACCAATTCTTTGCGGGGAGACACATGAGCACGCGGGGTCGTCACAAAATTCGAACGGGCCAGCGTAAAAAAATCACTCTCCGGGGTCAATAAGCCGATGTCCGCGCAATAGGAGACATGATCATTAGGCAAATTCACATACCAATTATTAGCGTCCCCCACCTCAATATCAAAAATATGATTGGCATTACGGCCGTCAAAATTGATCATGGTCACGTCATACATGCGCAGGACTTTAACAGCGCGGTCGACAGATTTTCCGTAACGCGCGCGGACCTCTTCAATACTGGACGGGGCGATCTCCCAATAAGCATGGATCCAGCGGGGATCACGCGCGATCAAGACCACACTGGTGGAGCCGTAACTTTCCGGCATGGCTTCGCTGTCGATAAAGACCGGACGCTTGGCGCGGGAGGCATACTCCAGGTTGGTACGGATCATGCCCTTTACCCTCTTATTGGTAACCGGGCTCTTTTTCTTCGCTGTCGTTTTCTTTTCTGCGGATAAGCTTTTTTTCTTCGCAACGGTTTTCTTTTTTGCGGATAAACCCTTTTTTTTCACTGCCGTTTTCTTCTTTACAGACGCGCCCTTTTGGAGCGGGGATTTTTTTACCGCCTTTTTCGCCGCCTTTTTACCCGTTTTCTTTTTCGGAGATTTTTTTACGGCTGATTTTTTAGACTTTGATTTAGCGGATGTTTGCCTGGTTGTTTTTTTAGGCGTTTTCTTTTTATCTGCCACCGTATTCTCCTTTTCTTGTCCCCTGCTTAACATTTCGTATTCGCCATTTAAGTGACCTGCAGCCGTAAACTAAACCGTCACAACAGAATTTTGTGTTCCGTAACGATTGCTGACTGTCTGGCCGTTTTCCGGATCGAGGCACCATTCTCCGTCGACATAAAATTTATATTCATAGCGTCCGGGTTTAAGATCGAGCGTGATGCGCCAAAGACCGTTCCCTTCATTTTTCAAGGGCAACGGTTTCGCCCAATGATTAAAATCCCCAACCAGGCCAACCTCTACAGCAGAAACAGACAAGTACTGAAAACCTGTGGCCGATCCGCAGCGGACCAATTCATCGACCGTAATCCCTAAGATATCGGCCAGCAGACTTAAAAAACCCACACGGACTTCACGCTTACCTGCCTCCCAAAGACAGACCGCCTGACGGGAAACACCCAAAATATCGGCCAGATCTTTTTGAGTCAAACCTTTCTGCTGTCGAAATTTTTTAAGATTACTGCCGATCATAAGAGAGAGATCAGATTAACGCTCTGTTAACCTTGCGCTGCATTCATTGTAAAAAAATATAACTATATACACATGACTTTTATATTGTATTCAATGTGTTGCTTTTGTCAATATATACAATGCGTCAAGGAAAAGCTTTTCATTGCCGTTCCCAGGAAAGAATATTGACAAAATGCGGAATGTTGAACGGCAGGGTGTTGTCCTGGCTCAAAGCGGGATTAAACGTATAACTGCGAGTGCGAAATGCCGAAAGCGTTACAGCCGAACTGTCGCCTTCCGTCCCTTCCCCCCGGGCCGCAATGGTCCCGAAAAAGTTTAAATGATTAAAAACATTATTCTCTGCCAGCGCACGGACCACACCCCCGTACGACCTTCCGTCCCCGCCATCTTCCTGACCGTCAGCGACAAGCATTGCTTCTATTGTTAAATTTCCTTCAGCATCAACAGCCCCATCATCAATGAGAATATCCCCCCGGGAAAAAAGCGCTAATTGGGGAGCCGGACCAGAATCCGGCAGCTGCGCATCCAGGGAGCCGGCTATATGGATATCCCCCTTTGCCACAACCATCATAGAATGATCGTACCTTCCCTGTACATAGACATCCCCTTCACTGAAGATCAGACCGGCCCCTTCACCGGAAAACCCTTCAGAATAATTCTGAAGAGTCATATGTTTTTCCGGCAAAGCAGAATATTCGACCATCCCCCCTAAACGGACATCATTGGCGAGAGTTCTGAAATATTGTTCATCAACAGATGAAAAGACAATCGGATCGGTCTCCTCAACATCGGAAACGCTATAATACGGCGTACCAGTGCTGTCGGCACCAAAAACAGCATTAAAGTAATACGCCTTGGCCTCTATCCCCAAAACGTCATGATCAATAAAATCAATATCCGGTCCGCGAAAAATAATGTTCTGGGCCAAAATTGGTGCGTGAATATCCGCTCCATTCTCCAGGATAAGATCCCCCAGCGTCGAGACCAGAAAGCGCGCAGGATTCTCGACCACGATACGTGCGACGACCGTCCGGTTCACATTCCGACCGGGATCCCTGCCGACAGACGTCACCAGCCGTGTTCTGGTCCACCCCCTCCAGGCGCCGCCGTCATCCACACTGACACGGCAATCCCAATCCTCCACCGGATAACTGAAATTCTCTGCTGCGACATTGATATCAAAGGTCTGCACTCCGCTTTCGGTCGTCCACCCCCAGCTCGGATCTCGACGGAAATTAAAGAGAGCCCACTGTACACCTGAGTCAGCAGCATAAAAAGCCTCTTGTGAATATTTACGAAATTCGGCCTGATGCATATCACTGTTGGAACGGATCACAGCCGCCGTGAGGTAGCCGAAGACCATAATGATAACAAACAGCGCCCCCAGCAAGGCCTGTCCTTTTGATCCGTTCCTGTACCTGCGCATTTTCAGTGTTTTTTTTCTCATTTAATTCCTCAGAACAATGCGTGTCCCGGTCGCGACCGCTATATCTTTAACAAAAGACGGATCAATAAGCGTTATGCTCACATCGATCATATTGCCGTAATGTTCAAACCCGCTCTTACTGCTATCGGCACGCCGGGTAAAGACCGTGCCGCCCCAGGGTCCCGAGAGAGCGCGGACCTTGCCGTCATCAGCAATTTCATAACGGAACGCCTGATTTCCATCACGGTCATACCCGATTAATACATCGTCCGAACCGCTGGGAACATCCACACGGGAGGCCTCCCGGACATCTTCAGTGACCGCTTCAATAAAGACATTGGCCTCCTGCCAAAGATCTGCACTGGACATCCGCTTATCAAACATGACCACATTGCTAAAAAACACCATCCCCCCGACCACAGCAAGAGTAGAAAAGATCATCATCGATACGATCATTTCGATCAAACTATAGCCGCGACGCAAGTCCTTGCCCGCATAACATTTTATCTGCTCACATCCCGCCACCGGTATCCTCCATAAGTATTGTCAGTGTCTGCAGGCCGTCCGCAATCACAGAAACCGGGTACGGTACCGGCCGGTCTTGGGCATCGCGGTTAACCTGAAGATATCTTCCCGCCGGATCCTCCGCGGCCGCGCTGTGCCGACGTACCGTGGTCTTGTATCCGGTTTCCGGAAGATCCTCCGGCGGCCAGGTCTCCAGAACCCGCGAAAACAGAACGCTTCCGGCATCATCCGTTGTCAAAGCTGACGGATCACCAGGACCGGCACTACTGTAATACGAAAGATCCACAGTCATCCCGTTTAACGGCTCCGCCGTATCGGCATCCAGAACAGTAACTCTCAGGTCGCCGTATCCCCGCGGCCACAGTTCAATGCGCCCGGCATCGATCCGCTCATTTTCCTTCACATATAAATAAGACGATCCGCTGTCATACCAAAGATTCCCCGGCATACGATAAGAATAATACCCGCCTTTCCAGGCATATAATGCGTTATTCCCTTTTTTAACGCGGAAGGCTGTCTGGTTACCCTGTTCATCAAACATCGGGTCCGGACAGACATATTCATAATCTCCGGATCCGTCGGTAGATTCTCGCCCCCCGTAAGAAAGCTGAACCGCCCCGCTGACAATGGGATCACCGGTTTTATCATCAAAGACCTCACCTTCAACATCGCCGCAGACATACGGCGGCGGAGGCACCTTGTCCGTGTTATATTGTTCTATCGTTCCGGATAATAAAGACCGGCTTCCCTCGCCATCTGCGTCAAGATAACGGTACGAATCATAAAGACGGGTCTGCTCGACCGTTTGACAGCATTGTTCGACATCCGCCCAGATCTCTCTGGCCTGAATACGCAGCTGATGCGTAGCGGTATCCGGCAAAAACTCCTGCAGAGCCGGGACCGGCAGGCGGTAGGTCCCTGTCGCCGTAGTGCGTATCCCGTTACAAGGAAAATGTCCCTGCGCGGGGTCACAGCGAGACGACGCGTAACTATGGATAGAAGCCCACCTGCTGGTCTTCATATAGAGAGCCGCGCTGCGCGTTAATGGCTGTCCGGACAATGTGAACTGACCGTAAACAACAGCCTGCGGAACAGGCCGTAAAGGAACATCCACTTCTGTGGTTTCTCCGATACGCAGGATGACGGTATCACCGTCCCCGCCTCCGTTCCAGCTGTGACCGGCAGAAAAAGATGACGACCACCCGTCGGCACACAGGCTGGTCCCGGCATATGAATCACAGTCAAAATCGCCCACATAAAAAGACTGATAAGCGTCAGAAGTGTTCACCGTAACAGCTAATTCTCCTCCGGAGATCTGCTCATCCGTAAACTCCCACTCCACAGAACGCAATCCGCCTCCCCTCACTTCACATTTTTGAGACGCATGATCTGTTAAAATTCCTCCGTCATGATAAGCCCTGAGCGTGGTATCCCGATCATGCAGGGTCACAGGGCTTCCGGCCAAGTCCACAATGTTAACCCGCAGATACGCGCGCGGCTTAGGATCAAGTTCGATATCATAACGACGGGACTCATTGTTAACCAAATGAGGCACAATGTTCACCGGACCGAAGGTTTCATAATCCCGATGCGTCACTTCGACGCTCCAGGAACCTGTCTCAAGCCGGTAAATCCCGGTCGAAGGATCACTGAAATCATAATTGATACCGTCTTCTTC
Organism: uncultured Planctomycetales bacterium; assembly: GCA_964595465.1. Taxonomy (GTDB): domain Bacteria; phylum Omnitrophota; class Gorgyraeia; order Zapsychrales; family JANLHA01; genus JAKLFA01. Next base: position 35,375 of record CAZQQI010000007.1, on the reverse strand, counting down.
CGCACTGGTTACACTCGAAAGGGGCACCACATCCTGTCTTTCATGATTCAGGACAATCCGCGCTCCGCGGACTGGACGGCCGGTCAGAGCATTGCTCACCAGACCATAAAGATTCGCCGGCAAAGGATCCGGCGGACGGGCCAGCAGCATCACTGATTGAACCTGGCGCGGACTTCCCATTACCCCCTGCCAGCGCACAGAAACCGTAGCTTTTTTTAGCTCTGTACTGCCGGCAATAAAATCGATCTCATAGTGACGCTCCATTCCCGGAAAAATAACGGGATCATGGGCCTCTAATCCGCAGGCCGCGTCTTCCCCCGGCGCCGGAAAATCACAGGCTTGGATCGAATCATAATTGTTCCCGATCCCAATGGCATACCGCAGTTCTTCCTGGCTTTGCTGAAGAAGATTTGTGGCGGTGAGATTGTTCCGGGCGATCTCATGAGAATACCGTAACGCCCGGCTGGCCGTCAGCCCGAACCCCGCCACAGTGAACAGGATCACTGTCCCGACCAAAACATCGACCAGCGAAAATCCCTGACGCCCTTGTTCCTTTGAAAAATTGCGCATGATCTCCTCTTTAAGAAAAAACCCCGCCATCGCTGACGGGGCCTGAAGAATATTGCTGGATCGGAAAAATACTATTCTTCTCCCCGGACGATCTTGGGAACGACGGTAATGATCAATTCAACATCTTCCAGGGTTCTGTCATCATAATTAAACAAATTGCCGATGAGCGGAATATCTCCCAAAAACGGCACCTTGTATAACGTCTCTTTATCCTGCTGGCTTAACAGTCCGCCCATGACAAACGGCTGATTGTTCTTCACCCTCACATATGCCGTCGCGCTGCGCTTTTTGGTCCAGGGATATTCATCGGCATCTCCCCGGAATGAAAAAATGTAACTCACTTCCGGTTCGACCTTAATGACAACAAAATCCTCGTCGATGATCGAAGGGGTGATCTGCAAGCGGATCCCGGGCTCTTCAAAACGGACATCTGTGGTCGCGACTCCCCCGGACACGGTCGTGACCGTATACGGAATGCGGTCTCCGACAAATATCTCCGCCTGACGGTCGTTCATAGTCGCCACCCGAGGATTAGACAAAACTTTTGCCTTATCCTGCGTCTCCAGCATTTTTAAGACCGTATCAAACTGCAAAGCGCTGCGTGAAAGCTGAAAGATCTTAAAGGGATTATCCGGGGCATCTTCTGTCGTATCAAACTCATTGGGGCGGCCGCTTTCCTGATACGAAAGCGAGATCGAATCTGACCAATCCACGCCCAATTGTTTTAACGCCCCCTTGTCGACCTCTACGATCTTAGCCTCAAGAATAACCTGCAGCTGAGGCTTATCGACCTCTTTTATGATTCGTTCGACCTTGCGGATCTCCTGGGGAGACCCCATGACCAGAAGGCTGTTAATGTCCGGACTAATATTGACCGTCTCGACCATATCCCGCACCAGGATCTCGACCTGGTCCGCGCTGATATTGCGCAGGGTGAAGACCTTGGATTCAAGAGTCTCATTCCGCAATTTTTGACGTTCGGTGACCAGCAGGGAATTCCCGATCTGCTTAAACCCCAGATCAAACGGCTGGGCGATAAGCAGCAAAGCATGCTCAACGGTCACAGATTTCAGATGAAGATCCAGCGTTTTTCCGCGTAAAGACGGATCAAGCATGATATTCACCTCGGCACTGGCCCCTAACGTCATTAAAACATCTTCCAGCGGGGTCTCGTCAAAATCCAGATCGATCTCACGGCCGGCGACCTCTTCCGGGATCACACCACGAATGATCTCTTCCGGGGTCTTAATTTCGTAAATAACGTCTTTTTCGACACGCTGCGGAACATTTTCCAAATCCTGGTCGACCTGCTTCATGAATTCCTTGGCCTCCCGAAAAGCCGCATCGATCCTGAGACGTTTCTTGATATCCGGAATACTCTGATCAGCAACGTCCTGCTGCCAATAAGCCTGCTGTTCCTCCATACTCATCTCCCGCTCCACCACAGCCGCTGGCGCGACATCATCCTTAGGAATATCCCGGGTTTTCAGCTGCTCGACCTGCTGTTCCTGCTCCGTGATCATCGTCTCCATATTCTCCAGCTGAGCCAGCACATCGCCGGATTCAGAACTCTGCTCCTGAGCCGTCGAAGCAAAATTCTGAGCTGCTGCCATTCCCGGCGGGCATATAAAACTGATCACGGCCATCATGACCAAACACTTAAATTTATAACACATATCATTCTCTCCTTTTTAAGACAACGGCTTCCCCGGAATCGCGATGAGAAAACCGGATTTCATCCACCTTAATAGAATCAATTGTATATGGGCCGATCACATCGCCCGAACGATAGACACCCGTTTGAGTTTGACTCTTGAGTAAGGCCTGAACATCATCTCCGAATTGAACACTCCCTAAATACTCCATCCGTTCAATAGCCTCGCTCTGGGGGTCACTCTTTTTTTCCATATTTTTCTCACGGCTGATCAGCGGCTTAAAAGGGTCACGGGAAATATCAACCCTATACTCTTTCGGCGTCAAAATCAGCTTGGCCAGCCGGGGATCTTCGATCCGTTCAACAACGCGCTGGTCTTCCTGTTCTAATGCCGCAGGCCTGTCCTCACCCGCATCCATATAACCGCAGCCTGCGAACAGGACAACGATCATCATAAAAATAAATTTCCGTTTCATATCATCATTCCATAAGATCTTCCACAGTCTTCAAGCTGTAGATCTTCACGGTGAACGAATACCGTAAAACCGGGTAATCCGTACCGGATGCGATCTCAACAGCGTTGACCGTGATCAATTGTTTGAATTTTTCCAAATAACTCAGAAAATACACGAACGCTTCAAACTCTCCCTTAACCGTAATGTGGACCGGCATAGCCGCCAGGGTAAATTCCTCCATTCTCTGCTTTTGGCTGTCCTCCCCGACGCGCTTCCGCATTCGCCGTTGGACCACAGGGGACTGCGCCTGCTTCACATACGCGGAGCGGACTTCTTCAAACTTCTGAGTTTTCATATCGATAATATCGACTCCCGCCTTACCGGCAAACTGAGAGACTCCCTCCAGGAATTCCGGGACATCTTTTTCTTTGAATAAAAATTTCTGAAATTCTTCGTTATCGCGCTTATACCGTTTGATAAAAGATTTAATCTCGCGGATATCTTTTTTCAATTTGACAATGCGATTCTCATGCGCCTGCCGATCCACCTGCAGTTGATAAAAGGATCGATAGCTTTGCCAGCCGATATAAACACACACGCCGGCAAAGGCAAGACACAAAACAACAGCGGCTATGATAATACGCGATTTATTCATACTCACTCTCCGGAACCTCTTTCTGTCTCTTCAAACGCGCGACAATGCCGAACTCATAGAGTTGTTGATCACGGATCGTGCGTTCTTTTAAAAAGTCAAACATGCCGTTCTCGAGAATATCGGAATCCTCAATGCGGCGGATCATCTCCGCGACCGAATCCATATCGAAACTCTGTCCTTTAATGGTGGCCTTGCCGTCATCAGCAAACCGAAAATGCGTCAGCGCCAGATCTTCCGGCATCTCACGCGCGTATTCCGACAGGACCTGGGCCCAGCTCACCCGGTTAAGAGCACGCACAAACATAGCCTGTTCCAGAAGGCGCTGTTGATTCTCTAAAAATTCTTTTTGTTCCGCGTACAATTCCTGAGCCTCTTTCTTCAGACCCTTGATTTCCAACATTTCGATCTGGGAAGCCTGTTTGACACGTTCAACTTTATTGGTCAACTGCTGGGTATACATTTTCAGCCCCAGACTCATCCCCGCGATCAGAACCGCGGTGATCACAGCGGCAGTCAAAATCGTTTTGCGGGTCTGCATCCGGCGGAAGAAATGCTGAAGAGATACACGTGTCCGCATCTTTTTCCAGGCGCAAATCAGCGGTGTCAAAGCGACAAGGTTCAGAGGATTATCCGACTCACCCGCCGTTTCGAGACGGGAAATCCATTCCAATTTAGGCTCAATAATCTCAATGGGCATGGCACGCTCAAAGGCCCGCGGCAGATCTTCCAAGCGTGTTTTATCCCAAACCAGCCAAACCCGCTGAACACGTTTTCCGCCATGCACCTCTTCATAAGAGCGCATCATACGGACAAATTCCGATGTCCATTGCTTGACAATGCCGGACGGGTCCGTGCCCTTTTTGATCTGATGCATCCCGGCCGAAGAGCGGAAAAATTCTTCAATGTGTCCGTCCTCACTCAACAGAACCGAAGATGCCTGTTCATGGACCACGATGACCGCCTCAACGCCGGAAGACAACTCCGATTGTGACTTTTCAGGGACATCCGGCCTCTGTATGAGAGAGAAGACCTTATCCAAATGAATAGGTGCCAATTCCAAATGATCAGCGGGAATACCTGTCTCCCGGATCTCATCCATAATCCGGTCCAGGGATTCCTGCAAAACCGCCGCGAAAATGATTTGTTCTTTATCATCCGGCAACGGGCGGCGGGTAAAAACGAAATCAAACGGCCGGTCTTCAAAGGATGGGACCCGTTCAATCTCCGCCGTAACAGCTTCTTTCAGCTCGGCCTGCGTCATTTTAGGAAAGACGGCTTTATGGATCAGGGTATCCGGATCCGAATAGGACACAAAGATCCTCTTAACCGCGATCTCTTCTTCACGGAAAAGATCGACCAGAACAGTGCGCAGGGCACCGGGCTGAAGAAATCCCTGCGGAGCCGGACAAACGCCGCTGCGGACAATCCGCAGAGAACGCCCCTTCGGTTCGGCAAAGACCCATCTCAACCCGGGCCCGTAAATATCTATCGCTAAGTACCCTTTTCTCATAAATGATCGTCCTTAGTCGCTGATAAACGCACCAAAACGGAATTTAACATCCGGTGACGTTTATGCTGTCATCCGTACCGTCGCCGTCCTGATCAACCCCTGTAATCGTACACGAATTCGGAATGGTCCCGTCAACGTACGGTGCTAATTCAGCTGCGGTATCACAAGCTGTATGATCGGTGTTGTTATCCAGACGGCAGGCCGCGTAAGCCGCCTCGACAGCACGGTCCGAAGCAGTTGAACGGGTGCTGTCAGACTGATTCATAGCGCGAAAAGCGTTCGGCAGGATCATCGCGACCAACGCTCCGATGATCGCTAAAACGACCAGGACCTCTACCAATGAAAACCCTTGTGTATTCATCTTTTTCATTTTCTTGCTCCTTATTTTTTTCGTTATCGTTGTTATCGCTATTTTTTCATGTTCTATTCCAAGTGCTGCAGGCTGAGAGGTCATAATCGATCATATTGGTACCATTTGTCAGTCCGCCCTCCCTTAAATGATTCAGCACATTATCCGCTGTATTTTTACTCCGAAAGATAATTAAATAAATATAACATTTTTTTTATCCTCCCGACAAGCCCTGCCACATTGAGACCACCGGTAGATAGATCGCCATCAAAGTCAGCAGGACCATAACACCGACGACTACGATCAGAGCGGGCTCCAATAATGTCAGACCCCGGTTCAATTTATAATCCACATCTTCGTCAAAATGCTGGGCCATACGGTCCAGAGAGCGGGAGATCTTGCCGCTCTGCTCCCCTATCCCGACCATTTCCACCATCATCTGCGGAAAATCCCGTTCCCGGTCAAATGATTCATGCAGACCCATCCCCTGCTCAACGCGCGCGCGGACCCGGTCAATACTCTTGTACACAGAGCGGTTGTCCACGGTTGAGGCTGCCGCCTGAAAACTTTCCAATAAAGGCAGTCCGGCGCCGACCATCAGACTGAAGGCGTTGACAAAACGGCTCATATTCGACGTATATAAAATATTCCCATAAAAGGGGATCCTGAGCTTCATGCGGTCCAGCACCTGCCGTGCTGAAACCGAGGACTTGATATATCGATGCACAAAATACCCCGCAGCAATAAGCAGGAAAATACCGGCGATAGCGAACGGATTCCGTAAAAAGGCAGATACGTTCAGCACCGCCCGGGTCAAAAGAGGCAATTCGACGTTTAATTTTTCCAAAAAACGCTGAAAGACCGGGACCACAAAGACAAACATGCCGATCAGGATCAGCAGAGAAAAGACCAAAACGACGATCGGATAAAACATGGCCTTTCTGGTCCGCATGATCAGATTGCGCTGATATTCCAGATAAATGACCAGACGGCGCAGGATCTCGACCAGACCACCGGATTTTTCCGCGATGCCCACCAGAGCCCGGTAGACCGGCGGAAAGACATTGGGAAAACTGGCCATAGCCTCAGAAATCCGCGCGCCCTGTTCCAGCCGTCGGGTCAAATAACTGATGACCAGCTGCATCTGTTTGTCTTCTGTCTGATGCCAAAGAACATTAAGGGCGGAAAGGATCGGGATCCCGGCTTCGACCAATGAACTGAGACGATGCGTGAAAACCGACAAGGCGGTTAAAGAGATCCCCTGACGAAAGATCTTTTTGCGGTCTGTTTTCTGCGCGGAGACGAAAAACAGATTTTTATCCACGATCTTGCGGCGCAGGGCGCGCTTGTCCGCGGCCCGCTCAAAACCGTAGAGAGACCGCCCCTTTTTATCCCGCAACTGATAAATAAACGTCTTCATATGCTTATGTTACCCCTGTATCACCCGGTACGCATCACTCAAAAGCAACCACCCGCATGATCTCCTGCCAGGTGGTTTGTTTTTTCAAAAATTTCTGCAGAGCGGCTTCCCTCAAATCCGCCATGCCTTTTTCCTGAGCCCTCTCCATGATCTCTTTCTCTGAACAGCGTTTAAGGATCATGGCCTGAATTTCACTATCAGCTTCCAAAATCTCAAAAAGACCTTCCCTGCCTCGATACCCCGATTGGTGACACCGCGCGCACCCTGCAGCCTTAACTTCTTTCACATCTTCTATGCTGACACCCAGACGGGACAGCTTCTGCCTTTTATTTCCGGGCAAGCGGCTTTCCTGCACACAATACGGACAGACCGACCGGACCAGACGCTGAGCTAAAACCCCTGACAGGGCTGAGCTGATCAAAAACGGCTCAATATCCATTTCCAAAAGGCGGGTAATGGCCCCGGCCGCCGTATTCGTGTGCATAGTCGATAGCACAAGATGTCCGGTTAATGCCGCGCGCACTGCCATCTCCGCAGTGGGGAGATCGCGGATCTCCCCGACCATGATCACGTCGGGATCATGACGCAGGATCTGACGGATCGCATTGGCAAAGGTGTAGTCAATATGCGGGTTCACCGCGGTCTGGGTGACCCCCTTCAGCTGATATTCAACCGGTTCTTCCACTGAAATGATCTTGCGTTCAGTTTTATTCAAGAGATTCAGCATGGAATAAAGTGTTGTCGTCTTCCCTGCCCCGGTCGGCCCGGTCACCAGGATCAATCCATAAGGCAGTCTCAACAAGCGGTGCAGAGTTTTCTGATCGTTGTCAGACACCCCCAGGTGTTTGAAACTCCATCCTATAGCCTCTTTGCTGAGAATACGCAATACCAGGTTCTCTCCCTGAACATCCGGCAGGGACGAAACCCGTATATCATATTCTTTATTGCGGTTTTCAAATGATGTGCGTCCGTCCTGCGGACGTCGATTTTCTGCAACATCCATACCCGACACGATCTTAATACGTGATAAAATGTTGCGTTCCAATTCTTTAGGGATGGTATTGCGTTCATGCAGGACACCATCAATACGGAAACGGACACGTAAAAATTCCGGCAGAGGCTCAAAATGGACATCTGATGCCCGTTCCCTTATGGCTCTGTTCAGAATGGCGTGAACCAGCTCACGAATATTGCTGTGATCACCAGAATCGCCTTTCAGGGCCTTAACAGCAGCGCTGGTATTCAGGGTGTCGAGAACATCCTGCAGGCCTGCTTCCACCGCCCGGGGAGTGGTCATAACGACCCGAACGAAAAATCCTGATTTATATTGAACTTTCTGAATAATATCAAAATTCAGCGGATCACTGGTGGCGACCGTTAAATTCTTCCCTTCAACCGTCAAAGGCAGAATATGATTCCCTTCGATAAGGTCCAGCGGAACGGCCCTGACCGCCTCCTCTTCAGGCAGAATATCGCTTTCCTGAATAAAAGGAACCTGAAATAATTCAGCCAGGATCTCATAGAGCACCTCTTCTTTGATCAAACCTTTAGCCACAAGAAGCTCACCCAGGCGGCGCTGGTCATTCTTCTGCTCGGAAAGCGCGTCCTCCAGCTGATGCTCCTGGATCAGACCCTGACCTAGAAGAATTTCGCCGATTTTTTGTGTCCGGTTTTCCATTAGGTTCAAAATCATTCTCATAACACCGTTTACAGATTTTCATAAGTATGCCGGAAAAACAGGCAAAAAAACAAGGGGCAATGTAAACAAAACGTTAATTCAACATAAATTGCTTTACCCACTCTAAACTGAAGCAATATTAATGCCAATATAGTGGAAAAAAGTTGGTAATCGAAAGAATTACGTAGATTTATGGCTCTATGAACTTTTGCGTGGATAAAACAAAGGATAATGTGATGTTTCGTATTTAAACAGTTTCTGCTCGAATGGCGATAAAAAAGATCGGGAGGGACACGCAGAGCGAGTTCCGAACCGAACGGGTCATTATAAAAACGTTCGGGAGGTTGTTTGAGCGAACGAGTCTCTCCCGATCTTCCTGAGCCATTCGCCTGCAAAATGGCACACGAAAGCATTATCGTATCCGTCATACCCATTTATTTTTTCAAAGAGTCAGATTTATTTAGTTGAGTTAAAAAAAGCGGGCCTGAAATCAGGCCCGCTGAAAACCCGCACTAGTTTTTAAGGATCTACGATAATCCCCCATTCTCCAGACGCTCGGGATGATGCCGCACCGTCTTGGCCTGGATCATATAGATCACATCTTCGGCAATGGCCGCGGCATTATCACAGATCCGCTCCAGGTCCCTGGCAACCAGGATCAGCGGAACGGCCCGCGGGGCCAGACTGCCGTCTTTCACAATATGATCATGGATCACCTCATCATACACGGCATCCCGCAAAGCGTTCGACTCCCCATCCGACATGATCACCTCTTTCGCCAGCCTGATATCCCGCTGGATCAAGGCATCGCTGGCCCCCCGGACCATGCGCTTGGCCACATGGGTCATTTTTTCGATATCGATCAAGGGCTTAAGCAGAGGCTCACGAGACACCTCAATGGCGCGCTGGGCAATGTTGACGACCAGATCCGCGATGCGTTCGATCGCTGCGTTCACATGCATGCCCGTCGTGATCATGCGCAGGTCGACTGCCATAGGCTGGTTCAGGGCCAGCAGGGCCACAGCCAGCTCATCGACCTTTAACTCCAATTCGTCAATAACCTTATCCGCCCTGATCACCTCTTCCGCCAGAGGGACGTTCTGATCACGCAGGGCCTGAAAGGCCTTATCAAGGCCCTGCTCGGTCAATTCCGCCATTTTTAATATATTGGCATTGAACTGTTCCAGCTCTTCATGAAAATGCCGCTCCATAGCTCGTTCCTTTCCTTAATACAGTATCCCGCAGCCGGCCATGCGCCTCCTGCCGCCGGGAAACTGATGACAGCCATTAACCGAACCGGCCGGTAATATATTCTTCAGTGATCGGCTTCTCCGGATTAGTAAACACGTTTTTAGTCACTCCGAACTCGATCAATTCCCCCTGCATAAAAAACGCGGTCTTATCCGAGATCCGTGCCGCCTGCTGCATGTTATGTGTCACAATAATGATCGTATATCTCTCTTTCAGGCGGATGATCAATTCCTCCAGCTTCGCGGTCGCGATCGGGTCCAGGGCAGAAGCCGGCTCGTCCATCAAAATGATCTCCGGTTCAATAGCCAGGGCCCTGGCCACACACAGCCTTTGCTGCTGGCCGCCGGATAAAGACAGGGCGTTCTCCTGCAGGCGGTCTTTTACTTCATCCCATAACGCGGCGTCTTTCAGGCTTTGCTCAACCTTTTCCGTGATATAATCTCTATTCTTTATACCATTAATCCTGAGCCCGTAGGCAATATTTTCAAAAATAGATTTGGGAAAGGGGTTGGGCTTCTGAAAGACCATGCCGACCTTTTTCCGCAGCTGAACCACGTCCAAATGGGCCTGATTAATATCTTCACCGTCGATCTCGATCAATCCGCTGGACCGCGTACCCGGGATCAGATCATTCATGCGGTTCAGACAGCGCAGAAACGTGGATTTTCCGCAGCCCGAGGGACCGATGATGCTCGTCACCTCGCACGGCAGGATATCAAAGGTCACATCCTTGACCGTATAATTATCACCATAATAAAAATCGAAATTTTTAATGCGGACTCGTACCTGTGGCATAACGTCATTCCTTTTTTAATTTACGCAGATGATACCGGAAAATAATCCCGGTCAGGTTCATCATAAAAACCAGTGTGATCAGGACCAGCGCCGTCCCATAGGCGATCGGACGCACAGCGTCAATATCATGATGCTGGGTCGCCATGATATAGAGGTGATACGGCAGAGCCATAAATTGATCAGACAATGATTTGGGCAGATACGGCAGAAAAAACGCGGCCCCGGTGAACAGGATCGGCGCGGTTTCTCCGGCAGCGCGGGCCAGACCAAGAATCGTTCCGGTCAGCATGCCGGGAATGGAATACGGCAGGACATTGGTATGGATGGACTGCCATTTGGTCGCGCCTAAAGCCAACGATCCCTCCCGGTACGACTTCGGAACCGAACGCAGCGCTTCTTCCGAGGCCGTGATCGTCCAGGGCAAGGTCATTAGTCCAAGAGTACACCCCGCAGCTAAAATCCCCGTCCCCATATTGAGCATCTCTACAAATAAGGCCACACCAAAAAGGCCGTAAACGATCGACGGTACGCCGGAAAGATTGCGGATCGACATACGGATCAGCCGGGTCAGCATGTTCGGTTCGGCGTATTCATTAAGGTAGATCGCGCAGCCCATACCCAGGGGAACGGAAAAAACCGCGGTGATCAGGGTTACAAAAAAGGTCCCGACGATCGCCGGGAAGATCCCGCCTTCGGTCATGCCCTGACGCGGAGGCTTGGAAATAAATTCCCAGTTGATCACCGGCGCCCCATTACTGAAAATGTCATAAAAGATCACGATCAGGATCAGCACAACAAAGGCCATGCAGGCCCGGAGCATAAGGAACCCGATACGCTGTATCAATTTTCGTTTATCCCTAACAGGCATAGCCGGTCATCCTAATAACGGGTTTTCTTTTTATAATTTTCCAGAACAATATCTGAGATCATATTGATGATAAAGGTAATAATAAACAGGACCAGTCCGATAGCGAACAAAGCATAATAATGCGTCGTGAAATACGGCACTTCGCCCAATTCAATGGCTATGGTCGCGGTCATGGTCCGCACAGAATCAAGGATCGAAGACGGCATCGCCGGAGCGTTCCCGGTCGCCATCAAAACGGTCATGGTCTCACCGATGGCCCGCCCCATCCCCAGCATGCAGGCGGCCAGGATCCCGGAAGACGCCGCCGGGATACGCACCCGGATCAGGGTCTGCCAGGGGTTGGCGCCCAGCGCCAATGAGGCATCGCGGAAGCCGTTGGGAACACTGCCCAGAGCGTCCTCGGACAAACTGACGATCGTGGGCAAGGCCATAACCGCCAGAAGCACGGAACCGTTAAGCACGTTCAGGCCGTTATACTGACCCGTTAATTTAGCGATCATCGGCCCCACCAGGACGATACCCAGAAACCCGATAACGACCGAGGGGATCCCGGCCAGGATCTCGACGACAGGCTTGGCGATCTCACGCACCCTTGGGCTGGCCACATCAGACAAATACGCGGCCGTCCCGACCCCCAGAGGCACCGCGATCAGTAAGGCGCCGATAGTCACCATAAACGTGCTGGCCACCATAGCCAGGATACCGTATGTTTCTTTATAGTACGATGTGGGATTCCAGCGGGCGCTGAATAAAAATTCAGTGATCTTGATCTCTTCAAAAGCAGGCAAGGCACTGCGCAAAAGCAGCAGAAAGATCGCGGCCAGGGCCCCGACCACGATCATCCCGTTGACGAAAAAAACAACTTCAATCAGTTTCTCTTTTATTCTGGCTTTATTCATGCCCAACACCCCGGTTGATAATATGCTCACTGCAGAATCCCCTGCCAGGCGGTCCCGCAGCGAGCATATTATAATCAAACACCATTAATTCTGCAATTAAAGTCCTGCTTTTTTGTTATATGCTTCGTATTCCTCAGGAAGCACAAAGAAACCTTCTTCTTCAACGACCTTCTGTCCTTCAGGGCTCAGCTCAAACTCAATGAACTTGCGCACATCCCCTTCCGGTGTTCCGTTCAGATACTGGTTCAAAGGACGGGCGATCGGATACGCGCCGCTTTGAACATCTGCTGTGCTCAGAGGACTGGCGTATTCGGCATCAGCATTGCGTGCGACCTTAAGGACAGTGATCCCGCCTGCGTTTTTGACATATCCCACACCGACATAACCGATACTGGACGGATCACTGCGGACTGCGGCCACGATCTGGGCGTTACCGTTCATGCGGTTCATTTTAGGAGAATAGTCTCCTTTGAGGATCTGATCCATAAAAAAGACGAACGTCCCGGAATTCGACTGACGCCCATAGAGCGTGATCGGCATATCCGGACCGCCGAGATCAGACCAATTAGTCACTTCGCCGCGGAAGATCTTGCCTAATTGAGGAACCGTCAGTTTATCAATAGGATTTTTATCGTTCACGATAACACTTAAGCCGTCCATAGCCACAACAACACGGATCGGCTGAACCCCCGCGGCGACCGCCCTGCTGGTCTCTTTAGGCTTCATCGTGCGTGAGGCATTGGCGATATCACATTTGCCGTTGATCAAGGCCGCGATCCCGGTCCCTGACCCCCCACCGGTGACCGCGATCATAGCCCCGGGGTTCTTTTCCATATAGACCTCGGCTATACGCTGAACCATGTTGATCAGGGTATCCGATCCCTTGATCTGAATCATCTCCGCGCCGGCAGCACCGGCACCCACAGCAAGGATCATAATCATTGCTAAAATTCGTGTCCATGTTTTCATAATCACTCCTATTTCGGTTGACTGGTTAGAATTTGATCAGAAGGTCTGCCTGCAGCAGATCTTCGGCGTCAGAGTCCGCATCCAATTTATCGCTATGATAGTAATCCAGGCCGAAGGTTACATTCTTTTTCCAGGCATATTTCCAGGAAAGTTCATGCGCCTGAATATCGGTTTGCCCTCCGTAGCGGTCAGAATCCGGATAAGCGTCGATAAAGGCGTCTTTTTCCAGTTCGGCATAGATGTACTTCATCTGCCAGGTCCCGGGTTTCTTCACGCTCTTATGCCCGAATTTGGCACCGACAGCAAATCCGCTGTCTTTCTCCACATTATCCGAGATGTTCTGGATATAATCGCCGAACACCGCGATCCTGTTATCGATCCCCATAGGCAGGCCGCCAAAGAGCTTTTTGATGCCGAACTCGGCAGAAGCCCCCACAGCATCGTAATCATAAACCAGCAAACCTACGTCTTTTTCATTGATTACCGTATCGATTACCGTGTTACTCTCCGCGGAGTTATCCAACGGCTCGCCCTGAACACCATCGAATCCGTAATAGATCGCGGCCAATTTCCCGTCCAGGTTCCCGGACTTCATCTTCATCCCGCCCTGATAATAGTGCAGGAACGGATCCGTATCGCTGGTCGACTGCCCATCTTTTTCATCGATCAGCCAGGCACCCGCGTTTCCAAATAAGGTGGTATCGCCCATCAGCGGATAACTGACGTGTGCGGACACACCTTCCGGATTGATATCTCCGTCCCACAACAGGTCGGTCGCCGCCCACAGATAGGATTTGCGTTTGAATTTTCCGCCGATCAATGAAAAATTGGTCGTCGGAGTGTACTCAGCATAGGCCAGATCGATCCAGAGATCGTCCTTGCTGAAATTGTCTCCCATGGTCTCATTAGTGGACCGGCTGTCATTACTGCTTCCGGTGGCAATACGCATACCGACAGCCAGATCAGGATGAGGCTGGGCATACGCTCCCAGGCGCAGACGGTATCGGCCGCGATTGCGGACACTGGTATCGCTTTCCTTTTCATCCGCCTGATAACGCAGACGCAGATCCCCTTTGAGCTTGATCGTCTGAAGCCAGCTTGGCAGGGTATTATGCGTGCCCTTAGCGATCTGCTCTGCCACATCCTGTTTTGTTTCATCCTGAATGATCTGGGCTTCCAGCGGCGTCAGAACACCTTTTTCCACCAGTTTATTCAGCAGGACATCGATCTCCGCGGCACGGGCCGTCAGAGCCGAAACACCGGACAGCATCATGACCGCTAACAGCAAACTTAAAATTCGTTTCATTTCTCTCCCCCTTGATTAATTCGACAGATAACGGGTCAAGTCTTTGAGGTTGGAACAGGAAAATTTCAAAGACTCCTGTATATAATCATCCTTCGGCCATTCTGACTGCTCAAGGGTTTTCAGAAGACTTTCCAGACATTGAATTTCTGTTCTCAGACAGCGAGAAATAACATCTTTGTGCAGACTCGAAGGTCTGTCGGCACGGGTTATCAAATCCATGGTTCACCTCCTTTCTTTGCCAAGTTCATATTAACGGGGCAGCATGTGCAATATATGAAGAGATTGTGATAAGTATGTGAAGGCATTGCCGTCCGGGATATTTCGTCTCTGAATTCTAAGCGTCAGAGGCAGGTAAGTCTGCAGTAAAGACGGAACCTTCACCGGGGGCACTTTCCAGGGAGATCATACCGCCGTGCGCTTGGACAATATGTTTGACGATGGCCAGACCGAGCCCGGTGCCGCCCATCTGGCGGGAATGCGCTTTATCAACACGGTAAAACCGTTCAAAGATGCGGGACTGATCTTCCGCGGGGATTCCCTGACCGGTGTCGCGGACACTTAAAATGATCCGCGTCCCTTCACGGAAGGCTGAAACCGTAACCGTACCGCCTTCTGAATTGTACTTCACAGCATTATCGACCAGATTTAACAGCATACGGAACAGGCTCATCTCATCTCCATGAACGATAAGATCCTGAAAATCTCCCTGCTTGACCAAGCGGACCCGGCGCGCCTCAGCCAAAACCTTAACGCTCTGAAAAACACGATCGATCAAAGGCTCAAGCTCACACGGGCCGAACTCATGGATCAATTTTCCTGATTCGATCGCCGAAAGCGCCAGAATATCATCAACCAATTTTGCCAACCGGTCGGAATCAGCAAAGATGATCCGCACAAATTCTTCAGCGTTCTCCTGATCCTGCAAAGCGCCGTCTAATAATGTCTCAGCATATCCTTTGATGCTGGCGATCGGAGTGCGTAATTCATGAGAAACATTCGCCACAAAATCCCTGCGAACCTTTTCCAGATGACGCATATCTGTAATATCATGGAAAACCAGCACGACCCCTTCACTCTCTCCTTCTCTGATCACAGAGGCCCCATGGACCTGCAGAACCCGTTCTTCTTCCCGCATGAAAACCACTTCGCGGGAAAGAACCGCCCCTTTCTTCTGCTGACATTCCGTGACCATCTGCTGAATATCCGCGTTACGGATCACCTCCAGAGGCCTGAGGCCTTCGGCCTTATTAGAGATATGCAGCAGATTACGCAGAGCATCATTCAGCAGAAGGATCTGCCCCTGACGGTCTATGACCAGAACCCCCTCCATCATACTGGAAAAAACGGCTTCCAGACGGGATTTCTCTATAGAGACGTCACTGATCCGGGAACGGATCTGATCACTCATATCATTAAAGACCCGGGCCAGATCCCCGATCTCATCCCGTGCCTTGATCATAATACGGGTGCCGAAATTCCCTACAGAAATACGCCGGGCGCCGCGGACGATCTCTGCCAAAGGGCGGGTGATCCAGCGGGAAACGATCACAGCAATGATGATCGTAAAAAAGAAAACACCGGCAAGCGCGCCCAACAGGTCCTTATTCAAACGGCGGGAGATCTGCGCAATATCAATGAGCGGAATCGCCAGGCGGATAATCCCTTGCGGAGGCTGACTATAGGTTTCAGCCATATATAATAAATTCTGCTGGATCGTTGTACTGAAGCGCCGGCTCCGGCCGATCTCTCCAGCCAGGGCCTGCTGAACTTCCGGACGTGTGCTGTGGTCCTCCAGCTGATCAAGGTGCTGTCCGGGAACTTGAGAATCCCCGATCACCCGCCCCGTCATATCAATAACCGTGACCCGCAAATCCAGGGCGCGGCCGATACGGTCCGCGAAGGCATCAGCATGCATTGCCGGAAGCTGCTGTTCGGCCATGTATCTCACCAGGGAGATCTCGTGTTCAAGCCTCCGCTCAATGTTGCTGTAAGCCATTTCCCGGAAATTGCTGCGTAAAGACAGATATAGGCCGATAAGCAGAACAGCGGTAATGAGAGTAAAAATTATAGTGATCTTGATATAGACCGGAAAGCGGATTGTCTTATTCGTCATCATTGATCTTATACCCCAGGCCGCGCACGGTTTCGATCAGTTTCCCGGCAGAACCCAGCTTCTGACGTAAAAGCTTAATATGAGTATCCACGGTACGGGTGGTCACGTCCGCCGAAATCCCCCACACTTTATCGAGCAGAATATCACGGGATTGAACACGGCCTTTACGTTTCAGCATCGTGGTCAGCAGTTTAAATTCCATCGGCGTCAAATTGACCTTTTCTCCATCCACTTTAACCGTATGGCGAGGAATATTGACCAATATGCAATCCGCCGACAAGACATCCTGCTCGGCATCTTCTTTGTGTATTCCTCTGCGCAAAATGGATTTAATACGCAGAATCAGCTCCCGCGGGCTGAACGGCTTGATCATGTAATCGTCTGCGCCGAGTTCCAGGCCCACAATGCGGTCGACTTCTTCTCCGCGCGCTGTGAGCATAATAATCGGAATATGGGACACGGATTTATCCTGACGGATTCGTTTACAGACTTCAAACCCGTCCATCTTGGGCAGCATGACATCAAGCACGATCAGATCGATCGGGGCTGTTTCCAGCGTTTCCAGGGCGTCTTCCCCGGTAATGACCAGGGAACAGTCATACCCTTCTTTTTCCAGATTATACCGGATCAGCTTGGCGATATGCTTGTCATCTTCAACGATCAGGATAGATTCTTTTGTCCCCATATCCTTTACTCCTTATGTATTCCTTATAAATATAGTATCCAAAATCCGAACTTCCCGCAACAGCTATCCCGGCAATCTCTTCAGCCCGCAAAAATAAACCGGCGGTTTTTGAACTGACGCGGAACATTTTCTTGAGGCCGCCAATCGAGAATGCTGGACCGTGTTTCTTTTTTATACCGGATTTTCGAGGCTAATCGTGGTTGATACCTCATCCGATAACGCAAAAAAATCTTTTTCTGCATAGTTCCCCACACTTTCTGTATAACATTGATCCATTTCTCTGCTTAAAGTATGTGGATAGTGAGTGAAGAAACGGCGGGATGGGTGTGACATTCATGTGAAAAACCTCGGAAAAGATCCTGAGGGGAGAATTCTAATGCTGTAAGGAGAAGGCATTCATTCATGTAAAATTAACAGCTTAAAAAATTCCCTTGAATTGAAAGCTGTCTTTGAACGCATCAAATTTTTCCCGATAGTCATCAAAGGTTTGATAAGGAGCAATGTACTGAATCTTGGTAAGCCGGTTAAAATCATCCACCGTATAAAAAGTCAGGATCGCCAGGGGCGGGGTGCGGTTCTTGAACAGGGTCCAATGGGAAACCTGCCCATCGATCTCGATCTGCCCCTTGTCCAGCAGTTCACCCTTCTGATAACGAAGCTGCTCCAGGACCTCAGCAAAAAAATCCTCCATGAAGATCGCCTGCTCGGGCTTGATCCCGTAGATGGAAAAGATCGCCTCAGGGACTGCCCCGCGGGTTTTCGGACTTTTGAAAAGAACTTCATTTTCGACTTCTTCGACCTTCCATCCTACCGGACGGTTAACCGTATACCAGGGACCTTTATAGCGGAAAGGGTCATGCAGATTGTGAACCGCCGCGCGCGCCGCAAAAATGATCAGCACGAGCACCAGAATTTTACCCTTTAGTCCTTCAAACATAAACTCTCCTACTCCACCGGCAGCAGCTTCACCCCGGTCTCGGGATCATATTCCAGGTCCCCGCTGTAACGCTTTCCGGTCACCGGGGAATACTTGACATTGGACACCTCATGATCAAACGAGGTCGATATCGCCCGGACAGCTGATTGGGCCTCCTCGTCATTTTTCAGCCTTTGCACTGCCTCGCGGGCCTCTTCATTGGTCATTTCTTTCTCCGTGAGTGACCCGGCCACTGACTTGAGCGCCGCGGCCGCCTCTCCGAGATCCTCTGTCTCACTGGTGTTAAGCAGACTCCCCTTTTCTGTGGCTAAACGGGAGTCTCTCTGGACTGCCGAAGCACAGCCCAGTATCAAAGGAAAAAGGACGGCAGCTGAAATTTTGAAATAACGCATCTTCATATATTAACAGTA
This sequence comes from uncultured Planctomycetales bacterium, assembly GCA_964595465.1. GTDB lineage: Bacteria > Omnitrophota > Gorgyraeia > Zapsychrales > JANLHA01 > JAKLFA01. The sequence goes on along the minus strand of CAZQQI010000007.1, from coordinate 16,851 downwards.
TAAAATGAAATCACCTTATTCAAAAGGATTTTTGTCGCCAGCCCCCTTATTTTTCCTCGGCTGCGTCAAGCAGAGGAAGCCGCACCCGTGACGGATAGCCCGCTATCCGCCGGGACAGGGCCTGTTTGAGCGGCGAGATCATTTCTATATTTCCCGCGTGCCGGGACGGCATGTCCGCCATGTCCATAACAAACCCTTTTCCCGCACTCCCGGAGGTGAAACACTCAGGAAAAGCGTTCGCCAATTGGCTGATCCTTCCCGCGCCCGGACCGGGACATTCAAGATCATCCGAAAAAACGATCCGCCTCTCAAAACCGGAAGCAGGCCGAGTAATTACCGCATGGCAGGGGATCTTTTTGTATAACGCGTCCGGTATCAGGCCTTCCCGATCATCAACGACCAGCTGATGCTGAACACTTTCGCCTACACTCTGGAAGAACGCGCGCAAACCTTCTGCTGAAAAAGATCTTAAAAAATAGGGCACGCTGACAACAATACCGTCAGCCCCATAAGTATCTGCCCAATGCGCCTCGGCCTCGATCTGAGCAAGACCTTCCGCGCCGGTATGAAAGAGTATCATCCCTGGAAAATATTCGCAGGCTAACTTAAGCAGGAGCCGCCTCTCTTGATACGTCAAAGAAAAAAATTCTCCGCTAAACCCGCTGACCAGGATCCGGCGGATCCCGGCACTGCTTAAAAAAGCCAGGTGTTCAGCAAAGGCCTGCTGATCGACAGAACCGTCTTCTTGGAACGGAGTCAGCACAGGAACAATAACCCCTTCCCTGAGGTCAAGGGTATGAATACCATCGTCCAGAAATGGACGGCAACGCTGAAAAACATCTTCATGAAAGGCTTCGATCACCAGGCGGTAATCATCGAGACAGAAAAGATGGAGATCCGCCCAGCTCTTACTCTCTGCTCCATGAACACTGAATTCCCGTAAATTGCTTTGCAGAAACGTAGCCACAGCCTTTTCATGGCTGTATTTCCGGACCTGAATATCCCGGTCCAGACGGGTCGCCAGCTGGGTCTTCCAATCCGCGTCAATAAAGACAGCAAAATCTACGAGATCACGAAATTGACGATAAGTCGAGATCTCCCCATCAAGGATGACGAAAGACTCCGGTGCAAAAGACTCGTCACGGTCCGCACCCCCGGTCACGGCATCATAAACCGGCTTGCGGACCGCGCGGCGTTCCCGGAGCGCCCGCAGATGTTCCCGGATAAGATCCATCTTGTTCGCGCGGGGATCAGCGCCGAAGACACCGCTTCGCGCGCGTTCGACCCGAGGCGTTTTATAATCATCCAATGTGAGAACGGCGGCTTCTTTCAGCTCTTTCTTTAAAGCGCGGCTGAAACGGGATTTTCCGATCCCGCCCGGACCACCCACCGCGATCAAAACCGGGCGCCGGCTATCAGAAAATAACTCCCGAACCACTTGCGCGATGACCGCTTCAGTCGGCCTGCGGAGACGTTTGCTGTGAGGAAATTGGATATGGACTTTATGCGTAGACATTGCGGCCTAATTATAGATCCCTGCGCCCGCCTGTCAAGGAGGCAAGAGAATAGCGAATAGCGAATGGAGAATAGCAAAGGGTGCAGGGACGGACAAGAGTCCGCAAATTCTGTTTGAGTCATACCCCCGCCACGGCTATAATAACGGCATATGCATTTACCATTTTCCCGCAAATACACCATGCTATGGGCCGGCCTGCTGCTCAGCGCCGTGCTGGCACTTTGTTTTTACGATATTCTTTTCTTCGACCGCACGCTCAAGGTCTCGACGGCCAACCCCCAGGCCCTGACCAGCGGACCTTACAAACAGGCCGGAAACCGGCTCGACTCCTTCCCGGTCCACAGCACCACCACACCTTTTATGGAAGAGCCCATGTTTGAATTTGTCCGGCGCTCATTACGGGACGGCATTTTTCCTCTCTGGAACCCTCATCAAGGCTGCGGTTATCCGCTTATCGCCATGATGAACCTGGGGCTGCTCTGGCCGCTGAATTTTCTTTTCTATATTCTGCCCAACACCTGGGCCTGGGACGCGGTAACCCTCCTGCGCCTTCTGCTGGGCGGATTTTTCGCATTCTGTTTTATGCGGGAGCTGCGTTACCGTTTTCTTCCGGCCCTGACCACCGGCGTGATTTTTATGCTCAGCAGTGCTATGGTGCTGTTCCAGTACGCCTATGCCAATGTTGAGATCCTGACCCCCCTCCTTCTGCTTTTCGCCGAACGCCTCATCCGCCGGCCGGACCGGCGCCGGGCCGCTTTTTTCAGCCTGGCCGTTGCCCTGACCTTTTTTGCCGGACACCCGGAGCACATTGTGATCGTGAACGGCGCCGCGGCGCTCTATCTGATCTTCCGCTGCATTGTTCTGCGGAGATCAACCCGTCCGCCGGCTGTCTGCGCGTATGCCGTGGGAAGCTATGTCCTGGCCCTCGGCCTGTCGGCCATCGTCTTTCTGCCTTTTCTGGCGGATTGGCTGAGGGTCTTCTGGCATTCCCATACCGAAACCATGGGTGTCTCTGCAGCGGGATCCCGGCATATCCATGAAAGTCTGATCGGCTTTGTCTTTCCCCACTTCTTTCAAAATGTTCCGGTCACCCTGGACTTCACCCGCCCCTCCTGGTGGGGATATATCGGCATCATTCCGCTAGGCCTGATCGTTCTCAGTATTTTCTCCCGGCAGCGGAGGGGCCTGAATTTTTTCTTTCTGGCCCTGTTTTTTCTGGTCTTTGCCAAAAATCATATCAACCACCCAGCCGTCAACTGGATCGGCTATCTTCCGCTGGTCCGGCATATCCGCTTTGATTTTCATACACCGCATATCTTTGGGTTTTTTACTGCGCTGCTGGCCGGCATGGGGATGCGGACATTACTTTCCCGCCGCTTGATCGACGCAAAGATCCTGCTGTATTCATCCCTGATTATTGCCGCGGGTATATGGGCCTGGCTATCCTACGGGAACCCGTATCACCAGACAGCTGTTCCGGCATTGACCAAGAGCGGGATTTTTTTAATTATTCTTATTATCATCATTCTCTTATACCGATACCGGGTTCTTTCTCATCGCACCGCCGCGACCGCTCTCTTTTTTATCCTGACCATTGAGATCTTTAGCTATATCCCCCGTGACCATGCCCGGCGTTTTGATTCATTCCCTAAAACCCCCTATATTGAATATATCAAGAACCAGCCCGGCCCCAACCGCACTTACGGAGTCTTCTGGACCCTTTACCCTAATACCGCCACCGCCTACCGGCTGAATGATCTGGGGATCAATCAGGGACTTCTTATGGACCGCCTAGTCCGTTTCACCAACGCCGTTCTGATCCCCGGACATTTTAACAAAGAACGCGACACCTCAGCCATCCACGCGACGCCTCTCACGTTTATGCCGTCTGCCCGGCCGTATCTCGATATGCTGAACGTCCGTTACACCGCTGCTCCTTACCCGACCCATCCCTACCTCAACCGCTTCAACCTGTCTGCAACAGGACAGCCGGTTTACCGGAAAGAAGCCGCGGTTTATGCGCATACCGCCTTCCCCCGCGCGTATATTGTGCACCGCGCGATCATGACCTCCTCTCCCGAACAAAGCGAAACTCTCCTGCAACGGTCCAGAGGCACGCTCTCCGACGGTGTTATCCTCGAAGCAGCGCCGGACGAGTCCCTCATCAATCGTCTGGCACAAACCCCTTTGCGGGATAACTCTCACGCAACAATCCTTTCCTACACACCAAACAGCCTTACAATCTCTGCTGATATGGAACATGACGGATTGCTGGTCTTAAGCGACACGTATCACCCGGATTGGGAGGCCACCGTCGACGGCCGCCCCGCCCGGATCTACCCTGCCAACATCCTGACCCGCGCGGTCTTTGTCCCTGCCGGAAAACACACTGTAAAAATGCGGTTCCGCCCGGAATCATTCCGGCTGGGAATTATCCTTTCCCTCTTCAGTTTTATCGTTTGGTCTCTGCTGATGCGAAAAAAATCGATCAGCGGGAAGGACGGTAGATAACAGGGCGGCCGGCGAACTGATAGCCCTGGTCAAAGGCCTGACGTTCAAGTTTCTGCACCTCTTCAACAAACACGTGCCGGCTCTGATCATTACGCGGCGGACGGTTCTCTTCCAAACTCAATCCGAAGGTCCTGCGGTAATGTTTATAATGCTTGAACAACGCATTGGAGATACGCGGAAGGGTCGACGGGCGGCGTAGCAGGCGCAGGACGCGCGACCTCCATTCAGCAATGAATTCCGCATTAAGCTTTTTGGGCATCGCCGCGACATCGGTCCCGATCCGGCGGGCCTCCGGCTCATCCGCTTCCTGACATAAAAATTTCAAAGCATGCCAAATATCATAAATGTCCGCCTTGCCGCTGATCTCCTGACGTTTAAGCCAGACAAAAGCATCCAGACGGCGGCTCCAGTCCCACCATTTCCAGGGACTCTGCAGATTGATCGCCGGGATCAGGAACCAATCCTCTTTGAGCAGAAGCGATCCGAAGGCGCCCGGCGGCCTGCCCAAACGCTTTTCCTTAAGCGTGGTCCGGTACACCCCGCAGGTCGGACTGCCCTCCATAAAGGCAAACGCATCCACCCCGGCCCGCTGCAATGTCACCACCGCCTCCCGGCAAGCGTCCTTAACCGGGCCCGTAACATTACGTCCGTGCCGGTTTTTCATCTTGGCCTCGCCTTGCCAGAGGTCATCGCCGCTGCCGCTAACCATGCGGACCGGATCGCGGGGCACACCCAAGCCGGCTATAACCTCGGGACAGACCGGCGTCCACTCATAGTCCCATTGCTGACGGCCCAGATTCTCCACATAATCCCAACCGCGGTGATTATAGCGGGTCCGGGCACCGAAACAACAGGCGCTGATACCGATCCTGATCTTGTCCTTTAAAACATAATCCATTTTTAATCACCAATCATCAAATACATTGCACTGTCAAAAATATCATTTCAATATGTCTTTGTCGTATTCAGAAACGATGTTAACGATGCGGCAATCATATTGTGTTTTTTCGGATCGTTCGTTCTGCCCCGGCGAGGCAGACCTTCACTCAACGAAAATCCTTCGCTCTCATCACGCTTTCGCGTGATGAACCTTGCCCGCTCCGGATTTCCGAAGTCCTTCAAAACACAATATCATCACACAGCCATCAAAATTCTAATTTGTCCGACGGAGCATCTTTATCCAGACCTTTCAGCCGCCAGATTGCCGGCTGGGGACGGCTGATCAGACGGGTTACCGGCGCACCCGGAGAAACGTCTCCACATGCGATCCCCGCCCTCTTGCAGACCTCCCCCCAGGTCTTGAAACGCCTTGACGCGCCATGCTCCACTTCGACCGTGCGGCCGTTCTGTTCGCAATAATACTGATAAAACACTGCCCCCTCCTTACACCTCAACATTCAGCCAATGCCGGGCGGCCATCCCCACAAAAAGATTCAGGACCGCCACACCCAGGCTGATCGCCAGCATCTCCAGAAACTGCCGGCGGAATCCTGTGCCCCTGACCACGGAAATATAATAATTAAAACCCGCGATCACCACTACGGCAGTAACGAGGGCGACGCCTAAACATACAAAAGCATTGGGGATAAAAAAATACGGCAGGATCAGCAAAACGACCACACCAATATACGCTATACCGGTATAGACACAGGCCTTGATCGGACGCCGGTCCCGGGATTCTTCTTTGGTGGAAAGGTATTCTGACGCAGCCATAGATAACGACGCCGCAATACCCACAATAAGTCCGGACGTGGCGATCAAACGGGTATTAGGCAGAGCCAGCGTGAACCCGGCCAGAGCTCCGGTCAGTTCGACCAAAGCATCATTCAGACCTAACACAATCGATCCGGCATACCGCATGCTTTCGTCATCAATACGCGCGAGCAGCTGATGTTCGTGCTCCTCCTCATCCCGTATGATATTGTCAATCCCTGGATCCAAAACACGCAGACGATCATATTTATTCTGAGCAAGATTCTCACCCTGCTCCATGAGCCTGAGAATAAAGCTCAACCCGAACAAACGCGCCAGCAAAATATAACCCCAGGCCTTAACCCTGTCAGGCGCAATATCGCGCTCGGTGAACTTGCTGTAAAATTGATAATGCCGCAACTCATCTTCCGCGATCAAGCGCAGGATCTCGCAGTTCTTCGGGTCCTTCTCCATCCTGCTCAGCCGCCGATAGATCATGTGTTCGGTGATTTCAGCGCGCTGAGCATCACAGACATCTTTGCGCAGCTCAGGGGTCATATCATCTCTATCCCTTATTTATTTGCCGACCAACTCCACCCGGACCGCAAGAGGGCCGGAGGTTGCTGAAAGCTCCCCGCGCGGGACCAAAGCCCTGCGGCAGTCAATATGCTTCTCCGGCAAAGATCTTTCTCCGACACGGACTGCGCCGATACGGTAACGGTCGTAGTCCAGGCGATCCGCATTATGATACGACACAATGATCCGCCGCCCGGCAAAATAACTTTCTGCGGCGGCGCAGCCTCCGTCATCAAACTGTTCGCTTACCAGCTTGGGCTCAAGACAAAGATCTCCCTTATCCCCTCTCATTCCGAAACTCTGCGTGAGCATTGTCAGCACCAGCCAGCTGGCCGAACCGGTTAAATAACAATACATACCTTTCCCCTGGCTATCAAAATACTCCGGAAGATTAGGATAGATCCCGCTGTGTTCCGAATCCATGGCCAGATGATAAAGGGCTTGTATGACCGTGTATCCTTCCCGCGCAAACCCGCGCCGATACAGAGCGTAGGCATACATCACGGTCATGTGAGAAAAAACAGCGCCGTTCTCTTTGGTCCCGTACGCAAAACTGAACGCCCGGCCCAAATCCAGATCATTACGCACACCGAAATCCGTATTCAGCCGATGACCGCCATGACGCGGTTCTCTCAGAAAATGATCCGCACTCGATATGATCCCGCGCGCATGTTCCGGGCCCGCAGCCCCCGCCATCAGAGCAAAAACCTGTCCGGTCAATGTCATGCGGATATCCCCTTCACTTTGTCCCTCAACCCGGCGACCCTGATTGTCATAATACCCGTTAAACCACCCGAACATTTGCCCGTCCTCTTCGGCCGTTATCCACTCCTGAAACCGGATGCGCTCGATCAGCCAATGCCCTTTTCTGCGGAGATCAGCGGACAGGGTTTCAATGCCGACTTCAGACACTTCCCCGCTGATGTCAGGCTGAACAGCGGAAAAATAATGATCCAGCCGTTTCTGCTTGGCAGAATGATCCTCCCATTCTTCAGCCTGTCCGTCCAAATCAAACAGGATCTCAAGCTCTTTCAGTACGGTCACGCTGGGCAGGCCGCTGAACATCTTCAGATATTCCAGCATATCGGCCAAGGCCATAAGATTGCCCGCATAAAAAGCGCTGAAGGCCACACTTTCTCCCCGTTCAAAGGCCATATCCAGACCGTCGTTCCAGTCAGCGCTTTCCAGACGGATCATATTATGCTCTCCGACATTAAAAAACTGGACCAGTGTCTGCACCAGCATATGTTCGAGCACCGTCCCCAGGTAGGCCTTACCGGCAGAAGTTTTAAGTACATTCCCGTCAGAGGCCTGCCAATTTTCATCTTTATACCGGCTGCGTGACTGCTGGGGATCCCGGAAATATTTTTGGCGCTCAAAAAGGATATCACTGTCTCCTGACTGTTCTATATACATTAACGTCGTCATGACAGGCCAGGCACCGTGGTCCATCCAGACACGGGTGATCGCGTTGCGGTCTGCTGAAAATTCTCCGGGTTTATCTCCAATGATCGTGGCGTTACTCCCGTCAATACGCACGCCCGCGAAATTATTAATCAAAGCCCCGCGGACATGCTCGGGTTCGATCAGGATCAGCGATAAAAGATCCTGCCAGAGATCGCGCCAGCCGCGTCCGCCTTTACCATAATCATGATCCGGCAAAAAAGAACAGCCGAAGATACGGCGCAAAACCGGCTGGATCGCGACCCAGCGCATCCAGGAATCGAACGCGGAGTCGGCAGTGCGGCACATCACAGCCGTGGAACGGGAGTCCCAGTATTTGCGCACCTTCTCAAAAGCCGCTTCAAAATGGGAAGCATTCTGATAACGCGAAAAAAACTGACGCGCCTGCTGCTCGTTTTCCGCCGCACCGATCAGTATATAATAATCCCGGGACTCTCCCGGCGCGATCTCGACCGCGTCAAAACGCAGGGCGCCGGCGATCTCTTTTCCCTGGATCTGCACGGGATCCATCATCCGCGGCGGCATATTTTCATAAACCGCCCGCGGCCGCTCAAATGTTCCCTCCCGGCCCAGAAAACTCTCGACCGTGGGGAAACTTCCCGCCGGCAAAACCCCGTTGCCTTCAATTCCGAAAACAAAGTACTGATCATGGTTCTCATAATGCCCCTGCTCATTAAATCTCATGGTCGGAAAGACAAGAATACCCTCAGGCAGCTGCTCAACGCGGTTCAAGAGAGACGTAACATGTTCATGGTCATGCTTATTGGCCAGAGACCGGGCGAAGATCGGAATACAGCCCGTGGGTGTCACCACGCGGAGGCTGTCGGATTTATTACGGACGACGACCCTCATCAATTCTACCGGCTCGCCGTCCGCCGGGACAAAATTCAGGGCCTCTATTTCCAGACCATTATTCAGATCCCGAACGGTCAACTGATGCCACAGCTGACCAATCCGAACCGCAGTTTCCATATGTTCGCCGCGGTCGGTCAACGCAACCGTTCGACTCTTGTCAATGTAGAGAAAGAAATTGCGCAGAGGAAAACGCAGATCCTGCCGGGACACCGGTCGGGTAATATAGCGGTCCCGGTCGACCTTGATATCACCGCTGAGATACGGCGTGATAGAAGACTTCGCGCTCTTCCCGTCCACACCGCATAACGGAAAATACAGCTCACGGATATCCGCGGCTTTTTCTGACTGAAAACTGACGCCGTCATCCAGATATCGAAAAAAGTGTTCGGCCTCGCTCATAACATCCTTTCATTCAAATTGCAGGAAACGCGGGTATTTTAACTTAAATCAGGACCGGAAACAACAAAAAAGCCTGCAAGAAAATCTCTATGCAGGCTCTTTTCATGAAAAACACGAACAATCAGAATATCAGGATAATCCTAACCCAACTGTTTTCACTTCTAACAATACAGCCATCTCAGAAATTCCCGCGGATCACTCAACCGTGAATGAGGCTTTCTTGCTGCCGGCACGGCTGCATTGCGCCTCGATCCCGATACGGTCCCCCTGACCAACACCATAAAGCCGGGTGGAATATTCAAACACGTCACTTTTCTGCGCGGAAAGATTCTCTTCTTTCACCTTTTCCCCATTAATTGTAATAATGACTTTCTTGACAAAATGGTATCCGGGACTGGACGTGGAATGCGTGACCTTAAGATTTAATTCATTTCTGGCCGTGTCAAAATCCGCGACAATCCTTTGCGGGGGATGCGCCCACACTCCAGCCGCTCCCAGCAAAAAAAACAAAAAAGCACCTGTGATAATACGCACCATTCTTCCCCTCCTTGGCTATTAACCTTCTTCCACCATCAACTCCTCATAAATTTTATTCTTATTTTAAAAAAGTACAAGACAATTTCTTTGACATGATCCGCAGCCGCTTTGCAAGCAAAAAAGACGCCGCAACTCCTTAGCTTTGCTGATCAAGAAAAACCCAAGTTCAGACGGAATGTTTTGATTTCACCGTTTCAGGTTCTTCCGGGATTTCAGAGGGATCAGGCGATTTCCAAGAAAAGGCCAGCTTGAACTTGCCTTTTTGCTCCGAACTCTTTGCCTTGATCTCAACAGCCACTTGTTCGGGCGGCTGCAGTTCAATTCTTTTCCCGTCCTCTTCCAGAACGATCTTGCCGGATTTATACGCCTTAACCAGATTTTCCAGATAAGCGATCATCTGTTCTCCGGTCCAAAAGCCCATGGTTTTGATCTCCTGTTTCATTCTGTCCTCCCTATAACAAGGTTTTCAGTTCTCTGCAGAGGTGATGAAAATCCACCCCGCCCGTGACCTCATAGACCGGAACCCCTTCCAGGCATTTCCGGTATGCTTCCGCCGTACAATACGTGTCATAAAAATCATCGCAGCCCGGGCGGAAAAATACGCCGGGGCCCTTCATAAACGCGGGATAAAGATCCCGGCGGGCGGAAAGATCCACTTCCGTTATCTTCGTGCTCCCGGCGCCGCGCTGCCAATTCAAAACGACCAGACGATCCATCGCACAATGCAGCCGCCAACTGTCCTGTCCATACAAACGAAGGATGTCCACATCATATTTTTCTTCCAGGGCCCATAATTCGGACGGAGTGAGCCCCTGCAGTTCATGACGGCGCTGTTTGGGGATCAGGTGCCAGAGTGAACGATTATGGACGATCGTTCCGGGATTGACCCGCGGCTGTTTTGCCGCACCATACATCCTGACCCGATCATTCTGCCGGGCGGCCGCAATCCGATCATTACTCACGAACTTGGCGCCCTCATTCATCAAATGCAGGGCCAGGGTCGATTTGCCGGCGCCGGAAAATCCGCATAAAGCCGCTCCTTTGCCCCGCAAAAGAACACCGGCGCAATGCAGCAGAACCGCCCCCTGATTCAGCCGCCATTCAATATAGCGGTTATTAATAAAATTGATGACCTGATTAATGTTCTGACGGCAGGGTCCGACCACGGCATTCCGGTTGCCGGTCATCACCATGATCATGCCGGTTTGAATCTTGCGGACAGCCCGGCCGTCTGAAAGGTCACACACTGCTTCTTTGATCTTTTTGCCCGGCACTTCCCTCGGGCGTTCCTCAAAAACCAATCCCGGATCCCATTCCGGCTGCTGAACAGCATGAACCACATAGTGAGCCTGATGCTGCCGATCCTGAAAAAGCGCAAAATAATTCTGCAGCTGTTCGGCCAGACAGCGGTCATTGGTGCGCACTTCAATGATGCAGCCGTCAAAGTTCAGCTGAAAGGTGATTGTATCGGACTGCAGGATCAGCCGCTGTTCTAATAAAAAACGGGCTGACGGCTTCGGGCCCCTCATACCGTGATCCTTTCCAGAACATAATCCGCGTATAACCCGGCGGCATCGATGCGCTGGGTCTCCCAGAGCCCCTTGAATCCTCCAAAAGCAGAGACTTCAAAGATCTTCGGTCCCTCTGCGGTCTCAACAAGGTCAACAGAGGTATAATCCAGATCCATACACTCCTGGGCGCGGTGGGCCAGACCGACCAGATCATCCGGCACCTGGGCGGCTTCGTACTTTCCGCCGGAAGCGGTTGTCGTGTTCCAGGACTCTGAACCCTGAACACGGGCATAGGCTCCTAAGTAACGTCCCCCGAGGAATACCAGCCCCAGATCCCGGCCGGAATGCTTCAAAAATTTTTGAACATAGATCACCGGATTGCCGTCCTGCTGGTAGCGGCTGATGCTGTCCTCCAAAGAAGGGCTGTCCGCAACAACAACCATGCCGCGCGCTTTTGATGTGTATAACGGCTTAAGAACAGCTTTACGATATCTCCTCACAGCATCCGCGGCTATGGAAATCTTTTCCGTAATGACGGTTTCCGGAAGCGGGATCCCCGCCAGAAGAAGTTCGGTGGTGCAATGCAGGCGGTTGACCATCCCGGCTATCGAGCGGGGACTGGAAAATACCGGCAGGCCTCCGCGCTCCAGATACCGCAGCAGGTTCAGACGGTCCAGGATCTCCGGACTGTAGACAGGCCCGATCTTTTTGATCACTAAAGCGTCCAGTTCCCCGATATCAACATCTCCGCATAAGATGACACCGGTGCCGGTATCCAGAGACACGTCTGTCAGATCCACCAGAAGGCGGAACCCGGTCCGCTCCGCGAACGCATCAGCCAGACGGGCGCATGACCATTTTTCTTCAACACCGATAACCCCGACACGGGGTTTATGTAAAACCATTGGCATCTTCCTTTCACGCCGTCGTCAAAACATGCCCGGGAATACAGAACTCCTCCCAGGCCTCCCCCTTGTGATCGGTTATTTTTTCCAGCAGATAAAAAGCACGCAGCATCATATCCTTGGCAAATTCCTGGTCCAGTTCAAACCGGGTAGACGTTGTGAACGAACGCACCAGACCGAAGGCCAGGCGCGCCTGAAATGTGGCGTCATGATGCCGGGATGCGAATCCGCGGGCAAATTCATACATGCGTTCAATCGTGCGATAAATGCGGCGGCGCGCGGCAGGCTCAAAAACAGGCAGGCGGAACGCGGACACAATAAAGACCGAGACATCCTGGACATAATCTTTTCTGCCGGAACGGTAGACATCCAGAAAATGCACCTGCTTTTCCTGTTGATCAAACAGAATATTGTCCAAATTAAAATCCCCGTGGGTCCAGACCGAAAACGGCGCAGCCAGCTCTTTTTCAATCTGACGGGCTGAACGCAGACGTTCTTCAAAAGACGGAACGTCCAGCGCCCCGATCTTATAATGCGGAGCACGGAAATCAGGATGAACGGTATAAACATCCGCGATCCGCTCCCGTATCTGATCCACCATGTTGACCTGAACCCGCCGCTTGCGGATCGTCCGGCTCCAGAGGTCATCGACAACGTGACCGATACGATCAAAAGCCGCGGACGCGTCCCGGCCTGAACCTTCGATCACAATATCGCGAAAATTCCTCCCCGCTAAAAATTCCAGCAGGATCGAGGAATCACGCTTTCCTTTACGGAATCCCAGAACACGCGGCGTCAGACCAGGCGCGATCTCTGCCCAGCGGTCAAGACTCTCTTTTTCCCGGGCGATCTTCCGGCTGGGACCGTCTTTAAAGACCACGTTCTTTTTACCGCTTTCTTCAATATCCTTAACGCCGATCTGGTTGATCCGGCAGCCCGACCGCGTCTCTCCCAGGGACCGAAAGACAAGATCTTCCGAAGAAAGATTCAGATCCGGGATCGCGGCATCCGTCACTTCCTTAAAACTGACATACTGATTGATACGGATCTTTTCGCCCATATTCATGGACAGCACGGCCTCGCCGATGTTCAGCAGGGCGTCACCCAGCCGCTCCAAATACTGAAAGATGAACAGGCAGGTGAGCAGGTCTCCGGTCTTTTCAGCCCCCGGCAGACGCCTAAGGATCTCATGCAGGACGTGACTGTAGATCTCGTCGATCTTGTGTTCCGCCCGGCAGATCTGCAGGGCCGTCTCCACGCTTTTTTCAAAAAACGCCTTGTCGATCGCCTTAATGACACGGATGCTGTCCTTAAGAGGCGTCTCCCAATCAAAATCATCAAGGATCTGCGGATCTTCGATATAGCGGATCTGATCGACCACACCGACCGCATAATCCCCGATCCGTTCCAGATTGCGGCTGATCGTGTCCAGCGCTTTAAGATATTCAATGGCGTCGGCAGACCGCTGGCTCCTGGACGCGAAACACTTGGTCTGGATCTGATTGTTCAGCGTATCGATATAATCGTCGCGTTCGTGCATCCTGTTCAGACGCCGGGCATCGCGGCCGGTGAGACAACGCCGCACATCCTGGACCTGCTTGCCGGTCTCCAGGATCATAAATTTAAAATTTTCATCAATGCTTTTCATCATAACAAAAACACGCTGCCGGAGGATCACTCCGTTTTCTGTGATTTTTCAGATCCCTTTTTGCCGCGCTTAGGGCTTTTCCAGGAAATTTTAATGGAGATCTTATTTTCACGGCTGCGTCTCCTGGCCTTTAGCCGAAAATCGATCAGCCCGTCCGGCTCAAACAGGACCTGAGTGCGCTTATTTCCCAAAACCAGTTCCGCGTTAGAAAATCCTTCGGACAGAGCGGATAAATACTTCACAATGGTATCCCGATCGGCAAGAAAATCGAGTTCAAACTCTCCGCTTTGTTTTGTGGTCATGACCGCCCCTTCGTTTTTACGTTAACCGCTGGATATATTCCTCAATGACGTTCCCCCGGCTGAACCCCGCGCTGATCAGGGCCTTACGGATCACAGGATCCTCCCAGGCCGGCTGGACACCGACCTCCCGGGCGGCCTTCACCCGGTCGCGGGAACGTACGGGCTTGATCTTTTCGCCCAGATGACAATCATCCCCCATAAACACCAGCAGACGCCGCCCGCCTCTATTCTGCCCTTCATTTTTCTGGCGGACAACATGGATCAGAAATTCGGTGTACTCCTGCGACTGAGGATTCCAGACCTCATATCCGTCGACATCATATTCCGCCAGCAGGATCGGCCAGAACTGCTCCGGATGGGGCACAACCACGCCGGCACCTATGGCCCGGGCCTCTTCAATGATCTCCTCGGTACGGTAAAAAAATTCATAATTAAATCCGCGTTTAACGATCTTCTTAACGGCTTTGAGAAAAACCTTTACCCTGTCGATCAGGGCGTCAGGATAATCCCCGCGCAGAAGATCAAAGTAGTTTCTCAAGAGTTTGTTTTTCAGCATATCCGGCTGGATATCATGGATGTTCTCATCGATCATGCTGCGGATCTTGCGGGTATAGATCCGCACGAATTCCACCAGCTGTTCTCCCGCTCCGGTCACGGCAGCCGCTTCTTCCAGTTTATCCTCATGCTCCTCATCAACAATGGTACTGATGAAATCCAGCAGTTGAGACGAACGGTATTGAAACGTATGCGCCAGCATGCGGTTCAGCTGATCGCAATCGCTAAGTTTGTCCCGGGAAAAATGCAGTAAAAGCTGAACCTTGCGTTTGAACTGGGGAGAATAACAATCGACCTCAACACCGCAGAAATCCCCGAATGTCTTGATCTGATTATGCTGGGTGGGAATGATCAATGATCGCCGGGCATTGGGGAATAACGTTTCAAAACGCTTTTCAATAAGATGGAACGGTATGGTCTCAGGATGCCAGTGAACCGCCAGGACATCTTCCTGGCGGGGAAAGGTCTTATCCGGGGAGCAGATCCATTCCTGCTGTTCATCCGTTAACTGCGTTGCCGAGACCGCGGCAAAGATCTTGCGGTCGCGTTCGGTTATCCGCGGATCAATCTGCTTAATATCCAGAGTTTCTTCAATTTTATTGTACGCGGTCTGTTTCAAATTCATCATATACCCCGATCATTTGGCAGGCATCTTATAAAGAATACTAACATATTCCTCTGATGATGTACTGTGAATTTTATGTGAAGGGAGCTTTCAGGAGAACGGTTTGTCTTCGCACAACCGGTCTTTATCCCGCGCCGGCCGGCCGCATTTCGGACAAAGATAACGGGGATCCCTGATCATATCCTCATACTCAGAAAGATGGTCATCCAGGAAATCTTTTTGACCAGCTTGCATAATTTCTTTTTCTTGCCGCTTCCCATGACAGTTTCCTTTCAATCCCGGGGGAACCCCCGCCTCTACACCGCCGGCGGTTCAGGAAAATCCATCTCTGTATCAGCGATATGATTGAAATAATTTGTAAAGATATTCAAAGAGACATACGCGATCACTTCGGTCAATGCCGCCTGATCGTAACCGGCCTCCAAAAAACGCTGAACAGTCTGTGGTCCCGGACGTCCGTCCTTCTCCACGATCTCGCGGGCCAGATCGATCAGAGCCTGGATCTTATCATCAGGGCCTTGGCCCCTGCGCAGAGCCACAGTCTCCTCTTCGCTCCAGCCGGCGCCCTTTGCCATAACCGTATGGGCCGCCTGACAGTATCCGCAATCATTGATCTGTCCGATAATCAGTGCGATCGCCTCAGCTTCTTTACCGGACAATGATCCCTGCGATAAATTCTCCTTAAATGACAGCAAGGCCTTCAGCGCCGCGGGAGAATGCCCCATCGCGGCATAGATATGAGGCACCTTGCCGATCTTACCTTTGATCTTGTCAAAAACATCCTTTGCCGGTCCGGCATTTTCGTAAGATAGTGGTTGAATGGCCATAATACGCTCCTTTCAATAATCGTCCATCGGTGTTCTTTTATGTTATCACTCTACGAGCCAGAAAAGCTAAGTAATTTCTGCTGTTTTCTGGGCTGATTCGTTTTTTTGTCGCATCAAGGACCAGTTCACTTACGCAACTCTTCTCTGGATGTTCTGTCTTCAGTCATAAACTATCCGCTATTTGCCGTTCACCGCTCATCCCCATCCCCCTGGATCTTGCCGTCGGCCATACGCTTGGTCAATTTCTCGATGTTATGCTGAGCAATGTCATCCAGGTCCAGACCAAGTTCGTGCGCGCAAATCGCCAAATAATACAGCGTATCCCCGATCTCCTTGAAGGCCCGCCGCTTGACCTCTTCAAGATCGAAGTCTCCGCGCAGATATTTTTTGATGCATTCGCTCATCTCTCCGCCTTCACCGGCCACACCCAAAAATGACCGGATCAGACGCTGATCCCCTCCCCAGGTCTTGAGGCTCTGTTTCTGATACTCGCTAAGATGCATCGACTCACTCCTTTCGGTTTTTCATTATTCTAGCCACGCAAACCTCTTTTGTCTACACAGCGTCATATGACATCCACCAGGCAATCTTATGGTTTTCCATGCCGGCGGATAAAAAAAGCGCGGTCCCTCATCGGGAACCGCGCCTTTAAATACCATCCAAATATTTGTTATTCCGATTTGCGCCCCATAAGATAATACAAGATCAGCCCGACCAGGGGCAGAAGAAGGATCAATACGATCCACAATGCTTTTTTCTCACCCGATTTAGAACTCTGCACGCAGTCCACAATGGCCGCAATATCCAGGATCAAAATGAGCAGACCGAAAAGATTGACCACCATATCCCCCTCCTCTTTTAACGTTTTTTTATATTTTAAAGCAAGACGTCATACCCGTCAACAGTGCCGGATAATCTCTGAACATTA